>JBAOHD010000019.1:0-130872 GCA_037046615.1 Dermatophilaceae bacterium
AACCAGGCATCGTTCACCTCCTTGAGGCAGACCAGGCGAAGAACACGCCCCGCGTTGAGCATGCTCAAAATGGCCTGGAGTCCTGTTCTAACACCGACCGTTGAGCATGCGCAACCCTTGATTTGTGCATGCTCAACGAGTAGGTTTGAGCATGCACAACCACCCGCGAGGGTGGACTACATCGATGCCTTGCCCGTCGCGAAGGGAAGGGGGTCAGCCACCATGACCGAAGACGAGAGCCAGGCTGCGGCTGAAGACCTCGCCAAGCGCCTGCGGCTCCTGATGGACGTCGCCGTCGCCGAGTCCGGCTCCGAACCCACCTACTCGCAGATCGCGGACTACCTCAAAGAACGAGGAACCAACCTGTCCCGGTCGCGCTGGACCTACATGGTCAACGGCCACCGCTACGTCCAAGACCCCGCCGTCTTCGAAGGACTCGCCGCGTTCTTCGATGTCGATGCCGCCTTCCTGATGGGTCAGGACGGCGCCGCCACCCCCGAGAAGGTCGCCGCTCAGCTCGACCTCGTTCGGTCCATGCGGGCAGCGAAGGTGAAGTCCTACGCCGCCCGCACCCTCGGCGACATCTCGCCGAAAGCACTCCACGCCATCACCAAGTTCCTGGACGAGGAAATGAGCCACATGCCCGAGCACTGACGGGTGTCGCGCGACACGGTGCCGATACCGGTCCCTGCTCCCCACAGAGAGGGGCGAACCGTGAATATCGAACAGACAGTATCGGCGGCCGTCGCGGGCCTACAGCTCGGCAGCACCTTCACCCTCGACGACCTCCTCACCGCCGTACGCGCGCGCCGAAACCGCCGGCTCCGCGTCGTCGAGCTCGCCGATCTCGACACCAGCGACGGCATCTGCGCGGTCTGGCTCGTCACCGACACCGACGACATCGTGCTCCACGCCCGCAGCGACTCCGCCCTGCACCGCCAGCAGTTCGTCCTGCACGAGTTCGCCCACATGATCCTCGGCCACTGCGAAGGCCAAGACTGCGCCGCCGAGGATGTGCTCCTGCCCAACATCCCGCCCTACACCCGCGGACGCCTCCTCAAACGGCAAGACATCGACTGCGAAACCGAGATCGCCGCCGAGTCCCTCGCCGACCGCCTCGCCGCAGGCATCCGAGGATCGGTGTTCGCCGAAACCCGCTACTCGGAGGTCTTCGGATGATCCAGACCCTCGTCGCGACGCTCATGTGGGCGCTCGTGGCGAGCCTGCTCATCTTCCGCCGCAAACGCGCCGACCGCAGCATCACCTACGCCGCGATCACCATCGCCATCGCGATGACCCTGAACGTGGACACCATCTACACCGCCGTCGACCCGCTCCTCGGCGGCACCAACATCGCCACCCTCATCGCGGACGCGCTACTGATGACCGGGCTGTTCTTCCTCGGCCGCGGCGTCATGAGAACCGGCGAATGCCGGCCCCGCCTCGTCCGCGCCGTCGTCAGCATCCCCATGCTCGCAGTCTCACTGCTCGCGATCACCGTCACGTTCCTGTTCATCGACCGCGGCACGACCACCACCCAGTTCATGAGCGACCTCGGAGACGAGCCCGCTGCCGCGGCCTACTCGATCATCAACTTCGTCTACGGCGGCATCGTCATCGCCACCATGCTGACCCTCGCCGCCCGGCAGTACCGGAACAGCACCGGCATCCAACGACTCCCCGCCGGGCTCCTGACCCTGGGCTCGGCGTTCGGAGTTGCCTTGTGCGTCGCGGTGATCGTCATGGACATCGCCCACGTCACTGGTCAACTCGACCTCATGTATGCCGTCCAGCCGACCTACGGGCCGCTCTCGCTGCTCACGTTCCTGTTCCTCTGCGCCGGCTTCGCCGTCCAACCCGCCGTCCGCCGCGCACAGCACCACCTGCGCGACAAGCGCACCGCCGCCCTCGCCGCCGACCTGGAGCCGCTGTGGAACCGGGCGACAAGCGTGCGGCCCGGCCTCAGCCAAGCAGACCCCCTTGCCACCAGCGCCGACGATGCGGAAGGACGCCTGCACCGAGAGATCGTCGAAATCCGCGACGCCATGATCGACCCCCGCATCACCTTCGACACCAGCCGAACTGAGATCGCTCTGCTGGAGCGAGCTGAGCGCCACCTCCTCGGATACGACCGAACCGTGGCCACCCCGGCCTCGCGTGACGAGGACGGTGTGCCGTGATCCGCCGCCTGACTCTCGGGATCGGCATCGCCGCCGGAGCCGCCTCAGGGGTCGGCTGGACCATCACGCGACGACTCACCGCGCCCGTCAGTCCACGTGCGTTCGACCTCACTATCCGCGACATCGAGCACGACAACGACGGCGACCTGATCGTGCTCGACCGCACCGACCAGACCACAGCAGACGGCATCTACAACCTCTGGTTCGAGCACGGCGGCTGGGCACAGCTCTCCACAGACGTGCGCGATCGCGGGCCGACCCGTGTCGCGCGAAGGATCACGGGCACAGCACCCGGCCTCGCGCCGAAGGCTGGTGATCGCGCCTCGTGGAGCGGCATCTACTACGCGACCCCGCACGAGGCCGGCCTCGATGCACGCAACATCACCATCACGACCCCCGACAGGACAGTGCCCGGCCTGGCGCATCGACGGCGACCCATCGACCTGGGCAATCCACATCCACGGACTCGGCAGCACCCGCGCCGGCACCCTCCGCGGCGTCCTCGCCGCAACCGACCTCGGCTACACCTCCCTCGTCGTCACCTACCGCAACACCGAAGAAGGCCCCCGCGTCGGGACCGGCCGATCCACCCTCGGCCACACCGAGAGCGGCGGACGTTGACGAGGCCATCGGATACGCCGTCCGACGAGGCGCTCGACGGATCGTGCTCTTCGGCTGGTCAATGGGTGCCGCGATCGCTCTGCAGCTTGCCGACCGACCGCGACATGAGGGCTTGATCGCTGGGCTCGTGCTCGACTCGCCAGTCCTCGACTGGACCGAAGTCATCAAGACGAACTGCACCCGCAGCGGGCTCCCCGCAGCAGCCGGCCACCTTGCCGTCCCGTGGCTCACCATCGAGCCGCTCGCTCGCCTCGTTGGCCTACCGGGCCGCATTCCGCTCCGATCGTTCGACTGGACCGCCAGAGCCGCAGACCTCACCACGCCCACACTCATCCTCCACGGCGTCGCACGACGACTCCGCGCCGATCCGGCTCTCACAAGCACTCCGAGACGCCCGCCCGGAGCTCGTCGAGCTGGAGACCTTCGACGCCGCCCACACGCTCGCCTGGAACACCGACCCCGACCGCTGGCAGGCCACCGTCACCTCGTGGCTCCGGGCTCGCATCTCGGGTTGACAGCCCGAGCAGAGACACCGCTCGGTACCCACCTCGTTCGGCCACGCCCGGAGAAACCCAACTCAAGCCGCACCTCCGCCGGTATCATCAGGAGTGTTGGCCTGCCTGGCCATAGAGCGAGGGAGGACCAACGTGGCTGAGCCGTGGCTGTCAGCAGACGACATCGCCGCCCACCTCGGGGTCACCAAAGACACCGTCTACACCTGGATCGCCGAGAAGGCCATGCCCGCCCACAAGGTCGGACGCCTCTGGAAGTTCCAAGCCAGCGAGATCGACGACTGGGTGCGCCGAGGCGGAGCCTCATCCTCGACTCACGACGAGGACGCCGGGTAGTCACGTGCGGATCATCAACAACGTCAGCGACCTGCTGGGTGACGATCTCAAGGCCGAGATCGCGCCGGGCTCGAAGGTCCGCATCGCCGCGTCGACGTTCTCTATCTTCGCGTTCGAGGCACTCCGCAGGGAGCTGGAGAAGGTGTCCGAACTGGAGTTCATCTTCACTTCACCGTCGTTCGTGACCGAGAAGGTCACGGACAAGCTCCGCAAGGAGCGGCGCGAGTTCTTCATCCCCGGCGGCCAGGCCGAGTCGAGCCTTGCCGGGTCCGACTTCGAGATCAGGCTGCGCAACAAGCTCACCCAGCGCGCGATCGCCCGGGAGTGCGCGGACTGGGTCCGCCGCAAGGTCACCTTCCGCTCGAACGCCACGGGAAACCCGATGCAGCAGTTCGCGGTGATCGACGACAAAGCCGCCTACACCCAGCTCCAGGGGTTCACGACCGCCGATCTCGGTTACGAACGCGGCAATGCGGTGTCGAGCTTCGTGAACCGACTTGACGAAGCTCCGATGACCGAGCAGTACATGCAGCTGTTCGACCAGATTTGGAACAACCCCGAGCAGGTCAGCGACGTCACCCAGGCCGTCCACGACCACATCGCCAGCGTGTACGCCGAGAACTCCCCGGCACGCATCTACTTCCTGATCCTCTACAACCTGTTCGCCGAGTTCCTCGACGACATCAACGAGGACGTGCTGCCGAACGACCGCACCGGCTATCAGGAGACGAAGGTCTGGCAGAGTCTCTACAACTTCCAGCGCGACGCAGCGACGGGCATCATCAACAAGTTGGAGACCTACAACGGCTGCATCCTCGCCGACTCCGTTGGTCTGGGAAAGACGTTCACCGCGCTCGCCGTCATCAAGTACTACGAGCTGCGCAACAAGTCCGTGCTGGTGCTGTGCCCGAAGAAGCTCGCCGAGAACTGGACGAACTACAACGCCAACCTCACGACCAACATCTTCGCCTCCGACCGCTTCAACTACGACGTGCTCGCCCACACCGACCTCTCCCGCACCAAGGGCGAGTCGCTCGGCCTGCGGCTGGATCGGATCAACTGGGGCAACTACGACCTCGTCGTGATCGACGAGTCCCACAACTTCCGCAACGCCGACTACGCCGAGGAGAAGGAGTCGCGCTACCAGCGCCTCATGCGCCAGGTCATCCGCGAGGGTGTCAAGACCAAGGTGTCTGATGCTCTCGGCCACCCCGGTGAACAACCGGTTCAACGACCTCAAGAACCAGCTCCAGCTCGCCTACGAGGGCGAGTCAGAGAACCTCGCCCAACACCTGAGCCTGTCCACCACGGTCGAGAAGGTCTTCTCTGACGCGCAGCGCGTGTTCAACGAGTGGTCCAAGCTCGACCCCGAGCACCGCACCACCGACCGCATCCTCCAGATGCTCGACTTCGACTTCTTCGAGCTGCTCGACTCCGTGACCATCGCCCGCTCCCGCAAGCACATCCAAGCGTTCTACGACACCACCGAGATCGGCGCATTCCCGGAGCGACGCCCACCGCTGTCCATTCGTGAGCCGCTCACGGACCTGCCAGAGGTGCCCGGCTTCAATGACATCTTCGAGCAGCTTCAGGCACTGACCCTGGCCGTCTACACCCCGCTCGCGTACGTGTTCCCGAGTCGGCGCTCCAAGTACGAAGACCTCTACAACGTCACCGCAGGCAGCGCCCGCTCCAACCTCGGACAGGCCGGCCGTGAGCAGGGCTTGAAGAAGCTCATGACCGTCAACCTGCTCAAGCGGCTGGAGAGTTCGGTCGATGCGTTCCGCCTCACCCTGGCGAAGATCGAGGAGCTCCGTTACTCACACGCTGGGGCGGATCAGCAACCATGCCGGCAACCTCGCCGACCTGAGCCCGGAACTCGCGGGGCTCGACTTCGATGTCGATGACGAGGACGACGCGAACATCGAGGCGCTGTCCTTCGGCGAGAAGATCAAGATCGACCTCGATGACCTGGACATCGAGTCCTGGCAGCGCGACCTGTGGAACGACCGTGAGACCCTGCGGGAACTCCTCGACGAGATGCGCAAGGTCACGCCCGCAGCACGACCTCAAGCTCCGCAAGCTCAAGCAGCTGATCGCGGACAAGGCTCAGCACCCGATCAACGACGGCAACCGCAAGGTGCTCGTGTTCTCCGCGTTCGCCGACACCGCCGACTACCTCTACCGAGAGCTCGCCCCCACCCTCGCAGGCGTCGGACTGGACACAGCCGTCATCACTGGCGGCAGTCACGGCGCGAAGACGACCCTGGGAACAGGCTTCGACTTCCAGCAGGTGATGTCGCTGTTCTCGCCCCGCTCGAAGCAGCGCCACCTCACGATGCCCCGCGAGACGCGCGAACTCGACGTGCTGATCGGCACCGACGTGATCAGCGAGGGCCAGAACCTCCAGGACTGCGACTACCTGATCAACTACGACATCCACTGGAACCCCGTGCGCATCATCCAGCGCTTCGGACGGATCGACCGCATCGGCTCTACCAACAGCCAGATTCAGCTCGTGAACTTCTGGCCCGACATCTCTCTCGACGAGTACATCAACCTCAAGGAACGCGTCGAGAACCGCATGGTCATCGCCGACCTCGCCAGCACTGCCGACGACAACGTGCTCACCCTCGAAGATTCCGACGCCGCCTTCCGCAAGGAGCAACTCCGCAAGCTCCAAGACGAGGTCATCGAGCTCGAAGACGTCCGAACCGGGGTCTCGATCACCGACCTCGGGCTCAACGACTTCCGCATGGACCTGCTCGGCTACATCAAAGAGCATGGCGACCTCGGCTACCGCGCCCCGGGGGCTGCACGCTGTGATCCCCGCCGACCCCGAGCAAGGGGCTGCGCCCCGGCGTGATCTTCGCGCTCCGGAACCTCACCGCCGGTGAAGACATCAACCGAGGCAACCGACTCCACCCGCACTACCTCGTCTACCTCGACGACCAAGGCGAGGTCATCGCGAATCACACCGAGGCCAAGCACCTCCTCGACCTGCTCCGCGCCGGCTGCCGCCCCCACGAAGAACCCGTCACCGATGTCGTCAACGCGTTCAACGCTGCGACCAGCGAGGGCGCTGCAGATGGGCAAATACTCAGCCCTGCTCACCGACGCGATCCACTCCATGATCGATGTCACCGAGGAACGCGACATCGACAGCCTCTTCACCGGCGGCAGCACCACCGCGCTGACCCAGACCATCGCCGGCCTCGACGATTTCGAGCTGACCGCGTTCGTCGCGGTCGTAGACCCTGCCGAAGGTGGTGCCGATGACTGACATCCTGTACCGCTGGCCCGAGGCCGCGAAGTTCGGCAGACGGGTGCCCAAGGAGAAGTTCTACGAGCACGGCGCCGTCAGCACCGCACGTTCGCGAGAAGTTCATCGCCGAAGTCCAACGCATCACCTGGGCCTACAAACTCGCTGAAGTCCACCATCAACCTTCCCGGCGAGCGCCGGCAGCGCCCGAGGTACAGGTCTTCACGGTTGACGCCAAGACAGATGACGTTGGCGAGTCCGTCCTGGGCGCTATCGACAAGGCCATCCCGTTCCCGATCATCTTCGAGATCGCGCGGCACCGCGCCGGGCAGCCCGAGGTGCGGACCGTCGCCGCACACAAGCAACTTGGAGCCGGGGCTCCCGAAGCTCAGCGCCTACTACTCGACCGGTTGGCAGCCAGGAGACGCCAGAGCGGCAGTCCCTGCCGACGGCGATCACGCTGCCTGCGCTCTACGCGGCGCTGCTGCAGCCGCTGACACCGATCACCGCCCGCCCAGGCGAGGAAATGTCAGACGTCGCCGACAGACTGGCCACGGTGCGCAAGCTCGAACGCGAGGTCGCGTCCCTGGAACGCAAGCTCCGTACCGAGCCGCAGCTCAACCGCAAGGTGGAGCTGCGCCGCACACTCAAGACGAAGCAACACGAACTGGAACAGCAGAGGTAACCCGTGGAGAGACTACGCATGACATCGCCCGACCTCACGCAGGCGAACATCGACAAGATCGCCGAACTGTTCCCCAGCGTCGTCACCGAGAGCCCTCGACGCCGACGGCAACCCCGAGCGAGCCGTCGACTTCGACCTGCTGCGCCAGGAACTCAGCGACCACATCGTCGAGGGGCCGCAAGAGCGGTACCGCCTCGACTGGCCGGGCAAGCGCGCCGCAGCCTTCACCGCAAACGCGCCGATCGCGAAAACCCTCCGCCCAGTTCGTGAGGAGTCGGTGGACTTCGACACCACGAAGAACCTCTTCATCGAAGGCGACAACCTCGACGCGCTCAAGCTGCTCCAGGAGTCCTACCTCGGCAAGGTGAAGCTGATCTACATCGACCCGCCATACAACACGGGCAACGACTTCGTCTACGAGGACGACTTCGCTGAGTCCGCCGAGGAGTACCTGATCCGATCCGGTCAGAAGGATCGAGTCAGGTGACTCGGCTCACGGCCAATGCCGAGTCCAACGGCCGCTTCCACTCTGATTGGCTCAGCATGATGTATCCGCGCCTCAAGTTGGCGCGAAATCTGTTGGCACACGACGGGGTCCTCGTCATGTCGATCGATGACAACGAGAGCGCAAGTCTCCGGAAAGTCTCAGAAGAGGTGTTCGGCCCACGGAGCTTCGTCGCCCAGCTCGCCGTCGCAGGTCAACCCGCGCGGGCGACACCTCGATCGGTTCATCGCGAAGACTCACGAGTCACTTCTCATATTCGTGCGGGACCCCTCCAGCGAGGCCATCACGGGAGTGGCTCAAAGATGGTCGCATGGCGGACGAGTACGTGCCGAGTGGACGAGCGCGGCCCATACCGGTTGCTCGGCTTGAGAAACCGGAATCAAGCCTTCAACCCGAGTACGAGACCGAACCTGTACTACCCGCTCTTCATCTCTCCCGCCTCCGGCGAAGTCTCGGTCGCCAGCAGTGCCGACTTTTCGATCCAGGTCTTGCCTGATGCACCTGACGGAACACAGACGTGCTGGACCTGGAGCCGCGAGAAGGTGGCCGCCGAGAATGAACTTCTGGTCGCGGAACGCAGCGGTGACGACTGGCGCGTCTTCCGGAAAGATCACCTTCACGGCGCCGACGGCGAAGTCGCGAAGACGCTGGCTAAGTCGATCTGGCTCGACCCTGAGTTCTCCAACGACTACGGACGGAGGTCCGTCAAGACACTGTTCGGCAGCGCAGTCAATGGACTTCCCAAGCCAGTCTCTCTGACCTCATGAAGCGAATCCTCGGAGATCGCCTGCGATTCCAACGGACATCGTGTCTCGACTTCTTCGCCGGAAGTTCGGTCAACTGGCGCACGCAGTCCTAGACGCCAACTGTCGGCGATGGTGGGACGCGCAGGTTCGTCATGGTGCAGCTCGACGAAGCAGACAGACCCCAAGTCCAGAGGCGGCATCAGCAGGGTTCAATACGATCGCCGAACTCTCCAGGGAGCGTATCCGTCGCGCCGGGTCTCAGGCTCAAGAACGAGGCAGGCCTCCTCGAAAACCGTCGTTGACATTGGGTTCCGTGCCCTCCGTAGTCGATACCACGAACCTGGCAGACACGACCGTGACGGCAGACGACCTTGTGCAGACAGCCCTGACTCGACGCTGTTGGCAGCGTGAAGCCCGACCGAACGGGCGAAGACCTGCTGTTCCAGGTCCTGCTCGACTGGGGCCTGGAACTCACCATGCCGATTCAGAAGGAGACTATCGATGGCTTCGAGGTGTACGACGTTGAGGAGGGTGCGTTGATCCTGTGCACACGTCCGCGTGAGGCGCGCGATTCCTCTCTCTCTCTCTCTCTCTCTCTCTCTCGGGCTGCCGCGGCCATCGCGGAGCGTCAAGCCGCTTCGTGTCGTGTTCCTCGACGAAGACTTCGCGGACGACGCGGAGCGCATCAACGTCGGGCAGGTGTTCAGTGAACGCTCGCCACACACTGAGGTCAAAACCATATGACCGTCGCTCGCTGGTCGGCGGTGCGTGATGGAGAAGCGCGCCCTGCACACGCCCGACCTCGCCGCTCGCAATATCGAGCGGATCGCCGAACTCTTCCCGACCGTCATGACCGAGTCTCACGACCCAGAGGGCAACGTGATCACCGCAGTTGACTTCGACCTGCTGCGCCAGGAGCTGAGCGACCACGATCGTCGAGGGGCCGCAGGAACGGTACCGCCTCGACTGGCCCGGCAAACGTGCCGCAGCCCTAATGGCGAACGCGCCGATTGCGAAGACCCTGCGTCCAGTTCGCGAGGAGTCAGTTGACTTTGAAACTACGAAGAACCTCTTCATCGAAGGCAGACAACCTCGAAGCACTCAAGCTGCTCCAGGAGTCCGTACCTCGGCAAGGTGAACGCTGATCTACATCGACCCGCCGTACAACACCGGTGAACGACTTGGGTCTACGAGGATGACTTCGCCGAGTCGAGCGCCGAGACTACCTCGCACGGTCGGGCCAGTAGCCTGGACGAGTCTGGGATCGCACTTGGTTGCGAACACCGAAGCGAACGGGCGGTTCCATTCTGACTGGCTGAGCATGATGTACCCACGCCTGAAGCTGGCGAGGAATCTTCTCAACGAGTCCGGCGTGTTGATCGTGGCAATCGATGATGGTGAGCATGCTGGCCTGAGGCAGCTTCTGGATCAGGTGTTCGGTACTCAGAACTTCCTCTCGAGACGTTGTCTGGCAGGGTAGGGCGAAAAACGACGCCCGCTTCTCTGCGGGCGGCTTGGACTACATGCTCGTCTACGCCCGAAATAGGAGTCGTTTGATCGATGACGACGTTCGCTGGCGTGAGCCCAAGAGCGGCTACGACCTCGTAGTCGCCGCAGCCCGCGACGCATGGGTCAAGTCAGGGCATGACGCAGAGCAGGCCACCTTGTTGCTCAGGGAATGGTGGCGGACCAAGCCGGAGACCGAGAAGGGTCTCCAGTCATATACCGAAATCGATGACTCTGGTCGTGCATTCCTTCGTGGTCCACTCGCAAGTCCCAATCCTCGGGCAAACCTCCAGTACGAGTTGATCCATCCAGTCACGGGACAACCTGTCCCGATGCATCCAAACGGATGGCGGTACTCGCAAGAGACCATGCAGCAGATGCTTGCCGACGGGCGCATCATTTTCGGCGTTGACGAGAAGACTTCTCCTCGCCGCAAGATGTTCCTCGACGAACAGGACGACCAGGCGATCCGGTCTCTCGTCGTGCAGGAGCGCGCCAGCGCGACGGCCGCGGTTGCAAGCCTTTTCGGCGCCGACGTGTTCGACAATCCAAAAGACACGCGAGTCTTGGCGAAATGGATAAACGCTGTCACCATATCAGAAGCCGGACGCAGTCGTTCTGGACTTCTTTGGGGGTTCTGGCTCGACGGCGCAAGCGGTCATGGAGTTGAACGCTTGGGGACGGAGGGAGCCGACGCTTCATCCTTGTGCAGCTCGATGAAGCGGTCGCCGAGACCGAATCGAGTCGCAGTCGCGAGAACGGGTATGCGACGATCTCGAGCGCTCGCGCGCGAACGCCTCCGTAGGGCCGCGAGATAGGCTTCGCGCAGACGCCGGCGTGTTGCGAGTCAGAACTTGACTGTCGGATTTAGGTCTCTTCGCATCGACAGCGAGCAAACATGGTGAGCGTTGATCGATGTCCCTGATGAGATCGATCAGCTTGAACCTCGATACTTGTGACACGCAGTGTCAAGCCGGGCCGGGCGTGCACGTGCGATCTGCTCTTCCAGGTCCTTCTCGATTGGGGGCTTGACCCGAGCCTGACGTATCGAACAGGGATGAGATTGGCGACACTGAAATTTCCACAGTTGCGGACGATGCGTTGATCGCTTGCTTCTCGGAGACTCCGTCACTCCCGAGGTCGTTCGGGCGATCGCTGACCGCGGACCGCTGCGCGCGGTGTTCCGTGATGATGCATTCGAGTCCGACGCCGCGCGAATCAACGCCGAGCAGGTGTTCCGCGAGGTGTCGCCCGCAACTGAGGTAAGGACTATCTGAGGAACGACATGACCTTGACGAACGACGAACTCAGCGAACTCCTCGACAGGCTATTGGCCGGTTGGGAGAACGAGGTTGTGGAGTTCAAGGAGGCTGCGCGGCAGTTCTCTGCGGACAAGACCGGTGAGTACGTCTCGGCGCTGAGCAACGAGGCGAACCTACGCGGGCTCACGTCGGGGTGGCTCGTCTTCGGGGTCTCGAACGCTCGGAAGGTCGTGGGCACGACCCATCTCGTCGATGTGCAGCAGCGTCAGACCTTGAAGCACCACATCCATCAGTCCATCGATCAGGGGCTGACCGTCCGCGAGGTCTACGAGGTCATGCACTCGGGCAAGCGCGTGGTGCTTCTGGAGGTGCCGGCTGCGCCTCGCGGCATCCCGATCTCGTGGAAGGGCGACTACCGAGCTCGCGCAGGCGAGAGCCTGGTGCCGCTCTCGCTCGACAAGTTGGATGAGATTCGGCGACAGACGATCAGCGCAGACTGGTCAGCGGTCGTGGTTCCTGACGCCACGCTCGCTCACCTCGATCCTGCGGCGATCACGCGCGCGCGTCAGGGGTTCACCGAGCGGTACGCCTCCCGTATCCCGGCCGCCGACATCGAAGCATGGGATGACGCGACGTTCTTGGCCAAGGCGAGGTTGACCCGCGATGGTCAGATCACGCGAGCCGCGCTCCTTCTGCTCGGTGCCGACACCTCGACGCACCTGTTGACTCCGCACCCTGCGCAGATGACGTGGAAGCTGGTTGGTGAGCAGCGGGCGAACGAGCATTTCAGGCTGCCGTTCCTGCTGAACACGACTGCGCTCGCGAAGCGCATCCGCAACGTTCAGCTCCGGCTCCTGCCCCCTGACGAGCTGATCTATCGAGAGATCAGCAAGTACGACGAACGCAGCCTGCTCGAAGCGCTCTACAACTGCATCGCGCACCAGGACTACACGCGGAACTCCCGAATCATCGTCACCGAGCACGCCGACCGCATCGTCTTCGAGAGCGTGGGCGAGTTCTTCGACGGCACACCCGACGACTACGCCCTCGACGAGCGCACCCCGCGCCAGTACCGCAACCCCTTCCTCGTCGAGGCGATGACGGAACTGAACCTCATCGACCAGATGGGCTACGGAATCCACCGAATGGTGCAGGACCAGGTGCGTCGCTTCCTGCCGCTGCCCGACTACGACCTCGCCACCACCGGCGAGGTGAAACTCACGATCCCGGGCGCTGTGATCGACGAGGCCTACTCCCAGCTGCTCATGGTCCGCACCGATCTCCCGCTTGAGGATGTACTTGCGCTGGACCGGGTTCAGAAGGGGCTCGACATCAGTGAGAAGGCTGCCCGCCACCTGCGCAGAGTCGGCCTAATTGAAGGCCGAAAGCCCCACCGCCGGATCACCCCTCGTGTCGCAGCAGCGACCGGGGCGATGGCCGACTACATCCGCACCCGGCCCCAGGCCGACGCGCACTACGCCGCGCTCCTCACCGACTTCCTCCGCGCTCAGGGCCACGCGGACCGCAGCGACGTGGAGGCGCTGCTCCGGCCGGCGCTCAGCGAAGCGCTCACCGAGCAGCAGAAGGCAACCAAGATCACGAACCTCCTGACGAAGCTGCGGCGCCACGGAGTCATCGTCAACCGCGGCACCCGCACGAAGCCACACTGGGAGCTTTCTTACGCAGGCGACGGAAGCGCGCCATCTGAGCCCGCTAGCAACAAGGATGACGGCGACAGCGACGACGCGAGAGGGCCAGGATCAGCATGAACACAGACATCCACGCTGCCCCAGCCCTTCTAGCAGCGACGACGAACAGCGACGGTTGCAGAAAGAAAGACACTCGATGAAGCTCCAGTTCAAGGTCCAGCAGTACCAGACCGATGCCGTCGATGCTGTCGTCGAGGCCTTCGCCGGGCAACCGAAGCATGACGGCATCTCCTACCGGATCGACCCCGGCAAGGTCAGCCCCGTGACCGCCCCGGCACTGTTCGAGACCGAGGAGCGCCCAGACGCTGGCCTGCGCAACGCCGAGATCGTCCTGTCAGGCGCACAACTGCTGGAGAACGTGCATGCGGTGCAGCGCTCGCGGAACCTTCCGCTGTCGGCGAAGCTCGCCTCCAGCGCCGCCGCGCCGGGTGCCCCGAACCTTGACGTGGAGATGGAGACCGGCACGGGCAAGACCTACGTCTACATCAAGACGATCATGGAGCTGCACAAGCGGTACGGATGGTCGAAGTACATCATCGTCGTGCCTTCGGTCGCGATCCGCGAGGGCGTGAAGAAGTCGTTCGACGTGACCGCGGAGCACTTCCAGCAGCTGTACGGCACGAAGCCGCGCTCGTTCATCTACAACTCGTCCCAGCTGCACGAGTTGGAGCGGTTCAGTTCCGATGCCGGGGTGCAGGTGATGATCATCAACATCCAGGCGTTCAACGCGACCGGCAAGGACAACCGCCGCATCTACGACGAACTGGATGACTTCCAGTCCCGCCGCCCGATCGATGTCATCAGCGCCAACCGCCCGATCGTGATCATCGACGAGCCCCAGAAGATCGGCGCACCCAAGTCGCTGGAAGCGCTGTCGCGGTTCAATGCGCTGATGCTGCTGCGGTACTCCGCTACGCACAAGGTCGATCACACCAAGGTGCACCGGCTCGACGCGCTGGACGCGTACAACCAGAAGCTCGTGAAGAAGATCGCCGTGCGGGGCATCACCGTGAAAGGTCTCGCCGGATCGACCGCCTACCTGTACCTCGACGCCATCGAGATCGCGAAGGGCGCCAGGCCGCGTGCGAGGGTCGAGATCGAGGTGCAGACGGCAACGGGCATCCGGCGGCAGGTCAAGCGGCTCGACGTGGGGACGAACCTTCACGATGTCTCGAACGGGATCGAGGCATACAAGGGACTGTTCATCACCGAGATCGACGCGAACCGGGATGTGATCGAGCTGAGCAACGGCGATGTGGTCGTGGCTGGACAGCTCGCCGACCGGGATGTCACCGAGGAGACCAAGCGGCGCATCCAGATTCGCGAGGTCGTCCGCGCCCATCTGGACAAGGAGCGCGAGCTGTTCAGCCAGGGCGTCAAGGTGCTCTCGCTGTTCTTCATCGACGAGGTCGCCAAGTACCGCGACTACAGCCGCGAGGACACGCTGGGCGACTACGCGCGGATGTTCGAGGAGGAGTACGCCGCGATCCGTGACGAGGTGCTCGGCGAACTCGCCATCGACCTGGCGACCGAGGAGTATCAGAGCTACTTGCGCCGCGATGACGTGCGCCGCGTGCATGAGGGATACTTCTCCATCGACAAGAAGACCAAGCACCAGATCGACGGCAAGGTCTCCGGCCGCGGCGACGACAAGGGCCAGTCCACCGACACCGACGCCTACGACCTGATCCTCAAAGACAAGGAACGCCTGCTGTCCTTCGCAGAACCAGTGCGGTTCATCTTCTCCCACTCGGCGCTGCGTGAGGGCTGGGACAACCCCAACGTGTTCGTCATGGGGATGCTCAAGAAGAGCGACAACACCGTCTCCCGCCGCCAAGAGATCGGACGGGGCCTACGGCTGTCCGTCGACCAGCACGGAGAACGGATGGACAACCCCGTCACCGTCCATGACATCAACGAGCTGACCGTCGTGACCGACGAGTCCTACACGGACTTCGTGACCGGCCTCCAACGCGAAATCTCCGAGTCGCTGGCAGCGCGGCCCCGCAAGGCCAGCGTCAAGTTCTTCGTCGGCAAGACCATCCAGACGCCCTCCGGTGAGTCGGTCATCGAGGAAGCCGTTGCCCAGGCGCTCTACAAGTACCTGGTCAAGAACGACTACGTGAACGACGACGACACGATCTCTGACGCCTACAAGCAGGCCAAAGAGGAGGGGACTCTCGCCGCGCCGACCTCTGAGGTGCTCAAGCCGGTCATCGACTTCGTGTGGCCCCTGATCGACATCCTCTACCTTGATCTTCCGGTGCCCACCGATGACCGCAAGCCGAAGAAGATTCCGCTGAACGAAGCCAACTTCGCGCGCAAGGAGTTCCAGGCGCTGTGGGGTCGGATCAACCACCGGGCCGTCTACCAGGTCGAGTTCGACTCCGCAGAGCTGATCCGTAAGGCGATCGCGCACCTCGACACGCACCTCAACGTCGCCGCACTGCAATACGTCGTGCAAGCTGGACAGCAGCGGGAGCAGCTGGAGGCTGACGACCTGACCAGCGGCTCCGGCTTCGCGGTGCAGACCACGCAGACGCACACCGAGACGGTGAGCGCCGGCTCGCAGGTGAAGTACGACCTGCTCGGAGAGATCACCGAGAAGACCCAGCTCACCCGTCGCACCGTCGCGGCGATCCTCCGAGGCGTCACCCCAGGGACCTTTGCCAAGTTCCGTCTCAACCCCGAGCAGTTCATCACCGAAGCGGCCCGACTCATCAACGAGCAGAAGGCCACCGTCATTGTCGAGCACCTCGCCTACGACGCCCTCGAAGACCGTTTCGACTCCGCGATCTTCACCGAGAACCAGACCGCCCAGGACTTCTCAAAGGCCGGGTCGAAGCTCAAGAAGCACGTCTACGACTACGTGGTCACCGACTCCAAGATCGAGCGCAAGTTCGTCACCGAACTCGACACCAGCCACGAGGTCGCCGTCTACGCGAAGCTCCCACGCGGGTTCTTCATCCCGACGCCAGTCGGTGACTACAACCCCGACTGGGCCATCGCGTTCACCGAGGGCAGCGTCAAACACGTCTACTTCGTCGCCGAGACCAAAGGGTCGCTGTCCACACTTCAACTCAAGGGCGTCGAAGACGCCAAAATCGAGTGCGCCCGCAAGTTCTTCGCCTCCCTCAGCGAGAAGAACGGCAACGATGTCACCTACGACGTCGTCACCGACTACACCGAGCTGATGCAGCTCGTCACCTCGTAGGGAGGCCGGTGAGCCTCATTCGATGTCGTGCAGCATCGATAGCGCGGAGACGGCCTGGAGCGGGAGCACCCCGTTGCCAAGGGCCGTGATCTGCTGGTTCTGCGTCAGCTCGTCGGTGCCAGTGACCCAGCCTGCGGGCAATCCCATGAGCCATTCGACAAATGCTGGTGCTGGACGGGGGCCGTCGGCGTCGTTCAGGAGTGCTGGCGCTGGCGCGGGTCGTCCGGCGTCGGCGTCGTTCAGGAGTGCTGGCGCTGGCGCGGGTCGTCCGGTGATGTGTTCCCAGCGGGTGATGGCGTCGGCGTAGCGTCCCCAGCGTTGAACAGTCCGTCGATCAGGGACCACAGCGTCTCTGACTCGCTTCTCCTGTTCGGCGAGCCAGCCGGTCCGTGAAGCGCGAAGTCGATGATCTGGTGCGACAGCGCGATCGTCCCTCGCCTCGCTCGCACCTGATCGAGTGTCTCCCCGCCGCGCGATGAGTCGCTCGCCGGCGGGGTGCGGAACAGTGCGCCGGGCGAGGGCGAAGATGCGGAAGCGTTGGTGAGGAGCGCCGACAAGGGAAGCCGGTAGGCCGATCCATCGTGCATCCAGCCGCAGGTCGACCAAATCCCCGAAAACGGCGCCGAGAGCCCGTAGAGGTCGAGCTGCGTTGTCTCCCAGATGCCACGGGTCGGGTTCCATGTCGCGAAGGGTTGCTCGGTCGGGGGTTGCGTCACGGGGGTTGCGTTGGTCATGGTCGTCTCCTTCTGCGGGCGGCCGTGTCGCGGGTGAGGACAGCAGCCCGCGGACGTTCTCGATGACGACCCACTCGGGCTGGAGCGCCTCGATGGCTGTAGCCATGTGTGTCCACAGCCCCGAGCGGGTGTCGGGCGCGATGCCGGCGCGCTTGCCGACGGTGGACACGTCCTGGCAAGGAAATCCGCCGATGAGGAGGTCCACGGGCTCGACCTGGCGCCAGTCGATAGTGGTGATGTCGCCGAGGTTCGGCGCGCCGGGCCAGTGACGGGCGAACACTCGGGCGACAGGCTCGTTGATCTCGGAGAACCACACCGTTCTGGCGTTGAAGACGTGCTCGACGGCGAGGTCGAGTCCGCCGTAGCCACTGAACAGTGACCCGATCCTGAGTCGTGAATCGCTGCTGGCGTTGGGTTCGTGCATGAAGAGCGCTCCGGCTGACAGTCGTCCCCGGCATCCGCGCCTCATTGAGGACTGATGCCGAGCTGGTCACCTGTCAGGTGCACGACTCCGACACGCCACTGCTCGCCGACCTCCGACCGGCTGCTGAGTCCGCCGTTCAAGCCCTCCATTTCTGGTCTCGCGCTCGAACCCCCTTCTGAGGCCACACGCGTCTTGCAGGTCGAGGTGAAAGCGGGCATTACCGCTGTAGAAGTCACCGGGCGCGGGTGCTCACCTGCCCGGCAAGAGCGGAGGTGAGCATGACGGTTTCGATGCGCGTGATGTCGGCGGGCGATGGCTACAAGTACCTGCTCAAGACGATCGCGGCTGCCGACGGCGACCGGTCCCTGTCAACACCCTTGACCCGGTACTACGCGGAGGCCGGCACCCCTCCTGGCCGCTGGCTCGGCGCCGGAGTTGCCGCGCTTGGCAAGGGTGAAATGTCCGTTGGCGACCGCGTCTCAGAGCCGCAGCTCCAGCTCCTGATCGGCATGGGTCGAGACCCCATCACCGGCAACCCACTCGGCTTGGCATTCCCGGTCTACAAGACCCAGGAAGAGCGGATCGAGGCACGGCTCGCCGCCCTCGATCGGTCGCTGACCCCTGGCATCAAGGGCGAGGCCGTCGCGCAGATCACGGCCGAGGAGACCGCGCGGGGTACCCGGCGGGCTGTGGCTGGGTTCGACTTCACGTTCTCGATCCCGAAGTCCGCGAGCGTTCTGTGGGCGGTCGCCGATGCCGGGGTGCAGGCGCTGATCGGTGAGGCGCATCATCGGGCGGTTGCGGAGGTGGTTGCGTTCATGGAGCGCGAGGTTGCAGCCACCCGGACGGGCGCAACCGCCGGGGATGGCGCGGTTGCGCAGGTCGATGTCACCGGGCTGATCGCGACCGCTTTCGATCACTTCGATTCCCGTGCCGGCGACCCCCACCTCCATACGCATGTGGTCATCAGCAACAAGGCCAAGACGGCCTTCGACGGCAGGTGGCGCTCACTCGACGGCAGGCCGATGCACGCCGCCGTCGTCGCCCTCTCCGAGCTCCACGAAGCCGTGTTCGCCGACCACATGACCCGCACGTTCGGCGTGGCATGGGAGGCGCGCGAGATGGGCCGCGACCGGAACCTGGCGTGGGCGATCACCGGGGTGCCCGAGGAACTGGTCGCGGAGTTCTCCACCCGTGCCCGTCACATCGACATCGAGAAGGACCGCCTCATCGCCAAGTATGTCGCCCAGCACGGTCGCCAACCCTCGAACGCGACGATCCTCAAACTCCGCGCCCAAGCGACCCTGACCACGCGCCCAGAGAAGCAGGTCCGATCCTTGGCCGACCTCACCGCAGAGTGGCGCGACCGGGCCACGAAGACGCTGGGCCGGGACGCGACGATGTGGGCGCGCGAGGTGACCGACAACGACAAGCCCCTGCTGCTGCGCGCCGACGACGTGCCGCTCGACGTGATCGGCGAGGTCGGGCGCTCAGTGGTCGAGGTGGTCGGTGAGAAGCGCTCGACGTGGCGACGGTGGAATCTCATGGCCGAGGCATCCAGGCAGACGATGGGCTGGCGATTCGCCACCATGCAAGACCGAGAAGCCATCGTCGCAATGGTCGCCGACGCCGCCGAACAGGTATCCCTCCGGTTGACGCCACCCGAGCTCGCCACATCCCCGGTCGTGTTCCGCCGAGCCGACGGCACGTCCGTATTCCGGCCGAAGAGTTCGACCGTGTTCACCTCGGAGACTCAGCTGGCGGCCGAGGACAGGCTCCTCGAACGAGCAACCAACCTGGCCGGGCCGACGGTGGCACTCGCGACGGTCGAGAAGATCACGCGTCGCGCCGACCCCGAAGGGCGGCTGCTCGGCGACGACCAAGCCGACGCTCTGAGTCGAATCGCGGTGTCGGGACGGATGCTCGAAGTCCTCGTCGGTCCTGCCGGAGCAGGGAAGACCACCGCCATGAACGCACTCCGCCGCGCGTGGGAAGCCGAGCACGGTCCTGGTTCCGTCGTCGGCCTCGCGCCGTCGGCGGTGGCCGCGCAGGTGCTCGCCGACGATCTCGGGATCGCGACCGAGAACACCGCGAAGTGGTGGCAGGACCATCTCCTCCACGGCACCACCTTCGACAAGGGGCAGCTCGTCATCATCGACGAAGCCTCCCTGGCCGGCACCCTGTCGCTGGACCGCATCACCCACCTCGCCCAGGATGCCGGCGCGAAAGTGCTGCTGGTCGGCGACTACGCCCAGCTGCAATCCGTGGACGCCGGCGGCGCGTTCGCGATGATCGCCAACAACCGCGACGACACCCCGAAACTGGTCGACGTTCACCGCTTCTCCCACGCGTGGGAGAAGACCGCCTCACTCGAGCTGCGCCACGGACGCACCCAAGCCATCGACACCTACCTCGCCCATCAGCGCATCACCGGCGGCGACGCCGAGACCATGACCGATGCCGCCTACAACGCTTGGCGTGCCGACCGCGACACGGGGCTCGTCTCGGTGCTGATCGCCGAGACCCACGAAGACGTGACAGCGCTCAACCGACGAGCCCGCGCCGACCTGATCCACAACAAGACACTGAACCCCGCCCGCGAAGTCGAACTGCGCGACGGCACCGCCGCCGGGGTCGGCGACACGATCATCACACGCGACAACGACCGACGGCTCCGCGCCGCGACCGGGCGAGACTGGGTACGTAACGGCGATGTCTGGACGATCACGGCCGTCGGCGATGACGGGACTCTCACTATCGCGCGCGACTACGGGACCGGCACCACCATCCGCGAAGACGGGACCATCGCGGTGCGGAAGCGTGGGCGAAGGTTCGGTAGCAGCATCGTCCTGCCAGCCTCGTATGTCTCCGAGAGTGTCGAGCTCGGCTACGCAGTCACCGCGTTCCGTGCGCAAGGTGTCACGACCGACACCGCGCACGTGCTGGTCGAGCCGACCTCGACCAGAGAGACCTTCTACGTCGCCATGACCCGAGGACGGCATTCCAACCGCGCCTACGTCGCCCTTGACCGCGCCGACGACCATGCAGCAGCCGCACCCCGGCGACGACCCCAACGCGACCGCGCGAAGCGTGCTCTACGGCGTGCTCCAGCACAGCGGAGCCGAACTCTCGGCACACGAGACCATCGTCGCCGAGCAGGAGCAGTGGGGCTCGATCGCCCAGCTCGCCGCCGAGTACGAGACCATCGCCGCCGCAGCCCAGCACGACCGCTGGGCCACGCTCATCCGCACCTCCGGGCTCACCGACGAACAGGCCGACAGCGCCATCGAATCCGAAGCATTCGGCCCACTCGCCGCCGAACTCCGCCGCGCCGAGGCCAACCACCACGATGTCGATGCGCTGCTGCCGCGGCTTGGTCGCAGCGCGAGGGTTCGGCGACGCCGACGACATCGCCGCCGTCCTCCACTACCGCGTCGAACGAGCGACCGCACGACCGGCAGGATCAGGACGAACCCGGAAGCCGCCGCGCCTCATCGCCGGCCTCATCCCACAAGCGCATCGGCGTAGCGGACGCCGAGATGCGAGCAGCACTCGACGAGCGAGAAGCACTGATCGAAGCACGCGCCGACGCCGTACTCGACGCCGCACTGACCGAGAGCGTGCCGTGGACGAGGGCCCTTGGAGCGCAGCCGAACGACCGACGACGAGCGGCGACCTGGCGCAAGGCCGCCCGCGTAGTCGCCGCCTACCGAGACCGCTACCGCATCACCGACGACGCACCCCTCGGCGCCCCACCCGAGTCGGCCGCCCAGAAGATCGATGCGGCCCGAGCACGAGCCGCAGTCATACAGGCAGACGAGGTCGCCCGTGCTCACGCGGCAGGTGGCGGGCGTCGCCCGGTCGAGCAAGGGTCACTCGGTCGCCTGCTGTGACTCCCCCGATGGTCCTGCGATCAGCGGAGGATGTTGTCGTTCAGTCTGATTGGACGGACCTCTCATGTTGGACGGGATCATCCGGCATGACCTTGATCTCTAGCGGCAGGTGCTCCCTGCCCCGAGAGGCTGCTACCGGTAGGCTTGGAGCATCAACACCCGGCTTTGGAGGCGTGCGACTGAGAGGAGGTCTCCTGATGGCGACCAACGATCAGGTCAAGGCGCTCGTGAAGAGCCACGCTGACGGTGATGACCCGCAGTTCTACGCCGTTGCCATGCAGGTCGCGGCCAAAGCTGCCCGTGCCGGGCAGTCGAAATTCGCTCAGGAGCTTCGCGATCTCGTAAACGACCTCCGTGAGCGATCAGGTCAGCGGGCGCGTATCGCCGCGGTCGTTCCGTTCCCTCAGCCAAAGGGCGAACTGGGGGCGTTGCTGAATGTCTCGTACCCCGAGGCCAGGCTGAGTGACCTCGTGCTGACGGACAGACTCCAAGAACGACTGACGCATGTGTTGCTAGAGCAGCGGCAGCGTGACGCGCTTGCCCGACATGGCCTGGCCCCCGCTCGGCGCCTCCTGCTCACAGGGCCGCCTGGCACCGGAAAGACCTCCACCGCGCGTGTGATCGCCGGGGAACTCGGACTTCCGCTGTTCTCGATCAGGCTGGACACGGTGTTGACGAAATTCATGGGTGAGACAGCCGCGAAACTCCGTCTTGTGTTCGACGCACTGGCGCAGACGCGAGGGGTCTACCTCTTCGATGAAGTTGACGCACTCGGCGGCGACCGTGCCGCACAGAATGATGTTGGTGAGATTCGTCGAGTGCTCAACTCGTTCCTTCAGTTCCTCGAAGAGGACACGTCAGACAGCGTCATCATTGCAGCGACGAACCACCCCAGCTTGTTGGACAACGCGCTGTTCCGTCGATTCGATACGGTGATGGACTTCGCGCTACCCGACGATGCTGCGGTGGAGTCGGTCATCAAGAATCGACTGGCGTCTTTTCAGATCTACAACTTGAGTTGGACACGCATCATTCCGGCGGCCCGCGGCCTGAGTCATGCCGAGATAGCCACTGCCGCCGAGAATGCCGCCAAGCGAACCATCCTCAGCGATCGCACCCGGGTGCGAACCGATGATGTCGTCATCGCGCTAGAAGAACGTCCTCGTTCCCACCGTCGGACGGACAGGGCAACCTAACGGAGATGGCTGAACGAGACCGCCCGCACATCTTTGTGCCGACGCCGCCCGCGTCTGAGTCGTTCACGCCCATTTCGACGCCGGTAACAAGTCGGGGCGGTGGTTTTAGCGGCAGCCGCAGCGAGCATGGGAAACGCCTAACCGAGGAGTTCGAGGCTGCTTGGGAACCCCCAACAGATGAGCCGGAGACCACCGGGACCTACCTCACCTTCACTTCGTTTCCCGGCCTCGACTTGATGTTTGAGAGTTTGGAATCGCGCCGGCCCGGTTCCCAGCCAGAGCTTGTTGCGGTCCAAGCGGAGATGACGCACGCTGGTGAGGTAGTAAACGCGACGGTCTTTATCCCGGATGGGCAGAAGGAGTTCTTTCTCAAGAAGCTTGAGCAGTACGTGGAGACTGCTGAAGTAGTGGAGGGTAAGCCAAACAATGCGACCCTCATCGAAGGAATTGCGTCTATTCGCCGTGCAACGATCCGGGAGTTGTGGACAGACCCTGCCGACGAGTACCCAACCGACCCAACCCAGTCTCGGTGGTGGGAGCTATGGCTCAGAGCTGGCGACGGTAGAGAGTACGAGCGGCTGACAGAGTACGCCCGGCAGCACAGCCTCCCGGTGAGCGATCACTACCTCGGATTCGGTGACCGAACGGTCGTACTCATCCGCGCCAGCAGCGAGCAACTCGCCATGACCTTCCGGAGCATTGATGACATCGCTGAGTTGCGCCGTCCTCACGAAGTAGCCTCTTTCCTTCCGAGTCTGTCCGCATTTGAACAGCGTGACTGGGTGAGTGAGCTGCAATCGCGAGTTGAGCACGCAGGAGCTGACGCGCCTGTGGTGTGCATCCTTGATCGAGGCGTTCAAGCCGGGCATCCGCTGTTGGAAGATTCGCTTGCAGCCGATGACCTGCACGCGGTTGAGCCGAGCTGGCGCAAAGATGTGGCGATCCATGGGCATGGCACCGAGATGGCGGGCCTCGCGCTCTACCGAGACTTACAGGCGGCCATCAGCTCGCAGCACGGCGTTCGTCTTGGGCACAGGCTCGAATCCGTTAAGTTGCTCCCTGACACGGGCAGCAACGATCCTGACGTGTACGGGGCGGTGACCGCACGAGCGGTGGATCAGCCAGAGATTTCCGCGCAGGATCGTTCTCGGGTGTTCATGTTGGCTATCACCGCGCCAGCAGCTGCACCGAACCCGGGACACCGCGTCGAGGACCGTCCAATGCAGGAAGCAGGGCGTCCAACCGCGTGGTCAGCCACGATCGATGCCCTGACCTACGGTCGGGCTATCGACGATAGCGTTCCCAAGTTCACCTACCTGAACCGAGACGAAGAACCAACGCCCCGACTCTTCGTGGTCTCAGCTGGAAACATCCGTGATGTGCGGGCCGAAGACGATCACCTCGACCGCAGCGACGCGGAGGGCGTCGAAGACCCTGCGCAAGCGTGGAATGCGCTCGTCGTCGGAGCCTACGCCGAACATGACGCAATGGACCACGCCCCAGATGTCTTCGCGGGGTACGTGCCAATCGCCGCCCGTGGTGAACTCTCACCGACCAGCCGCACTTCGGTGTCCTTCGACCAGAAGCGTTGGCCGTTCAAACCCGACGTCGTCGCACCTGGCGGAAACCTCGCTCGTACCCCAGACGGCACCGATGTAGATACTCCGGAGAACCTCGCGATCCTCACCACTCGCCTGCAACATCCAGGTGAGGGCTACTTCACGACCACCCGAGATACCTCAGCGGCAACGGCCCACGTAGCGGCCGTCGCAGCCGACATTCGTGCGGCGTACCCTCACTTGAGACCGGAAACGATCCGTGCCTTGATCGTCCACTCCGCAGAGTGGACCAGCGCGATGCGGACACGCATCGACGCGACCACCACGAAGGGGGCCGCAGTCAACCTGCTGCGCCGCTATGGCATGGGAGTGCCCAGTCTGGAACGCGCCACGCGCAGCGCCATCAACGCATTGACGATGGTGGATGAGGCTGTGATCCACCCTTACGAACGCGAGGGTAACTCCAGCAGCGGCAAATCCCGTGAAATGAACTTGCACCGCCTGCCGTGGCCTATCGACGCGTTGTCAGCACTTGGCGAGACCGAAGTCCAGCTGCGTGTCACACTCTCGTACTTTGTGGAGCCGAACCCATCGAGTCGTGGGTGGACCGGGCGATACGTCTACCCCTCTCATGGGTTGCGTGTCGCCATGAAGCGACCCGAGGACAACCTCGACGCGTTCCGCCAACGTGTCAACAAGCAGGCCCGCGAGGAAGGCGAGAAGCCGCTGGCTCTCAACACCGAGACTGGCTGGCTGTTCGGACGTGACCAGCAGACGTCGTCTGGTTCCCTCCACACCGACATCTGGACGGGATCAGCCGCCGACCTCGCCGCCAAGGAAGCTGTCGTCGTGTACCCAGTCGCGGGGTGGTGGAAGAACCGGCCAAAGATGGATCAGAGCGATAACGGCGTCAACTACTCACTCGTTGTCAGCATCGAGGCTCCCGAGGTCGAAGTTGATTTGTGGACACCGGTCTATCAGCAGGTGGCCGCAGTAATTGAGGTCTAGCCAGGTCTAGCCAAGGTGCGCGAGCACCGTGGTGATCCTGCCAACCTAGAGATCGCGTCGAGCCTCGCGGTCCAAGGGTAGGTCGCGACGTTGATGTAGCGAATGCGCGCTCGTCCCAGGACTGAGTGACTTCGTTTCCGCCTTCTCGCTGCGTCGGACCACGTCATCCGCATGGGAAATGACTCGCGCAAGCCTTTCAGCGAGCAGATGATTTGAGCCGACGCTCGTTGCGCTCGTGATTGGTCCTGGAACGGCACCCACGATGCGACCAAGCTCATGAGCGCGTTGCGCGACGGCCAGAGAACCGGAGCGTGCTCCGGCCTCGACGACCACTGTTGCGGCCGATAGAGCGGCCATCAGCCGCGCCCGAGCGAGGAAGCGGTGGCGCGTAGGCACCGCACCTGGTGGAACCTCACTGACCATGAGGCCGAGGTCGGCCACTCGCTCAAGCAGTTCTCGGTGACCCACCGGGTAGGGACGATCAACGCCGTTCGCCATGACCGCGATCGTGTCGCCACCGGACGCCAGGGCCGCTCGATGGGCAGCTCCTTCGATGCCGTACGCACCGCCGGCAACCACTACCCGTTCAGCGTTGGCGAGGTCGGAAGACAGTTGTCCGGCCACATGCTCGCCGTAGGAGGTCGCGGCCCTCGCGCCGGTGATGGTGACAAACTCGCTGAGCGGTCGCGCCAGGAACGAGGTAGCGCCACGAGTCCACAGGACGTATGGCCGCCGATCGCCAAGATCGTCGAGCGCAGACGGCCAATCTTGGTCGCCAGGGATCAGCACGCCGATACCCATGCGCTGGGCTTCGACGATGCGCTGGGAGTGTGTCTGAGCGTCTGAACGCTCGAACTGAGCGCGCCAGACCCGTGCGTCAACGGTGCCGAGGCCCGGCACCCCATCGTCACGCTCAGCGAGCCGGAGCACCTCCACCGCTCCCACCTCGCCCAGGAGACGGCCTGTCACGGCGTCGTCTGGTTCGACGATCATCGACAGCACCATCCGCGCTGTGCGCTCGTCCTGGAGCTACCTGGCTCAGGTTCGTCATCGTCGGCTCCTCTCACTCCTACAGAGAGGTGCGCGCGGCGACGCGGAAACCGGAGGGTTCCGTGAACGCCGACCCCGGCGTACAGTGGAGGGTGAGGCAGGTTCTCCTCATATTGCGGGTCCTCCGGGACGGCCTTCGGGCACTCACACACGTTCTGCCTCCTCGACGGAGAAACACGTGTGACGAGAGGCCCGTCATGTTCCGCTTCATCTGGACGCTCAGCGTTCGCACCCGCGATTACCTGCATCGCTACATGCCGAGCAACCGACTGCTCGCTGCCATCCGCACCCGACGCGGACTCAAGTGGGGGCTGCCCGCGATGCTGGTTGCTCTCCCGTACTTCCTGATCGCCTACGCCTGCTCCGCCGCGGTCGCCGACGGCGGTCCCGGTTGGCTGCACCTCATCGTGCTGTGGGCGTGCTGGAACGCACTCAAGTTCATCATCATGGGACCGGTGAGCGTTGTTCTGCTTGTCCGCGCACGCCTGCGCGAGGCCGCGATCCGTCGCCATCAGCGCCGTGAGGCCTCCGCCTGAGGCAGATACTCGCGTCCCGGTTCTGCACGCCTAGAGTCAGCCGACCGCGCCCAAGGACGAGGCGACCCGAGACCGACGACCGCCGCCAGGCCGGATCACGATGCCGTGGGATGCGAGCGCCCGCCGGACTGCCTGAGGCCCCGCCCCGACCTTCACGCCGACCTCTACCAGCGTCAACCCGCTGAGGTAGAGGTCGGCTGCTTCATGGATGCGGGAAGGGTCGAAACTCCCGCGTCGGATCGGGACTGTCCCGACGGGTCAGATGCGCCGCTACCGTCCGGCGGTGGACGCCGAACAGCGAGGCCAGCTGCACCAGCGTCGCACCCGTCGCGATACTCGCGTCACCAGATCGTCGACCTGCTCGGGGCGCAGAAGGGTTTGAGCCATCCCAAGTGACCGCACCATCCGCCCCCTGCGAGTCGGACACGGTCGGCCTCGGACGGAGCGCTGGTCGTGCTTGTAGAAGCCCCGTGACCTGCGCAAAGACAGGGTTTTCAAGGTGTGGGCAGGGGTTCTCAAACTCTCTACGCAGGTCCACCGATGGAAAGGGCTCGGCTGACGCCGGGCCCTTTCGCATGAGTGCCCGAAGGGGTGCCCGGGACTGGTGTGAAGCAAGCTTTTCTGCCCGGATTGCCCCGATCCTTCGCCAGGGTGAACGCGAGTTGATTTCGATCTCATCAGAAATTGACGAGGCGACGACGACTCTGATCTGATTCACATCATCGCCGGGAGGACGGCGACGCTCGGCGGTCTGTGGGACGTGTCTGTGCGGAGGCACCCAGAGCACGCTGGGGCATCGGACGACTGCAGGGAACGCCATGTCCACTGAACGTGCGGAGGCGATCGCGGTCGCCGACATTCTCGTCAGGCGGTCGTCGTTACACGAGAGCATCGCCCGGGTGCCCGCAGGCGCCGTCTTCGTCGTCATGGCACCAGCCGGCTACGGCAAGTCCATCCTCGCTCGGGACTGGGGCACGGTCGTGGATCAGCCGAGCGTTGTGCTCGCCATCCACGAGATCCCGCCGGGCGAGCTCGAAGGCGCGATCATCGCCGCCCTGAGCTCCCTCTCCTCCACCCGCGGAGACGAGCCAGGTCCGAGTGGCGGAGGGTGTCAAGTTGTCTGTGTAAGTAGGGTGGTCGTGGGGGTTTAGAGGTGGGGGTTGATGCGGTCGGGGTAGATGAGGGCGAGTTCGCCGAGGGCGGCTTTCCAGCCTTGGATGACGGAGCCTTCGACGAGTTTGCCGGGGGCCTTGCGGGGGTGGCCTTTGGGTAGTCCGGCCTCCTTGGCGCGTTCGCGGGCTCTCTTGTCCTCGATGTTGCGGATGGCCAGCCAGAGCAGCTTGATCGCGGCGGCGTCGCCCGGGAAGTGGCCGCGGTTCTTGATGATCTTGCGCAGTTGGTAGTTCAGCGACTCGATCGAGTTGGTCGTGTAGATGACCTTGCGCAGCGCGGGCCCGAACGCCAGGAACGGGGTGAACCGGTTCCAGGCGTTCTCCCACGAGGCGAGGGCGGCGGGGTACTTCTTGCCGAGGTTGGAGTCGGCGAAGGTGGCCAGCGCGATCAGCGCGGCGTCCTCGTTCGCGGCGGTGTAGATCGGCTTGAGCAGCGCAGCGACGGCCTTGCGGTCGCTGTAGGACACGAACCGCATCGAGGCCCGGATCAGGTGCACCACGCAGGTTTGGACCATCGCGCGGGCCCAGGTCGCCTCGATCGCCTCGGGGAAGCCGGTCAGCCCGTCACAGCAGACGATCAGGACGTCCTTGACGCCGCGGTTGGCCAGCTCGGCGCACACCGACGCCCAGAACTTCGCGCCCTCGGTGGCCTGGACCCAGATCCCCAGAACGTGCTTGACCCCGTCCATGTCGACCCCGACCGCGATGTGCGCGGCCCGGTTGGACACGTGTGCTCCGTCGCGGATCTTGACCACCAACGCGTCGAGGTAGATCACCGGGTAGAACGCCTCCAACGGGCGGGTTTGCCACGCGGTGACCTCCTCGGCGACGGCGTCGGTGACCTTGCTGATCGTCTCGTGCGAGAGGTCGGTGCCCAGCGTCGCGGCGAGGTGGTGCTGGATGTCGCGGATCGTCATCCCGCCGGCGTACAAGGAAATGATCATGTCCTCCAGCCCGCCCAGGCGGCGGGCGCCCTTGGGCACCAGCGACGACGCGAACGTCGAGTTCCGGTCCCGCGGCTGGTCCAAGGCGATATCGCCGACCTCGGTGCCGACCGTCTTCGGCGTCGTCCCGTTGCGGGAGTTGCCCGAGCCGTTCCCGGCCGGGTCGCCTTTCTCATACCCCAGGTGGCCGGTCAGCTCCGCCTCCATCCCGCGCTCAAGGACCGCCTTGATCATCTCCGGCAGGAACCCGCCTTCGCCGGTCAGCGACAGGCCACGCTCGTCGGTGGCAGCCATCAGCTGGTCCAGCATCTCGTCGGTGAACAACTCACGACGCAGCCGGCGAGCCTCAGACTCCCGCCCATCACTCTTCTTCGCCTTGGTCATGCTCACAGTCAATCTCCTTCAGATAGAGACCGCCCCCTTACACAGACCATCTGATACCCCCAAGTGGCGACGCAAAAGCCGACTCCGACCTCGACACGACCACGCCCCCGGTCGCCCCTCACGCGACGGGCGTCTCGCAACTCACCCTCGACTCGGCGCTCGGCCTTCCCTTCGACGGTGTGGTCCTGGTCCTCGACGCAGCCGACCGCCTCCAATCCCCGGCAGAGCGCGAACTCCTGCATCGGCTCGCCGTTCCTGCGCGCCACGGCCTGACCATCGTCGTGACCGGCAGGTCTTTGCCCGTCGGCATCTCAGGCGCCCATGGGTCCCGGCGCCTCATGGTCCTTGACACCGAAGACCTGGCCTTGACCCGGCTCGACATCGCGACGGCATACCGAGACTCGCTGACCTCGACGGACGTCGATGAAGTCGTGCGCCTGTCCGGCGGCTGGCCTCTTGCCCTGCCGTATGCCCTGGCCACGATCGACCCGGCAAACGGCCAGGCCGCCCGGGAGCGCCGGCTCCTCACGGCATACCTCAAAGAAGAGGTCTCCAACCTTCTCGCGCCGCGGGTGCGCGAGTTCCTCCTCGACGTCGCAGTGCTCGGGAGTGCGGACGCTGACCTCATGGACGGCATCCGCCAGTCACGGGACGCGGAGGCGATCCTCGAATCGCTCACCCTCGCGCCGATCCCCTTGGTGGCAGTGTCGGGCACCGAGATCACGATGCAGCCGCTCGTGCGGGAGTTCTTCGTCCGGCAGCTCGCGACGATCGCGCCGCATCGTGAGATCGAGGTGCTCTCACGGGCGGCCGATCGTCTCCAGGCGCGTGGAGACAGTGAGCGGGCCTTCGCGACGCTTGAGCGCACGGGTGACCGTCGGCTCTTGGCGGAGTTCGCCTACCGCGCTGGTCGCGACCTCGCCTACCGCGGCCGGATCGACACCGTTCGAGGCTGGCTGACGATCTTCACGGGAGCCGAACTCAAGACCTACCCCGAGTTGCAGGTCCTGAGCATGATCCTCGACGGCGCTGAGGGCAATTTCCAGGCGGTCGCCCAATGGGTGGCCATGCTCGACGGACAGGATCTCGGCAGCGTCATGGCTGACGAGTTGGCGACGATGGTGCCGACGGACGTCGTCCGCGATGTGCTGCTGAAGCGACCACCTCAGACGGCCGCCCCCAGTCAGGCCACGCAAGCGACCGACGCGGGGTCAGCCACCCTCCAGCAGGGCATGGTCGGCAGCGCCGCTGCGGGCGGCATGGATCCTGCCGGCATGGCGACAATGGCCAGCGGGGTCGGGTGGTGGGGCATCGCTGGGCAGGTCACCGACGGGTTTAACGCCATCGCGACCGGGGAACTGGTCAAAGCTGAGGGCATCTTCAGCGCGATGGAGGCCTTCTCCCGGGATCTCCCGCTCATCGAAATCTGGCGCACGGCATGCCTCGCTTACGTGTATGCCGTGCAAGGGCGCCCCGAGACCGGGCTCCCCCCGCTGCTCGCGGCCAAGGAAGTCTGGGATCGGTCAGCGGAACTCACCAACCCGGTGGCCATCGGGCTCGACGCAATGCTGGCATTGTGTCGGTCGCAGGTCGGCCAGCTCGACGAGGCCGGCGAGTCCTTCGATGCAGCGATGGCCAAGTTGCCGCAGATGCAGATCGTCGTGCCTGAGCGCACGGTCTTCACCGAGGTTGCTTTGGCTGAAGCGGCCATCCACCTCGGCCGCAAGCACGTCGCCACCGATCTCCTGCGGGGTGTCGTCGCCAGTCCCGGAGCTGCCGAGCACTCGCCCTTCTTCGTCCAACGGGCGCAACGGCTCACGCTCTCGCTGACCGAGCCGACCAAAGAGTTCGACACGGTCACGCTCACCCCGACCGAGACCCGGATCCTGCACCTCCTGGGGGTCGACCAGCCGATCGCCGACATCGCCAGGCTGCTCGGCCGCAGCCAAGCCACCGTGCGCACGCATGTGCGCGGCATCTACCGCAAGCTCGGCGTCAACTCGCGAGAGGAAGCCCTCCGGGTGGCCGACGGGTGGGGCCTGCTGCCTCCGCCGACGCTCTAAGGGTCACGGCGCGGGGATCGAGATCAGGAGTATGCCGTGGCACCAGGCCACGGCAGGACCCGGAGCGCAGGTCTGTGGAGTCAGCGGACGTGCGCCGAGAGGAAGTCCCAGAGAGCTTTAGTCGTGTCGAACGGTGCCGGGGTGCCCACCGTGGGGAGCGCCGACGAAGTAGGGCGCGGTGTCGCGATCTCGGGGGCCGGGCTCGCGTCCATCGGACCGCTGTGGATGACTCCCGGCCACCAGTGCCCACCGTTGTCGACGGTCACGAGCGAAACGGCGCGGCCGGCTGCGCACGAGGCCGCATTGATCGTCACCGCGCCTTGACTCCGGGAGACGATGCCGCCGCAGCGGTCGACGTTGCGCCAGGTCGTCACGATGTCGGGGATCGGCGTGCCGGTGATCTCCGCGACGCCCATGCCGCCGACCCCGAGGAAGGGGATCGTCGTGTCCGCGGTGCCGTGGACGTGCATGACCGAGACGGGGGCGGGATTGAGGCAGTCGCCGAGCAGCGTCCCGGCGACGACGCCGACCGCGGCGAAGGAGGTCGTGTCACACGCGAGGCGATAAGCCATCATCCCGCCGGTCGAGAAGCCCACGGCATACACCCTCGAGCGGTCATAGGTGACCACGGTCGCGAGGTCGGAGAGCACGCGCTCGACGAAGCCGACGTCGTCGATACCCGACGACGCGGCGATCCCACAGCAGTCGCCGCCGACATTCCACGTGGACCCGACAGCATCGGGATAGACGACGACGAAGCCTTCGCGATCCGCCAGGGCGTTCCAGCCGTAGGCGCGCTCGGCCTCGCGGGCACTGCCGAAGCCCCCGTGGAGCATGACGACGACGGATACCGGCTGGCGCACCGTGGCGGGGCGGTAGGCGCGATACATCCGGATGCGCCCGTCGACTTCGAGGGCGTGATCACTCGAACCGACCGCCAGGAGGCTGAGGTCGAGTGGTCCGAGGGTGCCACTCGTGGGAGGGGTCGTGGGCGCCGTGGCCGAGGTGCGGGTCGGGCCGCGGTCTGAGCCGACAGCTGAGGTGCAGGCGCTCACGAGGACCGAGAGCGCGAGCGTGAGGACGAGGGCAGGGAGCGCTGCGAGAGCCCGTCCCCTGGTCATGCCCGCCATTGTCGCAGCGAGTGCGGCGACATGAGGGTCCATCCGTCCTGGATCACGCTCACACCCACGAGGGGAACCACATATGGACCCACCACAGGTGATAGGGGATGACGTGAGCGGTATACATCGGCACGAACCAGGCAAAGACCATCGCCGTGACGATGAGATAGCACCCGACGACGATCACGCCGATGCGACGTCGTCGTTCAGTCACCTCCGGCGGCACCTCCGGCGGCACTCCCGGGGGCCCGAGGATGAGCCCGAGGACATAGGTGACACCGAGCACGGCATACGGGACGAAGGCGACGGCGTAGAACTGGTAAATCGTCCGGTCGCCGAGGAAAAACCACGGGAGGTAGCCGCCGGCATACCCCGCGAGGATCGCCCCCGCACGCCAGTCGCGCCGCAGCGCCCACCGGAAGAGCAGGATGAGCAGCGACGCCGCGGCCAGCCACCAGATCGTCGGTGTGCCGATCGGGGTGATGACCTTGGCGCACATGTCGACCTCGCACCCGTCCTGCCCGAGCTTCGGGTATTCGGCAAACATCGAGGTCGGGCGGCCCATGACGATCCATGACCACGGGTGTGACTGGTAGATGTGCGGGGTCGACAGGCCGCGGTGGAAGTCGAGGATCTGCGCGTGATAGTTCCACCACGACCGAGCGGCATCTGGGATCCAGGTCCAGCGTGGGTCGGCCGGGTGGGCCGCCGCCCACTGCCGGTTATAGCCGTTGTCACTGACGAACCATCCCCACCACGACGCGACGTAGACCACCGCCGCAGTCGGCACCATCGCGATAAACGCGGGTATGCCGTCGCGCACGATCCCGGTCGCGGCATACCGGCGCACGCCGATCGCGCGACGGGCCCCGATGTCCCAGGTGACCGTCATGAGGCCGAAGGCGACGAGGAAGTAGAGCCCCGACCACTTCACCCCGGCCGCGAGCCCGAGACTGACGCCGGCGACGACTCGCCACGGCCGCCACCACACGCGCGGCCCTGCCCACTCGACCGGCCTCGTGAGGACCGACCGGGATCCGGGGCTGGCAGCGATCCGCCGAGCGAGGCGGGCGCGGGCCTGATCGCGGTCGATGAGGAGGGCACCGAAGCCGGCGAGCGCGAAGAACATCAGGGGCAGGTCCAGTAATCCCGTGCGGGAGTGGACGAAATGGTGTCCTTCGATCGCGAGCAGGAGCGCCGCGATGGTGCCGAGGACCGACGACTGGAGCAGCCGCCGGGCGATGCGGCCGACCATGAGGATCGACAGGGTGCCCAGCAGGGCTGCCGCGAACCGCCAGCCGAACGAGCTATCCGCGCCGAAGAGCCACTGCCCGAGGCCGAGCACCCACTTGCCGACCGGACCGTGGACGACGAGGCTGCCGGCGTCGGTGTTGAAGATGTCGAGGGTGCCGTGGGTGAAGGCCTTGTCGATCTCCGTGCCGTATTTGTCGGTCACCCGCAGTTCGACGCCGTGTTGCACCATCGACCAGGCGTCCTTGACGTAATACGTCTCGTCGAAGACGAGTTGGTGCGGCCGGTCGAGGTCCCAGAAACGCATGAGCCCACCGACGGCAGCAGCGGCGAGCGGCCCGGCCCAGCCGAGGACGGGCTGCCCGATCGGCGATCCGAGGAGGCGGGTGTGCAGCCGCTCGCGCAGCTGCCCCTCGTCGCTCATGCGGTCATCGTAGGCGGGTTTGGGCAGCCTTCCCTTGCTGGCAAGGCCCTGTGCCCGCTGCCACACTCGCTCGTATGCCGCGTCAGAACCTCACCCGCTTTGCCTGGCTGTCCATTGCCGCAGCGGTCATGACGATCGCCCTCAAGACCGGCGCCTATCTCATCACCGGCTCGGTCGGTTTGCTCTCGGACGCAGCCGAGTCGGTCGTCAATCTCGTCGCGGCATTCGTCGCGCTCATCGCACTGCACGTCGCCGCCAAGCCGGCCGATGAGAAACACCAGTTCGGGCACAGCAAGGCCGAGTATTTTTCGGCGGCCGTCGAGGGGATCATGATCTTCGTCGCGGCGACCTTCATCCTCGTGACGTCGGTGCAGCGTTTCCTCGCTCCTGAGCCCCTCGAGCAGGTCGGCCTCGGTCTGGGCATCTCCCTCGTCGCCTCGGCGATCAACGGCGCTGTGGCGTTTGTCCTCATGCGCGCCGGTCGCGCCCACAGCTCCATCACCCTGACCGCCGACGGCAAGCACCTCCTGACCGACGTGTGGACTTCGGCGGGGGTCGTCCTCGGTGTCCTTCTCGTCGCTGTGACGGGGTGGCTCCAACTCGACGCGATCGTCGCGTTTGCGGTGGGGTGCAACATCATCTACACGGGCTGGCACCTCATCCGGGAGTCGGTCGACGGGCTCATGGACCACGCGCCGAGCCCGGAATGCCAGGCCACGATCGCCGACATCCTCGACTCGTTCACGACCGACGAGGTGCAATTCCACCACGTCCGCGCCCGCGTCGCCGGCCACCAAAACCACATCTCCATGCACGTCCTCGTGCCGGGAGCCTGGACGGTCCAGCGCGGGCACGACGTCTTGGAGGACGTCGAGGCGGCCCTGCGAGGAGCGTTCGACCACGTCGAGATCGACACGCACCTTGAGCCCCTCGAAGACCCCCGGTCTTATGAAGAGCGCCCGGTCACCATCACCGGCATCGCCGCCGAAGGCCAGGCCGAGGTGCCGCCCGAGGTCCTGGGCACGACCTAAAGCCAGCCGACGTGCCCCTTCAGCACGGCATACCCGATGAAGGCGACGATATCGATGAGGGCGTGCGCGACGACGAGGGGAGCGACCCGGCGGGTGCGGCGCCACACAAGGGCGAAGACGACGCCCATGACGACATTGCCGACGAAGCCTCCGAACCCCTGATAGAGGTGGTAGGCGCCGCGGATCACCGCGGACACCGCGATCGCGACCGGCAGCCGCCATTGCGCCTGCTCCATCCGGGTCAGGAGATAGCCGACGACGATGACCTCTTCGACGATGCCGTTCTGCAGCGCTGACAGGACCAGGACGGGCACCGTCCACCAGGACTCGCCGAGGTTGGCGGCAGCGACCGTCGTGTTGCTCCCCATCGCGCGCGCGGCGAGATAGAACCCGAGCCCAGGCACCCCGATGAGGACGGCGAGCCCCACCCCGAGGCCGAGGTCGCGCCAGGGTCGTCGGAGGTCAAGTCCCAGCCCGGCCAGGCCAGGACGGATCGACCCCGTATGCCGTGTGTCCGCCGCCGCGGTCAGCCCCGGGAGCTGGGTCAGCAGGTAGCCCACGAGAGCGACGGGCACGAGCGCCAGGCCGATCCCGACGAGTTGATAGGCGAGGTCGAGCCACGGCCGATCGGGGGTGACAGTGGTGTTGAGGGCCGAGGTCTGTTGCGAGATCGGCACCGGGCGGGTGTGCCGCTCGATGATCCGCAAGATCGACCAGATCGCCGACGCGCCGAGGCTCATCCCGAGCACGACGAGCATCTCGGTGTGCAGGGTCCGGCGGGTGATCACGGGCCCACCTTAAGTGGGAGAGACTGGACAGGTGTCAGGTGACCCGAACGGCACTCGTGCAGGGCAGAGCTGGCGATTCCGCGGCCACATCGCTGGGGTGGGGTCGACGAGCGGCACCCGCGTCGTGGTCGGCTGGTGGCGCGAGAGCCCGTTCGGCGAGTTCGCCGACGCGATGGTCGAGCGCCCTGACGGCCACCGGATCCTGCTTGCCCCGACCGACCAGGTGCGCGACCTCGTGGCGACGACCTACACCTTCGACGAGACCCGGATCGAGCCCTTCGGTGCCCGCGAGGACGCCGACGGGCGGTGGCTTGTCGAGTCGCCCTCACTGCGGCTCACGCTCACGCCCGGCCAGCGGCTGCCGGTGGGGTGGCTCTTGCGCGTCGTGCCTCGACGCCTGGCGGCGAGTCCCGCCTGGTGTGCTGTCGTCGATCCGATCGCTCGCGTGGTCATGCGCGGTGTGCGGACCCGTGGGATCGCCCGCGAGGGGCGGCGGGAGAGTTATGGCGCCACCGACAGCCGCGCGATTGTCGCGCTGTCGGGGGAGTTCGACGGGCAGGACCTTGGCGCTCTGGCCGCTGTCGACCCGCCGTGTCGCTTCGGCTTCTCTTCCACTCCGCCGCGCCCGTCGGTGACCGACGTGACCACGACGATCGAGTTCATCGCCTGAGGCCTGCCGGAGGCTAATAGCGCTGATATCACCAGCGCTATCAGCGGACCGTGACCGATGTCCTCATTCGCGACCTGCCTGCCGCCGATCTCGACGCGCTGCGCGCTGCCGCCGCGGCTGAGGGAAGCTCGCTCCAGGCATACCTGCGGGCGGCACTACGAGCGCACGCCGCAGTGCCCTCGCCGCCGTCGCGCCTCCTGAAAGGCTCACTGCACCAGGGCATTTCGCCATCGAGGTGCTTTCGGCCCTCGCCGTGATCGCGGGTCGGCCCGAAGTGGACTTCGTCGAGGACGACATCCCGATCGCCCTTGAGGCGCTGTCCCGACTCGGCATGCAGATCGAAGCCACCCCGTGGTCCGGCGTCGCCCGCGCATGGCAGCTCTCGCGCGGATCGGTGCGCTACTCCGACGCGATCTATATCGCCGCAGCCGAGCGCGGTGACGAGGTGCTCCTGACGTCGGACAGCCGTCTGGCCAGATCCGGCGCCACGGTGGCGTGCCAGATCCGCGCCCTGTGAGCCGGTGACACGTGCCGGTCCTGCGACACTGAGGCCCATGACGGCCGCCGGAATCCTCGTGCTCGCTGCGACTCCGATCGGTGATCCCCGCGACGCGGCCCCGCGCCTGGCCCACGAACTCGCGACCGCGGACGTCGTGGCGGCCGAAGACACCCGCCGCCTGCGGCGACTCACCCGCGACCTCGACGTCGTCATCACCGGCCAGGTCGTGAGCTATCACGAGCACAACGAGGCCGCCCGCACGCCCGACCTCGTCACTCGCCTCGCCGAGGGCGCCCGCGTCCTCGTCGTCACCGACGCCGGTATGCCGTCCGTCTCCGACCCCGGCTACCGCCTCGTGTCCGCGGCCATCGCCGCCGACATCACGGTCACGTGTGTGCCCGGCCCGAGTGCGGTCCTCATGTCCCTCGCCGTGAGCGGTCTGCCCACGGATCGGTTCTGTTTTGAGGGCTTCCTGCCACGCAAGGCCGGCGATCGCGCCCGGATCCTCGCGCCGCTCGCGGACGAGCCCCGCACGATGGTGTTCTTCGAGGCCCCGCACCGGCTGGCCGAGTCCCTCACCGCCCTCGCCGAGGCGTTCGGCCAAGACCGCCCAGCCGCCGTATGCCGCGAGCTCACCAAGACCTGGGAGGAGGTCAAGCGCGGCACGCTTGCCGACTTGGCCACCTGGGCGGGCGACGGGGTCAAGGGCGAGATCACCCTCGTCGTCGCCGGCCGGTCCCGCCCGAAAGCACCCGAGCTGGGAGAGGCCGTGGCCGGCATCCGAGCGCGGGTTGATGCGGGAGAGCGACTCAAGGACGTCTGCGCCGAGGTGGCCGGGCAGACCGGACTCTCGCGCAAGGCTCTTTACGACGCAGCCATCGCCGCAGCCCGCCCACGCACCTAGGCCGACAGGGCCGCGAGTCCGATCAGCGCGCCGACGTCGGACCGGAGCGGTGGTGTTCGCCCTCCGCAGAGCGCTTGAGCGCGGCGAGCGTGAGGCGGATGCCCGTGCGGTTGTGGGTCGTGCGGTTGCCGAGGATGCGTTCGGAGAGGGCGCGGGACGAACTCGACCGCCGATCCGTCCATTCCTCGGCGACGGTGCAGCCCTCGCCGTCAGTGTCCGGGACGACGAAGTACTCCCAGTGGGAGATGGCCATCGGGCCGAAGAAGACGTCGAAGGCAAGATGCCGGCCGGGCTCGGCGGCCGTGACCTTGCCGAACGTGATCCACCGCATCGTCCCCCGACGGTTGAAGCCGACGAACTGCGCCCCCTTCGTGGCCTTCGTCGCACTGCCGCGCCAACTCACCCGCTCGCACTCCGGCGACCACTCGCCCATCCGCGTGAGATCCGCGATGAGGTCGTAGACGAGGGCTGCCGGCGCGTCGATGTGGATGGTTTCCCGCAAATCGGCCATACCCCCCATCCTCGCCCCTCGTCGAAGAGCGCAGGACCTTGGGGGGTGGTTTGCTTGGTCAGGTGACCGGTGTCTCGTCTTCCGCCCTGCTTCGGCCGCCCACCCATCAGGTGTCACCGCGCGCCCGCACGCTGTGGCGGATCGAAGCGGTCCTCGGGGCCCTGCCCATCGTCGCTGCCCAGGCGTTCTGGTGGGTCACCACATCGGGCGGCCCACGCCCGATCCAGGTGTGGCTGGCGATCGCGACGGCCGTGGCCGAGGCGGCATACCTCGTCGTCATGCCGAGCTGGCGCTTCCGGGTGCATCGCTGGGAGGTCACCGACGAAGCCGTCTACACCCAGACCGGGTGGCTCACCCAGGAGCGGCGGATCGCCCCGATCACCCGGATCCAGACGGTCGACCTCACCCGCGGCCCGATCGCCGGGATGCTGCGGCTCGCGTCGGTGCGCGTGACGACGGCGTCCTCGGCGGGGCCGCTGCGGATCCACGGCCTCGATCACGCGGAGGCGGTCGCGCTCGTCGAACGCCTCACGACGCTCACCATCGCCGACCCCGGGGACGCGACATGAGCGAAAACCCTTCCGAGAGTATGCCGTTCCGTCGCCTCGACGCCCGGATGCTCCTCGTCCACCCGGTGCAGGAGGCAGTCCGATTCCTGCCAGCCCTCGTCGCGCTCTTCGTCTCGGGTCGCACCTCCGACCGCAGCCATTGGTGGGACCTCGGCGCGCTCGCGGTCATTGTTGTGCTCGGCATGTCCCGATGGTTCACGACGCGCTATCGGATCAACGGGGGCCAGATCGAGCTCCGGAGCGGGCTTTTCGTCCGGAAGGTGCTCGCCACCCCGGCCGATCGGGTCCGCACCGTCGACGTGACGGCCCCGATCTGGCACCGCCTCCTGGGCCTGGCGCGGGTCGACATCGGCACGGGGTCCAGCGGCGTCCTCGACAACCGGATCGTCCTGGATGCCTTGGCGGCTCCCGTGGCCCAAGCCTTGCGGGCCGAGCTCCTCCATCGCGCCGCGACGCCTGGCGATCCGGCGGCGCATCCAGCCCCGTGGGACCCCCACAGCCGGGGTCAGCCCCTGAGCCGGGGTCAGTCCCCGTGGATCTGCCCGCACCGCCGGTCGAGCACGAGCTGATGACGCTCAATCCGCGGTGGGTCGCCTACGCGCCGTTGACGACGAGCGGCCTGCTCACGGCGCTGGCAGTCTGGGGCTTCGTGTCTCAGTACCTCATCGACGTGCTACCCGCGATCGAGGCGGCCGTCGGCCAAGTCCAGACATGGGGGGTGTGGATCAGCATCGCCGTCGGTGTCGTCCTGGCCCTCGCGGCGATCGCGACCTTGGCGATCACGGCATACGTGCTGTCGTTCTGGGGGTTCCGACTGAGCCGTCATCCCGGCGGCACACTCCACGTCGTGCGCGGCTTGCTGACCAAGCACGCCACGAGCCTGGAGGAAGCGCGCATCCGAGGGCTGGAGGTCGGCGAACCACTCGGGCTGCGCTGGGCCAAGGCCGGCCGCCTGCACGCGATCGGCACGGGCTTGCGTTCCGGCGAAGGCAGCGAGCGGGGCCGGGCATGGCTCGTCCCGCCTGCCCCTCGCGCGGTCGTCGAGGAGGTCGCTCGGCTCGTCCTCGGTCAGACCGAGCCCGTCACCCTTCCGCTGCAGCAGCACGGCCCAGCAGCACGGCGGCGCCGTTACGTCCGAGCGGTCATCCCGGCCGCGCTGCTCGCCGCGCTCGCCACGTGGGGGTGGCTGCGGGGTGATCTGCCCGGGTTCTTGACGGTGACGGCATACTTCCCGCTGCTCGCGGCGCCCCTCCTCGCCCGGGACCGGTATGCCGCGCTCGGCCACGCGCTGACCGAGGATTATGTGATCGCCCGCTCCGGGTCGATCGAGCGGCGACGCGACGTTGTGGCCCGGGTCGGTGTCGTCGGGGTCGTGACTCGCGCGTCCTTCTTCCAACGGCGAGCCGGGGTGGCGACGGTTATCGCCGCGACCGCGGCCGGACGCCAGGGCTACCGCATCCTCGACGTGCCAGCGGACCGCGCCGAAGCACTCGTCACAGAGTTAGTGCCGCAGGCGTGGGCGTTCGTCGACCGGGCGACGCTCGTCGAGGCCCCCGACTCAGCTCCCTGACCGCGTCTCTGACCGGGCCAACGCCTCGAGCCGCGCCGCGCACGCCTCCCGGACCGTGTCTTCGGCCGTGTCCTTGACGCCCTCACGCAAGCTGGGGTCGGTCGCCGACACGACCGCGTAGTAGAACCCGGAGAAGACCGCGAGGAAGCCCGAGACGCGCACTTGCTCCCACGTGAGGGCATAGGTATGCCGTGACGTCGCCCAGGTCGCGATGACATTGGGCTCGGCCTGGATCCAGCTCTTGATCGCCTCGACATTGGTCGTGGCGATCGCGAAGACGAGGAAAAACACGAGCACGGCCGCGCCGACGACTCCCGCAACGACGAGGCGGGAGATCGCCGCCACAAGACGCAGGCTGCGGTCCTGGGTGGGGCTGACCGGGCATTCCACGGGCGCGCTCACCTGCCGGCCGCCGGCGAAGGGGGTGTGCGACAACGCACAGTCGAGCTCGTCGTCGTCGGCGAAGCGCGACAGGCCGTCGAGGTCGAGTTGGTCGCGGCTGGACAAGAAGATCCCCGACAGTGCGACGAAAGACACGAGGACGAGGACATAGGCCCACGAATCGAGCCGCCCGATCGACTGCCACATCTCGGCGGTGAAGAAGAAGAAGAACACGACGCCGAGCAGCAACGGGAGTGTGCGCGCCAAGGCGGCGCTCGTCGCGAGGAACGACCGGGTCACCTCGCGGGTGAGGTAGGTGCTCAGGGAGGCGATCCCCGTATTGACGACGACGAGCACGAGCGTCAGGAGGGCGATTTGGGCGACGGCGACCGCCCCAGCGTTGATGAGCCGGTTTTCGGTGGCGCTGGCGACGAAATCGTCGAAGATCTCAGTTTCGTGAGGTGAGGCCAGCACCGCGAGGACCGGGACGAGGACGAAGACGGCGCGCTCGGTCCAACCGATCCGGTCGATCCGCGCGAACGCCGGGCGATGGCGGACGAGGTTGCCACCCACCCACGCAGCGAGCACCGCGACGACGACGATGACGAAGCTGAAGACCGGGCTGGCGGTGATGGCGGGCACCCCGGTGAACATCACGATCAGGAAGATCGCCACGAGGGCGGGGGCCGCTCGCCTCGACGCCGACGCGTGGTATGCCGTGTCCGCCACCATCGAGCCGAGCCCGCGCCGTAGGAACCAGCGCGCGACGGGCAAGGACTCCGACTCGGGAAGCGGACGAGCAGAAGGTGTCTGGGCTGCTGGCACGGCGTGAGCGTAGCTGGCGGGGCGGCATACCTGCCGGGCGGCATACCTGCCGGGCGGCATACCCGCTGGCGGCGACGCCTAGGATTTGGCCTATGAGCAAAGTCCTGTCCGCAGTCGCCTGGCCGTATGCCAACGGCCCGCGCCATATCGGCCATGTCGCCGGTTTTGGCGTGCCCTCCGACGTGTTCAGCCGCTACATGCGGATGGCCGGACATGACGTGCTCATGGTGTCGGGCACCGACGAGCACGGCACGCCGATCCTCGTCCAAGCCGACAAGGAGGGCGTGACCGCGCGCGAGCTCGCCGACCGCTTCAACCGGGTCATCGCCGAGGACCTCGTCGGGCTCGGGCTCGCCTACGACCTATTCACCCGCACGACGACGGGCAACCATTACGCCGTCGCGCAGGAGCTCTTCCGCGGCAACCACGCCAATGGCTACATGATCGAGCAGTCCCAGCTCGTCGCGATCAGCCCGTCGACCGGTCGCACCCTGCCTGATCGCTACATCGAGGGCACCTGCCCGCTCTGTGGCTATGGCGAGGCCCGCGGTGATCAGTGCGACAACTGCGGTCAGCCAGATGGACCCGGTCGACCTCATCAACCCGCGCTCCAAGATCGACGGCGAGACACCGCGATTCGAGGAGACGACGCACTTCTTCCTCGACCTGCCGGCCCTTGCCGAGGCGCTCGGGGAGTGGCTCGACGGGCGCGAGGCATCGGGCACCTGGCGGCCCAATGTCATCAAGTTCTCCAAGAACCTCCTCGACGACGTCCGGCCCCGCCCGATGACACGGGACATCGACTGGGGGATCCCCGTGCCGCTGCCGGGATGGGAGGACAACCCGGGCAAGAAGCTCTACGTGTGGTTCGACGCCGTCATCGGATACCTCTCGGCGTCGATCGAGTGGGCGCGCCGCATCGGTGAGCCCGAGCGGTGGCGCGACTGGTGGAACGACCCCGACGCGCTCTCCTACTACTTCCAGGGCAAGGACAACATCACCTTCCACGCCCAGATCTGGCCGGCGGAGTTGCTCGGGTATGCCGGCCGCGGGAGCTCGCGGCGGCACGGCGGGCACGGCATACGGCGTGCTTGAATCTGCCGACCGAAGTGGTCGCGAGCGAGTTCATGACCATGGAGGGCAAGCAGTTCTCGACGTCAGCGGGGCGCACGTCATCTATGTGCGCGACGTGCTGGAGCGTTATGGCCCGGACCCGCTGCGCTATTTCATCTGCGCCGCCGGGCCGGAAAACCAGGACGCCGACTTCACGTGGGCCGAGTTCGTGCAGCCGCAACGAACTCCGAGCTCGTCGCCGGCTGGGGCAACCTCGTCAACCGCACGGCGTCGATGATCGCACAAGACGCTTCGGTGAGATCCCGGCGGCCGGGCCGCTGGAGCCCATCGACGAGGACCTCCTCGCGGCGGTGCGGGGCGGATTCGCGACGGTCGGCGGCGCTGATCGAACGGCAACGGTTCAAGGCGGGCATCGGGGAGGTCGATGCGCCTCGTGGGGCTGGCCAACGCCTATGTCTCGGCGACCGAGCCGTTCAAGCTCAAGGGCGACGACCAGCGCGGGCGCCTCGGCACCGTCTTGCACGTGCTCGCGCAGGCGGTCACCGACCTCGCGACGATGTCAGCGCCTTTCCTGCCCCACGGCGCCAACCGGATCCACCGGATCATGGGCGGCGAGGGCGACCTCGTCCCCATGCCCGAGCTGCGCGAGGTCGAGGACCTCGACGGTGGGGCGGCATACCCGGTCATCATGGGTGACTACAGCGCGACCCCCCGCTGGGCCACGCGCCCGGTCGTGCCGGGCACGCCGATCGGACCGCCCACGCCGGTGTTCACGAAGTTCGACCCGTCGGTCGTCGCCGACGAGGTCGAGCGCATGCGGGCGGAGTAGGTCGCGGTGGCGATCTCAGCACGTCGGGGTGTTGGCGGCCCCGCGGCCGCTGCTGCCGTCCTCGCCGCGACCCTTGGGCTGTCGGGCTGCACGGGCGACGCCGATGCGCCGGTGCCGTCGGTGCCCTTCTCGACGAAGCAGAGCATCTCCAAGGGTGAGATCGGGCTACTACGCACCGAGGTCGAGCCGCTCGCCAAGCGCTATCCCGGGCTCGGGAAGATCGTCTCGGCGCAGTGGTTTGGCGGCACCCTCGGTGACGCGCGGGCGCCTGGTCCCTCGACCGTGTGGATCGACGCCGTCATCGAGCTTGAGCCTGCGACGATGGCACGCCTGCGGGCAGCGGCCGGCACGACCCGCACCGAGACGCCCGATGTCGTGCCCGAGCTCCTCCCGCTGCTCCCGCTCGGCCCGTATGGTCGCTCTGGCACGCTCGACACGGCGATCAAGGGCACGCTGCTGACGCGCGCGTGGCTCCCGCCGACGGGCAACCAGCTCGTCATCGCTGCCATGGGCCAGTAGCCGTGGCCGCTCGCGTCCCGGTCGCACCGGAGCCGTTGCCGGTGCCGGTCGTCGACAACCACGCGCACCTCGACATCGCGCGGCACGGCGAGGAGGGTATGCCGGTGACCGCGGCTCTTGCGGCGGCCCGGGCTGTCGGTGTCGATCGCGTCGTCCAGGTCGCCTGCGACCTCGAGAGCATCGCTGGATTGTCGGCGCTGCTCGACGCCCACCCTTCGCTGCTCGGCGCAGTTGCCTTGCACCCCAACGACGCTGCTCGGTTGGCGGCGCGCGGGCGGCTCGCGGCGGCATACGAGGCTGTCGAGGCGGCTCTGGCGGACCCGCGCGTCCGTGCGGTGGGGGAGACGGGGCTCGACTACTTCCGCACCGACGAGCAGGGGAGGCCAGCGCAGGAGGAGTCCTTCCGCTGGCACATCGACCTGGCTAAACGCACGGGGCGCGCCCTGCAGATCCACGACCGCGACGCGCACGACGACGTCCTGCGGATCCTTGCCGAGGAAGGGGCTCCGGAGCGCACCGTGCTGCACTGCTTCTCTGGCGAAGCGGCGATGGCGCGTGAGGCCGTCGAGCGCGGCTATTTCCTCTCGTATGCCGGCACCGTCACCTTCAAGAACGCCGAGGGGCTGCGCGATGCCCTTCGGTTGACGCCCCTGGAGCAAGTGCTCGCCGAGACCGACGCGCCCTATCTCGCGCCGCACCCGTGGCGAGGCGCGACGAACGCGCCGAGGCTGCTGCCGCTCACCGTGCGCGTCATCGCCGAGGTGCTCGGACGTGACCTCGCGGAGGCCTGCGAGGTCATCAGTCGCACGAGCGAGCGGGTGTATGGCGGTTGGCCTGCCCCCGCTGGGGCTGATGAGGCTGATGTGACATAAGGGGCTATTGAGATGTGACCTGTGTCACGTGTCGGCCTCGTCACCGTTACCAAAAGTTGACCTTTCGCCAGTTTTCGGTGCACGGTTGACCCGGTTCAACCGGGAGGCGTTGCTCTTCCGGCCGCTCATCGGGCTCGTCTGCACAGCCATCCGGTCACGTGAACGGGCACTGTCAGCGAGCCCGGTCACGTGAGTGGCCGGTCCCGCCAGCCGGATCGTCAGACGTTTGGAGCATGGTGTTTTCTTCTCTTCGCACACGGGTCGCCGCTGGCGGCGCTGCAGTCGTCCTTGCCGCTGCCGGTTTCACCGCGGCCTCGATGGACAAGGCTGTCGCGCTCTCGGTCGAGGGTCAGCAGTCGACGATGCACGTCTTCGGCTCGACGGTGGCCGACGCGCTGGCCAAGGAGGGCATCACGGTCACCGATCGTGACCTCGTGGTCCCGGCGCTCGACCAGCCGCTCTCCGATGGCACCGAGATCGTCGTCCGCTACGGACGCAAGCTCACGGTGACCGTCGACGGCCAGACCACCGACTACTGGACGACGGCAGCGACCGTGGACGAGGCGCTGACCGCGCTCGGCATCCGCATGCACAGCGACGCCACCTTGTCGGTGTCCCGCTCGACGCCGCTCGGCCGTGACGGCCTCACCCTGAGCGTCACCAACCCCCGTGCGGTGACTGTTGCCGTCGACGGCGCCACTCGGTCGGAGTCGACCTCGGCTGCGACGGTCGGCGACCTGCTCTCGGCGCTCGGCATCACCCTCGGCGCGCTCGACCGCGTGAGCCCGGCGGCTGACACGGCCATCACCGAGGGTCTGGCCATTGCGGTCGCTCGTGTCGAGCAGCGCACGACCACCGCCAAGGAGACCGTCGCCTTCGCGACCACCCGCAAGGATGACGCGACGCTGGCCAAAGGCCAGACCAAGGTCGCGACCCAGGGTGTTGCCGGTGAGAAGGTCGTGACCTACACCGAGACGTGGGTCAACGGCGCGCTCGAGAGCAAGAACGCCACCGAGACAAAGGTCACCAAGCCCGCCACCGACAAGGTCGTCCTCGTCGGCACCAAGGTCGTCGCGGCTCCGGCTCCGGCCCCCGCTCCTCGGCCGTCGGCCGGCAACACGAGCGGTGCGGGCCTTAACCTCGCCAACGCCGCCATGTGGGACCGGATCGCCAAGTGTGAGTCTGGTGGTCGGTGGAACATCAACACTGGCAACGGTTACTACGGCGGCCTCCAGTTCGACTACCGGACGTGGCTCGGATCGGGCGGTGCCGACTTCGCTCCCCGCGCCGACCTGGCCTCGCGTGAGCAGCAGATCACCGTCGCCAACCGGCTCTACGCTTCCCGCGGGCTCCAGCCGTGGGGCTGCGCCTGGGCCGCGTGACCTGATCGGGTCACGCACCTGACGTGAGAAGGCCTGGTATGCCGCGTGTGCGGCATACCAGGCCCTTGTCGTGCTCGCCCAGCCTCAGCGATAGTTGGTGAAGGTCAGGGCGACGTCGAGGTCCTGACCCTTGAGCAGCGTCATGACCGCTTGCAGGTCGTCCTTGGACTTGCTCGACACCCGCAGCTCGTCGCCCTGGATCTGCGCCTTGACGCCCTTGGGGCCCTCGTCGCGGATGATCTTGGCGATCTTCTTCGCATTTTCCTGGCTGATGCCCTCTTTGAGGGCGCACTCGAGGCGGTACTCCTTGCCGGAGAGCTTGGGGTCGGCGTCGGAGCCGTCGAGGTGCTTGAGCGAGACCTTGCGCTTGACGAGCCACGTCTGCAGGACGTCGAGGACGGCCTTGACGCGCTCCTCGGAGTTGGCCTTCATGACGATCTTCTCGCCGGACAGCTCGATCGACGCGCCGACGTTCTTGAAGTCGTAGCGGTTGGCGATCTCCTTGGCCGCGGTGTTGACGGCGTTGGCGATCTCCTGCTTGTCGTACTTGCTGACGATGTCGAACGACGAGTCGGCCATGGGGGTCCCTTCCTGTCCGCGAGCTGGATCGGTGCGACGTGCTCGGCGGATCGGATTCGGTGGTGTGTGGGCTGGCTGCTATCCTTCCATGCGCACCAGGCAGGTTGCCCGAGCGGCCAATGGGAGCGGACTGTAAATCCGTCGCGTGAGCTACGAAGGTTCGAATCCTTCACCTGCCACCAGTGCTCGAAGGCCCCTGACCAGCGCGTATGCCGGTCAGGGGCCTTCGTCTGCGTGGCGCCTAGGCGTCGGTGCAGCCCAGTTCCCGACGTCCCGATTGCTATGCCCCGCTGAGTCGATACCCGTCGGGGAGGGGTGACTCGTCGGTCGGTATCGACCCGTGGGGCCCCGCCACGCCCCGCTGAGTCGATACCCGTCGGGGAGGGGTGACTCGCCGCCGGGTATCGACCCGTGGAGAACTCAGTGGGAGCGGCGGGGATCAGGAGCGCACGGCCTCGACGGCTGCGGTCGGCGTCGCGACGAGGGCGCGGCGCAGGGCGACCATCACCATGGCAAAGGCCACCGTGAGCAGGACGTGGCCCATCCCTGAGATCCCGGCAAACATCGGCCGGTCGACCCACCACCCGAGGACTTCACCGGTCCCCTTGACCAGCAGCATCCCCGCAGTCAGCACCATCCCCGCGTGATAGGTCCACATCGCCGGCCGGGACCACCGCTGTGCCGCCAGACCCGTCGTGTGCGCCAGCGCCAAGAGGGCAAGGCTCACGATGAAGCCCAGGGCCAAGAAGTGGGTATGCGCCAGGCCGAGCACCGTGGTGCCCTCGAAGTCCTGAGAGTGAGTCAGCGTGCGGTAGTAGAGCCCGGACGTCAGCCCGGCAGCGAGATAGACAGCGGCGGAACGATAGAGCGAGAGGGGCGACACGGCATACTCCTGGAGGTTTGTCGACATGACTGTCACCAAACACTCTAATCGACAGTGGTGTCGACAACGACCGAGGGTTGAGCACCAGGCGCACGGGTATGTCCCGTGAGCGGGCTTCCTCGCTCGCCCCAGCTGAAGGAGCCTCATGTCCACCGACGCCATCGTCCTGCTCAAGCAGGACCACAAAGAGGTCGCGCGTCTCTTCGCGGAGTTCGAGAAGAAGACGACGACCAAGGCCCGCCGCGGCGCCATCGTCGCGAAGGTGCTGCGACTGCTCGCCGTCCACACCCACATCGAGAACACGATCATGTATCCCGAGGTGGCCGAGGCGCTGCCCGAGGTCAAGGACGATGTGCTCGAGTCCTATGAGGAGCACCACGTCGTCGACGTCCTCTCCGCCGAACTCGCGGGCATGACGCCCGACGACGAGCGCTTCGTCGCCAAGTTCACGGTGCTCATGGAAAACGTCCGCCACCACGTGCGCGAGGAGGAGGACGAGTGGTTCCCGATCGTGCGAAAGGGCATGTCTCGCACCCACCTTCGTGAGATGGGCGCCCGGATGATCGCCGCCAAGGAGACTGCGCCCGAGGGCCCGACGCCCCCGTCGGCGCTGAAGAAGGTCATCGACGCCGTCGTCTCCTGATCGGTTCCGGTCCGACCGTCGAGGCCTATCCCATGGAGATGCGGGTATAGCTCCAGCTAGGGGTCGCACGTTGAGGTCACATCCCCTCGCGCGGTGCTCGTCGTCAAACAGTCGGCGGCGAGCACCGGCCGCGAGCACCGGCAGCGAGCACAGCCCACTGGCAAGCGTCCGGTCAGGCAGCGAGCGCCTCGCGGAGTCGAGCCAAGACCTTGCGCAGCAGCCGGGAGACTTGAATCTGGCTGACCCCCAGTCGCTCGGCAATCTCGGTCTGGGTCAATTCCTCGTCGAACCGCAGCCGCAGCAAGAGCCTCGTCTTGGGGTCGAGGTCGGCAAGGTGGCGCTCCAGCGTCAGAGACCACTCAAGTGCCTCCAGGTCCGGATCGGCAGCCCCGAGCGTGTCGGCGAGCGAGTATGCCGTGCCGGCGCCTCGCGCCGCGTCGATCGAACTCGTCCACCGCGCCTCACCGGCCCGCCGGGCGGCGCGGACCTCGTCGGCGGTGACGTTCAGGGCCCGCGCGAAATCCTCCGCCGACGGCTCGCAACCCAAGGCTTGGATGAGCGCTGGCTCGATCGACACAATCCGGAGTCGCAGCTCCTCGAGCGGCCTGGTCGCCCGGATGGGAGAGGTCCGATCACGCAAGTGCTTGAGCACTTCACCGCGCACAGTGGGGGCAGCAAACGCGCCAAACGGCACGCAAAGCTCGGGATCAAACCTCGCCGCAGCCTTGACGAGCCCCAGCGAGGCGACCTGGACGAGGTCGGCATACTCACAGCCCAATCGGGCGTAGCGCGAGGCGATCTGATGCGCCAGCGGAAGGTTGAGTTGGACGGCGTCGTTGAGGGCTTCCTGCCGGCCGCTGCTCGGCCCGTCACAGGCGCGGACGAAAGCGGCAGCGGTCAGCGCATCGCGCTGAAGATCGCTGGGGGACGGTTCGAACTGGGCGCGCATCGACGGCTCCGCTACGGACGAGCGAGTCGGCGCACTTCTGGACCGTATGCGAAGAATAACCCCAACACGGCCGTCACGGGAGCAGCCGTGAACGGCGGGTGTCAACGGCTCCGGTCTACGGTGTTTATGGGGCGTATCGTGGGGGTATTAGGGAGGCGCACGCGGGCCTGAGCCCGGTGACACGGCATACGCCTGGACGTCGCAACCGCTGACAGCCAGCCGTCCATCCCCGACAACCCATGAGCGACAGCCGAGAGGCAACGATGCACGATTCTCCGACGACCGCCACGGGCGTCTCCAGCGCGCCGATCCCGCGGGAGGCCGCCGATCTTTTCGCGAGCTTGGCCGAACATCTCTATCGCGCGGACGCCGACCTCGACGTGTATGCCGCGGTGACCGCGGCTGCCGTGCGGCTCGTCGCGGGCTGCGATCGCGCCTGCATCATGCTCGTGGACAAAGGAGACCTCGTCACGGTCGGTGCAACTGACGAAATCGCCTGGGTCATCGACCAATTGGAGAAGGCTGCGGATGAGGGCCCGTGCATCGACGCCATCGACGAGGAAGCCTTCCAAGCCGACCCTGATATCGCTACCGATTGCCAGTGGCCCAAGCTCGCAGCCATGGTCCTCGAGCGCACCCCCGTGCGAGGGATGATCGGCTATCGGCTGCTCATCGACGGACGCAAGGCTGGTGCGCTCAACCTCTTCTCCGACACGCCCCACGCCTTGACGTCCGCCTCGGCTGACCAGGGCGCGGTCATCGCGTCCTTTGCCTCGGTCGCCATGATGACGTTGTCGGCCCGGCGTGAGGCCCGCGAGCTGCGGGAAGGGTTGGCGAGCAACCGCGAGATCGGCAAGGCGGTGGGTTTGCTCATGGCTGCTCACAAAGTGTCCTCCGAAGAGGCGTTCGCACTCCTGCGCAAGACGTCGCAGGATCTCAACCTCAAACTTGCCGCGGTCGCCGATCTTGTGGTGTCGGGGCGGGATGGACAGCTCAAACCGCGGACCCTGCTGGAGTCAGATCCGCGACTGGATCAGCCGGCCGAAGGAGCACGAGGGACCGACGGGACCGCCCCGATGGTTGGCGGCGGCTCCGACTGACCCACCGAGGACCACGGGTCGTGGCTGCCCCAACATCAAACGCAGGCCCTAGCCGCGGTCGATGCCGAGCGTCGAGATGAGATCTTCGTGCAGGTGCATCCACACGGTGTGGCAGGAATCGAGCCCGACCCCATCCACCCAGCTGTGCTCCCCGCGTTCGACGCGCCCGAGCGCGTGCCGGTAGCGGGCGGCATACCCATCGAAGCGCGCTAGCGCGTCGGCCAGCGGTTCCATGAGGTCGATGAGCCGCGCGCCGAGGTGGCCGAGCGTGCCGAGCACCCGCTCGTCCCAGCGCCAGTCGGAGTGGTCGTTGGCGGCGAGCTTGTCCCACGGCTGCGGGCGCAACTGCCAGTCGGTCATGGCGGTGAGGAAACGCGAGTTGAGGGGCAGGAAGCGCGCGTGCGTCTCCTCCGTCAGAGGCCGTATGCCGTGTGCGTCGAGTTCCGCGGCAAGGGCGGCCTCGTCTGTGGTGCGACCCGCATCGGTGACTGCCCAGCCAGTGGTGCCCGCGAAGCTGTGCCGGCTGATCCATCCGCGGGCTTGTGCGTCAAGCAGGAGTTCCTCGACGAGGGCGGGCGCGAGCCGCAGCCGCATCGCGAGCACCTCGGTGTCGAGGAAGCCCGCGACGCGCACCCCGTGAAGGACGAGGAGTTCTGGCGGCGAGGGATGACCCATGGCCGACCCTAACCCGCACGCTCAGCCTACGAGGCGCGGGTCCACGATGAATCCCTGCTTCACGCAGCCGGCTACCGATCGCGCGGCCGCTCAGGGCTGGAGCCACCGAGCAGCGTCCTGCCAGGTGTCCACGTCGGCGGTCACCGAGGCTGGGGCCGCGATCTCCTCGAGGTCCAGGTGAGAGAAGAGCCTTCCCATCGGGGCTCCTGTGGGATCGCCTAGCTCGTGGGCCGCTCGCTCCAATGGCTCGGTCCGCACGATCGAGAAGAGCCACTGCCGCCGCCCAGACTCGTCGGTCAAGCACCACCCATCCCGCCCTCCTGACCTCTCGGCTCCCGAGGCTGTCTCGACGGCATCCAGCAACAGTGGGACCCCCTCCCGCACACCCGGGAGGTCGCACGCGAGCACCACGCACCACGCTGGCGCGGAGCCCGTGCTGAGGACGGCAGCAAGGCCGGCCACGACAGCGGCGGCCGGACCGGCATACCGAGGCTCTTCCTGAGTGAGGATGACGTCGTCAGGGACAGGCGCTTCCCCGACGACCACCCGGGTCCGCGCCGCGCGCACCGCATCAAGGACGACCTCAAGCAGTGGCTCCCCACCGGACCGAAGCGTCGCCTTGCTGGTGCCACCGAGCCGACTGCTCCGGCCTCCGGCGAGGATGATCGCGGCGTAATCCGTCACGCGCGGTAAGCCAACTCGATCATCATGCCCGCTTCGCCGTGATACGCGTTGTGGCAGTGGGCCATCCACGAGCCGCGGTTGTCGGCCACGAAGTCGAGGTCGACCGTCTCCATGTGCCGCACGAGCAGAGTGTCCTTGCGCAGCCCGGTCGTCGCGAGGGCGAAGGTGTGCCCATGCAGATGGAATGGGTGGGCCATCATCGACTGGTTCGAGACTCGCAAGCGCACCCGCTGCCCGGCGGTCACCATCAGGGGCGCGTTCTTGCCGTATGCCGCCCCGTTGATCGTCCACGCGTAGTTGCCCATCCCGCCGCCGAGCACCACCGGCAGCACGACGTCGGGGGTCGCGGAGTCCAGTCGCACGCTATCGGCCGGCAGGACCTCGGCGTGGGTGGCGATCGGGCCGGCGAGTTCGGCGACCGGAGCGCCGGGTGCCGGCGGGTCACCGGACCCGGTCCGGACGAGGGCTCGCGCGTGGGTCGCCTCCTTGCCGAACGGGGCTGCCACGAGGGGGAACACCCCGTCGCCGAGAGTGACGACGACGTCGTAGCGTTCGCCCATCCCGAGGTAGAGGGCCGTGCACTCGCGGGGCTGGACGGGGAAGCCGTCGCTGTGAGTGACCGTGAGGCGATGCTCACCGAGCGCCACGGCGAAGATCGTGTCGGCGGAGGCGTTGACGAGGCGGATCCGCACCCGCTGACCAGGTTTGGCGGTGAACGTCTCGGGGGAGGCGGCGACCCGGCCGTTGACGAGGTAGTGCGGGTAGGTGACGTCACCGCCAGGCCCCCAGGGCGGGTTGCCCATCGCGCCCATCCCCATGCCGTGACCTGCGTGACCGCCTGCGCCAGAGACGAGTTCGGCCAGGATCTCGTCAGGGTTCTTGCTCACGCCGTCGGTCCAGTCGTCGAGGACGACGACCCACTCGGCGTCGTAGCCACCCGGCTCCCGCGGGTCATCGATGACGAGCGTGCCGTAGAGGCCACGGTCGATCTGGACGCCGACGTGCGAGTGAAAGAAGTAGGTGCCCGGGTCGGGCGGGACGAAGTCGTAGCGGTAGGTCGCCCCCGGCGCGATGGGAGCCTGCGTCAAGCCGGGCACTCCGTCAGCTTCATTGCGCAGTCGTATGCCGTGCCAGTGCACCGTCGTCGGCGCGGGGAGTCTGTTGTCAACGGTGATGCGCACCAAGTCGCCGGCGGTCGCGCGGATCACCGGCCCGGGCGCGGCGCTGCCGTAGGCCCACGTCGCGGCCCGGACGCCACCCAGGTCGACGGTCGCGGGCGCCGGTGTGAGCGTGGCGGCGACGACACGTTGGCCGGGGGTGGGTTCGAGGGGAGTGGGCGGGGCGAAGGCGCGCCCGAGGTCGTGCACGCCCATGTCGGCGCTGGTCGCGCCGGAGGTGCTTGGCGATCCGGCCGTCGCGCCCCCATGCATGCTGTGATCGCCGCTGGTGCAGCCGGCGAGGAGGCCAGCCGCCCCGAGCCCGATCCCCGACAGGATGGTGCGCCGACTGAGGGTCCGGCGTCCGAGCGGGGTCTGCATCTGCCGACGGTAACTCCTCAACCTATGGCCTAGGTCCGGCCCGCTAGATCGAGTCCTCAAACTGCAGCAAAACCCACGCTAGGACGTGGCTTTCGTTTCGCCGTGCAGATGCGCCCGACCGTCCGGTGCCTGGCAATGCCGGATCCGGTCGAGCCGAATCAACTCGCTGACGATTGACGTCGCTCGGCTGCGCAGCTCGCACCGCACCGACGGAGCCGACCACTCCAGCCCCGCGATTGCAGGGCGAGGGCGACCTCCGCCGCGCTCTCACACGCGCCGCTCGTGCAGTCCCTCCACCCGAAGCGAAGGAGGAGCCAGCCGTGTCGCGCAGCAGTGTTGCTCTTGTGTCGATCAGCGACCAGGACAGCGCCACGGTGGAAGAGGGCGCCGTCGAGTTCGGCCACGACTCGGTATTCGGTGAACGCCCGGTCAAACCGACGTCGGTCACCGGATTGCCCCAGCGCTGCGACCAGCCACTGTCCGACGCCGAGGGGGAGGCCATGACGCCGGAGGACGTCGTTGACGAAGCGACGTTCGAGCGGGCTCTCGACACCATCGGCGGCCTCGGTCAGCAGATCGTGCACCAACCGTCGGTGGCGCAGGCGGTGTCGACCCTCGGCCTCTGCCCGCAATCGGGCGACCGTGGTCTTGCGCTCCCGGAGTGCCCTGGCCAGGAGGGCGCACACGTCATCGGGGTGACCGTCGGCCAGGAGATCGACAACGGTGGTTTCGTATGCCGTCCGCCGTGGCCACAGCTCGATGATCCGTGAGGCGTCTGAGTGCTTCACGAGCACGCCAAGGTAAGGGCGCGGTCGTCGCCAACTCGACACCAGCACATGGATGGGCTCAGGTGACGGCTCGTGCCGTCCCCTCCAGGTTGGCATGGGGAGGAGTCCGTGGATCACCGCTGCGGACGGCCCGCGCAGCGCGGCATCTGGTCCACAGGCGAGGAGCGCCGCTCCGGCCCTGGTCAGCCAATCGACGGCACCTGCGTGCATCACGAGGACCCCGCGATGCAGCCGTTGCCACTTGGCCGATGTGACCGCCCACTCGACTGCCCGCGCCGTCATCCCGAGGCCACCCAGCTCGACTGGCCTGACCGCCTCGGATGTCGTGACGAGCCCGATCTCGCGCGGGTGGGATGGCCACTGCATGACGACAGCATGCCGATGTGCTCGCTCACCGACACCGCGTCATCCACAGACCCGCTGAGCTGGCTGAACGGCTGGGGAGCCTGTTCAATCTGAAACGAAAGCCACGCTGGGACGTAGTTTTCGTTTCATCAAGCGGCGCGGCATACCATGAGGGTTCTCGCTCGACCGCTCCCTGGAGGTAGCCCATGAGCACCCAGACGTTCCAGGTCGACGGCCTCACGTGCGGTCACTGCGTGGGGCACGTCACCACCGAACTCACCGACGCTCGACGGCGTCGACAATGTCACCGTCGATCTCGTGGCTGGTGGCACCTCGACGGTCCACGTCGACCTCGCTGGCGACCAGGCCCTCACCGACGAGCAGATCGTCGCGGCTCTCGACGAGGCAGGCAGCTACACGCTGGTCCAATGAGCGACCAGCAGACCGAGCTCGTCGTCACCGGCATGACCTGTGCCTCCTGCTCGGCGCGGATCGAAAAGAAGCTCGGCAAGCTCGACGGAGTCACCGCTGCGGTCAATTACGCGACCGGCAAAGCCTTTGTGAGGCACCCGGATTCGATCACGGTCGAGGAGTTGCTCCGCACCGTCGACGCCAGCGGGTATGCCGCATCGCCGGCTCCCGAGCGCGACTTCGGCGCCGACCGCAGCGGTGAGCCTGATCCGGAAGCCGAGCACACGGCATACGTGCGGCGTCGTCTCATCGTCGCGGTGGCACTCACGGTGCCGGTGGTCGCGATCTCGATGGTCCCCGGGTTGCAGTTTGCCCGCTGGCCGCGGGTGGTGTTCGCCCTGACCCTGCCGGTGGTGGCGTGGTGTGCGTGGCCGTTCCACCGTGCGGCGGGGGTCAACCTGCGGCACGGCGCGACGACGATGGACACGCTCGTCTCCGGCGGGGTCCTCGCGGCATTCGCGTGGTCGGTGTGGATGCTCGGCACGCACGGCGACCACGGGCACTACTACTTCGAGACGGCCGCGGCGATCACGACCTTCCTCCTCGCCGGGCGGTATGCCGAGGCGCGCGCCAAACGTCGCTCCGGAGCTGCGCTGCGCGCCCTGATCGACCTCGGCGCCAAGGATGTCGCGGTGCTCCGCTCTGGGGCTGAGATCCGCGTCCCGGTGGGTGAACTCCTCGTCGGTGACGAATTCGTGGTCCGGCCCGGGGAGAAGGTCGCGACCGACGGAGTCGTCGTGGACGGGATCTCGGCGGTGGACGCCTCGCTGCTCACCGGCGAGTCGGTGCCCGTCGACGTCGGGCCGGGAGACGCCGTGACCGGCGCGACGGTCAACACGTCGGGCACGATTGGTCGTGCGGGTCACGCGCGTCGGCGCCGACACGCAGATCGCGCAGATCGCGCAGCTTGTCGAGTCGGCGCAGTCGGGCAAGGCAGAGGTCCAGCGCCTCGCCGACCGGGTGTCGGGCGTCTTCGTGCCCGTCGTCATCGTCATCGCTCTCGTGACACTCGCAGCGTGGCTGGTCACGGGCCACTCGGCCGAGCAGGCCTTCACCGCGGCGGTCGCGGTGCTCGTCATCGCCTGCCCGTGCGCGCTCGGACTCGCGACCCCGACCGCGCTGCTCGTGGGCACCGGTCGCGGCGCCCAACTGGGGATCCTCATCAAGGGGCCCGAAGTCCTCGAGTCGACCCGCCGCGTCGACACCGTCGTGCTCGACAAGACAGGCACGGTCACCACCGGGCGGATGTCGGTCGCCGGGGTGTATGCCGCCCCCGGCACCTCTCCGGACCTGGTTCTCGCCCGCGCAGCTGCTGTCGAGCAAGGGTCGGAGCATCCGATTGCCAGGGCCGTCGTCGCCGCTGCCGCTGCCGATGGCGTCGGCGATCGCGCCCGCGACGACATCGGCGACACCCTCCGCGATGAGTCTGCCGGGGCGCCGGTTGCCTTGTCTGTGAGGGGCTTCCGCAACCACGAGGGCCGTGGGGTCACCGCCGAGGTCAGCGCACCGGATCAGGCGGTCGGGGCGAAATCGAGGCCGAGGTCGACGACCGAGACCGTGGCTGACGTCGGGGTCGAGGTCGCCGTCGGGCGACTGGCGTGGCTGCGTGAGCGCGGTTGTCCCGAGCCTCACGACGGGCTGACCGCCGCCGCAGACGCCGCGATGGCCGACGGGCGCACCTGCGTCTGGGTCGCGTGGGGCGGCACCGTCCAGGGCCTGGTCACCGTCTCCGACACGATCAAACTGACGTCCACGCAGGCGATTGCGGGCTTCGCCCGGTTGGGCCTGCGCCCCATCCTCCTCACCGGCGACAACGCCGCCGCCGCCCGCGCGGTGGCGAGCATGACCGGCATACCCGCCGATGCCGTGATCGCTGACGTCCTCCCGGCCGACAAGGTTGCCGCGGTCGTCGCCCTCCAGGAGCAGGGCGCGGTCGTCGCGATGGTCGGTGACGGGGTCAACGACGCCGCCGCCCTCGCCCAGGCAGACCTCGGGCATCGCGATGGGCACGGGCAGCGACGTGGCGATCGAGGCGTCTGATCTGACGCTCGTGCGCGGCGATCTCGTCGCCGCCGTCGACGCGATCCGGCTGGCGCGCGCGACCCTTCGGACGATCAAGGGCAACCTCTTCTGGGCCTTCGCCTACAACGTCGCCGCGATCCCGCTCGCGGCCTTCGGGCTGCTCACGCCGATGATCGCCGGCGCAGCGATGGCCTTCTCGTCGGTCTTCGTCGTCACCAATTCACTGCGGTTGCGCGGCTTCCAGCCCAGTTGAGCCGGGACTCCACCCGCACGAACTGACGCATGGTGGGCCTTCGCGGTCGTTCGCGGCGGCCGAAGACCCCAAACGCGTCACTGAGTCGTCGACGGAGTCACCCAGCTCCGAAGTCCAGCCGCCAGCCTCCCAATCTCGTCGCCCGCTGGCTAGGCTCGGTGGGCATGACGACCCCGAGCATTCCCTGCGTCACGGTGGGTCACGGCCCCCACCACGTCTTCGTCCTGCACGGCTGGTTCGGTTCAGCCGACGGCTGGGGACTCTTCCCGACCTACCTCGACGGTGAGCAGTTCACCTATCACTTCACCGACAACCGCGGCTACGGCGCCCGGATGGAGGAACGCGGCGACTACAGCCTCGACGAGGTGGCCTCCGATGTCCTCGCGCTCGCCGATTCCCTGGGCGTGCAGACGTTCTCGCTGATCGGCCACTCGATGGGCGGCGCTGAGATCCTGCGCATCCTCGCCAAGGCCCCCGGTCGCGTCCAGAAGCTTGTCGGCATCACGCCGGTCGGGGCCTCCCCGACGCCGTTCGACGAGGCGGGCCACAACCTCTTCTACGGCGCGTCCGAAAACCGCGACTTCCGCTTCGGCATCATCGACTTCACGACGGGCAACCGCAACACCCCCACGTGGGTCAACGCAGTGGTCGAGCACTCACTGCAGCCACTCCACCACGGAAGGCTTCCACGGCGCCCTCATCGCCTGGGCCGAGCCGGACTTCCTCGCCGAGATCGCCGGTGACGAGCACGAGATGCTCGTCATCCCCGGCGAGCACGACCCGGCGCTCGGCGAGGCGACGGTCCGTCAGACCTGGGAGCCACACTTCCCCAACTGCCGCATCGAGGTCATGCCCAACGCCGGGCATTACCCCATGTTCGAGACTCCGGTGCAGCTTGCCACGGTGATCGAACGCTTCCTCGCCTCCTGAGGTGGCACCGCTGGATCCAGCCGACGTCCCCGACCGCGCCGCCGCGCGCGGTCGGGTCGACGCGGCATACGCCCTGCTGTCCGACGACGACCGGGAGGCGACGCGGCTCGTCCACGATCCCGCCACCTTCACCCGCGAGGTCCCGTATGCCGCGCTCGCAGCCCTGCGTGACCGTCACGGCGTCGTCCCCGTCGCCGAACCCGAACTCCCCGGATGGCCCGAGGGCACCGGCTATTGGCTCGTGCTCAGACATGCCGACGTCGACCGCGTGCTCAAGGATCCGGCGACCTTCTCGTCGTCTTTCGGCGGCACGCAGATCCGCGACCCGCGCTCTGACGAGGACCTTGCCTACGTCCGCCGGATGATGCTCAACATGGACCCGCCCGAGCACTCCCGACTGCGGCGACTCTTGGCAAAGTCCTTCACCCCCAAGGCGATCGGCGCGCTAGAAACTCAGGTCGCCGCGCACGTCACGGGCATCGTCGACCGGATGCTCGCCGCCGGCGATGCCTCGCCCAACGGGGCCAGCGGTGAGTGCGACTTCGCCAAAGACGTCTCGGCCGACCTGCCGCTGCTCACCCTCGCCGATGTCATGGGCGTGCCACCCGAAGACCGCTGGCTAATGTTTGACTGGGCCAACCGGGTCATCGGGTGGCAGGACCCCGACTACCGTGTCAGCGCCCACTTCGACCCCGCGGGGGCCACGGATCTCGGGCGGGCGGCATACGCGCTGCGGCCCGAGCCCGGCCCGGACGGGCTCATGCCCGACCCACGATCCCGGGCGGGGATGCCCGACCTCTACGCCTACGCCCACGCCCTCGGCACGCTGCGCCGCGAGCAGCCCGGCGACGACGTCATGTCGATCCTCATGGCCCAGCGCGACGACGGCGAAGGGGGCGGCTCGGTCTCGGTCGAGGAGTTCGAAAACCTCTTCTGGCTCTTTGCGGTCGCGGGCAATGAGACAACCCGCAACGGTATGCCGGGTGGTCTCCTCGGTGCTCCTCGGTGACCCGGCTGCCCAGCGGGCTCTTCGCGATGACCCGAGCCTCATCCCCAACGCCGTCGAGGAGATGCTGCGGTGGTGGACGCCGGTCATGACCTTCCGGCGCACGGCGACACGTGAGGTCGAGATCGCGGGGCGCACGCTGCACCGCGGCGACAAGGTCGTCGTGTCCTTCGCCGCAGCGAACCGGGATCCGGCGGTCTTCGCCGACCCCGACACCTTCGACATCCGGCGGCCCAACGCTCGGCGGCACCTGGCCTTCGGCGCCGGCCCGCACGTGTGTCTCGGGGCGTTCCTCGCCCGCTCGATGATGACCCAGATGTTCACCGAGTTGCTCGGGCGCACGTCGTGGCTCGAGAGCGCCGGCGACCCGGTCTGGCTCCAGTCCAACTTCCAGCGCGGGGTCAAGCGGCTGCCGATCGAGTGGACGGCGTGACCGGACCGCTGCGGCCCCGTGGCGGAACGTCAAACTGTGGAGTGACATAGGACTGGTCTGAGACTAGTCTGGATGGATGACGACAGTCGGTGCATACGAGGCCAAGACACATCTCCCGGCGCTTCTCGCGAGGGTCGAACGCGGCGAGACGGTGACGATCACCCGGCACGGTCGTGCCGTGGCACGGCTCGTGCCTGTCGACGTCGTTTACCCAGCCGCGGAGGTGATCCTGGAGATGAGGTCATTGCGCCATGGGGTCACGACGGGCGGCATGTCGATCCGCGACATGATCGACGAAGGCCGGCGTTGATGGCGTTCGTCATCGATGCGTCCGTTGTGCTCACGTGGCTCTTCGAGGACGAGTCCTTCCCAGCAGCCGAGGCAATCCAGGACCGCCTGATCACTGAACGCGCCCTCGTCCCCACGCTCTGGCGACACGAGGTGACCAACGCCCTGGTCGTCGCCTGTCGTCGTCAGCGGATCACCCAAGCCCAGGTCGACCGGTTCAGCGCGCTGCTGGAGCGACTCCCCATCGAGGAGTCCGACCCCGCTCCCATGGCCGAGGTGTCACGGCTGGCGCTGGCCCACAGGCTGTCGGCTTACGACGGGGCATACCTGCACGTCGCGGCATCCCAGGGACTACCGCTGGCGACCGTCGACGCCCGGCTTGCGGAGGCGGCGACGGCACTGGGAGTGACGCTGCTGGTCTCGCGCACGGCTCGGGCCTAGAGTCGGGCGCATGACCGAGGCCAGCTACCCGACCCAGCCGAGCACCTTCCCGGTGCCCACGGACGAAGCCAGCGTGCGTGCAAGCGACCGCGCCCACGTCTTCCACTCGTGGTCCGCTCAGGGGGCCATCAACCCCCTGCCGATCGCGCGCGCCGAAGGCAGCCGCTTCTGGGACTACTCCGGCAAGCGCTATCTCGACTTCACCTCGGGCCTGGTCAACGTCAACCTTGGCTACAACCACCCGCGGATGATCGCCGCGATCGCCGAGCAGGCCGGTCGCATGACGACGATCGCCCCCGGGTATGCCGTCGACGTGCGGTCCGAAGCGGCGCGCCTCATCGCCGAGCGGGCTCCCGACGGCCTTGACATGGTCTTCTTCACCAACGGCGGCGCCGAGGCCACCGAAAACGCGATCCGCATGGCTCGCCTGCACACCGGTCGTCACAAGGTCTTCGCGGCATACCGCTCCTATCACGGAGCCACCGCCGGTGCGCTGACGATGACCGGCGACCCGCGTCGGGTGCCGAGCGAGCCCGGCATCCCCGGCATCGTCCACTTCTGGGGCCCTTACCTCTACCGCTCCGCCTTCCACGCCGAGACCGAGGCCCAGGAGACCGAGCGGGCGCTGCAGCACCTGCGCGACATGATCATGGTCGAGGGCGCGGGCTCGGTCGCTGCGATCATCCTCGAGACGATCGTTGGGACCAACGGCGTCCTCGTGCCGCCCGCGGGCTACCTCGCGGGGGTGCGCGCCATTTGTGACGAGTTCGGGATCATGCTCATCGCCGACGAGGTCATGGCCGGGTTTGGGCGGGTCGGTGAGTGGTATGCCGTGCAGCACTGGGATGTCACGCCAGACCTCATCACCTTCGCCAAGGGCGTCAACTCCGGCTACGTGCCGCTCGGCGGCGTCGTCATCTCCCGGGAGATCGCCGACACCTTCCGCGACCGGCCATATCCCGGCGGGCTCACCTACTCCGGCCACCCGCTCGCGTGCGCCTCGGCTGTCGCGTCGATCGCCGATCTTCGAGGACGAAGACGTCCTCGGGCACGCCCGGATGCTCGGGACCGACGTCATTGGTCCGGAGTTGGCCAAGATCGCCGACAAACACCCGTCCGTCGGCGAGGTGCGTGGCCTCGGGGTCTTCTGGGCGGTCGAGCTCGTCACCGACCGCGCCACCCGCGCGCCGCTCGTGCCCTACAACGCATCCGGCGAGGCCGCCACGCCGATGCTCGAGTTCACCAACGCGTGCAAGGCCCAGGGGCTGTGGCCGTTCGTCCACTTCAACCGCACCCATGTCGTGCCGCCCTGCACGACGAGCATCGACGACGTCCACGAGGGACTCGCGATCCTTGACGAGGCGCTCGCGGTGACCGACCGTTACTACACCGGCAGCTGACTCTCGGCTGGGAGCGGGCTGGCCGCTGCGCTCACCCCGACTGCCCTTCGGCGGCGCCGGGCGGTGAGCCACAGCGACTCGCCGGTGTAGAACGCGATGTAGGCCAGGGAAGCGGCGACGACCCACGCAGGAGGCGTGGGCAAGGTGGCGACGATCACGGCATACGCGACGAGCCAGAAGCCCGGCACCGACCATGTTGGCGACCCACCACGTCTCGGTCCGTGAGGGATAGACATAGCCGATCGGCACGAAAACCAGTGCGGTGCAGACCAAGACGAGCGCACTCGTGGCGACCGGCCCGAGCCCGAGCACGATGACGTAGAACGCGACGACATTCCAATACGACGGAAACCCCGTGAAGAGGTGGTCGTCGGTCTTCGCGTCGGCGCGACAAAACTGATAGCACGACGCGAGCAGCGGCGCGCACGCGACGATCCAGCCGAGCGGACCGTGCGGCAGGAAGCCGCCGATCCACAGCAGCACGATCGGCGCGAAACAGTAGGTGAGGTAGTCGACGATGTTGTCCAGCAGCGCGCCGTCGAATCCGGGCAGCACCTCCTTGACCCGGCACCGGCGGGCGAGCAGCCCGTCCGTCCCGTCGACGACCATCGCGATGAGGAAAAGCCACAGCGCCGTCGTCACCTCGCGTTGCTCGATCGCGACGACCATAAGGAACGCGAGGACCGCACCGAAGGCGGTGTAGAGATGCACCAAGGCGGCCGGCAGGCGTCCGGATGGTGCCGTGTGGAGGGTCATGTCGCCTTCGCGTCGGGCCAGAAAGTCGCCCAAGTATGCCGCGTGCCGGGCCGTCGTGGGCGGGTTTGGCTCACCTTTGCGGCAGGATGGGCCGGTGCGCACGTCACCGGTCAGCGTGGAAGTGGTTGAGCCGCAGATGGCCGACCGCGTGCGGCGCGCGTCCGATGTCTATCTCCTGCTCGGGTATGCCGCCCTCGCGTTCGTCGCGATCAGCCTCGGCAACCTCGCCGTCTCGACAACCGGGGCGCTCGAACAAGAGCTCACCGCCGCGACCAGCGGCCTGCCACGGCTGTTCCTCTCGCTCTTCAGTTGGGTCGCCGGTGTGGGGGTGCTCATCCTGCCCGTCGCAGTCGGACTCGACCTCGTGATCCGGCGCCGGCCGTGGCAACTCATCCACGCCCTGCTCGGCACCGGGATCGCAGCGGGCATCGCGCTGGCGTTGAAGCTGGCCATCCTCGACGGTCAGCTCTCGCATGTGCTGGCCGTGCTCACCCGCCCGGTCCTGAGTTCGGGGCGCACCAACCCGCTCGACATCGTCATCGTCGCGTTGACCGCGCTCGTCGTCGTCGCCAACATCAGCGGGCGCCGGTGGCTCGTGCCGCTGGCCTCGCTCGTGCTCGGCTCGATCACATTGACCTCGTTCCTTGCCGGAGCCAACACGGCGCTCGCGCTGCTGTGCTCGTTCCTGCTCGGCGGCATCGTCGGTCATGCGGTGCGCTATGCCTTCGGCACGTCGGCGACCCGGGCGCCGGGCACCGACGTGGCGCGCGAGTTGCTCATCGCCGGCACCGACCTGCACACGCTCGTCCTCGTCGACGACTACGACGACGGTGCGCGGCTCTACCACGCTCGCGGTCGCAACGGCGCGCTCGACGTCCACGTTTTCGACCGGGACACTTTTGGGCTCGCCGCAGGCTGGCGCTTCCTCAACAGGTTGCGCCTGCGGGGCGCGTCAGCGCGCGGGCCGGCGCTCACGTTGCGCGCAGCCGTCGAGCATCGGGCCCTGCAGGCGTATGCCCTGCATTGGGCCGGAGTGACCGCCCCTTATCCCGTCGCGATCGTCGACGTCGAGGGCGTGTCGGCTGCGATCGCGATGACCCGCGTCGAAGGGCGCTCCCTGCGCGAGATCGGCGGCGATCTCACCGATGAGCAAGCGCGTGCCGTCATCCGCCTTGTCGCGACCCTGCAACGTCACCGGATCGCTTTCCGGGGCCTGAGCCGCGACACCGTCGCGATCTTGCCTGACGGCAGCGCGGGCTTGCTGACGACCGGAGACGGTGATGTCGCCAGTGACGACATCGCGCGTCGCACTGACGCTGCGCGACTCATGGTCATGCTCGCCCTCGGATTCGGCCCGGCGCGTGCCGTCGCGGTGGCGGTGGAGGAGGCCGGCCCGAAGTTCGTCACGCGCACCCTGCCGTTGTTGCAGCCGTTGGCGCTGGGGCGCCCGCTGCGCAGCGAGCTCAAGGGGCACAAGAAACTCCTCGACGAAGTGCGGGAGCAGATCCTCACCCTTGAGCCGGCCAGCGAAGAACCCGCGACCATCCAGTTGCGTCGCTTCTCGCTCAAGGGGCTGTTGACGCTCGTCGGTGGTGCTGTCGCGGCATACATCGTCTTGCCCCAGCTCGTGCGGGTGGACTTTGCCGCGGTGTTCTCTCGCGCGGAGTGGCACTGGGCGCTGGCCAGCCTCGTGAGCGCCGTCCTGACCTTTGCGGGGGCCTCGCTCGTCCTGCATGGTTCCGTGCCGGTGAAGCTGCGTTTCGTGCGCACCTACATGACCCAACTCGCCGTGGCGTTCAGCAGCCTCGTGGCCCCGGCGACGATCGGCAATATCGCGCTTAACACCCGCTATCTCCAACGAGCCGGAGTCGCACCCGCCGCTGCCGGGGCGAGCGTGGGGCTGGCGCAGGTATTCCAATTCACCTCCTATGCAACCCTGTTGGCCCTGTCCAGCGTCATCGCCGGGACTGGCCCGAAGGCGTCGTTCGAGCCGCCGGCCAAGGTCGTCGCAGCGATCCCCGTCGTCCTCGTGCTGGTCGCCGGGCTCTTCGCGGTCCCGCGGGTGCGGGCCTTCTTCCGCGAACGCGTTATCCCGCAGTTGCGCGCCGTCGTGCCACAGATCGTGGGCGTCCTCCAGCGGCCGGCCAAGCTCGCCGAACTCCTCGGTGGAGCACTGCTCTTGGACATCACCTTCGTCTCGGCGCTCTATTGCGCGTGCCGCGCGTTTGGGGTGCAGCCGCCGATCGCGGCGGTCGCGGTCGTCTACTTCGCCGGGGCGATCATCGGGTCTGCGGTGCCGACACCCGGTGGCCTGGGCGGCATCGAGGCGGCTATGTCGGCGGGTCTCACGATCGCCGCCGGCGTGGACTCCTCGACGGCGGTGTCGGCGGTGCTGCTCTACCGCATCATGACCTACTGGCTCCCGATCCCCGCGGGTTACGTCGCGCTGCAACGGCTCCAAGCCAAGGACGCGATCTGACCCCGGCTCTTCTGGCTTCGGTCTCCAGATTGCATGGTGCGTTGCGAAATGGCTTGCGATTAGAACAGGTGTTCGGTACAATGAAGCGTGTCGAAAGGCGCGCTCAGCACAGCCGCAGTCGAGGACTTCGTTTCTCGGCTGTCGCTGCTCAAGGCCGACGTGTCAGACACGGAGCGCCTGCGCCAACTTTCGGCACGTGAGGCCATCAAGGCTGCTGCCGCCGCGGCGCAGGCACGCGTGGCGGTCGCATTCGACGCGTCCCAGTGAGCTCACCAGCGTGCGACCGGGGTGCCCGCAGCGAAGGTTGGCGCGGGGATCGCCGAGCAGATCGCGTTGGCTCGCCGCGAGTCGTCAGCGAGGGGGAGCCGCCATCTCGGGCTCGCCCGCGCTTTGGTCACTGAGTTGCCGCACACTCTTGCTGCCCTGACCCACGGTGACCTCAGCGAATGGCGCGCGACTCTCGTCGCTCAGGCGACGGCCGTCCTGTCCTCCGCCGACCGACAGGAGGTGGATCGCCGCCTTGCTGGGCGCCTTGAGGGTCTATCGGATCGCCACGTTCGGGCCGCAGCACAGGCGGTTGCCTATGAGCTCGACCCCCGCTCCGTCGTCGATCGTCAGTCGTATGCCGCGTCGCAGCGCCGCGTGGCGATCCGTCCCGCGCCGGACGCCATGGCCTACCTCACGGCGCTCCTCCCCGTCGTCCAAGCTGTTGCTGTCGTCAAGTGCCTCCACGAGGCCGCGGGCGCGGCACGCGCCGCTGGCGACGCACGCTCTTCGGAGTCGACCAGGCGGCCGCGATGGTGGAGGGCTACGGCCCGGTGCCCTCCGGCAGCATCCGCCAGCTACTGGCCCGCCCAGTTGCATCGCCAGCGCAGACGTCAGCCGGCCCGCCGACATCGATGAGGCCGGATCCCGACCCGCGGGTGTGGTTGCGCAGGTTCTACGCCGACCCGATCAGCGGGGTCATCACATCCTCAGAACGCACGAGACGGCTCTTCGACGCTCACGTCCGACGACTCGTGATGGCGCGCGACCAGTGGTGTCGCACGCCCTTCTGTGGTGCGCCGATCAGGCATGTCGACCACGCACTCGGCTTCGCCCGCGGAGGCGCGACGTCGGTGGACAATGCCCAGGGGCTGTGCGATCGGTGCAACCACGCCGAAGAGTCAACGGGGTGGACGACGACGACAGCTGTCGGTCGGACAGGGGAGGCGATCGTGACGACCACCACGGCCGCCGGCATTCGTTACTCGACCTCGGCGCCAGCCTGGCGTCCAGGATGGGACGTCTCCAACGAGACTTCCTCAGCAACACAACCTGAGGGCGACGACGAGAGCACCGCGCTCGTCGAGGGGCCGGGCGACGACCATGACGCAATCCCCGAGTCGGCCTGATCTGCCGCCAGCGTGAGTGACCCGGCGGAGCGCACCGGGCCGCCTCAGCCGGCCGCGGCTTCGACCTCTTCTGGTGTCGCCTTGCGCACGACGATCCGCGTCCACGCCCCGACATAGATCCGGTCACCGTCGTCCAGCTCGCGCTTGGGTCCGACGTCGATCGGGTCCTCTGGCAGAGCCGCCGATGCCGCTCCCACAAACGTGCCATTGGCCGACCCGAGGTCTTCGACGAACCACCGCGTGCCGTCCGTCGTGAGTTGGGCGTGCCGACGGCTCACGCCACTGTCCTGGAGGCAGTCGATGTCAGGCGTGATGTTCTTGCTCGTGGAGACGCGCCCGATGAGTGCGCTGCGCACCGCGAGCGGCACGACGACCGGCAGACCGGGCGACGGCATGGGCTCTTCGGCCTCTTGCACGGCATACCACTCAGGGTCGATCCACACCTCGGCGACCCATTCGACGGCAATGGTCGGCGGTATGCCGGTCGCCGCAGCAGGTGCCTCAGCGGTGGGGTCGGTGGACGGAGTGGCACCAGGGTGAGCAGCGAGCGCAGACGACTCGGGGGATGCGGGATCCGCCGCGCTCGCCCCGGCTGCCTCAGTCGCACCTGCCGCCACTGCCGACTCGGTCGCAGGTGCCGCAACGCCCCGCGGCATCGCGCCGGTCGTGAAGTCATAGCCGCACGCCTCGCAGAAGAGCGAGTCGTGGGCGCTGCTGCTCTGACAGTTGGGGCACGTTTGCGCCTCTGGTCCCGCAGGGACAGACGAGCTTGCAGCGCTCGCCCCCCCGAAGGAGCCGTAGCTCCCTTCGGCGGCACTCCCGCCAGCACCCCCGCCAGCCTTCGGCTGGGCGTTGGCGTCGATCTCGGCACCACACGTGTCGCAGTAGTCGTCCGCTTGGGACGTGTGACCGTTCGGGCAGACCATGCTCACTTCTTGATCCTCCGAGTCTTCGTGGATGCGGTGTCCAGCGCCATCTCGTCGAGCCGTTCGACAGCCTTCTTGAGTCGCACCGTGCCGGCCTCGGCGTTGTCGATCTCGACGACCTTCTTCAGGCGTGAGGTCATCTCGTCGTCTCCAGTTGCCGTCGCGAGCTGGACGGCGCGGCCGAGTTTGCGGGTCGCGCCCTCCTCGTCGCCCGCGGCCTTCGCCGCGAGACCATCCTGGATGGCGGCCGCGAGCTCTGCCTGCCCGGTGTAGCGGGCCACCTGGTCGTCGATCCGGGTCGTGAGGGATTCGTCGCTCGACCACGTGGCCTTGACCAGGCCCTGGGCCTGCACCTCGTTGTTGACGACGACCTGGACCCGGGAGGCCAACTGCTCCTGGCCAATGCTCTTGGCGGGCAAGCGAACTGCCACGTGGTAATCCCGTGACTCGTCAGCCCACGCACCCGTGGGGAAGGCCGCAGTCAGGGGGTTGACGAGGGTGCGCTTAGAGGTGATGTCCTCCAGGTGCGGTGCGACCTGCTTGACGAAGAGCACCTGCGCGCCCTGCGGCGCCCACACACGCAGGTCGACGGCTGACACACCACGGGCCATGGACGCGCGGATCAGCGACTCGAACTCCTGCGCCATCCGGTCGGGCGAGGGGATGAGGTCGACCGTCCCGAGCAGGGCCGACGCGATCCGCCGGACCTCACCGACCTCCCACCGGTCACCGAGACCGCGGCAGTCGCACTGGAAGAAGCCGGTGGCCCCTTGGATTGCCCACGTGAGCTGATCTGGCGTCTCGTGCTCGTTGGCGCCGTCGGTGAGGAGGATGGCATGGCGCTGCGTGACGTGGGGGACGGTGAGGAAGACCTCCTTGGCCTTGGTCAGCCAGGTCCCCATCGCGGTGCCGCCGTCGGCCTTGAACCGCTGGACTGCGGCGATCGCCTCGGCCCGGGTCCGCCCGTCCATCCGGACCATCTGCTGCGCACCGTATGCCGGGTAGACGAGCGTCCCGACGTGGTTGCCGGCGATGACCGCAAACCACGTCCCGTCGTTGATCTCATTGAGCGCCACCGACGCGGCATACCGGCCTTGAGCGATGCCATTGCCGCTCATCGACCCGGACGTGTCGACGATGACGATCTCGGCGGCCTCGGAACCCACCGCCGCGCCGGCCTGCCCGGCGCCGCTGCAGGTCACCCGGACGATGGCGTGGACGTCCGTGCCGCCGTCGGGGAGGAACTCATTCTGGAAGACCTCACTGGTGAACGTCGCCATCGGGGCGCTCCTCTCGGGGGGCAATCGGGTCAGCGTCTGGGGCTGAGTCTGCCGTGAGAGGCCCGACTCGGGCCAATGCGGCGGTGATGTTGTCGATGCCGCCACTGGCGTTGGCGAAGTCGACAAGCGCTCCGGCGAGGGCCAGGGGGTCGTGTCCACGCTCGGCAAGGGCAGTCACCGACCGCGCCACGAGATCGCGCAGGTCGGCCGGGGCCGACGAGTAATTCCAGAGGCCGTCGCTGCACACGAGCAGCCAGCCGGGCTCGGTGAGGTCGACGGCGGTCGTGTGGGGAGTGAGGTCGTCGGGCGAGTCCACCCCCAACCAGCGCGTGATCGCATGGGCCTGCGGACCGGTCTCCGCCTCCTTGCGGGGGACACCTTCCCGGATCTGCTCAGCGGCAAAGGAGTCGTCGTGGGTGAGCTGCACCGGCGTGCTCGCGGGGTCGTCGGGCAGCCAGTAGGCGCGGCTGTCACCGACATTGCCCACGACAGCAAGGGTGCCGTCGATCACCGCGGCGACGAAGGTGCATGACGGCGGTGCGGGTGTGTCAGCCGACGGAGTAGCCGTGACGACGGCTCCCCGGGCCGCGCTGACCGCCTCGCCCAATCGGGCCGACATCGCCGACATCAACGCCTCCCGCGTGCCCATCCCGCGGGGAATGGGAGCGCTGAGGGTCTCGCGCGCCGACCGGGCGGCTGCGAGGCTCGCGATGTGGGAGTCGGTCGTGTTGGAGACCCCGTCGCACACGACGATGGTCGCCTGCCCGAGCTGTGCCTCGGAGGCCTGCAGTGCCATCGCGTCTTCGTTACGGGTATGCCGTTTGCCGATGTCACAGACCCCCGCCACCCACGCGGCGGGCGCCTCGGTGAAATGGTTGCGAGGGTCGGGCTGTTTGCTCCCGCACTGGTCGCAGTAGCCGTCGACGTAGGATCCCTCGCCACACGCCGAGCACGTGAGCTCGGCCGGGTGGTCGACTTCCACGGCGACGCCGCCAATGACCGGGCCCGTCCAGCCCACATCGAGCGGTGACTCATCCCCGGCTGCGGCGGTGACAGCAGGAGCATGAGCCTGGCGTGGCATGGTCTGCCCGACGGCGCCTTCCGGAGGCAGGGCCGAGGTGGCGAAGTCCAGGCCGCACGCCTCGCAGAAGGCAGCCTCGAGCGTCCGGTCGGCGCCGCATGCGGGGCAGAGCAGCGTCCCGGACGGTTCGTCGGCAGCTCGTCGGTGTCGTCATCGCAGGCTCCAGGGTCGGACGGCATTGGCTTGGTCGACGAGGGCAATCCGCGCGGCATCGTCGGCAGTGACGGCGGCGAGCTTGCGGTAGGCCGCCTCCAGCCCGGTCCGCAGGCCCTTCTCAGTGGCTGGCACGCCGCCAGGAAGGGTCAGGGCCGGGTTGGCCGACGAGGGGTCGCGGCGCAGACGCTCGAGGGCGCTCGTGAAGACGGTGACCTCAAGCTGGGCCTTGTCCGCCGGGTCCATCGGCACGCCGTCGACGCTGCGCAGGGCCGACGCGAGTTGGGCGAAGTCACGCCCGGGCGCCGCGAGGACGCTCGCGCGCTTTTGCCGGGCCAGACCGTAGGCCCGCGACGTCGTCGGCACGAGATCGAGCGCCTCCGTCACGCCGGTGACGTCGCCTCGTTGGAGCCGGATGCGGGCCAGTCCGAAGGCGGCGATCGCGGTGTATGCCGCGTCGGTCCGGGCGCACACGGCATACAGGCTCTCGGCCACTTCCGCCTCGCCGCTGACTTCACACGCGAAGGCGAGCGCGAGCTTGGGGGCGAGCTCTCCCGGCACCTGGCCGTAGACCGCGTTGAAGGAGCTCTGGGCATCCTTGGCGTCGCGGGCGGCGAGGGCGGCGAGCCCTTGGAGCCAGACGGCACGCCATTCCCATGGGTCATCGCGGAGCATCTCGGCGGTGGAGACCATGACCAGACCCGGGTCTCGGCGTTGGAGGCCGGAGCGCGCCAACTCGATGCGCACCTCGGGTGAGGGCGCGACCGACCGCAACGCGTCGGGTCGCTCGTGCGGAGCCATGGCGCGCACGTCTTCGACGAAGCGAGCCTGCGGGTCGTGGGGGTCCAGGCGCAGGCCAGGCAGGTTGTACCAGTCGAGGACGTCAGAGGAGATCGTCGGGTCCTCGAACAGGCGTGACGGAGCACTCGTCGTCGCGCGCTCGAGCTTGGCGTCCTGGGCGACGACCTCCCGCAAGACTCCCAGCATCTGCACGCGCATCTCGTCTGCCGACGCGAAACGATCGTCGGGACTCGTCGCGCAGGCCTTGAGGACGAGGCGGTAGAACGAGTCGTAGGCGGCGAAGGCAGGCACCTGGTCGGGTGTCGGCAGCGAGTCGACATAGGTGGTCTGGTAGCCCCGGAACTCTGAGGTCAGCACGACGAGCGTGCGCCCGATCGTGTAGATGTCGGAGGCGACCGAGACGCCTTCCTTGGCCACCTCCGGTGCCTGATAGCCGACGGTGCCGAAGATCGCCGAGTCCTCGTCATCGAGCCGCCGGACCCCGCCGAGGTCGATGAGCTTGAGGTCGTCGCCGACCTGGATGAGGTTATCGGGCTTGAAGTCGCAGTAGGCCAGGCCGAGGTCGTGGAGGTACTGGAAGGCCGGCAGGATCTCGATGATGTAGGCGAGGGCCTGGTCGACCGGCAGGGGGTCATAGCTGCCCGACTTGCGCATCCGCTGCTTGAGGACAGCCTTGAGCGACGTGCCCCCGACATACTCCATGACGATGTAACCGGCGCCGTCGAAGGTGACGAAGTTGTAGATCTCGACGATGTGCGGGTGCTCGACCTGGGCGAGGAAGCGCTGTTCGGCGATCGCGGCGGCGAGCGCGTCGGGGTCACCGGAGTTGAGCAGGCCCTTGAGCACGACCCACCGGTCGGACACATTGCGGTCCTTGGCGAGATAGATCCAACCCAGGCCACCGTGGGCGAGGCACCCAGCCACTTCGTACTGACCCGCGACGAGGTCGCCCGCCTTGAGCTTGGGGTCGAAGGAGAAGGCCTGGCGGCATTTGGGGCAGAACCCTGTCGTGCGACCCGGCTTGTCGCCCGTCGAGCGACCGACCTTCGTGCCGCACGCCGAGCAGAAGCGCTTGTCCTCCGGCACCATCGGATGGGCCATGACCGCCGTCGAGGCATCGACCGCCGGCATGGGTGGGATCTGCGTGAGGCCGGCTCCGAGCTTGGCCGACCGCATCCGCTGGGAGGATGACGTGACCCGACGCACCGTCTTGGAGCCACCGGAGCGAGCTCGCGCGGAGCCGATGACGGTCGCTGACAACCGATTGCTCGCAGCCGATCGGGTGGAGCCCACCGGGGAGGTCACCGGGCTCTCGCCTGCAGCGCTCGCCGACGCCCCCGCAGTTGCGGGCACGGTGGGTGGCGATCCGGCGGCCGAGCCACAAATCGTGCAGTAGCCGTCGAGATAGGTGCCGGAGCAGGTGGGTTGGGTGCATCGGCGGCCATCGGCCTGGGAGGGCGGTGCGGGTTGCACCTTCGGCGCGACCGCGGGCGCAGGTGGCGCGGGCGGCGCAAAGCCGGATGAGGCCGGGCGCTGCGCCGTCGGCACCGCAGCCCCGCCGGGGGAGCCGCATACGTCGCAGTAACCGTCGAGGATCGATCCTGTGCATCCCGGTTGGGCACACCGGACGCTCGCGCCCTTGGAGCTCATCGGGTCCTCCCTCTCGTCGCAGCCGGCGCGCGTCGCGCCGTGAAGTAGGCCTCATACGCCGCGAGCAGCGCCCGGGCCGTGGTCATATCGGTCGGGGTCGTGGCCAGGACCGTGTCCAGCCGGGTGCGCAGGTGCTCGAGATCGGCGTCGCCGACCCCGGCGGCCCGCACCTGGGCGGCGAGCGCACCGGCATACCCCTGGATCTCGTCGCGTTCGGCCAGGGCGCTCGCGTATGCCGTGTGGACGACCGTGAGTGCCCGGGAGACCGCATCGAGCCTCGTGAGGTAGGCGTCCACGTGGTCTGCGGCAGTGGGGATTTCGCCAAGGGCGCGGACATCGGGCACAGCGAGCCGAGGCGCTGGTGACACCTGCGCGACGCACCGGTCGACGAGCGCGGTGACGGCAGCGCTGCGAGCGAGGAGTTCCTGGCGCAGCGTGGCAGCGCGCTGGGCATCCTTGGCGTCGTCGAGCCGTTGACCGGCGCCAACGATGAGGTCACGTTCGGTGCCCGAGGCGTCGAACTCCAGCGGCGCGAGGAGACCACCGACGTCGGCCCCACGCTTGGCCCGGTCGGTGACATCGGCCAGCCGTCGGTCGAGCCGCTGCAGGAGGTCGCGGGCCGCTTCCCGGTCGGCCCCGGCGGGCACGAGCATGATCTGGTCGCGGATGCGCTCGATCGTCGCGCGGACGTCCTTGACCCGGGTGCCCACCTCGGCGCCCGACGGCTCGAGCGACAACCTGGCGCGCAACGACGAGGCCATGGCATCGCTGAGCCGGCAGGCCTCGGGGAGGGACAGCGCCAGCGCGCCGGAGGTGGACGGCGCGATCTTGGCGGCAGCTGATCCTGGTGCGACGTCGAGTCGCCCCCAGATCAGCGTGGACAGCCGGGCAGCCTCGGTCGGCCCGACGCGACCGGAGTCGAAGGTCACGCTGAGCAAGTCGTAGCGGTCGGCGATCGCCTTCCATAACGCCATCGACACGAGCATGTCCCGGCTGAAGGCGTCGGCCTCGCTCGAGGCGAGCGCAGCGGCGTCGAGAGCGTCGAGCTCGGCCTTGCGCTGGTCCCGCCAGACCCCGAGATCACGGAGGTAGACGAAGGCTTCCTGGACCCCGACGGGATCCCCGAGACGCCCCGGGGCGACCGGCGCGACGGCGGTCGGCCGGCTGCCGCCGCCGGAGGAGCCGCCCGGGGACGGGATGGGATCGAGGCTGAGGCTCACCGACTATGCCCGCCCGTAGATCGGCGTGGGCGGGGCCGGTGCCGGGCCGAGCGAGGGCTCGAGCCACCGGTTGTAGATCGCGGTCCAACGGCCATCGGCCCGCATTTGGGCCAGCACCGTGTTGGCGTATTGGACAAGCGCCTTGTCGTCCTTGTGGAAGCCCAAGCCATAGGGCTCGGCGGTGATCGGGTCGCTGGCTGTCACCTCGGCATACGGGTCCTGGGCGACGAGCCCGGCCAGGACGGTGTCGTCGCCGGTGATGGCATCGACCTTGCCCTGCTGGAAGAGCACGAGGCACCCAGTGTGCGTGTCGGACCCGACGGCTGTGACCGACGTCGATTCCTTGAGCTTGGCCATGCTCGACGTGCCGTTGGGGGCGCAGACGCGTTGCCCGGCAAGGTCGGCGAGGGTCTTGGCGGTGGACCCCTTCCGGACGAGGACCTTCTGGCCTGAGTGGTAATACTCGGTCGAGAAGGCGATGTCCTGCCAGCGAGCGCAGGTCATCGTCATGTTGCGAGCGACGACGTCGACCGTGCGGCTTTGCAGCACCGGAATGCGCTGGCTCGCCGTGATGACGGTGAACTTGACCTTCGACGGGTCGCCGAAGATCGCCCGGGCCAGCTCGCGGACGACGTCGATGTCGAAGCCCTCAAGCTGACCTGTGAGCGGGTTGCGAGATCCGAGCAGCAGCGTGTCGGCCGAGACGCCAGCGATGAGATAGCCGCGCCGCGCGATATCGCCGAGTCTGCCCTGATCTCCCGCCGCATTGGGCAGGGCGGCAAGCGCGTCGTAGGACGTCGTCGCATTGGTGCAGGTCACCGGAGGTGCCGCCGTGGTGCTCGTCGTCGGCGCCGCCGTGGCTGTCGTGCTCGGGGGAGCGCTCGTCGTCGGGGTCGGGACGTAGGTCGCGCCGGTGCACGCGCTCAGACCCAGGGCGAGGGCCGCGGTCGCTGACACGAGGAGGCGTCGGGCGGTGTGCTTCGGGAGGTCGGACATCGGGATGCGGGTCATGGTGGTGCGGGTCATCGGTATTCCTCCAGCCGCTTGGCGATGCCGCGGGCGGTCAGTCCAGAGGCGGCGATGCCGCCGACGAGGACAGCCAGAGCCGCGATCAAGAGCGAGGTGCGCGGTGCCAGGGTTTGTTGGCTGAGCTTGGCCTGCGCGTCTGCAAGCGGTGTGGACGTCGCGGTGTCGAGGGCGGCAAAGGTGCGTCCGGCGGCCTGCGAGGTCGTGGTCGCTTCGCTCACCGCTTGATCCCACGCGCCTTTGTCGTCGAGCGACCGGATGGCTGCGTGGGCCTGGAAGTAGTCGGTCGCAGCCTTCTTGATCGACGTGGACTGGGCGGGCCTCAGGGCGAGGTCGATGGCGGTGGTGATCTCCTTGATCCGGGCCTGGACGCGCGCTTCGTAGGGAGCCGCCTGGCCGCGGGCGATGAGGCCGAGGCTCTCGTTGGCCCGGATGTCGAAGGCGGCCGACCGGATGCTGGCCAAAGCCGTCGTCTCGCGGAAGGTCGTCCGCTCGGCCTCACCAAGGGTGGAACTGGCGGACATGAGGACCCCGGTCGCGAGCAGGTATGCCGCGAGCACGGCCGCCGCGGCAGCGGTGAGGCCGGTGTTGAGGTAGCGGTGGGTCCGTTTGGCCAGCCAGACCCCGACCCCGGCGAAGGCCAGCAAGGTGGCGAGCCCGATGATGTGGAAGGGCAGCGACGTCCTCGCGACGGCAAACTCTCCGGTGGTGCGATCGGCATTGGCGACCCGGAGGTTGTCGAGCAAGGGCAGAGCGGTCGCTCGCAGCGAGGCGCTCGCCTGCTTGAGGTATTGCGATCCGACCGGCATCCCTTGTCGGTTGTAGGCCCGTGCGGACTCGACGTCGGCGGCATACCGCTGGATCGCACCGTTGAGGAGGGCCAACGCGTCGGCGTCGGAGGGCTGGGTGCTCGCGGCGGTCGAGATCGCGCTGGTGACCCGAGCCATCGCCGCCTCATAGTCAGCGCGCTGGGCGGGGTTCTCCAGACCTGCCACGAGGAATGCGTTGGTGGCGTCGGAGTCTGCGCGCAGGATGTCGCTGTAGATGCCTTGGATGCGCACGACCTGATCGGCATTGGTGTCGGCTCGCGTCGTCGCGTTGGCGGTGCTGTAGAGCGCGAGCGCACCACCGAGGGCGAAGACGAACGACATGACGATTGTCAGCCACCGCAGGGCATTCATCCGGCCCGGCGTGTCATTGAGGACGCCGGGTAGGGATATGCGGCCCTCACCAGCGGCTTTCCGTGCCGCGGGGGCCCAGGGGGAGGACGCGCTCTCGGGGACAGCAGTGGGTATGCCGGTCGCGCTCGCCACTGCGGGCGGGGCCGTCGGTGCGACTGCGGTTGCTGAGGCGGCTGAGGGCTTGGGCGCCGCGGCGCCGGCTGCGGCAGCGGTGGGGCCAGTCGGACTCATGCCGGGTCTCCTTGCGCGGGCGGCTCAGGGTCGGGTGTCACATCTGGTGTCACATCTGGTGTCACATCGGATCCAGTGACGGATTCAGTGTCGGATCCGGTGTCGGGCTCTCCGTTGGGCTCTCCGTCGGGGTCAGCATCGGATGAAGGGTCGGTCTGGGTGTCGGGGATCCCCGGTGACGCGATGCTGCTGTCTGCGCCCGAGAAGTCTGCCTCGGTGAGGTCGCGCAGCTCGTCGGGCGACAGGTCCTCGTCGTCGCGCAGTCGCCACGCCTGGCGCGCAATCGCGTCTTCGAGGGCATTGCGCGCAAACCGACCATTGCCGAAGGCTTCGTTGCGCGGCGTCTGGGCGAGGACCGACCTGAAGTGAGCTTCGGCGGCCGAGGTCACCGTGTAGTCGGCACCCTTGGCCAACTTGTGGAGGATCTGGACGAGCTCGTCGTCGGTGTAGTCGTCAAACTCGACAATCGTCTTGAATCGGCTTGACAGGCCGGGGTTTTGCGCGATGAAGACGACCATCGGGTCGGGATATCCGGCCACGATGACGACGAGGTCGTCGCGGTGGTCTTCCATCTCCTTGACGAGGGTGTTGACGGCTTCCTGGCCGTATTGGTCACCCGAGAGGGCATATGCCTCGTCGACGAACAGGACGCCGCCATAGGCCTTCGCGCACATCTCCGCGGTTTTGATCGCGGTCTGGCCGAGGTAGCCAGCGACCAGCTCGGAGCGGTCCACCTCGACGAGCTGGCCGGTCTTGAGCAGCCCCAGGGAGCGATAGATGCCGCCGACCATGCGGGCCACGGTCGTCTTGCCGGTGCCAGGGTTGCCGACGAAGACGAGGTGTCGGGTGATGTCGGGACTCTTGAGCCCGGCGGCCCGACGCTTGGCGTCGATCTGCAGCATGGCGACCTGCTGGTGGACGACGCGCTTGACTTGCTCAAGGCCGATCATCGCGTCGAGCTCGGCGAGCAGCTCCTCGAGCGGCCGGGGCGGCTCCTCGGCCGTGGCTTCGGCCGCAGGTGCTGGCGCGGCTGCGCCGGCCGCAGCCGCCCCACCCGAGCCGTCAGCTGGCAGGCCGGGGTCCGGGTTGGTCGGGCCGCTGGGTTGGTTGGCGCGTCGAACCTCGGGATGGGGGTCAGGGTGGGTGTCGGCCAGATCGGCGGCATGCCTGGCGTGGCTGGCCAGGACGGCATGGAGTCGCCGATGCGCGGTGCCGGGCCGGTGGGCTGGGCAGCCTGCAACTGGCTGGCGGCAGCACCGGCTGCGTTGGCCGTGACCCGGATCGATGGCTCACCCAGAGACGCTGCGGCAGAGGCGACTTCGGTGAGCGCAACGGCATACTCCCCGGCCTTAGCAGCACCCGAGGCGAGAAGTTCGGCGAGCAGAGACGTGGCCGCGACGCGGTATTTGCGTCCGCGGGAGGCCGCGTCGAAGAAGGCGGTGTGGAGGGCGTCGAGACCGTCGGGGGGGCTGTCGAGCGCGCCGGCCCAGTCGGGCGCGGCCTGGGGCGCGACCTCGGCGATGGCTGCCGCGAAGTCCATGGCTTCACGCCGGATGGCCGACTCCGACAGTCCAGCCTGGACCCCGACGGCCACGAGGGCATCGATCGACTCGCGCAGCGAACTCATGACGTGAGGACTACCTTCCGGCAGGGGGCTGGAGGCGGATATCGGCCTGACCGGGCGAGCCGCCAGCGGCTTCGGGTGAGGTGGGCATCGGGGTCAACGGCACCTCGGACCCGACCGCGAGCGATCCGCCGGTCGAGGCGTGGCCGAACTTCTCCTGGAGGAAGCGGCCATGGACGACGAGAGCTTCGGCATCGGCCCGATTGATGGCGTCGAAGACCTTCTCCATCGTCGCTCCGAGCAGGTCGAGCTGGTCGACGAGGATCATGAGTGAGGTCTTGCCCCGATCGACCGGTCGAGTGTCAGCCCATTGCCGCGGCAGCCGGAGATAGCCACCGATGGCCTCGGGGAGATAGTCGGTGGCCGTCGCCATGACGCTGTAACCCTGGTAGCTGCCCTGGCCGACCCGATCGAGCCGGGGCACGGTCTGGCGCACCGTCTCGGTGACTCTCCGGAGGCGCGCCATGACCAGGCCAGGCACCCGGCCCTCGCGCGCCATCGCCTCGACTCGGTCGACGGCAGCGAGCAGGTCATCGGCTGTCGGGACGCGCGGGATCGGCTGGACAGGGCTTCGGGCCTCTTCCCGCTTCCCGAAACCGAACCACTCGCCGATGCCCATACGCCTGATTGTCCCCCTGCGTGCCCTCGTTGGCTGTCCTGGATGTCACGGGTTGGACCCTGACCCGACCTGACCCGACCGCGACCTGACCTGACCTGTGCGGTTAGCGACCCAGGTCGAGCGATCCCATCGACACGTTGGGGTTGGACCGGTTGGCCCGCTCGAGGTAGGCACGCGACTTGGTGACCTCGTTCTCCAGCACCCCGATCGTCGTGGCCATCGTGTCGAGGGCCTGCACCTTGAACGAGTCGATGGCGTCCATCGTCTGGTAGATGTTCGCGAAGGCGTTCTGCAGTTGCTCGATCCCGATCGTCGCCGAGGCGGCCTGCTCCTGGATCCGCACCGAGTTGTCGCGGAGCATCTCCGAGGTCGACTGGATGAGCCCCGAGGTCGTTGTGTTGAGCGCGGTGATCTGGTCGAGGACGAGCTTCTGGTTGCCGAGGGCCTGCGCGACGATGACCGCGGTGCGAAGGGCCGAGATCGTCGTCGTCGAGGCGCGGTCAACGCCCTTGATGAGCTCGATGTTGTTTTTGATCGTGATATCGAGAGCAAGGTAGTTCTGGATCGACACCGCGAGCTGGGTGAGCAGATCCTGGTGCTTTTGGCGCACGTAGAACAGGACGTCCTGCTTGAGGAAGCTCGCCTTCTCCGGGTCCGTCGACTCGATCGTCGCGATCTGGGCGGCCAGACGGGCGTCGAGCCGCTCGGCGATGTAGACGTATTGGTTGAGCCGGCCCATAGCGTCCCAGAGGTTTTGCTTCTCGAGGTTGAGGGCTGCGTTGTCCTTCTGCAACTCGTCTTGCCCTTGGCGCAGGGAGTTGAGGATCCCATCGAGGTGGCTCTGGGCCGATTGGTACTTGCGGAAGTAGTCGGTGATCTTGTCGCCGAAGGGGATCATCCCGAGGACCTTCTTGACCCCGGTCGCCTGGCTGGGGTCGAGGTCCTCGACCGTGCGGCGCAGGTCGAGCAAGGTCTTGCCGACCTTGCCGCCCTCAGAGAGGCCACCCTCCTGCAGCGCCCGGACGGGCGACTTGAGCAGCCGGTTGCTCGACTCGGCGGCGCGGCGGATCTCGTCGTCCCCCATGAGCCGGACGTCGTTGGCCTTGGCTTCGAACTGCGGCGACTTCGGTGCCGCGGTCATCAGCGCGGTGAGGTAGGAGTCGACCTTCGCGTCCAGCCCGGGCAACGCCGCCTCGGGCACGGCTGGCGCCATCCGCGGTGCGGCCGTCGTCGGCACCGGGGCCGCCATCGCCGCTGGCGGCTCGAGCCGCAAGTCCGTTGACGGGGCGGGTGGTGCGAGAGGCTGCAATGCTGCGTCGGCGGGGGCGGCGGTCTGGCCCGGCTGGTCGCTCACGGTGGTGTCCTTATCGTGCGGTATCCCTACGAAGACGTGCGGACAATCTACGCGGTTCCCGCGGACGGCATGAAGGAGCCTCGCTCACCGGATCAAGACCGCATCGACGAGCATGTATGCCGCGACCGCCAGCAAGAGCACGGCGAAGCCTCGGGTCAGTTTGGCGGAGTCGAGACTCCGGCTCGCCCGCTCGCCGACGAGGCTGCCGACCATGGCGGCAGCGGTGAAGGTCACGACGAGCGGCCAGTCGAGCGAGACCCCGGAGCCGAGCCGGGCAGCGAGCGCACTCGCGCTGTTGACCGCGATGATCCCGAGCGAGGTGCCGATCGCGACCGCGGGGCGGAAGCGGAGGATGAGCACGAGCGCCGGCACGATCGCGAAGCCGCCCCCGACGCCGAAGAAGCCGGTCAGCGCACCCAGACCGACCGCCAGCATCGCCGTCTGCACCAGCCCCGATGTCGGGCGAGGGGGGAGGGCGGGTCCGGTCTCGGTCGAGTCCGTCGCTGCCGTATGCCGCATCATGAGGCCCGCGACGACGACGAGCAGCGCCGCGAGCAGGACGACGAGCACCCGACCGTCGATCGCAGCGGAGGCCAGCGAACCGGCATACGTGCCGATGGCGCCGACGGCCGCCATGACAACGACGGTGCGCCAGCGGACCATGCCGCGGCGGGCGTGCCGAGCCGCCGCCAGGGCCGAGCTCAGCCCGATGATGACGAGCGAGGCGCTCGTCGCATCGTGGGGGTGCAGGCCGAAGGCGTAGACAAGAACGGGGATCGTGAGGATCGCGCCGCCGCCTCCGAGGATGCCGAGGACCGCGCCGATGATGGCCCCGAGCGGAGCCGCGAGCCATGTCACCGATCTACTCTAGGTGCCGATTTTCGGGCGGCAGGCGGGACCGTGTAGTCTCTGCGTCGCACCGGAGGTGAGCCTGCTTGCCTCTGGTGTGGCTGCCCCAATAGCTCAGTCGGCAGAGCGTTTCCATGGTAAGGAAAAGGTCTAGGGTTCGATTCCCTATTGGGGCTCTGACCTCCGCGTTCGGGGGTTGGCGGCGGGATAGCTCAGTTGGTCAGAGCGCACGACTCATAATCGTGAGGTCGCGGGATCGAGCCCCGCTCCCGCTACATCGGGGCCAGCCGCTTGGCCGTCCCAGCGGTGATTGGGTCGGGCACTCCGGGAGATTTGGGTGCACACCCACGCATCGCGTACCCTTGAGCGTTGCCTCGCCTTGGGCGAGCGCCCGCAGACAGCATGTCCGATCCACCGATGACCACCATGAACGAGAGCAGGTAACACCGTGGCCAGCAAGACGACCGACGTCCGGCCCAAGATCACCATGGCGTGCACCGAGTGCAAGGACCGCAACTACATCACGAAGAAGAACCGTCGCAATGACCCCGACCGTCTCGCGATGAACAAGTTCTGCCCCAAGTGCGGCAAGCACACGGAGCACCGCGAGACCCGCTGAGCGGGCCAACCTCGATCGCTGCAGCCGAAGGCCGCGCCTCCGTGAAGGGGGCGCGGCCTTCGGCATGCTCGGCCTGTGCCACACGTGGCGTGTTCGGGCGGCCTACCCTCGACGCAGATTCGCGAGACACTCGACGAACTTTCCCGGTTGCCTCGCGCGCCTACCACCGTTCACCCAAAGTTTTCTTGAGAAGATCGGGAATGTTGGTTTACCCCGGTCGGTTGAGGGGTATGGCACAGCACAGGACGAACAGTCCGAAGGTCCCTTGACAGGGAGCGGGAGAGTGGTAACGTCCAAGAGTTGCGCATCGAGAGATGAACAACTAGACTGTGATAAGTGAACAGGAGATGAACCACCGCTAACACGGAGTTCACCTCAGCGCACACGTCGCGACCACAAGGGCCGCGACCCAAGACCCTAGGGGGCCACTATGCGCAAGCTCTTCCAGCTCTACCGCAACGACTACAAGCACACCCCGTGCGTCGCCTCGCTCGCGCTTCTGCCGAGCCGCAAGGCCTGACCTGCACGACGGTTGTCACGAAGCCCCCGGCCAGCGGCCGGGGGCTTCGTCATGCCCGCAGCGGCTGCGCTGCTCCCGGATACAGTGCTCGGTATGCCGCTCAACCTTCAGGCCGCAGGCCTGACCTACCCGCCCACGGCGCCATACGTCGTCAGCGCGGCCAAGATCGAGGAGTTCGCCGACGCCGTGGGCGCTGCCGATGCGGTCCATCGTGACGGCGCCGTCGCTCGTGAGCGGGGCTACCGCGATGTCGTCGCCCCGCCCACCTTTGCGGTGCTCATCGCCCAGCGGTGCGATGCGCAGTTCGTCGCCGACCCGGCCATGGGGGTCGACTTCTCCAGGGTCGTCCACGGCCAACAGACCTTCGAGCATCACCGTCCCCTCATGGCCGGTGATGTCGTCGTCGGTGTCCTGCACGTCGACTCCCTCAAGGTTGTCGCCGGCAATGCCATGGTGACGACCCGCAGCGAGTTGTTTGTCGGCGACGAGCTCGTCACGACCGCGACCTCGATGCTCGTCGTCAGGGGGGAGGGCGCATGACCGTCCGGACCGCAGCATCGGTCACCAAGGGTGACGTCCTCCCAGGGCGCACGATCACGGTCACTCGGGCGACCCTCGTGCGCTACGCCGGTGCCTCCCTCGACTTCAACCCCATCCACTGGGACGAGCGCACGGCCACCGGGGTCGGTCTGCCTAACGTCATCGCCCACGGCATGTTCACGATGGGCGCAGCCGCAACGGTCGCCACTGACTGGGCCGGAGACGCCGGTCGGGTCGTGAGATATACGACGAAGTTCGTCGGGCCGGTCGTGGTCCCGCACGACACCGGCGCCGAGGTCGAGCTCGGTGGCACGGTCACCGCCGTTGATCACGAGACCCGACGCGTCACTGTCGACCTCACCGCGACGTGCCAGGGCGCCAAGGTCCTGGGTCGCGCGCTGGCGATCATCCAGCTCGACTGACGATGATCGAACGCTTCGAGGCGCCCCTCGCGCCCTGGACGACGATGCGGGTCGGCGGGCCCGCTGACCGCCTCGTGATGGCCGAGTCCACCGACGAGCTCGTGGACACGGTGAGAGCCGTCGATGACGCCGACGAACCGCTCCTGCTGCTGTCGGGCGGGTCCAATGTCGTCATCGGGGACGGCGGCTTCCGCGGCACCGCCGTGCGGATCGCGAGCCGGGGGATCACGGTGGAGTCGCTCGACGCGTGCAGCGGCGCCACCGTGAGGGTCGCTGCCGGCGAGCGATGGGACGACGTCGTCGCGTATGCCGTGGACGCCGGCTGGTCCGGCATCGAGGCCATGAGCGGCATCCCCGGCTGTGTCGGGTCGACCCCGGTGCAAAACGTCGGTGCCTATGGCCAGGAGGTCGCCGACACGATCACCTCAGTCCGGGTCTGGGATCGCCAGCGAGGCGCGGTCGCGACCTTGGCCGCCGCCGAGTGCGAGTTCGGCTATCGGGACTCGGTCATCAAGCGTTCCGGTGGCCGTTTGGTCGTGCTTGAGGTCGTCTTCCAGTTGCGCGTCGGCTCCCTGTCGGCCCCCATCCGCTACGCCGACCTCGCGACCGGGCTCGACGTCGAGATCGGCGACCGGGTGCCCCTGGCGGACGGCTCGGGAGGCGGTGCTCGCGCAGCGTCGCCGGCGGGGGATGGTGCTCGACGAGAGCGACCACGACACGTGGAGCTGCGGCTCCTTCTTCACCAATCCGCTTGTGCCCGAGGGTGACTTCACCCAGGTCGGTGATCGGATCACCGCGCGGCTGGGGGCCGACGAGAGCGCTGGTATGCCGTCCTGGCAGGCCTCGCTCCCGAGCGGGCCGGCCGTCAAGCTCAGCGCCGCCTGGCTGATCGAACGCGCGGGATTCGGCAAGGGGTTTGGCATGCCCGGCCCGGCAGCGTTATCGACCCGGCATACCCTTGCCATCACCAACCGGGGAGGCGCGAGCGCGAGCGACGTCCTCACGCTGGCGCGCACTGTCCGCGACGGGGTGCGTGACGCCTTCGGGGTGACCCTCGTCAACGAACCGGTCATCGTCGGGGACACGCTCTGAGCGGTGGTCAGCCGACCAGGGCCACCGTCACGATCTCCTTGGCATAGGTCTTCTTCGTCGTGGTGTCGCGCACCGCGGGGCGCGTCAGTTGCAGGGTCAACGCCGCTGCGCCCTTGGGCTCGACCTTGAAGGCCATCCAACCGGTGGTGCTCTGTCCGGCGGCGAGTTCCATCGGCAGCACCGGCCAGCCGGCCGCAGTCATCGTCGCGTCGAGCAGCGTGTCGCGCCGGTTGGGGAAGGCCGATCCGGAGAGCAACGCGAGCGACGAACTCGACAGTGGCGCGGTCATCGTGGCCCCTGCCGTCCACGTCATCTGGACGGCGACCAACTCGAAGGCAGCAGCTTGATCGCGATAACCCACCGGCCAGGTCAGGTTGCGGGAGAGCTGCGACACCTTGACGGTGTGTCCCACGACCGTGTCGCTCACGGTCTTGTCCACGGGAGTGAAGACCGTCGGCAAGGGCACCGTGCCCGCCGGCGCGGTCGCGTCGCCTGCGTCGCTCACCGAAGTCGTGCTCAGGGCAGTGGCCGTGGCGGTCGACGGAGGCGCACTTGAGGCATCGGGTGCAGTCGTCGCCGCACTCGGGTCTGGGGTGGTCGCGGTGGCCTCAGCCGCGGTCGCGGGCGGGCCTGTGGGGAGGGCGATAGGTGCGCCGCCGCCGCACCCCGCGACGCCGACCGTGAGGGCGGCAACGACGAGCGGACCACAGAACGCGCGCACCCGATCGCGGGCGCCGGCGCAGGCGACCGACGGTCATCCGCGGCCTCCCGAGTGGGCGCCCCCGAGGAACTCCCGATACCAGCGCCCGCTGTCCTTGAGCGTGCGTCGTTGGGTCTCGTAGTCGACGTGGACGATGCCGAACCGTTTGGCATAACCCTCGGCCCACTCGAAGTTGTCCAGGAGGGACCATGCGAAGTAGCCGCGCAGATCGACCCCCGCGGCGATGATCTCCTGGCACGCCATGAGGTGCTCGTGGAGATAGGCCAGCCGGTCGGCGTCGTGCACGTGCCCGTCTGCGCAGACGACGTCGTCCCAGGCGGAGCCGTTCTCAGTGATGTAGAGGGGAATGTCGCCGTAGTCATCGCGCACACGGGTCAGCATCCGCACCATCGCCGACGGGTCGACCTCCCACCCCATCGCGGTCTTGGGCCGGTCGTGTGCTGCCGTGGCCACGGCAGCCGAGCCGGGATAGACCCCCGCCCCGACGACCGTGGGGAAGTAGTAGTTGATGCCGAGGAAGTCCATCGGGGCACTGATGAGTGCCAGGTCGCCGTCGCGCACGACGTCGCTCAGATCGAGCACGTGCGCGGTGTCGGCCACCACGTCCGCGGGGTATTCGCCCCGGAATAGCGGGTCGAGGAAGATCCGGTTGGCCATGCCGTCGACTCGCCGCACGGCGTCAGCGAAGATCTCGCGGTCGCCGTGAGCCTCGATCGGGGTGAGGTTGAGGGTGATGCCGTGCTGGCCGGAAGGCACCTGTGCTCGCAAGATTTGCATGGCCAAGCCGTGCCCGAGCAGCAGGTGATGACCTGCGCGGAGCGCTGCGGCGTGGTCGGTGCGCCCTGGGGCATGGACGCCGGCGGCATACCCGAGGAAGGCCGCCACCCACGGCTCGTTGATGGTGATCCACCGGTCGATCCGGTCCCCGAAGGCGTCCGCGCACACCTGCACATAGTCCGCGAACCGGTAGGCCGTGTCCCGCTCCGGCCAGCCCCCGGCCGCTTCGAGCGACTGCGGAAGATCCCAGTGGTAGAGAGTGGCCCACGGGGTGATCCCCGCCTCGAGAAGCTCGTCGAGGAGGCGGTCGTAGAAGGCGATGCCGGCCCGGTTGGGGCTGCCGCCGGCGGTCGGCAGGATGCGCGGCCAGGCCAGGGAAAAGCGGTAGGCATCGACGCCGAGGTCACGCATGATGGCGACGTCCTCGGGGTAACGGTGGTAGTGGTCGCAGGCCACCGCCCCGGTGTCGCCGCCGACGACCGTCCCGGGCCTCGCGCTGAAGGTGTCCCAGATCGAGGGCACCCGACCGTCCTCGGCCGCTGCCCCTTCGATCTGGTAGGAGGCGGTGGCGACGCCGAAGGTCATGGACGGGAAATCGGTGCGCGAGAGGCGGGAAACGTCAGTCACCTCGCCAACTCTAGGCCGGACCGGAAAGCCCCAGCCAGACAGTGATGTCGCGGTCGGCGGCTGCGCGCACCGACTCCGGCGCACGGCTGCCGGCGAGCGAGGCTCGCGCCAGGTCGGCGAGTTCCGCGTCGGTAAAGCCATGCGCGCTTCGGGCAAGCTCATACTGCGCGACGAGGCGAGTGCCGAACAGCAGCGGATCGTCGGCGCCAAGGGCAAGGGGTATGCCGTGCGCGACGAGTTCCCGCAGCGGGACCTCCGCCGGGCTGCCGTAGACCCCGAGGGCCACATTGCTGCCGGGACACACCTCGAGGGTGACCCCGGAGTGGGCCACCTCCTCGAGCACCCGCGGATCTTCGACTGCCCGCACCCCGTGACCGATCCGGTCGGGTCGCAGAGCGCTCAAGGTCTCTTGGACGGCAGCGGGCCCGAGCAACTCGCCGCCGTGCGGGACGAGAGCAAGGCCAGCTCGGCGCGCGATGTCGAAGGCCGGTGCAAAGGCGCTCGTCGCCCCGCGGCGCTCGTCGTTGGACAGTCCGAAGCCGACGACCGTGCCGGCGCTGTCACCGGCATACCGGGCCGCGAGGCGAGCGAGCGTGCGGGCATCCAAGGGATGCCTGATGCGGGAGGCCGCGACGATGATCGCCACCTGCGTGCCCGTCGTTGCCGAGGCCATTCGCGCCTCGTCGAGGATGATCTCCAGAGCGGGCGTGAGGCCCCCCACCGGACCGGCATACGACGTGGGGTCGACCTGGAGTTCGAGCCAGCGGGAACCCTCGGCGGCGTCGTCCTCGGCGGCCTCGCGGACGAGCCGCCGTAGGGCATCCTCGCCCCGCACGCAATTGCGGGCGATGTCGTAGATCCGCTGGAAGCGAAACCATCCCCGCTCGTCGGTCGCATGCAGGCGAGGGGGCCAGTCGGCTGTCAGCGCATCCGGCAGGCGCACCCCCTGTCGCTCGGCAAGGTCGGTGACCGTCGCGAGCCGCATCGATCCCGTGAAATGCAGATGGAGGTGGGCCTTGGGCAACTCCGCGAGGGACCGCTGCACCTGGCGCTGCGCCCCCGCCTGATCGGTGCTCAGGCGAACTCGTCCTCGACCGTGTCGATGATGTGCATGGCCGCCTCCTCGGCCGACGCGGCGCCGCCGTCGATCCCGACGTCACCGGCATACAGGTCGGTGTCCAGCGCAGGGTTGCCGTCCTCGCCGGCGGCGACGAGCCGGCCGCTGCGCACCCGGCCCGCCTGCCCCTCGAAGTCCTCGTCCGCGTAAATGCCGTCCGGGTCGAGCCCACCGAGGCGCTCGCGGACCCGGGCCCGCTCACCGGACTCGTCATCAGGAGCGCCATAGGCGGAGTAGGGGTCGGGCTCTTCCTGGAGGATGCGCTGCTCGATCGTCTCGTGCTGGCTCATCTCGTATGCCGTGGTGCCGTGGGCGTAGGAGCCCCGGGGGCGCTCGGGCGGAGAGAATCCCTCGTCGAGGACGTCATCGACCCCGCGGTCGATGAGGGTGTCTCCCGGTTGCAACTGAGTCTCGTCGTCGACGGACCAGACCTCCAGGTCGTCGCCGATGCTCTCGCGGTCGAAGACAACGTCGTCGGTGCTCATATGGTCACTCTGCCACTAGTGCCCGGCACACCGCACCGCCCCGACCGGTGCGCAAGCTCACGGGTCGGGAAGGTTGACGGCACGCGTCAGTGGGCCTCGCCGAGCAAGCGCTGGATCCGGCTCACGCCTTCGACGAGATCGTCGTCGCCGAGGGCATAGGACAGCCGAAGGTAGCCGCTCGGACCGAAGGCCTCGCCGGGCACGACCGCGACCTCCACCTCGTCGAGGATGAGCGCGGCGAGGTCGGCCGAGGTCAGCGGACGAGCGCCCCGGATGGTCTGTCCGAGGACCCCCTTGACCGAGGGGTAGCAGTAGAACGCGCCCGTGGGGGTGGGGCAGTCGACGCCCGGGATCTCGTTGAGCATCGAGACCATCGTCGAGCGGCGGCGGTCGAAGGCGCGCTTCATCTCCTCGACAGCGTCGAGGTCGCCCGAGAGCGCCGTGATGGCAGCCCGCTGGGCAACGTTGTTGACATTGCTCGTGAGGTGGCTCTGGAGGTTGGTCGCGGCCGCGATGACGTCCTTGGGGGCGATCATCCAGCCGACCCGCCACCCCGTCATCGCGTAGGTCTTGGCGACCCCGTTGAGGACGATGCACGTGTCGGCGAGCTCAGGGACCTCGACCGGCATACTCGCCGCGCGGACGCCGTCGTAGGTGAGGTGTTCGTAGATCTCGTCGGTGATGACCCAGATGCCGTTGGCGACCGCCCACTGGCCGATCTCGCGCACCTGCGCGGGGGAGTAGACGGCGCCGGTGGGGTTGGACGGCGAGCAGAACAGCAGCGCCTTGGTGCGTGGAGTGCGCGCTGCCTCGAGTTGCTCGACCGTCACGAGGTAGTCCTGGTCTTCGCCGGCGAAGACCTCGACGGGAGTGCCGCCGGCGAGGGCGATCGCCTCGGGGTAGGTCGTCCAGTAAGGGGCGGGCAGGAGGATCTCGTCGCCGGGGTCGACGATCGCGGCGAAGGCTTGGTAGACGGCCTGCTTGCCGCCATTGGTGACGAGCACCTGGCTCGCGGGGACGTCGAAGTGGCTGTCGCGCAGCGTCTTGGCGGCGATCGCCTCGCGCAGGTCGGGCAGACCGGCGGCCGGGGTGTAGCGGTGATTGACCGGCTGGCGCGCTGCAGCGATCGCGGCCTCGACGATGTAGTCAGGTGTGGGGAAGTCGGGCTCGCCGGCACCGAAGCCGATGACCGGCCGTCCCTGAGCCTTGAGGGCCTTCGCCTTGGCGTCGACCGCGAGGGTCGCGCTCTCGGCGATGGCGCCGATCCGGCGGGAAACACGGCGGGGGGCGAAGGTTGCGTCTGAATCCGTCACAGTGACTATCGTCGCATTGCGGCGGTATGCCGTGCTCGTCGCGTCCGCACTCCGGGCGCCGACGTGACGCCGGCCAGGTCTGGTTGCCCGACGTCGGTGTCCGACCTTGGTGTCCGACCTTGGTGTCCGAGCCTGACCGGTCGCCGGCGGTTCGCATCCGGTGGAGCGGTCCCGTATGCTGTGTCCTCGGTTGCTCTCGCGGCCATGCTCCGGCATGCCCGCAAGGAGGGACCATCGCGAGGGATCTGGCCCCACCCGCTCCCCCGTGAAGGGCAATAGCTCAATTGGTAGAGCACCGGTCTCCAAAACCGGCGGTTGGGGGTTCGAGTCCCTCTTGCCCTGCGCTTGCAGACTTCGATCAGATTTCGACCACCGGCACGGTGGCCACACGAGGAGAGCACGTACGTGAGTGAGTCCAGCACGGCACAGACGCCGCGCCGTGCTGCCCAAAAGCGCCCGACGTCAGGCAACCCGATCGGCCGGTTCTTCGCGTCTCTCGCCTTGTTTGTCCGGCAGATCCTCGACGAGCTGCGCAAGGTCGTGCGCCCGACGCCCTCCGAGCTGCGCAACTACACGATCGTCGTGATCCTGTTCGTCCTCGCGATCATGGCGATCGTGGCCGGTCTGGACTTCGTGCTGCACAAGCTCGTGTTGTTTACCTTCGCCGGCAGCTAGGCGCCGCGCCCACCGCATTCCCCGCGGGGCGGACCAGTCCCACCGGGGCCGCCCCCGATCCGCAGAAAGAGGTCCCAACCGTGTCCGACCAGGACGACGTCTTCGACACCGCCTTGTTGGCGGAGGCGCAGCGTGACGGCGTGGAGGCCGAAGCCGCTGCGGCTGACTCCGACACCGCCGACACCGCTGACGACGCCGACACCCCGGCGACGCCGGCGGCTCCGTGACCGATGGCGCCCCGGCGGGTCAGGAGCCCGGCGCGGCTGACACCGAGGTCCTCGACCCGGTCGCCGAGTTCAAGGCCACCCTTCGGGCCAAGCCGGGCGACTGGTATGTCGTCCACTCCTACGCGGGCTACGAAAACCGGGTCAAGGCCAACCTTGAGACCCGCATCGTCAGCCTCAACATGGAGGAATACATCTTCGAGATCGAGGTCCCCATGGAGGAGGTGACCGAGATCAAGAACGGCCAGCGCAAGCTCGTGCGCCGCGTGCGGATGCCCGGTTATGTCCTCGTCCGGATGGAGCTCACCGACGAGTCGTGGGGGGCCGTGCGGCATACCCCTGGTGTGACCGGCTTTGTCGGCAACGCCCACCAGCCGATCCCGCTGAGCCTCGACGAGGTCTACAGCATGCTCGCCCCCGACCTCTCGCCGGCCGGCGGCGGTGCTGCGGGCGGCGGCGCGGGTTCGGGCAGCAAGCCCAAGGAGGTCCGCCTCGTCGACTTCGAGATCGGCGAGTCGGTCACCGTCATGGAAGGTCCCTTCGAGACCATGCCTGCGACGATCTCCGAGATCAACCCCGACACCCAGAAGCTCAAGGTGCTCGTCTCGATTTTCGGCCGGGAGACTCCGGTCGAGCTGTCGTTCAGCCAGGTCGCCAAGCTCTGACCTGATCCCTGCACGGCAGCATCCCGCCGCTCACGACCGTGAGCGGCACTGCAACCGGGTCATCGCCCACGGCGTCGGCCCACGACACGAAAAGGTGTGGCAATGCCTCCCAAGAAGAAGAAGATCACCGGGTTCATCAAGCTCCAGATCAACGCTGGTGCCGCGACCCCGGCCCCTCCGGTCGGCCCCGCGCTCGGTCAGCACGGTGTCAACATCATGGAGTTCGTCAAGGCCTACAACGCGGCCACCGAATCCCAGCGGGGCAATGTCATCCCCGTCGAGATCACCGTCTACGAAGACCGGTCGTTCACCTTCGTCACGAAGACGCCGCCGGCTGCCGAGCTCATCAAGAAGGCTGCGGGCGTGACCAAGGGCTCCTCCGAGCCGCACAAGACCAAGGTCGCCAAGCTCACCGCCGAGCAGGTCCGCGAGATCGCGGCGCAGAAGATGGAAGACCTCAACGCGATCGACATCGAGATGGCCGCCCGGATCATCGCCGGCACCGCCCGCTCGATGGGCATCACGACCGAAGGCTACTGACGGCTCCCGAGGCACCCAGCCTCGGTCGCCGACGGTGACCACACGGCATACGACGTCGTATGCCGTGAGTGGCAGGGCCCGCGCTGGCCCATCTGACCACGACTCCACGCTCCACCGGAGCACACCACAGATCCGGATCACCGGAAGACATTCAGGAGAAGAAGTGAAGCGCAGCAAGGCATACCGGGCCGCAGCCGACAAGCTGACCCCCGGCAAGCTCTACGCCCCGCTCGACGCCGTGCGTCTGGCCAAGGAGACCTCGACGACGAAGTACGACGCCACCGTCGAGGTCGCGATGAGCCTCGGGGTCGACCCGCGCAAGGCCGACCAGATGGTCCGCGGCACCGTCAACCTGCCCCACGGCACCGGCAAGACCGCGCGCGTCCTGGTCTTCGCCAACGCCGAAAAGGCCGACGCCGCCCGCGAGGCCGGTGCTGACTACGTCGGGTCGGACGACCTCATCGCCAAGATCTCCGGCGGGTGGCTCGACTTCGACGCCGTCGTCGCGACCCCCGACATGATGGGCAAGGTCGGTCGTCTCGGCAAGGTGCTCGGCCCGCGCGGCCTCATGCCCAACCCCAAGACCGGCACTGTGACGATGGACGTCGCGAAGGCAGTCACGGACATCAAGGGCGGCAAGATCGAGTTCCGCGTCGACAAGCACGCCAACCTCCACTTCATCATCGGGAAGGTCTCCTTCTCCGAGCAGGCTCTCGTGGAGAACTACGCGACGGCGCTCGAGGAGATCCTCCGTCTGAAGCCCTCGGCGTCCAAGGGCCGCTACATCGGCAAGGCCACGATGGCCACGACGATGGGCCCGGGCATCCCGCTCGACCCGTCGCGCACTCGCAACCTCATGTCTGACGACGAGGGCTGACCTCTCGCGGCAGCCACATCGCGCAATCTCGCGCCCGATCACCTTCTGGTGGTCGGGCGCGAACGCGTCGCACGGGTGTCCCTCCGAGGGGGCGGCCCGCGATAGCGTGGACCTGCCAATGACCTGCACTCTCCGAGTGCTCTTGACCAGGGGGTATGCCGTGAAAGCTCCACTTTTCGCCGCTGTCGCGCTCACGACCGCACTGACGTTGTCCGCGTGTGGCGGGACAACGACCACGACGACGAGCACCCCGGGGGTGACCTCGGCCGCGGCATCGACCGGCGCAAACACGCCGGCCCCCACGGCGAAGGCTCCGGCGGACCAGACGATCGACGGCACGACGCTCGTGACGAAGATGACCGACGCGATGATGAAGGCCGGCAGCGGCACGATGACGATGGAGATGGCTGGCGGGGCAACCGCGAGCGCCCAACAGATGAGCACCAAAGCTCAGTTCGCGGTCTCCGGGCAGACGATGAACGTCCACGCGACGATGGGTGTCATGGGCCAGCAGATGGAGATCATCAGCCTCGACGGGGTGATGTATCTCAAGAGTCAGATGTTCGCCAGCAGTGGGAAGCCGTGGATCAAGATCGACCCCAATGGCACCGACGCCTTCAGCAAGCAGATGGCGCCGACGCTCAAGCAGTCGGCCGACCTCCGGGCGTCGCTCGAGGTCTACAAGGGGAGCACGGCGACCCTCGTCGACAGCTCCGGTGGGTTGCGCCACTACCGGCTCTCCAATGTCATGGTCACGATCGCGCCCACGGCGGCTCCCGTCACCCAGAATGTCGACCTGTGGCTCGACGACCAGGACCGTCCGGCCAAGATGACGACGACCACCTCAGGCGTGACGATGCAGGTCACCTACTCCGACTGGGGCGCACCGGTGACGATCGCGGCTCCGCCGGCCGACCAGGTCGGCACGTTGAAGATGCCCGGCTCCTGACGGTGAGCTGGATCTCATTGACGACAACGATCGCGAGCATCGCCGACAACGATTGACAGCGGCTTGGGGTTTCGACTGGTTTTGATATAGACTGACTATCAGTCAAGCGGCGCCGCCAGGGGTCGTTCTTGGCCTCCCTAGACCGTCTGTCCGACATCACGAAAGCGACGAGGTGTACCCGCCCATGGCACTTATCGGGTCCGAGATCAAGCCGTTCGAGGCGACTGCGTTCAAGAGCGGTGAGTTTGTCGACGTCAGCGACGCCGACCTCAAGGGCAAGTGGTCGGTGGTCTTCTTCTACCCCGCCGACTTCACCTTCGTGTGCCCCACCGAGTTGGGCGACATGGCTGACCACTACGCCGAGCTCCAGGGCATGGGCGTCGAGGTCTTCTCCGTGTCGACCGACACCCACTTCACGCACAAGGCCTGGCACAGCTCGTCGGAGACCATCGGCAAGATCGACTACTACATGGTCGGCGACCCGACGGGCACGATCACGACCAACTTCAAGGTCATGCGCGAAGGCCAGGGCCTGGCCGACCGTGGCACCTTCGTCATCGACCCCGACGGCGTCATCCAGATCATGGAGGTCACCTGCGAGGGTGTCGGCCGCAACGCCGCCGAGCTCGTCCGCAAGATCAAGGCTGCGCAGTACGTCCGCAACCACCCGGGCGAGGTCTGCCCGGCCAAGTGGGAAGAGGGCGCCAGCACCCTGGCTCCGTCGCTGGACCTCGTCGGCAAGATCTGAGGTCGCGCACCTCGCGCACACTGCATGAGGTATGCCGGGTGCGGACTCCCGCACCCGGCATACGCATATCTGCCTGCCCTGCAACGCTTTTAGTAAACCCTCGCCGCTCGACCCGGCCCGCCACAGGAGTCTGACGATGCTCGACGCCACCCTCACCGCCACCCTGAAGACCTATCTCGAACGGGTGACCTTCCCCATCGAGCTTGAAGCCAGCCTCGACGACGGCGCCGTGTCGGCTCAGACGCGTGAGCTGCTCGCCGAGATCGCAGCACTGTCGGACAAGATCACGGTGACCGCCGGCGACGACGCGCGCAAGCCGTCGTTTGCGATCAAGCGGGTCGACTCCGACATCGCCGTCCGGTTTGCCGGGGTGCCGCTTGGGCACGAGTTCACGTCGCTCGTGCTGGCCCTCCTGCAGGTCGGTGGGGTCGCGCCGAAGGTCTCCGACGAGGTGGCCGAGGCGGTGCGCAACCTCCCCGGGGAGCACCACTTCGAGACCTACATGTCGCTCACGTGTCAAAACTGCCCGGACGTCGTCCAGGCGCTCAACGCCATGAGCGTGCTCAACCCGCGGATCAGCCATGTCGCCATCGAGGGCGGCGCCTTCCAGGATGAGGTCGCCGAGCGCAAGGTGCTGGCGGTGCCGACCGTCTACCGCAACGGCGAGGTGTTCGGCCAAGGTCGGATGACCCTCGAAGAGATCGTCCGCAAGCTCGACTCCGGAGCCGAGGCTCGTGAGGCGGCTCGGCTGGCCGAGATGGAGCCGTTCGACGTCCTCGTCGTCGGCGGCGGCCCCGCGGGGGCTACGGCCGCGATCTACGCCTCCCGTAAGGGGATCCGCACCGGCATGGTCGTCGAGCGTTTCGGCGGCCAGGTCATGGACACGATGTCGATCGAGAACTTCGTCTCCGTGCAGCACACCGAAGGCCCGAAGTTGGCGGCTGCGCTCGAGGAACACGTGCGGTCCTACGAGGTCGAGGTCATGGAATATCAGGAGGCCACCGCGCTGGTGCCCGCTGCGGAGCCCGGCGGGCTCGCGACCGTCACCCTCGCCAATGGCGCTGCGCTGCAGGCCCGTTCGGTTGTCGTCTCGACCGGGGCCCGCTGGCGCGAGATGGGTGTGCCGGGCGAGCAGGAATACCGCAACAAGGGCGTCACCTTCTGCCCGCACTGTGACGGGCCGCTGTTCAAGGGCAAGCGGGTCGCCGTCGTCGGCGGTGGCAACTCGGGCATCGAGGCCGCGATCGACCTGGCCGGGGTCGTCGGTCACGTGACGGTGATCGAGTTCCTCGACGAACTGCGCGCCGACGCAGTCCTGCAGCGCAAGCTGCGGAGCCTGCCCAATGTCGAGGTCATCCTGGGCGCCCGGACGACCGAGGTCCTCGGTGACGGCGAGCAGGTCACCGGACTCGACTACGAGGAGCGGGCCACGGGGACGATCAAGCACGTGGATCTCCAGGGTGTCTTCGTCCAGATCGGCCTGCTGCCCAACACCGAGTGGCTCGGCGACGCGCTCACGCTGTCGCCCCGCAAGGAGGTCGTCATCGACGAGCGCGGCGCGACGTCGGCGCATGGCATCTTCGCTGCAGGCGACTGCACGACCGTGCCGTTTAAGCAGATCGTCATCAGCCTCGGGGCCGGCGCCACTGCGGCGCTGAGCGCCTTCGACCACCTCATCCGCACGAGCGCACCGGCCGAGGAGACTGTCGCCGTCTCATGAACCTCCGGGACCTGCAATACCTCGTCGCGCTGGCTGACCACCGCCACTTCGGCCGGGCGGCCGAGTCGTGCTTCGTCAGCCAGCCGACGTTGTCCACGCAGGTGAAAAAGCTCGAGACCGAGCTCGGGGCCGAGCTGCTCGAACGCACGCCTCGGGCGGTGCTCCTCACGGCCGTGGGGGAGCAGGTCGTCGCTCACGCCCGGGTCGTGCTCTCCGAGGCCGACGCCATCCGTGGCGTCGCCCGGCACGCACATGATCCCCGGGCCGGCGAGCTACGCCTCGGGGCCTTCCCGACGATCGCCCCCTATCTCTTCCCCACATCGTGCCGACGCTGCGGGCGCGCCTGCCCGATCTCGCGTTGCTGCTGGCGGAAGAAAAATCGGCCGTGCTGGTCGAGCAACTACGCACCGGTCGGCTCGATGCGGCCGTCCTCGCCCTGCCGGTCGACGACGACACGCTCCACACCGAGGTGCTCTTCCGCGAAGACTTCGTGCTGGCTGTCCCCACGACCCACCCGCTCGCCGAGGGTGACGAGCCACTGGGCACCGATGTCCTTGCAGGAGAACGAGTCCTCCTGCTGACGGAGGGTCATTGCCTGCGTGACCAGGCGCTGGCGATCTGCCAACTCGCCGGTGTCGAAGAGCGGGACGGCTTCCGCGCGACGAGCCTGGAGACCTTGCGCAACCTCGTCGCCGCCGGTGCCGGGGTGACGCTGCTGCCGATGCTCGCGGTCCGCCCGCCCGTCGCGGCGTCCCCGGCGGTCACGCTGCGCACCTTCGCCGCCCCGGCGCCTCACCGCGACATCGCCCTCGTGTGGCGTCGCACGAGTGTGTTCCGCGACCTGCTGCCCGAGGTCGCGCAGGCGGTGCGCGCCCTGCCAGCCGGCATCGTCAGCCTGCTGTAAGCCGCCGCTCCCGAGTGCATCGGCCGCCCGCGATTTGGGTGGCTTCACCGTGGCACCGTAGGATGATCCTCGACCAATGACCGCCGGTCGTCTTTCCGCCACCTGGGGGAGAGACCGAAGGTCCCGCACCACGCGGGCGACCTGCGCAGGACACGTGCTTCACGGCATACAGGATGGTTTGTCACTCTGTATGCCGTCCCCAGCCCCGTGCGCCTGCGCCGGGGCTGCTCTCGTGTCAGGGCCTCTTCGCCGGCGCAACGCTACGCAAAGGAGGCCCGATGGCTACCGCCGCCAAGGCAGCAACCATCGCCGAGCTCGCGGACAACTTCCGCAACTCGGGTGCGGCCGTGCTCACCGAATACCGCGGACTGTCGGTGAAGCAGCTCACCGAGCTGCGGACGTCCATTCGCGAGCACGCGACCTACGCCGTGGTGAAGAACACCCTCACTGAGCTGGCAGCCAAGGAGGCCGGAGTCTCGGCCTTCGACGGCCAGTTCACCGGCCCCTCGGCCATCGTCTTCGTCACGGGTGACGCGGTCGAGACGGCCAAGAAGCTGCGGGACTTCGCCAAGGCTCACCCCCTGCTCGTCATCAAGTCCGGCATGCTCGACGGCAAGCCGTTGTCTGCCGACGACATCAAGAAGCTCGCGGACCTCGAGTCCCGCGAGGTTCTCCTCGCCAAGCTGGCTGGGGCCCTCCAGGCCTCGCTCAGCAAGGCTGTCTACCTGTTCGCGGCCCCGCTTTCGCAGGCTGCGCGCACGGTCGACGCCCTGCGCGCCAAGGTTGCGGAGTCCGGCCCGGTGGCCGACGCCCCGCAGGACTCGGTGCCGCAGGACGCTGCTCCCCAGGATGCAGCACCGCAGGACAGCGAGTCTGCCGATGTGCAGGACGCAACCCCCCAAGACGTCGCCACGGGTGGCGACCAGGCCTGAGCCTCGGCTCGGACCGATCCATCACACACGCCACTCACGGCACAGATTAGGAAGGAACGCCTCACATGGCGAAGCTCAGCACCGAAGAGCTCCTTGACGCTTTCAAGGAGATGACCCTGATCGAGCTCTCCGAGTTCGTCAAGCAGTTCGAAGAGACCTTCGGGGTCACCGCGGCCGCTCCGGTTGCCGTGGCCGCTGCCGGCGCCCCCGCCGGTGGCGACGCCGCCCCGGCCGAGGAAGAGAAGGACGAGTTCGACGTCGTCCTCGTCGCCGCTGGCGACAAGAAGATCCAGGTCATCAAGGAGGTCCGCGCCCTCACGTCGCTCGGCCTCAAGGAGGCCAAGGACCTCGTCGACGGCGCCCCCAAGCCCGTCCTCGAGAAGGTCGACAAGGCTGCGGCCGACAAGGCCAAGGAGCAGCTCGAGAGCGCCGGCGCCACCGTCGAGCTCAAGTAATCTCACGCACCACCACGCTCGAGAGCCCCACCGCGCATCCGCGGTGGGGCTCTCGCGCGTCCGCAGACAGTTACAGGGCAAGCTCCAAGAGCTCGGCGAGGTGGATGACCTTGACGCGCAGCTTCGCTCGCCTGACACCGGAGACGAGTTGCCGGTGGCACACGACGTTGAGCGAGACGAGGTAGTCCAGATCAAGGTCGCGGGCCTGCTCGATGGTCGGCGCTAAGACCTGCTTGCTCATCGCGGGTTGGAGCATCGAATACGTCCCGGCGCCTCCGCAGCACGTGCCGGCAGAGGGCATGTCGACGTAGTCGGCCACCTTGGCGATGAGGGCGCGGGGCTGAGCCGTGACGCCCATGCCGTTGCGCAGCTGACACGAGTCCTTGAGCCCGACCCGAGCCGTCCGTCCTCCGACCCGGATCGTGCGCAGGGGCGGCATACTCCCCGGATCCGCAGCTCCATCGAGCGGCGAGGAACTGCGAGAGCTCCTGCACTCGCCCGTGCCCGAGCTGGTGGTCGAGGTATGCCGCGCACCCACCCGACGTCGACACGATCGTGCCGGGCATGGCGTCTCCGAGCGCGGCCGCCATCCGCGCCGCCTCCACCGAGTTGCCGTTGTGCGCGTGCAGGGCCCCGCAGCAGCCCTGTCCGGACGGGACGTCGGCGTCGGGGATGAGCCGCAGGACTGCCTTGCTCACCTTGGGATACAGGGAGCGTTCGAGACAGCCGAGCATGAGATGAGGCCGCCCGGGGTCGGCCGCGCCGGTCTGCCTGGCCGCCAGCCTCACGAGGCCGCCGGCGATCAACGCCGGCGTGATGCCGCACCCCGGCGCGCAGTCCGCCCGCCACGAGCGGCGTATGCCGCCCGCGCCACTGATGATCTCGCCACTGCTCGAGCAGCTCGCCGTATTTGACCCCAGCCGGGCAGACCGTCTCGCACGCTCGGCAGCCGAGACACAACCCCGCCTGCTCTTGCAGAGTCGGGTCATCCTCATCGAGTCGGCCCTCTTCCAACGCCCGCATGAGAGTGATTCGCCCACGGGGAGAGGAGTTTTCGAGCTTGGTGGCGGCATACGTCGGGCATGCCGGCAGGCAGAAGCCGCACGAGATGCAGGCCGCGAGCAGGTCCTTGTCGAAGATTCCGCGCGACTGCGGCGCGGGGTCTGCCGTCATGACCCGAGCTTGCCGGGATTAAGGATGCCGGCCGGGTCGAAGGCGGCCTTGAGTCGCCGCAGGAGCGCCATCTGGTCGGCGCCGAGGCGACGCTCGAGGTAGGGCCGTTTGGCCGCGCCCACCCCGTGCTCGCCCGTGATCGTGCCGCCGAGCTCGATGGCGGCGTCGAAGACGTCGCTGAAGGCCGCCTCGGCCCGGTGCCGGGCGTCGCCGTCGTCGGGGTCGAAGACGATCGTCGGGTGGAGGTTGCCGTCTCCGGCATGGCCGAAGGTCGCGCACACGACATCGTGGCGCGCGGCGATCGCGTCGATCCGGTCGACCATGTCGGCGAGGCGTGGCCGAGGCACGGTGGCGTCTTCGAGCATCGTGATCGGCGCCAGTCGCGCGAGCGCGGGCAAGGAGCAGCGACGCGCGGTGAGGAGAGCGTCCGACTCGGCAATGTCGCGAGCCATCGTCACGCCGCGAGCGCCGACGCGCTCGCACGTGCCCGCCATGAGTGACAGGGACCGCTCGACCGCCTCGGCGGTGCCGTCGTCGCCGAAAAGCAGGAGGGCTCCGGCCTGTCGGTCGAGCCCGAGCCGGGCGAAGTCCTCGACAGCGTTGATGCACCGGTTGTCGAGGAACTCCAGGGTTGCCGGCACGATCCCGTCGTGGATGACGCCGGCGACCGCGCGGGAGGCGTCTGCGAGGCTGTCGAAATACGCCACCCCCGTGCGGGCAACGGCTGGCATCGGCAACAGAGCCACGGTCACCTCGGTGATGACCGCGAGGGTGCCTTCAGACCCGGTCAGGAGCCGCGTGAGGTCATAACCCGCGACGTCCTTCCACAGCCGACCGCCGGTGCGGATGATCTCGCCGGTGGGCAACACCGCCTCGAGGCCGAGGACGTAGTTGCGGGTCACGCCGTACTTCAGCCCGCGCAGACCACCCGCGCACATCGCGACATTGCCCGCCACGGTGGACACCGTCCGCGACCCCGGGTCGGGCGCGTAGAGCAGCCCCTGCGCGGCACAGGCGTCGGCGAGTTCGGCCGTGGTGACGCCGGCCTCGACGACCGCGAGGAGTTCGTCACCGCTGATCTCCTTGAGGGCCGTCATCCGGGTCAGGACCAGGACGATCCCGCCGTGCTCGGGGATGGTGGCCGCGGCCAGGTTGGAGCCTGCTCCCCGTGGCGTGACCGGTATGCCGTGCTCGGTCGCCAACCGCAGCACGGCCGACACCTCGCCGGTCGTCGCCGGGAGCACCACACAGCCGGGGCGTGCTCGGAAGAGGGGAGTGGCGTCTCGGGCGAAGGGCTCGACATCGCCGTCGCTGACCAGAACGTGCTCGCCGCCGACGATCGAGCGCACGTGATCGAGGATGTCGGGTGGGACCGGGCGCCCGGCCGCGCTGGGCAGGGTGGTCGTGCGGACGGCATACCTCGGTGTGGTGAGCGGACCTGACACGAGCGGCTCCCTTCAGGAGCGAGCAGCGGGCACTGGCCCATCCTGACTCCCGTGCCCCGCGGCGTCTAGAGGGGCGGGCTAGTCCGGCGAGCGATAGCGCACCGTGACCATGACGACGATCTGGACCAGCAGCAGCACGATGCACCCCACGGCCACGGCGGTCACCCAGTCCGGCATCGTGCGGCTGCCGTGGGCGATGGCCGTCGTCCCCAGCGTGAGCGCCGCGAGCATGGTCGAGGTGAGCGTGCCCACGGCATACAGATCCGTGGCGACCCGCGAGCGCAGTTGCGCCTCATGCGCGGGCAGCCAGCGCTGCTTGTGGGGGACGTTGACGAAGTCGAGCGACATCGACCGACCGATGCCCCGGGCCAACACGCCCATCATGAGCGCCGAGCCCAGCCCCAACGCAAGGGCGGCGAGCAGGCCGCCCTTCGAGCCCCAGTCGGTCGGCTCGCCGGACAAACCCACCTGCATCGGGACCTCCTCGGGGAGGGTCCACGCGGCATACCCGAAGGTCGCCACGAGCGCCGCCGTGCTCATCCACCACAGGACGCGGACGAGATCTGCCATACCCGCCAGCGTATGCCGCCCGCCGGCTCGGCGCGCGTGCTGCGACTGCGCGCGACACACCGTCGCGTGACTCGCCTTGACGCACAGCGGTATCCAGGTCATCCTTTTGCCCATCGAGTCTGCGCCCGTGGTGTTCGCTGAGCAATCGCACCCCGCGGAGAGCGGCAGGATTTGACTCGACTGGACAGTCATGCCTTGTTTCGTCTAGGCTCCTACTTTGCGCTGCCCCTGCGCTGCCCCCGTCCCGATGCGTCGCTCCTTCCTCGTGCCCCAGGTACGACCGAGCTATGCGGCGGAGATGAGAGCGGCGCACGCCCGGCAGTGCGTCGACCAGACAGCACGCCTGTGGAAGGACCCCCGTTGGCACTCTCGCGCAACGTGTCCCAGAACGTCACCACCGCACGGACGGCCTCTGGCCGGCTGAGCTTCGCCCAGATCCACGAGCCCCTGGAAGTCCCGGATCTGTTGGCCCTCCAAACCGAGAGCTTCGACTGGTTGCTCGGCAACGAGCGGTGGCAGGCGCGGGTCGCCGCCGCCAAGGCTGAGGGTCGCACCGACGTCCCCGACCGCTCGGGTCTCGAGGAGATCTTCGAGGAGATCTCCCCGATCGAGGACTTCTCCGGGTCGATGTCCCTGTCGTTCCGGGATCACCGCTTCGAGGAGACGCGCAAGACCATCGAGTCCTGCAAGGAGCGCGACCAGACCTACGACGCGCCCCTGTTCGTCACCGCGGAGTTCATGAACACCAACACCGGTGAGATCAAGAGCCAGACGGTCTTCATGGGCGACTTCCCGCTCATGACCGAGCGCGGCACCTTCATCATCAACGGCACCGAGCGGGTCGTCGTCTCCCAGCTCGTCCGCAGCCCGGGCGCCTACTTCGAGCGCACCCCCGACAAGACGTCCGACAAGGACATCTACACCGCCAAGCTCATCCCGAGCCGGGGCGCGTGGTTGGAGTTCGAGATCGACAAGCGCGACATGGTCGGCGTCCGCGTCGACCGCAAGCGCAAGCAGTCGGTCACCGTGCTGCTCAAGGCGCTCGGCTGGACCAACGACCAGATCCTCGAGCACTTCGGTGACTACGAGTCGATGCGCCTCACCCTGGAAAAGGACCACACCCAGGGCCAGGACGACGCGCTGCTGGACATCTATCGCAAGCTGCGTCCGGGCGAACCCCCGACCAAGGAGGCCGCGCAGACTCTGCTCGACAACCTCTACTTCAACCCCAAGCGCTACGACCTGGCCAAGGTCGGTCGTTACAAGCTGGGCAAGAAGCTCGGTGTCGAGGCCCCGCTGTCGGCCTCCACGTTGTCGATCGACGACATCGTCGCGACGATCCACTACATCGTGGCGCTGCACGCCGGCGAGCAGACGATCAAGGGCCGCCGCGGCGGCGAAGACGTCGACCTGCCGGTGTCGACCGATGACATCGACCACTTCGGCAACCGTCGCCTGCGCAGCGTCGGCGAGCTCATCCAAAACCAGGTCCGCACCGGCCTGTCCCGGATGGAGCGGGTCGTCCGCGAGCGCATGACGACCCAGGACGTCGAGGCCATCACGCCTCAGACGCTCATCAACATCCGCCCGGTCGTCGCGTCGATCCGCGAGTTCTTCGGCACCAGCCAGCTCTCGCAGTTCATGGACCAAAACAACCCGCTGTCGGGTCTGACCCACAAGCGTCGGCTCTCGGCGCTCGGCCCGGGTGGTCTCTCGCGTGACCGCGCAGGCATGGAGGTCCGTGACGTCCACTCGAGTCACTACGGCCGCATGTGCCCGATCGAGACGCCTGAAGGTCCCAACATCGGCCTCATCGGCTCGCTCGCGTCCTACGGCCGGATCAACGCCTTCGGGTTTGTCGAGACGCCCTACCGCAAGGTCGTCGACGGCCGCGTCACCGACGAGGTCCACTACCTCTCGGCCGACGAGGAAGACCTCTTCGTCAAGGCGCAGGCCAACGCCGGTCTCAAGGCCGACGGCACCTTCGCCGAGGAGCGCGTCCTCGTCCGCACCAAGGGTGGCGAGCTCGAATACGTCCCCGGCGCCGACGTCGACTACATGGACGTCTCGGCTCGTCAGATGGTGTCCGCGGCCACCGCGCTCATCCCGTTCCTCGAGCACGACGACGCCAACCGTGCGCTCATGGGCTCCAACATGCAGCGTCAGGCGGTGCCGCTGGTCAAGAGCGAGGCACCCCTGGTCGGCACGGGCATGGAATACCGCGCGGCCATCGACTCCGGTGACGTCGTCATCGCCGAGGCTGCCGGTGTCGTCACCGAGGTCTCTGCCGATCTCGTGACGGTCGCCCAGGACGACGGCACCAACCGCACCTACCGGATCGCGAAGTTCAAGCGCTCCAACCAGGGCAACTGCTACAACCAGGTGGTCCTCATCAACGAGGGTGACCGCGTCGAGAAGGGCGCCGTCATCGCCGACGGTCCCGCGACCGACGGTGGCGAGATGGCCCTCGGGCGCAACCTGCTCGTGGCGTTCATGCCGTGGGAAGGCCACAACTACGAGGACGCGATCATCCTCTCCCAGCGGTCTGGTGCAGGACGACGTCCTCTCCTCGATCCACATCGAGGAGCACGAGGTCGACGCCCGCGACACCAAGCTGGGCCCGGAGGAGATCACCCGCGACATCCCCAACGTCTCCGAAGAGGTCCTCGCCGACCTCGACGAGCGCGGGATCATCCGCATCGGCGCCGAGGTCCGCGACGGCGACCTGCTCGTCGGCAAGGTCACGCCCAAGGGTGAGACCGAGCTGACCCCGGAGGAGCGCCTCCTGCGCGCGATCTTCGGTGAGAAGGCTCGCGAGGTCCGCGACACCTCCCTCAAGGTGCCCCACGGCGAGACCGGCACGGTCATCGACGTCGCGCGTCTTCGAGCAAGGAGGACGGCGACGACCTGCCTCCCGGCGTCAACCAGCTCGTGCGGGTCTACGTCGCCAACCGGCGCAAGATCACCGACGGTGACAAGCTCGCCGGCCGTCACGGCAACAAGGGCGTCATCTCCAAGATCCTCCCGATCGAGGACATGCCCTTCCTCGAGGACGGCACGCCGGTCGACGTCGTGCTCAACCCGCTCGGTGTCCCCGGCCGCATGAACGTCGGTCAGATCCTCGAGCTGCACCTCGGCTGGGCCGCGTCGCCGTGGCTGGAAGATCGAGGGCACGCCCAACTGGGCGATGGCCATCCCCAAGGACAACCACGAGGCGCCTCCCGGCACCCGCGTCGCGAGCCCCGTCTTCGACGGTGCCCGTGAGGACGTCATCACCGGCCTGCTCGACTCGACCCACAAGACGCGCGACGGTGTGCGCCTCATCGACAAGTCGGGCAAGACCCGCCTCTTCGACGGCCGCTCCGGCGAGCCCTTCCCCGAGCCGGTCTCGGTGGGCTACATGTACATCCTCAAGCTCCACCACCTCGTCGACGACAAGATCCACGCTCGCTCGACCGGCCCCTACTCGATGATCACCCAGCAGCCGCTCGGCGGTAAGGCCCAGTTCGGTGGCCAGCGCTTCGGCGAGATGGAGGTCTGGGCGCTCGAGGCCTACGGCGCGGCATACACGCTGCAGGAGTTGCTGACGATCAAGTCCGACGACGTGCCTGGTCGCGTCAAGGTCTACGAAGCCATCGTCAAGGGCGAGAACATCCCCGACTCCGGCATCCCCGAGTCGTTCAAGGTCCTGCTCAAGGAAATGCAGTCGCTCTGCCTCAACGTCGAGGTCCTGTCCTCCGACGGTCAGGCGATCGAAATGCGCGAGTCGGACGAAGACGTCTTCCGGGCCGCGGAAGAGCTGGGCATCGACCTGAGCCGGCGCGAGCCGTCCAGCGTCGAAGAGGTCTGACACAGACACATCCGGGTATGCCGTGCCGCTCGCCTTCGCGTGGGCGGACGGCATACCCCACGGACATCCTGACGAGACTTAGGTAACGAGAGAAGGAACCACGTGCTCGACGTCAACTTCTTCGACGAGCTGCGCATCGGCCTCGCGACGGCAGACCAGATCCGCGCAGTGGAGCTACGGCGAGGTCAAGAAGCCCGAGACGATCAACTACCGCACCCTCAAGCCGGAGAAGGAGGGCCTGTTCTGCGAGCGCATCTTCGGCCCCACCCGGGACTGGGAGTGCTCGTGTGGCAAATACAAGCGGGTGCGCTTCAAGGGCATCATCTGTGAGCGCTGTGGCGTCGAGGTCACTCGCGCCAAGGTGCGCCGCGAGCGGATGGGGCACATCGAGCTCGCCGCGCCGGTCACCCACATTTGGTACTTCAAGGGTGTCCCGAGCCGCCTGGGCTACCTGCTCGACCTCGCCCCGAAGGACCTCGAAAAGGTCATCTACTTCGCGGCATACATGATCACGTCGGTCGACGTCGACCAGCGTCACGCCGACCTGCCCTCGCTCGAGGCGCAGATCCAGGTGGAGCGCAAGGAGCTCGAAAACCGTCGCGACGTCGACATCGACGCCCGCGCCAAGAAGCTCGAAGCCGACCTGGCCGAGCTCGAGGCCGAGGGGGCCAAGGCCGACGTCACGCCGCAAGGTCAAGCGACGGCGCCGAGCGCGAGATGGCCTCGATCCGTCGCCGCGCCGACCAGCAGATCGAGCGCCTTGAGCAGGTGTGGGACCGCTTCAAGCAACCTCAAGGTCCAAGACCTCGAGGGCGACGAGATCCTCTACCGCGAGATGCGGGACCGCTTCGGGCTCTACTTCGAGGGCGGCATGGGCGCTGCGGCGATCCAGAAGCGCCTCGAGACCTTCGACCTCGACGCCGAGGCCGAGCTGCTGCGCGAGATCATCGCCACCGGCAAGGGCCAGCGCAAGACCCGTGCCCTCAAGCGCCTCAAGGTCGTCATCGGCCTTCCTCACGACGACCAACAGCCCGGTCGGCATGGTCCTCGACTGCGTGCCGGTCATCCCGCCGGACCTGCGCCCGATGGTGCAGCTCGACGGTGGCCGCTTCGCGACCTCCGACCTCAACGACCTCTACCGCCGGGTCATCAACCGCAACAACCGCCTCAAGCGGCTGCTCGACCTCGGCGCCCCCGAGATCATCGTCAACAACGAGAAGCGGATGCTCCAGGAGGCCGTCGACTGCGCTGTTCGACAACGGCCGCCGTGGTCGTCCCGGTGACGGGCCCGGGCAACCGGCCGCTCAAGTCGCTCTCGGACATGCTCAAGGGCAAGCAGGGCCGATTCCGCCAGAACCTCCTGGGCAAGCGGGTCGACTACTCCGGCCGGTCGGTCATCGTCGTCGGTCCCGCAGCTCAAGCTCCACCAGTGCGGTCTGCCCAAGCAGATGGCCCTGGAGCTGTTCAAGCCGTTCGTCATGAAGCGCCTCGTCGACCTCGACCACGCGCAGAACATCAAGTCGGCCAAGCGCATGGTCGAGCGTTCGCGCCCGGTCGTGTGGGACGTCCTCGAAGAGGTCATCACCGAGCACCCGGTGCTGCTCAACCGTGCGCCCACGCTGCACCGCCTCGGCATCCAGGCCTTCGAGCCGCAGCTCGTCGAAGGCAAGGCCATCCAGATCCACCCGCTCGTCTGCACGGCGTTCAACGCCGACTTCGACGGCGACCAGATGGCCGTCCACGTGCCGCTGTCGGCTGAGGCGCAGGCCGAGGCTCGCATCCTCATGCTCTCGAGCAACAACATCCTCAAGCCGGCCGACGGCCGTCCCGTGACCATGCCCACCCAGGACATGATCATCGGCCTCTACCACCTCACCTCCGAGACCGAGGCTGCGTATGCCGTGGGCGCGGACGCCGATGGTGACGGCGGCAAGGGCGCGGAAGGCTCGACCTTGCGGTCGTTCTCGACCCCGGCCGAGGCCCGGATGGCGTTCGACGCCGGACAGATCGAGCTCGGGTCGCTGGTGCGCATCCGCCTCGCCGACACCGTCCCGTCGGTCGGCTACGTCGGCTGCCTGAGGGCGTCGAGGTCACCGAGGACGGCCGCGTGTCGGGGATGGTCGTCGAGACCACACTCGGTCGCGCGCTCTTCAACGAAGCGCTGCCGATGGACTACCCGTTCGTCAACGAGCCGGTCGACAAGAAGCGCCTGTCGACGATCGTCAACGACCTCGCCGAGCGCTACACCAAGGTGCAGGTCGCTGCGAGCCTCGACGCGCTCAAGGAAGCCGGCTTCCACTGGGCCACCCGCTCGGGCACGACGGTCGCGATCACCGACGTCATCACGCCTCCGCGCAAGGCCGAGATCATCGAGGAATACGAAGCTCGCGCCGCCAAGGTCCAGAAGCTCTACGACCGTGGGGCGATGACCGACAACGAGCGTCGTGAAGACCTCATCGAGATCTGGAACGAGGCGACCAACGAGGTTGCCAAGGAAATGGTCGCCAACACGCCCAAGACCAACACCATCTACCGGATGGTGTCCTCGGGTGCTCGCGGTAACTGGATGCAGTTGCGCCAGATCGCCGGCATGAAGGGTCTGGTCTCCAACCCCAAGGGCGAGATCATCCCGCGGCCGATCCGCGCCAACTTCCGCGAGGGTCTGTCGGTGCTCGAGTTCTTCATCTCGACCCACGGGTCGCGTAAGGGTCTGGCTGACACCGCCCTGCGCACCGCCGACTCCGGCTACCTCACCCGGCGCCTCGTCGACGTGTCGCAGGACGTCATCATCCGCGAGGAAGACTGCGGCACCGACCGCGGGCTGTCGATGCCGATCGCGGCCATCGACCCGCAAGGGCGACCGTGTCGAGCACGAAGACGTCGAGACCTCGGTCTACGCCCGCACGCTCGCCGAGGACGTCCACGACGCCAAGGGTGGGGTGCTCGCGACCGCCGGCATCGACCTCGGCGACGTCGTCATCGACAAGCTCTTCGCTGCCGGTGTCGACCAGGTCAAGGTCCGGTCGGTGCTCACGTGTGACAGCAAGGTCGGCACGTGTGCGCTCTGCTACGGCCGCTCTCTGGCGACCGGCAAGCTCGTCGACATCGGTGAGGCGGTCGGCATCATCGCCGCCCAGTCCATCGGTGAGCCCGGCACGCAGCTGACGATGCGGACCTTCCACATCGGCGGCGTCGCCGGCGATGACATCACCCAGGGTCTGCCGCGTGTCGTCGAGCTCTTCGAGGCCCGCACGCCCAAGGGTGTCGCGCCGATCACGGAGGCCGCCGGCCGGGTCAAGGTCGAGGACAGCGACAAGGCTCGCCGCCTGGTCCTCGTGCCCGACGACGGCGCGGAGGAGCACGCCTACCCGGTCAGCAAGCGGGCCAAGCTGCTCGTGGCCGATGGTGACCACGTCGAGGTCGGCACCCAGCTCGTCCAGGGTGCGATCGACCCCAAGCAGGTCCTGCGCATCCTCGGCCCGCGTGCGGTCCAGATGCACCTCGTCGACGAGGTCCAGCGGGTTTACCGCCAGCAGGGTGTGTCGATCCACGACAAGCACATCGAGGTCATCGTCCGGCAGATGCTCCGTCGCGTGACCGTCATCGAGGCCGGCGACGCCAAGCTCATCCCGGGCGATCTGGCCGAGCGTGGCGCCTTCGAGACCGAAAACCGTCGCGTCGTCGCCGAAGGTGGCCGCCCGGCTGCTGGTCGCCCCGAGCTCATGGGCATCACGAAGGCGTCGCTCGCGACCGAGTCGTGGCTGTCGGCCGCGTCCTTCCAGGAGACCACCCGGGTGCTCACCCAGGCGGCGATGGAAGCCAAGTCCGACCCGTTGCGTGGTCTCAAGGAAAACGTCATCCTCGGCAAGCTCATCCCTGCCGGCACGGGGCTGCCTCGCTACCGCAACATCACGGTCGAGCCGACCGAGGATGCCAAGGCAGCGATGTACTCCATGCCCAACTACGACAACTACGACTACTCGCACTTCGGTGCGGGGTCGGGCGAGGCTGTCCGCCTGGACGACCTCAACCTCGACGACTTCGGTCGCCTGTAGTCGCGGGGATTCGTCCAGGCGCTCACGCGCCAGCAGGTATGCCGTCCGCTCACCCGAGCGGGCGGCATACCTGTGTCTGGGACTGTCTGGGACTTGCCGGTGACCCGGATGCATGGGTGAGGCGCTCTCCGCAAGGGGTACTCACGTGAACGTTTCGGGCGGGCTGCGGAACGGTGCATGACGGGCCGGTGGCGAGACAAATCCCATGTCTGGTCCGATCAGGACTAAGGGCCTTGGGCCCGGGCGGGCGAGAGTGGAATGGTCCAAGATGGACTTAGGTGCAATGGCGCACGCCCCGATCTGGCCCCCCGTCTCGGAAGGACCCACGCCCGCATGTCGACTCGTTACGTCTATGACTTTTCCGAAGGTGACAAGGACCAGAAGGACCTGCTTGGTGGCAAGGGTGCCAACCTCGCCGAGATGGTCAAGATCGGTCTCCCGGTGCCGCCCGGCTTCACGATCACGACGGACGCCTGCCGCGTCTACCTCGCCGAGGGCAAGGCCCCGGCGTCCCTCGCGGACGAGGTGAGCGAGCACCTGAAGCACGTCGAGAAGGAGATGGGCCGCAAGCTCGACGACTCCGACAACCCGCTGTTGCTGTCGGTGCGCTCGGGTGCGAAGTTCTCCATGCCCGGCATGATGGAGACCGTCCTGAACATCGGTCTCAACGACGAGTCGGTCTTCGGGCTGGCGTCGGTGTCGGGTGAGCGCTTTGCGTGGGACTCCTACCGGCGGCTGCTGCAGATGTTCGGCCAGCACGGTGCTCGGCATCGATTCGGAAGTTTTCGAAGCCCGCATCGAGCAGGTCAAGAACTCGCGTCACGTCACGCAAGACACCGACCTCACGGCGGCCGACCTCGCGACATTGTGTGGCTATTTCAAGCAGGCCATCGACAATGCGACCGGCAAGCGCGTTCCCGCAAAACCCGCGCGAGCAGCTCGACGCCGCCGTCGAAGCCGTGTTCCGGTCCTGGAGTGGCGAGCGCGCCGTCCTCTACCGCCGGCAGGAGCGCATCCCCAACGACCTCGGCACCGCCGTCAACGTGCAGACGATGGTCTTCGGCAACATGTCCGAAGACTCGGGCACCGGCGTGTGCTTCACGCGCGACCCAAGCACGGGTGAGAAGGGCGTCTACGGCGACTTCCTCATGAACGCCCAGGGTGAGGATGTCGTCGCCGGCATCCGCAATGCCCGCCCGCTGGCCGAGCTCGAGGGTGAGAGCCCCGACGCTTACAAGCTGTTGCTGGCCAACATGAAGCGGCTCGAAGACCACTACCGCGACTTGTGTGACATCGAGTTCACGATCGAGCGCGGCAAGCTCTGGATGCTGCAGACCCGCGTGGGCAAGCGCACCGCCGAGGCGGCCTTCCGGATCGCCAGCCAGCTCATCGACGAAGGCGTCATCGAGGAAGACGAGGCGCTGACCCGGGTGACGGGCGCGCAGTTGTCAAACCTCATGTTCCCGCGGTTCGACGCGTCGGCAACGTCGTCGCTGCTCACCAGTGGGCGTGGCGGCGAGCCCGGGCGCAGCCGTCGGCAAGATCGTCTTCATCCTCGGCCGCGGCCAAGGAGTGGGCCGAGCGCGGCGAGGACGTCATCCTCGTGCGCACCGAGACCAACCCCGACGACCTCGCCGGCATGATCGCCGGCCCGCGGCATCCTCACCTCGCGTGGCGGCAAGACCTCGCACGCCGCGGTCGTCGCGCGTGGCATGGGCACGACGTGCGTCTGCGGCGCCGACGAGCTCGTCATCGACAGCGCCGCACAAGACGATCGGGCATCCGTGGTCGAGGCCGGCGAGCACGCTCGCGCGAAGGCGACCTCATCTCGATCGACGGCGCGCACCGGCCAGGTCTTCCGCGGCGCGGTGCCGGTCGTCGCCGAGCGCCGTCGTCGACTACTTCGAGGGCAACGTCAACCCCGAGGTCGGCCGAGGCGTCTGACACCGTCACGCGCGGTCCACCGGCATCATGACGATCGCCGACAAGGTGCGCCGCCTGCGCGTGCGCGCCAACGCCGACACCCCCGACGACGCCTGCGCGCGCGGTGCGCTTCGGCGCCGAAGGCATCGGCCTGTGCCGCACCGAGCACATGTTCCTCGGCGACCGCCGGGAGCTGGTCGAGCGACCTCATCCTCGCCGAGACCGACGAGGCCCGCGACGGCCGCCCTCGAAGGCGCTGCGTCCGTTGCAGCGCAAGGACTTCGAGGAGATCTTCCGCGGCGATGGGCAAGCTGCCGGTGACCGATCCGCCTCATCGACCCGCCGCTGCACGAGTTCCTGCCCAACATCGTCGAGATGACGGCCAAGGTCGCTGATGGCCGAAGAGCGACGGCACGCGCGACCGACGCCGACAAGCACGATGCTCATGCCGCAGTCGCAGCGCCTGCACGAGTCCAACCCGATGTTCGGGTTGCGTGGGCGTGCGGCTGGGTCATGGTCACCGAGGGCCTGTTCGAGATGCAGGTCCGGGCGATCCTCGAGGCCTTCCAGGCCGTGCCCGCAAGACCGGCACGATCGGCACGGCGGAGATCATGGTGCCGCTCATCGACACCTACCAGGAGCTCGACCTCGTGCGCAACTCAGGCGCTCAAGATCGCGCGCGAGAAGGGCGAGCAGGTCGGCCCGGGCCACAACGTGCATCATCGGCACGATGATGGAGCTGCCGCGGGCGTGCCTGACGGCCGGCCGGATCGCGGAGTCGGCCGACTTCTTCTCCTTCGGCACCAACGACCTCACCCAGACGACGTGGGGCTTCAGCCGCGACGACGTCGAGGGGTCGTTCTTCTCCGACCTACCTCGAGAAGGGCATCTTCCAGGTGTCGCCGTTCGAGACCATCGACGAGGACGGTGTCGGGCAGCTGGTGAAGCTCGCCGTCAGCGAGCGCGCGGGCGGCCAAGCCTGCACCTCAAGGCTGGCGTCTGCGGCGAGCACGGCGGTGACCCGGAGTCGGTGCACTTCTTCCACAAGGCGGGGCTCGACTATGTGTCGTGCTCGCCATTCCGGGTGCCCGTTGCGCGGTTGGAGGCTGGCCGGGCCGCGGTGATGAACCCAGCCTGATCCGGCCGCTCGCGACCACAGCGGTCGCGAGCGACACGGCATACCCGAGAGCGCCTGTCCCCGGTTGGGGGACAGGCGCTCTGGCCTGTCTGCTCCGTTACAGTCGGGCGTGTCGCCGAGATTGGTCCCAGGTTCAACTAGACAGCGGGGGCATGGGCGAGTTAAAGTGAAGAGTGTTGTCGAAAGCGGAGCTTTCCGGGGGGATCGCTTACGGCCGTCATGCGGGGGTGTGACGGTGGCACTGGGGGCAACGCGGATGAAGTGCGGTTTCACTGAGCGTTGGAGTGGGGATTTTACGTGCGCAGGCTTGCCATGTCTGGGCTGCGGGAGGGTGTCAAGTTGTCTGTGTAAGTAGGGTGGTCGTGGGGGTTTAGAGGTGGGGGTTGATGCGGTCGGGGTAGATGAGGGCGAGTTCGCCGAGGGCGGCTTTCCAGCCTTGGATGACGGAGCCTTCGACGAGTTTGCTGGGGGCCTTGCGGGGGTGGCCCTTGGGTAGTCCGGCCTCCTTGGCGCGTTCGCGGGCTCTCTTGTCCTCGATGTTGCGGATGGCCAGCCAGAGCAGCTTGATCGCGGCGGCGTCGCCCGGGAAGTGGCCGCGGTTCTTGATGATCTTGCGCAGTTGGTAGTTCAACGACTCGATCGAGTTGGTCGTGTAGATGACCTTGCGCAGCGCGGGCCCGAACGCCAGGAACGGGGTGAACCGGTTCCAGGCGTTCTCCCACGAGGCGAGGGCGGCGGGGTACTTCTTGCCGAGGTTGGAGTCGGCGAAGGTGGCCAGCGCGATCAGCGCGGCGTCCTCGTTCGCGGCGGTGTAGATCGGCTTGAGCAGCGCAGCGACGGCCTTGCGGTCGCTGTAGGACACGAACCGCATCGAGGCCCGGATCAGGTGCACCACGCAGGTTTGGACCATCGCGCGGGCCCAGGTCGCCTCGATCGCCTCGGGGAAGCCGGTCAGCCCGTCACAGCAGACGATCAGGACGTCCTTGACGCCGCGGTTGGCCAGCTCGGCGCACACCGACGCCCAGAACTTCGCGCCCTCGGTGGCCTGGACCCAGATCCCCAGAACGTGCTTGACCCCGTCCATGTCGACCCCGACCGCGATGTGCGCGGCCCGGTTGGACACGTGTGCTCCGTCGCGGATCTTGACCACCAACGCGTCGAGGTAGATCACCGGGTAGAACGCCTCCAACGGGCGGGTTTGCCACGCGGTGACCTCCTCGGCGACGGCGTCGGTGACCTTGCTGATCGTCTCGTGCGAGAGGTCGGTGCCCAGCGTCGCGGCGAGGTGGTGCTGGATGTCGCGGATCGTCATCCCGCCGGCGTACAAGGAAATGATCATGTCCTCCAGCCCGCCCAGGCGGCGGGCGCCCTTGGGCACCAGCGACGACGCGAACGTCGAGTTCCGGTCCCGCGGCTGGTCCAAGGCGATATCGCCGACCTCGGTGCCGACCGTCTTCGGCGTCGTCCCGTTGCGGGAGTTGCCCGAGCCGTTCCCGGCCGGGTCGCCTTTCTCATACCCCAGGTGGCCGGTCAGCTCCGCCTCCATCCCGCGCTCAAGGACCGCCTTGATCATCTCCGGCAGGAACCCGCCTTCGCCGGTCAGCGACAGGCCACGCTCGTCGGTGGCAGCCATCAGCTGGTCCAGCATCTCGTCGGTGAACAACTCACGACGCAGCCGGCGAGCCTCAGACTCCCGCCCATCACTCTTCTTCGCCTTGGTCATGCTCACAGTCAATCTCCTTCAGATAGAGACCGCCCCCTTACACAGACCATCTGATACCCCCGGCTGCGGGATACCTGGAGGGGTATGACCCGCAGCGTCAGCGTGCGCACCCGTGGTCTCAGGGTGCGTGGACGCACCATTGCTGCTGCCCTCGCGCTCGTCTTCCTCGCAACCACGCTCGGCGGAGTCCCGCAGGATGCCCAGGGCTATACGCCGGGCTCCTTTAGCCCGGCCTCGGGCTCTGACCCCACCATCGTCGTCGACGTCTTCCACACTCCGACGAGCCCACAGCCCAAGCAGGGCGAAACATATACCTATAAGGCGACCTTCACGCTCGGCAACATGGCCGAGCCGAACACGACCAACGAGGTCGTCATCACGGTCAATGCCGATCCCAACGCTCCCTGGACCGCCGTGCCGGTGCCCGGCGACTTTGCGTCCAGCTATGGCGCGCCGACGTTGAGCAACTGCACAGTGACCGCGTGCACGGCCACTTGGGCAAACATCAAGACCAACGGGACCATCACCTTCACAAAGACGGCCAAGGTCAGCTCCCTCCTGGGCGAGGGTGAAGTCATCATCGGCTCAGCCAGCGCGAAGATCAACACCGTGCCGTTGGTCAAGTTGACGAACGTGTCCTCGACGGCGTTCCCCGGACAGTGTTCTGGGACCTACACCTTCAACCAAAAGGTCGGCGCGAGCGGGGCGTGGCTGGCCGACATGAAATTCGCGGATGTCTCAGGTGAGGGCAAGGTCATCCTGACGCCGGACGGTGCAACCCAGATCCGGGCCTGGAACGATCCGCTCGCCGAGGGCGACACGATCAAAGTCATCAGCGGGGCCGATGGGACAGACATCACCGCTGCCGTCATGGCCAACGCTACATATCGCTCGACCGATCCGAGTTCACCATTCTATATCGGTCTGGAACCCCCGCAGGCGCAGGCCAATTTTGCGAACGCGGACTGGCTCGACTCACTGAACTGGTCCTACGACCCGGACACCTGGACCGGCGACACGTGGCTGCCGGCCGGCACGACGATCGAGGTCAAGCGCGAAGTGACCTACCTGGAGTGCCTGCCAGGCGGGATTTCCCCAGACGGCTTCCCCGCGCGGCCGTTCGGCATCTCGACCGAAATCGCCCGGGCCAACACGAGCGCTACCGGCTCCGACGTGGATGCGTTCTCGACGCCCGGCACGGCCGAGTTGACGTCGTGCTCCAACCGGATTTACACCACCTCGGTAAGCAACACGGGCACCACGACCGAGGTCTACGCGTGGGTGCCCAACGCGGTGCCCAACGCATCGTTGACGACGCTGGGCACCACTTCCCAGCGCATCGACGCTATTGCTGCAACCGAACACCAATCCCACGTGGATTTACATGATGGACTATGCGTCCGGATCACTTCTGCGGATCTGGGACACCGCGACCTCGACTTACCGCACCGTGGGGACCGTGACCGGCCTCCCGAGCAACTACTGGTACGCTGATGGCGTTCGCCCCCGACGGCACCCTGTGGCTGACCGGACGCTCGGGCGTGCTTCATTACCTAACTCCGGAACAGGTCGCGACCTTCAGCACGGGCGGAACCGTGACGTGGAAGCACAGGCACCTCGCTCATTGCGGGCGCGGGCACCTCACGGGCCATTGGTGATATCGCGTTCGACGGCGACGGCAACGCTTTGGCTAGTCAACGGTCGCTAACACTCCATACCTGGGCGAGGTCGTCAGCGGGCGACCAACCTCGAAGGCGCCCGGAACGTTGCGGTACACCCTGACCCAGTCGCTAAGTCCTATCAATCTCGGTCGGTGATTCCCCTCGCGCCATTGCCTTCCTGGGCGGACAAGCTCTATATCGGCTCGGGCTCCGGCGGCTCCGCTACGACTCAGGCCCTTTACGAAGTCTTGGTCTGGAAGTCGGGCATCGCCTCCACGTCCCTGAGCGCCGACCGTTACGGCACCACCGGCAACACCATCGTCAACCCAGTCCGACATGGCTTCCTGTGCGTATCCGTCCGAGGCCGACGACGGTCGTCGAGGCCTGGCGTTCAAGGTGCAAAAGTCGGTCATCAATCCCGGACGGGTCGGTGGCTCCGGCTGGCACGACCTCGCCGGGGATGGCCTGCACGGTGAACGCCGACGGCACGTTCAAGGTGCGAGTACCTCGTCACGGTTACCAACATCGGCACAACCGCGGGCGACGCCGAACCGGCGATTACCTGAGCACCGTGACCATGTGCCGTCGGGGTTCACGGTTCATCGGGGATCAAGCATCAATGGGACTTGTGGGCACAACGCACAACCGACGGCCGTTGCTACGAGCCTTCTCGTTCACGATCAGCTGCGATCGACGATCGGGACGCTCGATCCGCTGGGGACCACCAGCCCCATCTTCGAAGTCCTACCTGGTGACCGTGTCTGCTGAAGACGCAACAACCCTACGGACGCTCAACTGGACGTCGAGCTGGCACGTGCAACACCATGGCGGACAACGGCTACGCCCGGCACCGGTGTCTTCAACCTGGTCCGTGACCAATGACACGGACGATGCTGTCACCAGTGACAACGACGCCTGCGCGCCCGTGTCCTCGGCGAGGCTCAATCTCGTCAAGCAGATCGTCGACCAAAGCGGCACGCTCGTCCCGGGCACCGTCACCTGGGCCAACGACTCGCAGTACTTCGACCTGACTGCGGCTGGCACCACCGGCTTCATCGACAAGTCGATGACCAACGGCGAGGTGGGCGCCAAGACCTACGTCGTCCCTGGGACCTACCGTTTGGGCGAGCAGGGCAATGACGGCGGGGCCACGAGCGGGCAGTACGACCTCTACGCCACCTGGTCGTGCATCAACCTCGCCAGCGGCAATGCCGTTGTGCCGGTCGCTGCAAATGGGACCATCAGCGTCCCCAACGGCTCCGACATCCAGTGCACGATCAAGAACACGAAGAAGCCGAAGGTCCACATCGTCAAGACCGCGACGTCGCCGATCGCCGGCAACACCCACATCGGGCAGACGATCACCCCGGCGCCCGACGGCACCTTCACGACGAGCTACACGATCACCGTGACGAACACCTCCGGCTTCACGACGACCACCGGCCCGATCACCGACGGTTTCCTCGTCCCCGCAGGGCTGCTCTGGGACGGCACAAAGACCGCGACCGTGACCTACAACGCGGGCACCACCGGCGCCACTGCGACCGGTCTCGTCAGCAGCGTGACCCAGGCTCAGCTCGCCACCTGGGCAACTCTGGCGACCTCGGTGGCGAACCTGCCCAACAACGGGTCTGTCTCCTTCACGATCACGATCCCGCTCAAGCTCGACCTCACCGTGCCGGCCGGCTCGACGCAGACGGTCTACGAGACCAATGCCACCAAGCTGTCCAGTTGCGAATCACTCACATCCTCGACGGGCGGCACCTACACGTCCTTCGCGAGCGGCATACCCAATATGACCTCGATCAGGAACGAGGACCTGACCTACTCGACGATCGCCGTCCAGGACAACACCGCCTGTGTCCCGGTCGTCGCGAACCTCCAGTGGGCCGTGAGCAAGGCCGCCGCGAGCACGACGGCTGCCGACGGCACCGTCAGCGCGTGGGCGCCTGCCGGCACGACCGGCGGGACAGTCCAGGTGGCCGCGGACGGCACCGTGACGGTCAACTACAAGGTGGTCGTCACCAACACCGGAGACATCACCCTCAAGCACCCCGCGATCACCGACACTCTCACTCTCCCAACCGGTTTCGGTCTCACAAGTGTCACGGTCAAGCAGGGCACGACGACGGTCTACTCCGGCACCACCGCGAGCTTCACGATCCCGGCGAGCACCACGACGGTCGCCCCTGGCGGCACGGTCGAATACATCGTCCAGATCACCGCGACAGTCACGAGCCCCTCGACGGTCGACTGGGTGAAGGCTGGCACCTGTAATACGACGGGCAACGGCGTGCCCGGCGACGGTGGCTTCTTCAACTTCGTCTCGCTCACGAGCGACACCGACGGCAGCGCCAACAACGACGCCTGCGTGCCGGTCACGCCCGCCTAGCACGACCGATCAAGGTCTACAAGCTCGGCGCCAACTGCGACACCGATCTCGCGACCTGTCCGCTCCCCGGGGCGAGCTTCGCCCTGTATGCCGTGAACCCCACCACCGCGGGCGCGACGCCGACGGCCATGACCCCTGACTCGTCGGGTGCTGTCTTCACGTCGGCACCGCTGAGCTATGGCGCGACCTACTGGCTCGTCGAGACCAAGGCTCCGTCCGGGTTCTCGCTGCTCGCTGCGCCGGTGCAGTTCACGGTCAGCACCACGGGCATCACCCTCGCCGACCCGACGGCCAACACCGGCGTCGTCGCCGTTGCGGCAGACGATGCATTCGCCCTGACCGTGCTCGACACACCCGTCGCTGACCTGCCTAAGGCCGGCGGGCTCGGCTTCGTGCCCTACCTCGTGTTCGGCATGTTCCTCGTCGCCTTCGGGGCGGCATACCACACCAAGACTTCCGGTCGACTCGCCCTGGGCTATGCCCAAGCACGTCGTCCGGGGGCCGGACGTCACCGCGCGGGAGGGCGGGACGTTCGGCAGCACCACCACACAAACCCCTGAGAAACACCTAGTTAGAAAGATGGCAACTATGCGCACATCACCACTGCGTGTCGCTGCGGCTCTGTTCTCCGCCGCCGTGCTCACGTTTGCGGGGGCGGCCACGGCCGTCGCGGCTCCGGCCGCGCAAGCCCCGACCGGTCTGTCGGCTGCAGGCGAGTTCAACACCGCCAACCCGGCCCTCATCGACCCGTCCGAGACGGGCACGCTCCACATCACGAAGTACTCCGGTGCTCCGGTGGGCGGCTACGACAACGGCCTGCCCAAGAGCGTGACGGGAGTGACGCCGCTCCCTGGCGTCACCTATGAGATCTACCCCGTGACCGGCGTCGACCTCCTCACCAACGCGGGCTGGAAGACCGCCGCCAACTACTACGACAACATCACGCTGGCAGAGGCAAACCTCGGCGACATGGCCGGAACGTGCACGACCACGGCCACGGGAACGTGCGACCTGACGGACCTGCCGCTCGGCCTGTACTACGTCAAGGAGGTGTCGGCTCCCGCTGGTTACACCATGGCGGCCCCGTTCCTCGTGACCCTGCCGATGACGAACCCCGCCGGTCCCGACCGTGACCTTGCCACGACGACCGACAACAACACGACGTGGATGTACGACGTCTACGTCTACCCCAAGAACCAGCAGGACACGATCACCAAGACCGTCGAGGACAAGGGCACCGTCACCACGGACCCCACGACGACGAACGCGAGTGACCACGTCATCGACTACACCCTCGAGACCACCGTCACCGACGGCACCGCCCCGCTGGGGATGTACGTGATCTACGACGACCTCGACCCGTCGCTGACCTTCACCGGCGTCAGCCTGAAGATCAACACGACGACGCTCGTGCGCTGCACCGCGGTCAACACCCCGGCCGGCTGCGACTACACCGTCTACACGGCTTCCGACTGGGGCGTTAACGCCACGGCGTGGGACGGCACTGCTGTCACCGGCGGCCCGGTCGTGACCATCGTCCTCAGCGACGCCGGTCTGACCCGGATCCGCGAGTAGGCGTCGGGGTGTCATAGCGAAAAGGTGCCTTCTGGGTTGGAACGATGGGGATTACGACATCTCCTACCGGTCCAGTGAAAGGCACCTTTTCGGTGGCAACGATACGTGGGGTCAAGGCGGGGCAAAAGGGTCGGGGTCGGGCGCGTCGGGTGGTCGTTGGTGAGCCCGATGCCCGGTTGACACCGGCGGCAGGGGTCGAGGCGGTCCGGGAGCTGAACCGGGCGCTGGGGATCGCGGCCACGATCAGCGATCGTGTGGATGCGGTTGCACCGCTGAAGCAGCGACGCCGTGGCCTGGACGGCGGTGAGTTGCTGGTCTCGATGGCGTGCGCCCAGTTGGCCGGGGTCGACTTCATGTCCGGGCTGGACCGGCGTCGCGCTGATGCTGCCGGTCAGGAGTTGGAGCCGGTGCCGACGCCGGCTTCGGGGACCGCTGCTGGGATCGCGAAGCGGTTCACCGTCGAGCACCTGCTCGCGGTCGAGGAAGCGATCGGGGCGATCAACACCGAGTGGGTCAGCCGGCTGCCGGCCCTGCGGCGGGCGGTGCTGTTGCGCCAGGCCACCATCGACGGCGACGCCACCGATGTCGAGGTCTACGGCCGGACCAAGGACGACGCCGCGCACGCGTACACGGGTGCGTTGACGATCCGCAATCACATCGGGTTCTGGGCCGAGGCTGGGGTGCCGCTGGCGGCGGAGTCGATGAACGGCACAGGTGACCCGCGCAGCAACTGCGTCGAGGTCCTGCACCGAGCCCTGCGGGCGCTGCCGGACGGGGTGCAGCAGGTGCGCACCCGCTGGGATGCCGGGTACTTCGCAGCGGACCTGGCCACGGCGTGCCTGGCCCAGGGGGTCCAGTTCGCGATCGGTGCGAAACGGACCAAACCCCTGGTCGCAGCGGCCCAGCACGTGCCTGACCACCAGTGGGTGCCCGCGGTCGGGATGATCGACACCGAGGTCGCCGTCGTGCCCTACCTACCGGGGTCCTGGCCGCACGACGCCGGCATCACGTGCGTGGCGCGACGGACCCGGATCCCGGTGGAACACCTCCCACACGGGCGCGCCCGCAAACGCCGCACCATCCCCGAAGGCCAGTACCAGCTGGCACTCCAGGGCCGTATCGACGCCGTCTACGGCTACTCCTTCTTCCTCACCGACATGCTCCCCGAGCAGGCCGAGCAGCCCGATCAGGCCGGGTTGCGGCTGGCGGAGCTGGAGTGGTGGTACCGCCACCGCACCGACATCGAGGCGTTGAACAAGGACGCCAAGCACGGGGCCGCGATGCGGCACATGCCCTCCGCGGACCGCCGGGTGAACCGGGTCTGGATGTGGGCGGCCCTGCTGGCCTGCGCGATGTCGTCATGGATGCAGGAACTGGCCAACATCGACCACGGCAACGGCCGCGGGCGACGCACCATCACCCGACTACGCCGCGAGCTGATCCTCACCCCAGCGCGCCTGACCCGCCGCGCCGGCACCACACAGCTTCGGCTACCGCCAGGCCCCCAACTCCTCGCGGTCGTCCTCCCCAGGCTCCAGTCACTGCCCAGTCCCTGACCCCTGGCACCCGTCCTGCCCGACCGACCAGCAGCGCCCGAGGCCACGGAGACCTCCGCCCCCCCGGCCCGACAGCCGGACCACCGCCATGCCACCACACGGACCCACCAATGAACCGACCAAGGCCAGCCCCGAATCAGCGAGCCACGTCCACTACTCGCGGATCTGGGTCAGAGGGAAGGATCGGCCCGCAGGTCTACTTCTCGGCAGCGATGGAGCGGAACCGCTCCCCCGCCAGGGTCGCCTTGTTGTCCGCGTCGTAGAGGGAGGCTCCGGGTGACATGTCGTACTGAGTGAGCGAGAACCACGCCCAGCGTTCCACGTAGGAGAGTCCGTCCATCATCGACGCAGCGGCAGCCAGGAATTCGGCCTGTACCGACTGGGCTGGAACGATGTTGTCCTGCAAGTTCGCCGTCCAGCCGACGAGAGCGAACTCGGTGAGCCAGAGCGGCAGGCCGTAGCGCTGATGCACCGCCTGCAGGTACTGGCCCAGCTCATTGACTGCCGCATCGACAACGTTCTTGCTGCTCGTGAGCAGGGTCGGGCTCGAGTACCAGTGGAGGGGGATGAAGTCGACGTGGCCCTGCTGCTTGGCCAGGCCGGACATGAACGAGTCCAGCCAGCCGCCGGGGGCATGGCCACGAGTGGCGACCGCCGGAGCACCCAGCCTCAGCCCGGTCGCCTCCAGCTGTGGCCACGCCGACAGGGCTGCAGTGGGTGTCAGTGAGTTCGACTGCCAGACCTCATCCGGCTCGTTGAACGCCAGCAGCGTCGTCCCGTTGGCCTTGGCCTGCTGGAGCGCGGTCGGCGTCACGTCTCTCTTTCCCCAGATCATCGGGACGAACTCGCAGCCCCCAGGAGTGGTGATCGAGTCATGGTGGGGTGCCCACGTGTAGTACCAAGACGTCCCCGAGTCGCGCAGCAGGGTGTTGACCTCCTTGGTGTACCAGGCACCGACTCCGGCGGCAGTTGGAGTCGACTCAGGGGTCGGGCCAGGCTCCGTGTCGACGGCGGCGATCGTCCGGAAGCGGGCGCCGGCCGGCGTGACGACGTTGTTGCCGTCATAGAGCGAGGCACCCTCCACCCCTGAGGACGGGGTGAGCGAGAACCAGCCCCACCGCTCGACGAAGGGCATGCCGGCCATCATCGAGTTGGCAGCCGTGAGAAACTCGGCCTGCACTGACGGGTCCGCGACTTCATGTCCCCCACCCCACGCGATGAGACTGAACTCGGTGAGCCAGAGAGGCAGACCGAACCGGCCGTGCACGTGTTGAGCGACAACCTGGCTGACCATGTCGGGGTGTGTGGGCGTCACCGGAGCTGAGGATCGAGGCACTCGGATACCAGTGGAGAGGAATGAAGTCCACCCTTCGTCCCTGGCTTGCCCGCCGGACATGAAGACATCGAGCCAGCCACCCTGCCTGTGCGCGTTGGCGGTCACGGCCGGGGCACCGAGCCTCAGTCCGGATCGCTCCAGCTGCGGCCACAGCGATAGGGCCGCGCTCGGCGAGAGGCTGGACTTCCCCTTCTTGTCCGGCTGGTGCAATCCGAGCAAGGTCCGGCCATGGGTGGTGGCGCTTTGCAGGTTGGCGGCGGTGACGTCCTGTCGCCCCAGGATCATGGGGACGAACTCGCATCCGGCAGGCGTGGTGATCCAGTCATGATGCGGAGCCCAGGTGTAGTACCACGAGGCTCCTGAGTCACCGAGGAGGAAGTCGACCCTGCTGCCGTACCAGGCCCCGACACCCGGGGACGGCCCGCTGGGCACGGCCGGGGCCGGTGCTGGTTGAGGATGGCTGTCCGGGGCACCCGCTGCTGCGGCACTGGAAAGGACGGTCAAAGATAGGGCCCCGTTAAGAGCCTCGCGTCGGGATAGCAAGCCGTCCTCCGTCTGTCATTCCGAGCACCTTGTTGCGGGAATGAGGACGTTACCAGTGGGACTGCTGTGACAACGACGTAGGAAGGGGACCGAAATGCGGCCGATCTTGACAAGCCCATCACCCAGCGACACTGGGCGGCTATGCCGAGTAGCCACCAGGATTGGCTGCTATAAAGCGCCAGGAGTCCTCACACATGGCGGCCAGGTCGTATTGAGGGAACCACCCCCACGCCGACTTCACCGCACTGATGTCGGCGACCAGCCGGGGGACATCCCCCAGCCGGCGGTCGACCACCTGATAGGCGATCGGTCGCCCGGAAGCAGCCTCGAAAGCCGCGTGCAACTGAAGGACCGAGGTCCCCTCACCTGTGCCGAGGTTGAAGAGCTGCATTCCGTTTGTGTCGTCAACGTGGTCCAGCGCGACCACGTGGCCCCGCGCGATGTCGACGACATGCACATAGTCGCGGATCGCGGTGCCGTCCGGGGTGGGGTAGTCGCCACCGAACACCTGGAGCTGCGTGCGGTGCCCCATCGCGACCTCCGCTAGGTACGGCACGACATTCCGGGGGACGCCCCGCGGCTGCTCACCGAGCCGGCCGCTGGGATGAGCACCAATGGGGTTGAAATACCGCAGGCTGACGGCACGCATACCGTCGAGGTAATGGCAGGCCTGTTCGATGAGCTGCTCACAGGCCAACTTGGACCAGGCATACGGGTTTGCGGGGGCGGACGGCGCGGTTTCATCCAACGTGACCGCACGTGTGTCGCCGTATATCGAACAGGACGATGAGAACACCACCCGGCCCACCCCGGCGCGATGGGCTGCCCGCAGCAGGGTCACCGTGCCCGTCACATTGGTGTGGAAATACTCGAGCGGAATCTCGGTCGACTCCCCCACCGCCTTGCGGGCAGCGAAATGGATGATCGCGTCCACGTGATGGCGCGCGAGGACGGACTCCAGGAAGGCCGTATCCGTGATGCTGCCGACCTCGAGGATCGGACGGGTGCCGGTGATTTCCCCCACCCGGTCGACTGCCTCCACATACCCGGCCGAAAGATCGTCCACGACGACCACGTCGTGGCCGCCGGCGATGAGTTCGACGCAGGTGTGGCTGCCGATGAAGCCCGCGCCACCTGTCACTAAGACGTGCATACGATTCCTATACAGAAGAGTCGGTTCGTTTCCGGCGCTAACCGATGAGTCCCATGCCGGCCAGGAAGCTCCACAGTTCGAAGAGGTAGAGGACCGAGACCGTGACCACCCCGACGCCGACCAGGATCGACACCGAGAGCGGCACGCCGACCAGGCGCAGCGCGGGCAGTCGGCCCAGACCGGTGTTCCGTCGAGCCTCAGTCGCGTGCAGGACGGTGACCGCCGTCGCGACGATCACTTGGGAGAGTGCCGTGAGCAGTGAGAGCCCGACGTAGCCTATGACGTCGGAGTTGTCGAGGCCCACCGCTGCGCTTCCCCCAAGAACGACGGCCACGACAAGGAAGGGAAGGATCAGCCGCACCGGCAACGGTTGCGGCCCGACCTGACCCTTGGGCGTCACCTTGAAGTCGATCGTCCGCGGGACGATCGCCTCGTAGAACGCGGCAAGGACACCCAGGAGGATGAACGGCAGGCGAGTCCCCGCATACAGGCCCCGCTGCCAGCTGATGATTGGAGATCCGAGCGGTCTGATCAGGTTGTTGCGCCGGAGGAGGATCGCGATGACCAAGAGCCAGCCGCTCATGGTGACCCACAGCCCGAAGAACGTCAGGATGTTGACCGACACCCACGGCGAGCCCGTCGCGCTCGCCACGGAGAACAGGGCGACTCCGCCGACGAACATGAGGCTGAGCAAGATGTTGAAGCCGGACTGGAAGACAAAGCGGAGGCCCAAAGCGGCAGGCAACCGCTTCCAGGTGCGCAACACGAGGTTCATCAGCGCCTTCGTGAGGCTTCGCGACCACTGGAACTCCTGGGTCACCATCGCTGCAAAGGTCGGCGGACCGTCACCGCGAGCGGCCGCTTCGATGGCGTATGCGCCGCGCCAGCCGGCCGTGTTCAGCAGATAGGAGGTTGTGAAGTCCTCGGCGAGCTCGGGCCCGACACCGCCGATCTGGGCGAGTGCCTGGGTGCGCACCGCGTAGTGCGAGCCGATGCATACAGGTGTGCCATCGGCATTCAGGCCGAGCTGCAGCGCACCGTGAAAGAACGCCTCTTCATACGGCCGACCGACGACCGCCCACGACTGCTCGCTGTTCGCATCGCACATGCTCGGCGCAGCGACATAGCCGATCGCAGGATCCCAGAAGGGCCGCACGACCTCTTCAAGGTAGTGCGGATCCGGAACGTGGTCTGCGTCGAGCTGAGAGACCACGTCATACGCGGCATAGCCGTAGTGATCGTAGAAGTAGGCGAGATTCCCCTCCTTGCAGCGGCGACGACGCGGCCAGGTCAGCCGTTGGTACCCTTCGTGACCTCGCCGAGTCGAAATCTTCACGTCCTTGCCCCGGCACCAGACGACGACCTCCTCGGTGGGATCCTCGTCGGCGAGCCAGACGTCGTACTCACCGGGGTACTCCTGTGCGAGCATCGCCTCCAGAGTGGTGCGGACCATCTCCCACGGCTCGGAGGGGGCCTTCGTAACGATCATGGCGACCCGGCAGTCGGGCACCGGCACATTGGGGTTGACCCGCCGCATCTGGTTGACGATGTACAGGAAGTAGGCCGGCAGCGCCATCACGATGGCGATCAGCAGCGAGTTGGCGATGAACCCCGGCCAGGACAACCGGTGGGCGGGGGAAGCCCACCACGCCAAGAAGACGGTCAACGTGGCGAGGAAGACCACGGTGAGCCCCGTGAGCGCTCGTTGGGACTGCCGGGAGAGAGCCCGGACCAGCGCACGTCGTGCACCCGGACGGCGAGCAGGAAGCTCACCGAAGACCGGCCCCGAGGGACGTATGTCGACGACACAACCGCCGGAGAGCCGGTTGAGGTAGTGGCGGAGGCCTTCGGGGTCTCGACGCGAGAGCCGCAGCGTCGTGGCCGGACTCTCCGAGCCTGCTTCAACCAGGACGTCAGACAGCGGCTCTGAGGTCTTCATCAATCTCTGTGCGCCGAGTCCATTCCACCGTCTCGGACAGGCCATCGACGACGCCCACCTCGGGGGACCACCCTAGCTCGGTCCTCGCCCTGGTGATGTCCGGTCTGCGCCGCTTCGGGTCGTCCTCGGGGAGGTCACGCAGCTCGATAGTCGATGAGGAGCCGACCAGCGCGATGACCAGCTCTGCGATCTCCAGGACAGTGAGCTCGTGAGGGTTGCCAAGATTCACCGGGCCGAACACGGCGGAGTCGACCATGCTGACGAAGCCACGCACCAGGTCCGAGACGTAGCAGAGGCTGCGTGTTTGGCTGCCGTCACCATAGACGGTGAGCGGGGCGCCCTCGAGGGCCTGCGAGATGAACTGCGTGACGACGCGTCCATCGTCCGCGCGCATTCTTGGCCCGTACGTGTTGAAGATGCGGATGATCCCGCCGTTCAGCCCTTCTCGGACGTACGCAGCGATCAGGGACTCCGCGTAGCGCTTGGCCTCGTCGTAGACGCTGCGCGGGCCAATGGGGTTCGACATTGCCCCAGTAGTCCTCGGTTTGCGGATGCACCAGTGGATCACCGTAGACCTCGCTCGTGGACGCCTGGACGAAGCGGGCGTCGTGTCTCGCCGCGAGGTCCAGTGCGTTCTGCGTCCCGGTCGACCCCGTCTGCAGGGTGAAGATGGGCTGGGCAAGATAGGCCGGCGGTGAGGCGAGGCTCGCCATGTTGACCACCGCGTCGACCTGACCCCGCACGTCAAGCGGCCAGCGGATGTCCTGGTCGATGAGCTCGAACCTGGAAGACGGCAGCAAGTGCTCGATGTTCGAGTACGTACCGGAGGCGAAGTTGTCGACGCAGACAACGGCATCACCCCGCCCGTGCAACGCGTCACACAAGTGAGATCCAACAAAACCAGCACCACCAGTTACGACAACACGCATGCTGTCCCTCCCTCTCAACGATCTTTGCCTCGCCGGAGTCTACCCCTGATGAACTCATTACCTAGCGAACGGGTCTCGTACGGTGCGTGGGCTTTGTGAGAGAGCGGCCGGCTCGCGCACCGCTGGTACGATCTCGGGGTGAAAATCGCTGTTGCTGGTATCGGATACGTCGGGTTGGGGAATGCCGCTGTGCTGGCGCGCCACCACGAGGTGGTGATGCTGGACATCGACGAGGAAAGGGTCGCTCAGGTGAACGCCCTCGTCTCCCCGCTGGAGGAAGCCGAGTTGACGCGCTTTCTGAGCACCGAGGGTCTCTCTCTAAGCGCGACGAGCGACGTCGCCGTGGCCTTCAAGGGCGCTGACATGGTGATCATCGCCACACCGACGGACTACGACCCGGACGCTGAACTTCTTCGACACCTCTACCGTGGAGAGCGTCGCCACGCCGACGTGGCCCGGCTCGCTCCCGAGGCGACCGTGATCGTCATCAAGTCGACGATCCCGGTCGGCTTCACCGACAGACCTGCGCGCCGACATCCCGGGCTTCGGCAGTATCATCTTCTCCCCGGAGTTCCTGCGCGAGGGCAGGGCGCTGCTACGACAACCTCCATCCCGTCGCGGATCGTCGTCGGCGAGCGCTCGGCGCGCGGCGGAGCTGTTCGCCGAGCTGCTGCTCAAGCAGGGCGCGCGTGAACGCAAGGACGTCCCGGTGCTGTTCACCGGCTCGACCGAGGCCGAGGCGATCAAGCTCTTCGCCAACACCTACCTGGCGCATGCGCGTCGCCTACTTCAACGAGCTCGACACCTACGCGGTGACGCACGGGCTGGACACGCGCGCAGATCATCGAGGGCGTCGGCCTCGACCCGCGCATCGGCAGCCATTACAACAACCCGTCGCTTCGGCTACGGCGGCTACTGCCTGCCCAAGGACACCAAGCAGCTGCTGGCCAACTACAGCGAGGTTCCGCAGAACCTCATCCGCGCCATCGTCGACGCCAACACGCACCCGCAAGGACTTCATCGCCGACGACATCCTCGCGCCGGCAACCCGCAGGTCGTCGGCATCTACCGCCTCGACCATGAAGGCGGGCTCGGACAACTTCCGCGACGTCGTCGATCCAGGGCGTCATGAAGCGCATCAAGGCCAAGGGCGTCGAGGTCATCGTCTACGAGCCGACTCTCGACGGACGAGCGAGTTCTTCCGCTCGCGAGGTCGTGCGCGACCTCGACGAGTTCAAGCGCCGTTCCGACGTGATCGTCGCCAACCGCATGCACGGCGGAGCTCGGCCGACGTGGCAGACAAGGTCTACACGCGCGACATCTACGGCCGCGACTGAGCCTGATCCACCCATGGCTAGAATGCGACTCCAGCGTTGGTTTGTGCCAGCGGCCGCTGAATTCCAAGTCGAAACAGATAAGATAAGGACTTGTCGATTGAAGCACCAAGGTGATGAGCTCGTTGGCCAGCTGGGCAGCCTCGACCTCGTGAGTCGACGCTCTCTGCTCGCGGGTGGGGCGGGTCTGCTGGCGGCTGCCGTGGGGGCGTGCAGCAGTCCAGGTCCTGGTGGCACCGCCGGGCCCCCCGCGGCTTCGCCGGCGGCCCGCGGTGCCTCGCCTGCGGCCAGCGGTGCCTCGCCGACACCTACTCGGCGGCCACCGCCCCCTCCCGGCCCGCTCGCCGGGATCGGGACTTGGAAGGGAGCACCGGGCGCCAGTGATGCTCTGGCCGACTCGGGTGCCCGCTGGTTCTACACGTGGGCACCCGATCCCGAGGAGATCACGGTTCCCGAGGGCTGTGAGTTCATCCCGATGATCCAGGACGAGAGCCACCTTACCGATGAGTCGTTCGAGCTGGCAAAGAGCCACGGCGATACCCTCCTCGCCTTCAACGAGCCCGAGCTCGCCCTGCAGGCGAACATGTCGGTGTCGACCGCGCTGAATGCATGGCCTCGGTTCGAGGAGACCGGGATGCGCCTAGGCGCCCCGGCGCTAGCGGGCAATGCCGACAATCCGAACAGCTGGTTCAGCAAGTTCATGCAGGGAGTGGAGTCGCGCGGCTACCGCGTGGACTTCGTTCCTATCCATTGGTACCTCGCGCCTGCTCTTCGAAGTCCTTATTCCCTCGACCGGGCCGTCGAGGACCTACAGGGTTACATCACCCGGGTCCACGAGGCCTACGGGCTGCCCATCTGGCTCTCTGAGTTCAGCTTGATCACATGGCTCCCCACGGAGAGCGCCGCGATGCCGCCCCAGGACCAGGCGGACTTCCTCGTCGCCGCGGCGGAGATGATGACGCCCCTGCCCTATGTCGAGCGCTGGGCGTGGTTCTCCCTCACGCCTCCCCCGTATGCTCCAAACGTGGCAACATATGATGATCAAGGGGCGCTCACTTCGGTGGGAAGAGAGTTCCAGCAGCTGACCTGAGGCAGCGCCCCCCTGTGCGTCAGGCTGAGGTGAGACACCCCTTCTGACCCGGATCCGCGAGTAGGCGTCGGGGTGTCATAGCGAAAAGGTGCCTTCTGGGTTGGAACGATGGGGATTACGACATCTCCTACCGGTCCAGTGAAAGGCACCTTTTCGGTGGCAACGATACGTGGGGTCAAGGCGGGGCAAAAGGGTCGGGGTCGGGCGCGTCGGGTGGTCGTTGGTGAGCCCGATGCCCGGTTGACACCGGCGGCAGGGGTCGAGGCGGTCCGGGAGCTGAACCGGGCGCTGGGGATCGCGGCCACGATCAGCGATCGTGTGGATGCGGTTGCACCGCTGAAGCAGCGACGCCGTGGCCTGGACGGCGGTGAGTTGCTGGTCTCGATGGCGTGCGCCCAGTTGGCCGGGGTCGACTTCATGTCCGGGCTGGACCGGCGTCGCGCTGATGCTGCCGGTCAGGAGTTGGAGCCGGTGCCGACGCCGGCTTCGGGGACCGCTGCTGGGATCGCGAAGCGGTTCACCGTCGAGCACCTGCTCGCGGTCGAGGAAGCGATCGGGGCGATCAACACCGAGTGGGTCAGCCGGCTGCCGGCCCTGCGGCGGGCGGTGCTGTTGCGCCAGGCCACCATCGACGGCGACGCCACCGATGTCGAGGTCTACGGCCGGACCAAGGACGACGCCGCGCACGCGTACACGGGTGCGTTGACGATCCGCAATCACATCGGGTTCTGGGCCGAGGCTGGGGTGCCGCTGGCGGCGGAGTCGATGAACGGCACAGGTGACCCGCGCAGCAACTGCGTCGAGGTCCTGCACCGAGCCCTGCGGGCGCTGCCGGACGGGGTGCAGCAGGTGCGCACCCGCTGGGATGCCGGGTACTTCGCAGCGGACCTGGCCACGGCGTGCCTGGCCCAGGGGGTCCAGTTCGCGATCGGTGCGAAACGGACCAAACCCCTGGTCGCAGCGGCCCAGCACGTGCCTGACCACCAGTGGGTGCCCGCGGTCGGGATGATCGACACCGAGGTCGCCGTCGTGCCCTACCTACCGGGGTCCTGGCCGCACGACGCCGGCATCACGTGCGTGGCGCGACGGACCCGGATCCCGGTGGAACACCTCCCACACGGGCGCGCCCGCAAACGCCGCACCATCCCCGAAGGCCAGTACCAGCTGGCACTCCAGGGCCGTATCGACGCCGTCTACGGCTACTCCTTCTTCCTCACCGACATGCTCCCCGAGCAGGCCGAGCAGCCCGATCAGGCCGGGTTGCGGCTGGCGGAGCTGGAGTGGTGGTACCGCCACCGCACCGACATCGAGGCGTTGAACAAGGACGCCAAGCACGGGGCCGCGATGCGGCACATGCCCTCCGCGGACCGCCGGGTGAACCGGGTCTGGATGTGGGCGGCCCTGCTGGCCTGCGCGATGTCGTCATGGATGCAGGAACTGGCCAACATCGACCACGGCAACGGCCGCGGGCGACGCACCATCACCCGACTACGCCGCGAGCTGATCCTCACCCCAGCGCGCCTGACCCGCCGCGCCGGCACCACACAGCTTCGGCTACCGCCAGGCCCCCAACTCCTCGCGGTCGTCCTCCCCAGGCTCCAGTCACTGCCCAGTCCCTGACCCCTGGCACCCGTCCTGCCCGACCGACCAGCAGCGCCCGAGGCCACGGAGACCTCCGCCCCCCCGGCCCGACAGCCGGACCACCGCCATGCCACCACACGGACCCACCAATGAACCGACCAAGGCCAGCCCCGAATCAGCGAGCCACGTCCACTACTCGCGGATCTGGGTC
>JBAOHD010000020.1:0-124364 GCA_037046615.1 Dermatophilaceae bacterium
GGGAGACTGTGAAGCTGACACGCCAGTGTCGGTGGAGTCAACGTTGAAATACCACTCTGGTCGTTCTGGATATCTAACCTAGGTCCGTGATCCGGATCAGGGACAGTGCCTGGTGGGTAGTTTAACTGGGGCGGTTGCCTCCTAAAAGGTAACGGAGGCGCCCAAAGGTTCCCTCAGCCTGGTTGGCAATCAGGTTTTGAGTGTAAGTGCACAAGGGAGCTTGACTGTGAGACTGACAAGTCGAACAGGGACGAAAGTCGGGACTAGTGATCCGGCGGTGGCTTGTGGAAGCGCCGTCGCTCAACGGATAAAAGGTACCCCGGGGATAACAGGCTGATCTTGCCCAAGAGTCCATATCGACGGCATGGTTTGGCACCTCGATGTCGGCTCGTCGCATCCTGGGGCTGGAGTAGGTCCCAAGGGTTGGGCTGTTCGCCCATTAAAGCGGTACGCGAGCTGGGTTTAGAACGTCGTGAGACAGTTCGGTCCCTATCCTCTGCGCGCGCAGGAAACTTGAGAAGGGCTGTCCCTAGTACGAGAGGACCGGGATGGACGAACCTCTGGTGTGTCAGTTGTTCTGCCAAGAGCACCGCTGATTAGCTACGTTCGGAAGTGATAACCGCTGAAAGCATCTAAGCGGGAAGCATGCTTCAAGATGAGGTTTCCATGGGGTTTACCCCGAGAGGCTCCCAGCTAGACTACTGGGTTGATAGGCCGGATGTGGAAGTGCGGTAACGCATGGAGCTGACCGGTACTAATAAGCCGATAACTTGACAACAAAGAATGCTACGCGTCCACTGTGTGGTTCCCGAGATACGGTCGGGAACGACTGAAATCTCCATAGAGTTTCGGCTGTCATAGCGAAGGGGAAACGCCCGGCTCCATTCCGAACCCGGAAGCTAAGCCCTTCAGCGCCGATGGTACTGCACTGGTGACGGTGTGGGAGAGTAGGACGCAGCCGGACATACTTTGTCGAGAAGGCCCCGTGGTTTCCACGGGGCCTTCTTGCATTTTGTTACCATTGTGATGAGAGTTGGATTCATGAGGACGAACGATCGCGCAAGCGGCAGCGGAGGCTCTCGAGATGGCGCGCGCGGTGGCGCTGGGCGCGGCTCTGGCGGTTCGGGCCGCAGCGGAGAGCGCCGTGGGGATAATGCGGCTGGGCGCAGGAGCGACTCTGTGCCCGCGGGAGTCGAGCGCCGCAGTGGGCCGCGGCTCGAGCCAAAATCTCCCCGGAAGCCGGAGCCGGCGATCGATGCGGATATCACGGGCAAGGAACTCGACCGGAGCGTGTGGACCCAGCTGCGGACCTTGAGCCAGGAGAACGCCGAGGGCGTCGCTGGGCACTTGGTGATGACGGGTCGGTTCCTGGAAACCAACCTGACCGCGGCCGAGGCCCACGCCGAGACCGCGGTCCGTCGCGCAGGACGGGTTCCTGCGGCGAGGGAAGCACTTGGAGTCGTGGCTTACCGAAAGGGCGAATGGGCACGGGCGCTCACGGAGTTCCGCACCGTGCGACGGCTGTCCGGATCCTCGCACCTGCTGCCATTGATGGTCGACTGCGAACGCGCACTGGGGCGGCCGGAGCGGGCTCTCGAGCTAGCAGCTTCACCGGAGGCCAAGACCCTTGAACAGGGCGAGCGTGTCGAACTCGCGATTGTCGTGTCGGGCATTCGCCGAGACCTCGGCGATCATGCCGTGGCCGCTGCGGGGCTTGAGATCCCGGAGCTGGCCGGGTCTGCCCAGAAGCCATGGGCCGGACGGTTGCGCTACGCCTACGCCGAGGCCCTCTTGGCATTGGGTGACCTTGCGGCAGCGAGGGACTGGTTCGCGCGGGCAGTCGATGCCGACGTGGACGGCACGACAGACGCTGCCGAGCGCCTCGAGGAGCTCGACGGGGTCAGCTATGTCGATCTCGACGAGGAGGACGGCGCGCGCGACGAAGCCGAGGCGTGATGTCCCGCCCGATAGGAACAATCCTGGTCGACAGGTATGCCGGTCTCGTCTGCGATCTCGACGGGGTGGTCTATCGCGGGCCGGAAGGGATCGGTGTCGCCATCAGGACGCTCAATGCGGTGCACTCGTCGGTGGGCCTTGTCTTCGCCACCAACAATGCGTCCCGGACCCCCGAGCAGGTGAGCGAGCAACTCCTTGGCCTGGGTCTAGCCCAGGAGGCTGTCCGCGTCGTGACGAGTGCCCAGGCGGGGGCGGCATATCTGCGTCGTGACTTGCCGGCCGGCTCTTCCGTGCTGGCCGTCGGGGGCGAAGGGGTTGCGCACGCCCTGGCGGCAGCGGGTCTCGTGGCCGTCCTGCCCCATGAGGTGGCGAGCACGGGTGCCGTCCCAGCGGCGGTGCTGCAAGGGTGGGGACTCGACGTTGCCGTGCGTGACCTCGCGGCGGTATGCCGTGCGGTGACCGCGGGTGCCCGATGGGTCGCGACCAATTCCGATCCCAGCCTCCCGGTCGCTGGAGGTGTAGACATCCCCGGTAACGGGACCCTCGTCGCGGCGGTGACGGTGGCGACACGGCATACCCCTGAGATCGTGGGCAAGCCTCATCGCCCTCTCTACGATCACGCCGTGACTGTCCTGGGCATGCCGCTGTCGGAGGTCCTCGCGATCGGTGATCGGCTCGACACCGACATCCTCGGGGCCGAGGCCACGGGGATGGATTCGCTGTGGGTGCTGACTGGAGTAGACGGTTTTGTCCAGTTGCTCGGATCGCGCGCAACGCCCACGTATGCCGCCGCCTCGCTCGAGGCCCTCCGCCTTCCACCAGTCGAGGTATGCCGCGACCGGAACACGTGGACTGGTGGCCCCGCCCGGGTCGCCCGAGTGGCGCCTGGACGGGTCATCGTGGAGACCACCGATCAGACATTGGCCCCTTCGGTCGCGAATGCGGTCGCGATGGTGGGTCTGGCCGTCACCCTCGCCCTCCGCGAGGAACTCGAGCGCGACCTCGTGTCGCACGAGGACGCCACGGAGATCGCTCGGACACTGGACCGGGCTGTGCGGGAGGCGGTGGACCCCTCAGGGCAGTAGCGTGGGGGACAACCAAAGGAGGCGCAATGTCATTCGACGGTATGCGGGGATATCTGCAACTGGTGACCGGGCTCGGTGAGGCAACTCGAGCCAAGGCCACCGAGGTCGCGCAAGGGTTGTTGTCGATCGCCACTCGACCCAATCCGACGGAACTTGCGACCCAGGTCGCGAGCCTCGCGGAGGACGTGATGGCCGCGGCGGAGAGCAACCGACACGCCCTGGTGAAAATGATCAGGCGCGAGGTCGAGGACTTCATCGAGTCGTCCACGACATTGGTCAAGCGATCCGACCTCGACGCTGTGATGTCCATGGTGTCGTCGCTGACCGGTGACGTCATCGTGTCCCGCAAGGAGTTCGCCGCGCACACCGATCCGATCGACGACCTGCCGCCGCGTGCTCGAGTCACGCCCGTCCCGCCGCGCGCGAGTGCGAGCGCACGCCCGAGCCGGTCTGCTGTCGCCGCCGCTGCTCGCTCTGCCTCCGAGACCGCGCCGGCCACAGCGGCGGAGGCTGTCAAGAGGGAGCCGGTGAAGAAGGCTACGCCTGCGAAAAAGGCCGCGCCGGCTAAGGCGACCGAGGCTGTCAAGAGGGAGCCAGTGAAGAAGGCCACGCCGGCGAAGAAGGCTACGCCTGCGAAAAAGGCCGCGCCGGCTAAGGCGACCGAGGCTGTCAAGAGGGAGCCAGTGAAGAAGGCCACGCCGGCGAAGAAGGCTACGCCTGCGAAAAAGGCCGCGCCGGCCAAGGCGACCGAGGCTGTCAAGAGGGAGCCGGTGAAGAACGCCACGCCGGCGAAGAAGGCCACGCCGGCCAAGGCGACAGAGGCTGTCAAGAGGGAGCCGGTGAAGAAGGCTGCGCCTGCGAAGACGGCTGCGCCTGCGAAGACGGCTGCGGCAACATCTGCAGCATCTGCAGCGGCTCCGGAGGCAGGACCGAACGAGTGACCCTGCCTGACTCTCATCCCGATGCAGACGTCGAGGTGACGGCGACGGGAGAGCACCCAGGAGAGCACGCCCACGACGCGCTCTTCCCGTCGCCGGTCCCAGATCCTCCGCGCACGGGTGACCCGGCGGTCGACCGGGCCCTCGCCGAGTTCGCCGCCGGCATGGTGGGTGACGTCGCTGCTCACCCCGAGGTGGCGCAACGCCTAGACGAGCAGCTACGCGCGCGTCTGGCCAACGTCGGTGGGACCTGACCGGCCGCTGGCCACGGACGCTCCGGTGCGGCTCGATGCTGCCCTTGTGGCCCGCGGTCACGCCCGCTCTCGCGCTCAGGCCCACGAGCTCATCGATGCCCACCGGGTGCTCATCGATGGGGTGCCAGCTCGCAAGGCCTCTCACCGGGTGCCGCCCAGTGCCCCCATCGTCGTGCTCGGCGAGGTTGACCCCTGGGTGGGGCGGGCGGCATACAAACTCCTTGGCGCGCTCGACACCTTTGGGCCGCAGGGATTTCGCGTCTCCGGGCGACGGTGTCTCGATGTGGGCGCCAGCACCGGTGGCTTCACCCAGGTGCTCCTCGGTGCCGGTGCGGCACACGTCGTCGCGCTCGATGTCGGCCACGGGCAGCTCGCGCCGACGCTGGCCGGCGACGCCCGCGTCGACAACCGTGAGGGGGTCAACATTCGCGATGTTTCGGCCGCGGATTTCCGGTGGCCGTTCGACGTCATCGTCGCCGACGTGAGCTTCATCTCGTTGACCCTCGTCCTGCCGGTCTTGCCGTCTCTCGTCGCGCCGGACGCTGATCTCGCCGTCCTCGTGAAGCCCCAGTTCGAGGTGGGTCGTGGGGCCCTCGGCAAGGGCGGCGTCGTGACATCGATCCGGGCGCGGGCCGGTGCCGTGCGCGCGGTCGTCGACACCGCGGTTGCTGCCGGGTTCACCGTGCGCGACATCATGGTCAGCCCGCTGCCGGGCTCGTCAGGAAACCGAGAGTATGTCCTGTGGATGTCGATGGGCCAGAGTCCTGGACTGTCCGCGACCGCCGTCGATGAGAAGGTAGCTGCCATGGAGGACGAGCTGTGACGCGCCGAGTGTTGCTCGTCATCCATCCACGCCGCCCGGACGCGGTCGACGTCGCGAGGTCGGTCGCGGATCGCCTGCTCCGGGCCGACATCACCCCGGAAGTCAGCGAGAGCGACGCGGGCCACTTCCCGCCGGGCGGGCTCTCGGGCATCACCATCGTCCCCGACGACTCACCGGCGGCCGGCTGCGAACTCGCCTGCGTGCTCGGCGGCGACGGCACCATCCTTCGCGCCGCGGAACTCACGAGAGCGACCGGCACTCCGCTGCTCGGCATCAATCTCGGCAAAGTCGGCTTCCTTGCCGAGGCAGAAATGGACGACCTCGACGGTGTCGTCGAACGCATCGTCGCGCGTGACTACCGCGTCGAAGAACGCATGACGCTCGATGTCGTCGTCAGCCACGGGGGCCAGATCCGCACTCGCAGTTGGGCATTGAACGAAGTCAGCATCGAGAAGGCAGCCCGCGAGCGGATGCTCGAGGTCACCGTCGAGATCGACGCTCGTCCGCTGTCAACGTGGGGATGTGACGGGGTCATCGTCGCGACGCCGACCGGTTCGACGGCATACGCCTTCTCCGCCGGGGGGCCGGTCATGTGGCCCGATGTCGAGGCAATCCTCCTCGTGCCCAACTCGGCCCATGCCCTCTTTGCCAGGCCCGTCGTGGTCGGACCGACCTCGCGCCTGGCGGTCGAGGTCATTGCCGACGCCGAGGGTGCCGGCGTCATGTGGTGCGACGGGCGCCGCCCCGTGGATCTGCCACCTGGCGCCCGGATCGATGTCACCCGGTCGTCTATCCCCATGCTCCTCGCGCGCCTGACCGATTCGCCGTTCACCGACCGTCTGGTCGAGAAGTTCGATCTCTCGGTCGGCGGGTGGCGCGGGACCAATCGCGACCGGCCGCGCCCCAAACCCACCCCGTGACCGGCTGTGGAGCATCACCGAGCCGTCGGTCCCAAACCGTAGGCTGACGGCGTGCTCCAGGAGATCCGCATCCGCAACCTCGGTGTCATCGACGACGCCGTCGTGCGCCTCGATCGCGGACTGACCGTGCTCACCGGCGAGACGGGCGCAGGCAAGACGATGGTCGTCAACGGACTCGGACTCATTCTCGGCGCTCGGGCCGACGCCGGAATGGTCCGCGCCGGAGCCCAGCACGCCGCAGTCGAAGGGCTCCTCACCCTCCCGGCCACCCACCCCGCCCGCGCACGGGTGTTCGACGCCGGGGGAGAACTCGACGAGGACGACCTCATCGTCGCGCGGACCGTCACCGCGGAAGGCCGCTCGCGTGCCTTCGTGGGTGGCCGGTCGGCCCCGGTGGGGGTGCTCGGTGAGCTGGGGGAGTTGCTCGTGGCCGTCCACGGTCAGGCCGACCAATGGCGCCTGCGCCGCGGTGACCAGCACCGCACGCTCTTGGACGCCTACGGAGGCCCGAGGCTGGCAGCTGCGCTCACGGCATACCAGGGGGCCTTTACGGCGCTCACAGCCGCAGAGGCCGAGCGGTCCGCACTCCAGGTCGCCGACCGCGACCGGGCCCGCGAGGTCGACATGCTGACCGCGGCCCTCGAGCACCTCGAACGCGTCGACCCGCAGCCGCACGAAGACATCGACCTGCGCGCCGAGGCAGAACGCCTCGGACACTCCGAGGGGCTGCGGTATGCCGTCGCATCGGCTCACGCAGCCCTCGCTGGGTCCGACCACGACGTCGACTCCGGCGATGTGCTCGCCACCCTCGCGGCTGCCCGGTCGGCGCTGGCGGCCGAGACTGCGCACGATCCCCGGCTGACCGAGTTCGAGGGAAGACTCAAAGAGGTCGCGTATGCCGTGACCGACCTTGCCGGAGACCTCGCCAGCTACCTCGCGGACCTCGACGCCGACCCAGCCCGGTTGGAGTGGGTCCACCAGCGGCGGGCCGAGCTCGACGGATTGACCCGCAGATACGCCGACACCATCGACGACGTGCTGGCGTGGGGGTCGGAGGCCGCGCGCCGCCTGACGGCACTCGTCGGCGCCGACGAGCGACTCGCCCAGCTGGATGCCGAGGTCGATCAATGCCGACGTGAGGTGGCTGCAACCGCAGCCGCCCTGACTTCCGAACGCTCCAGTGCCGCAACAGAATTCGCCCAGGCCGTCCAGGCGGAGCTCCGAGAGTTGTCGATGGGTGCAGCGCGCCTGGTCGTCGCTGTCACCCCGCGGGAGCCCACCGCCCACGGCGCCGATGACGTCGAGATCCAACTCGCCGCCAACTCCGGTGCACCGCCGCGCTCGGTCGTCAAGGCGGCCTCCGGTGGTGAGCTCTCCCGCGTCATGCTCGCCATCGAGGTGGTGAGCGGGACACGCCTGGATGCCACAGACTCCCCGGGAGCGGATGCCACCCTGCCGACGTTCGTCTTCGATGAGGTCGACGCGGGCGTCGGGGGCGCGGCCGCCAGAGCGATCGGCGCCCGACTGGCGGCCCTCTCCGAGCGCGCGCAGGTTGTGGTTGTCACTCACCTGGCCCAGGTGGCGGCATACGCCGACCGCCACCTCGTCGTGCGGAAGGCCGACGACGGCAGCGTGACGGCCAGCTCGGTCGTGTCCCTGACCGGCGAGGAACGCGTCACCGAACTCGCCCGGATGATGGGGGGCGACAGTTCGGCGGCTGCGGTCGAGCATGCCCGGGAGCTCCTGACAGAGTCGACGCGCCGTCCGTCACGCTCGCGGTCACGAGGGCCGTCCGGAGCCGCATAGACTGGACTCCCGTGGCGGAGCAGACGAAGCACATCTTTGTGACCGGAGGCGTCGCCTCATCTCTCGGCAAGGGTCTGACGGCGTCAAGCCTCGGCCATCTCCTGCGGTCGCGGGGCTTGCGGGTGACGATGCAAAAGCTCGACCCCTACCTCAACGTCGACCCCGGCACGATGAACCCCTTCCAGCACGGCGAGGTCTTCGTCACCGACGACGGGGCCGAGACCGACCTCGACATCGGGCATTACGAGCGATTCCTCGACGTGCCGCTGTCCGGCTCGGCCAATGTCACGACCGGGCAGATCTACTCGTCGGTCATTGCCAAGGAGCGGCGCGGGGAGTATCTCGGCGACACCGTGCAGGTCATCCCGCACATCACCAACGAGATCAAGGCCCGGATGCGGGCGCTCGCGACCGGCAAGCCCGACGCGCCGCACCTCATCATCACCGAGATCGGTGGCACCGTCGGCGACATCGAGTCGCTGCCGTTCCTCGAGGCCGCCCGCCAGGTGCGCCACGACATCGGCCGGGACAACTGCTTCTTCCTCCACGTGTCGCTGGTGCCCTACCTCGCTCCGAGTGGCGAGCTCAAGACGAAACCGACGCAGCACTCGGTCGCAGCGCTGCGTCAGGTGGGCATCCAGCCCGATGGTCTCGTGTTGCGCGCCGACCGGCCGATCCCCGACGGGATCAAGCGCAAGATCTCGCTCATGTGCGATGTCGACATCGAGGCATGTGCGGCGGCAGTCGACGCTCCGAGCATCTACGACATCCCCAAGGTCCTCCACAACGAGGGGCTCGATGCCTACGTCATCCGGCGGCTCGGGCTCAACTTCCGGGACGTCAACTGGACCTCGTGGAACGACATGCTCACCCGCGTGCACCACCCCGCCCACGAGGTCGAGATCGCCCTTGTCGGCAAGTACATCGACCTCCCGGACGCCTACCTGTCGGTGACGGAGGCGCTGCGCGCCGGCGGGTTCGCCCACAACGCCAAGGTGAAGATCCGGTGGGTGCCCAGTGACGACTGTGACACCCCGGCGGGGGCGGCCAAGGCGCTCGGCGGTGTCGACGCGGTGCTCGTGCCAGGTGGCTTCGGGGTCCGGGGGATCGAGGGCAAGCTCGGAGCCCTCACCTGGGCTCGCCAACGCCAGGTCCCGACACTCGGCATCTGCCTGGGCCTGCAATGCATGGTCATCGAATACGCCCGCTCGGTGGTCGGCATCGCCGACGCCAGTTCGAGCGAGTTCGACCCTGAGACCGAGCACCCCGTCATCGCGACGATGGCCGAACAGAAGGCGTTCGTCGACGGTGCCGGCGACCTCGGCGGCACCATGCGGCTCGGTCTCTACCCGGCCAGCCTTGAGCCGGGCAGCGTCGTGGCCGCGGCATACGGGAAGACCTCGGTCGAGGAACGTCACCGTCACCGCTACGAGGTCAACAACCACTACCGCGACCAGTTGAGCGAGGCCGGCCTCGTCTTCTCGGGCACCTCGCCCGACGGCAACCTCGTTGAGTTCGTCGAACTCCCAGCAGAGGTTCACCCCTACTACGTGTCGACCCAAGGGCACCCGGAGTTCCTCTCTCGGCCGCATCGGGCTCACCCCCTCTTCGCCGGGCTCGTCGGGGCCGCCCTGGACCGGCAGCGTGGTGAGCGGCTCGTCGAAGTCGACTGACGGCATACTCGCCTGATGGCTTTCGATGCACCCAGAGGCGCTTTCGGCGACCTCCGTGACGAGCTTGTCAACCTCCCGGTCGAGCACTCCGAGCAGGTCTTCGAGGGACGGGTGTGGAACGTCCGCCGCGACCGGGTGAGCCTCGGGGCCGACGGTGTCGTCACCCGTGATCTCGTCGAGCACACCGGCGCCGTCCTCGTCGTCGCGCTCCGTGAGGTCGACGGCGTCGACGAAATCATCCTCATCCGCCAATACCGCCATCCCGTCAGTTCCTACCTCTGGGAGTTGCCTGCGGGCCTGCTCGATGTCGGGGGCGAATCCCCCTGGCTCGCGGCCGCCCGAGAGCTCGCGGAGGAGGTCGACCTTGTCGCCGACACCTGGAATGTCCTCGCCGACTCCTACGCCTCCCCGGGCGGGCTGACCGAGGCGATTCGCATTTACCTGGCCCGCGACCTCAGCCGCGCGCCCTCCATCCACATCAGAGACGGCGAAGAGGCGGGCATCCAACCGCTGTGGGTCTCCCTCGATGACGCGTATGCCGCGGTGCTGGCAGGCCGGGTGCACAACGCCGGCGCGATGATCGGGATCATGGCCGCGTGGGGCAGTCGCCAGCAGGGGTGGCGCACCCTCCGGCCGGTGGACGCCCCGTGGCCCGAGCACCCGGCCTACCGGGACATGCCGGCCTGAGTCTCGTCGAGGGCCTCGCGAGGCCAGCTGACACGAGTCGAGGCGGTCTGCCGTCCCAGCCTAAGATTGGGGAGCCTCGGCGGCGCCCACCCTGGGCGACGGTGATGCACCCGGCATACCCCGTGAGACCTGAAAAACCCCGTTCCGCGAGCAGATCTAGAGGACATCATCGTGTTGCGCACCCACCAGGCCGGCGCCTTACGCGCCGACCACGTCGGCCAGACCGTCACCCTCACCGGCTGGGTGGCCAAGCGGCGCGATCACGGGGGAGTGGCCTTCGTCGACCTGCGCGACGCGAGTGGGATCGCCCAAGTCGTCGCCCGTGACGAGGTGCTGACCGGTGCCGCGCACGACCTGCGCAACGAGTACTGCGTCAAGGTGACCGGCGAGGTCGTCGCTCGCAGCGCCGACAACGTCAACACGGACCTGCCCACCGGGGCGATCGAGGTCGTGGCCGCGCACATCGAGGTGCTCAACGAGAGCGCCCCGCTGCCGTTCCAGATCGACGAGCGCACCACCGTCGGTGAGGAGGCCCGGCTGCGCCACCGCTATCTGGACCTGCGCCGTCCCGGAGCCCACTCCGCCGGTGCCGCGATCCGGCTGCGTTCCAAGGTCAACGCCGCCGCGCGCGAGGTGCTCGGCGCCCGTGACTTCGTCGAGATCGAGACCCCCACGCTGACCCGGTCGACGCCAGAAGGAGCGCGGGACTTCCTCGTGCCCGCGCGGCTCGCCCCGGGCTCGCTGGTATGCCCTCCCGCAGAGCCCGCAGTTGTTCAAGCAACTGCTCATGGTCGCCGGCATGGAGCGCTACTACCAGATCGCCCGCTGCTACCGCGACGAGGACTTCCGCGCTGACCGCCAGCCGGAGTTCACCCAGCTCGACATCGAAATGTCGTTCGTCGAGCAGGACGACATCATCGAGCTCGGCGAGGCCATCGTCGCCAATATCTGGAAGCTCATCGGTGTCGAGCTGCCCCTGCCGTTCCCGCGGATGACCTATGCCGAGGCGATGGCTCGCTACGGCTCGGACAAGCCCGACCTGCGCTTCGACCTCGAGCTGACCGACTGCACCGACTTCTTCGCCGACACCCCGTTCCGGGTGTTCCAGGCCGACTACGTCGGGGCGGTCGTCATGCCCGGCGGCGGGTCGCAGCCGCGACGCACCTTCGACGCCTGGCAGGAGTGGGCCAAGCAGCGCGGCGCCCGAGGCCTGGCCTATGTCACGGTCGGCGACGGACGGCGAGCTCGGCGGCCCGGTCGCCAAGAACATCTCCGACACCGAGAAGGCTGGGCTCGCGGCCCACGTCGGAGCCAAGCCAGGTGACTGCATCTTCTTCGCCGCCGGCGCCGCCAAGTCCTCCAGGTCCCTCCTCGGTGCGGCGCGGCTCGAGATCGGACGACGCACCGGACTCATCGACGAGTCGGCGTGGTCCTTCCTCTGGGTGGTTGACGCGCCGTTGTTCGAGCCTGCCGGTGACGCGGTGGCCGCCGGCGACGTCGCGGTCGGCAGCGGGGCGTGGACGGCGGTGCACCACGCCTTCACCTCGCCCAAGGCCGAGTTCCTCGGCAGCTTCGACACCGACCCGGGCTCGGCCCTCGCCTACGCCTACGACATGGTGTGCAACGGCAACGAGATCGGTGGAGGCTCGATCCGGATCCACCGCCGCGACGTCCAGGAGCGGGTCTTCGCCGTCATGGGGCTCTCGCCGGAACAGTCGCAGGAGAAGTTCGGCTTCCTCCTCGACGCGTTCAAGTTCGGCGCCCCACCGCACGGTGGGATCGCCTTCGGCTGGGACCGCATCGTGTCGCTGCTGGCCGGCACCGAGTCGATCCGCGACGTCATCGCGTTCCCCAAGTCCGGCGGCGGCTTCGACCCGTTGACCTCGGCTCCGGCGCCGATCACGGCGGCGCAGCGCAAGGAGGCCGGCGTCGACGCCCGCCCCGCGGCGCCAGCGGTGTAGGGGGTCCGGGAGGGCCTACTCCTCGATGCCGTGGAGGCTGTGCCAGCGCCGCAGTGGAGCTGGTGCCCACCAGTTCCACCGGCCGAGGATGGTCATCGTCGCGGGGACGAGCAGCATCCGCACGATCGAGGCGTCGAGCAGGACAGCCGCCGTCAGAGCCAGCCCCATCTGCTTGATGACGAGCATCTTGCCGGCGATGAATCCGGCGAAGACGATCATGACGAGCAGGGCGGCCGAGGTGATGATGCGCCCGGATCGCTGGAGCCCCAACTCGACGGCGCGGTCGTTGTCGTGCCCGTTGTGGTGGTAAAGCTCGGCGATCCGCGAGATGAGGAACAGCTCGTAGTCCATCGCGAGTCCGAAGCCGAAGGTCAACGCCAAGGGGGGGATCAGCGATTCGATCCCGCCGGTGGAGGTGAAGCCGAGGAGTCCTTCGAGGTGACCGTTCTGGAAGATCCACGTGGCGACACCCAGGGATGCCCCCAGTGACAGGACGTTGAGGATCAGTGCCTTGGTGGGGATGACGACCGAGCCGGTCATGAGGAACAGCAGCGCGAATGTCGCGATGACGATGAGGGCCGCGGCATATGGGGCGCGCGCTGACAGCGAGCTCACGAAGTCTGCGAGCCCGGCCGCTTGCCCGCCGACCCAGGAGGGGTATGCCGGCCGGTGGTCTCGCAGCGCGGTGACCACGTCGCGGGCCGGGTCGTCGAGGGCGGCGCCGTCGGTGCGGACCGAGATCGCGGCATACTCCGGGCCCAAGGGGCCGGACCGAGACCGATCGCACGCCGGGCAGGCGTTTCACGACGTCATCGGCGTATGCCGTGGCGTCGGCGATGCTCGCGCGGCCCACGACCGTCGCCGAGGCGCCGGAGGCGAGTGGGTAGTCGGCGCCAAGGTGGTCGAAGAAGTCTCGTTGGCTGGTGCCCACCGGCATGAGTTGGTGGCCCGATGACGTGAGGCGCATCGAGAGCGTCGGGAGCGCCAGGACGACGAGCAGCCCGACACTCGCGGCGATCACGAGCCACGGGCGACGATGGACGGAGCGGGCCAAGCGGGAGAAGACGCCGTCATCAGGTGCCGCTTCGGTGCCCTTGGACAGCAGGCGCCGGGCACCGAGCGCACACAGCGCGGGGACGAGGGTGAGGCCGACGACCATGGCGATGAGGACCACGGACACGCCGGCGGCACCGATGGCCCGGATGATTTCGGCGTCGAAGACGAGCAGACCCGACAGGGAGATCGCGACGGTTAACCCCGAGAAAAACACGGTGCGCCCGGCCGTGGCGACCGCACGGCCGATGGCGGCCTGGGTGTCGGCTTGAGCGGCGGCCCGGATGTCGGCTCGAGTCGACGGCGGCGGCAGGCCGCCTTCCGGCGCCGACGCGGAGTTCCTCGCGGCAGCGGCTCACGATGAGCAAGCCGTAGTCGATGCAGAGGGCGAGCCCCAGGAGAGTCACGACGTTGACGACGGACACGTCGAGGTCCATGACGAAGGTGAAGCCGTAGAGGGCCGCGAGGGCGCCACCGATGGACACGATCGCCCCGATGATCGGCATTCCGGCGGCGATGAACCCACCGAACACGATGACCATGACGATGAAGCTGAGCGGTAGCGCGATGCCTTCGCCGGTGCGGAGGTCGACCTCCACCTGGTGGAGGATCTCAGCGAGCAGGATGTTGCCGCCGCCGATAGCGGTGGTGGCACCGGCGGGAAGTTGGCCGCCGATGCGGTCGTAGACCGCCCGGACGGCGTTCTCCGCCGCCGTCGTCGCCTTCTTGTCGAGTGCGGGGTCGAAGGTCGTGAGCATGAGCCACCCGTCGCCGCCCTTCGCGACAAACATCGCCGCCTGTGGGTCGCGGGGGCCCTGCGGGAAGACGAACGGGTTGGCCGTGCTCGTGACGCCGGGGATCGCCATGACGTCCTTCGCGGCCGATCCAGCGACCTGAGCCACCTGGGGCGAGTCGAGGTCGACTCCCGAGATCGTCAGCATGAGACTCGAACTCGTCGGCTCGAACTTCTGGATGATCGACCGTGCCTCGTGAGCCTCGCCGTCAACCGACATATCGCCGGAGTGCATGCGCGAGAACAGCGACCCGCCCCCCACGCCGGCGACGGCCACCGCGAACGCGACGACCGTGAAGGTCAACCAGGCGACGACGAAGCGCCAGGGGTGTCTGACTTGGGCGGCGCCGAGCCGGGCGAGGCGCGTGTGGTCGAGCGACGGGGGAGTGCGGTTCACACGGGATAGCCTGCCACCGTGGGCGAGGGCCCAGATCACGCGAGCGAGGGGAAGGAGGGTCGTGTGGATCACGCCGACCTGTTCTCCCCGCCGCCGAGGGTCGGCGGCGCTCATCAGCCCTGCGGGAGCGCCGCTGATGTCCTCTTCTGCGGGTCTCGCCCCGCTCGCGGTCCGGATGCGTCCCCGCTCCCTCGATGAGGTCAAAGGACAGGCGGCGGTGTTGCGTCCTGGGAGCCCGCTGCGCCGGCTCGTCGAGGGGTCAGCCGGGGCGGTCGGCCCGATGTCGGCCATCATCTGGGGGCCGCCGGGCACCGGGAAGACGACCTTGGCGCACCTTGTCGCCACCGCCGCGGATCGCCGTTTCGTCGAGCTGTCAGCGGTCACGGCCGGGGTCAAAGACGTCCGCGAGGTCATCGCGGCCGCAACCCGGGCGCGCGACCTCTACGGCCGGCATACCGTGCTCTTCCTCGACGAGATTCACCGCTTCAGCAAGGCGCAGCAGGACGCCCTCTTGCCGGCCGTCGAAAACCGCCTCGTGATCCTCGTCGCGGCAACGACCGAAAACCCGTCGTTCAGCGTTATCGCCCCCCTGCTATCCCGCTCGGTCCTCGTCACCCTCGTGCCCCTCGGCGACGCCGACGTCGAAGCCGTCATCGACAGGGCACTCGTCGCTCCTGAGGGGCTCGGCGGTGCATTCACCCTGGAGACGGACGCGCGCGCGCACCTCGTGCGGATTGCCGGCGGGGATGCCCGACGGTCGCTGACGTCGCTGGAGGCAGCAGCCGGGGTGGCGCTGGACGAGATCCCCGTGGGGGCCGGGCTCACCGACGACGAGCCGACTCCGACACCGATCACCCTCGCCCACGTCGAGCAGGCGGTCGCGCAGGCCGCCGTGCGCTACGACCGAGCTGGCGACCAGCACTACGACGTCGCCAGCGCGCTCATCAAGTCGATGCGCGGGAGCGACGTCGACGCCGCCCTGCACTACCTCGCCCGGATGATGGAGGCGGGGGAGGACCCGAGGTTCATCGCGCGGCGCATCGTCATTGCCGCGAGCGAAGACGTCGGGATGGCCGACCCGACCGCCCTCCAGACCGCCGTGGCGGCCATGCATGCGGTCGCGCAGATCGGGATGCCGGAGGCGCGGATCATCCTCGGGCAGGCGGTCGTCCACGTCGCCATGGCGCCCAAATCCAATGCGGCCTATCTCGGCATCAACGCCGCCATCGCCGACGTGCGCGCCGGGCGCGGGGAGCGGTCCCGGTGCACCTCCGCGGGAGCGGGTATGCCGGTGCCGACCGGCTCGCGTCGGCCGCGGCTGCCGCCACCGGAGCTCGCCGTGAGGCCTACCAATACGCCCATGACGACCCCCGAGGGGTCGTGGAGCAGCAGTATCTTCCCGACGGTTTGCTCGCGGCCGACTACTACCAGCCCACCGACCGCGGGTTCGAGGAGCGGCTCCGGCCGCGGTGGGAATGGCTGCGCTCGGTCATCCGTGGGGCAAAAGCGGGTCCCAGCTCGGGCTCCAGCTCGGGTGCGAGCGGCCGCAGGAATACCGGGGACGACACGGACCCGTCGGCTAGGGTGAGCCGGTGACTTTCGCACCGATCACTCTCGGCGATCTGGCCGGCGCCGTGGCTGCGCTCGCGTTCGCCTACCTGGTGTGGCGGCTGGGCTCAGTCATCGGCAAGGCCGGGGAGATCCTCGACGAAACCAGGCTCGGTGTGAAGGGTCTCGCCGACGGGAGCGTGCCGTTGCTCGGCGAGGTCACCTCCACGGTGGCGTCGACCAACCAGCAGTTGGCTCGGCTGGACACCGTCACCACCCATCTGGCCCATGTCACGGCCAATGTCAGCGCCCTGACGTCCCTCATTGCGGCCACCCTCGGTGGGCCGCTGATCAAGGTGGCAGCCTTCACGTATGGCGTGCGGCGCGCCTTCGGCGACCGGCGAGAGGCTGGCCGGCCCACGAATGCGAACGAGACTGGCCGTGGCTGATCGTCGGTCGCCCCGTGCGGACAGCCACCCTGGGCAGGCGCGGTTTTCCCTCGGCGCCTTCGTGAGGGATGTGCGCGCACACATGACCGAGCGCGAGGGCCAACTCCGCCAGGCTCTCGGACTGGATGGCGCAGACTCGGACGAATCCGTGGACCCTGCGAAGGCACGCGCGCTCCTCGACGACCCGGCAGGCTGGCGAGCTAGGTAGGGCCCGCGACGACCATCGTTGGCCCCTCCCGTCCGCGCACCGCAGACCCTCCCGCACCGCAGACCTTCCCGCACGGCATACCCGACGAAGCACGAGCAAGGAACCACACGCATGGATACCGCCGAAATCAGGCGCCGCTGGCTGACCTTCTTCGAACGCAAGGGGCACACGGTCGTCCCGAGCGCCCCGCTGATCTACGACGACCCCAACTTGCTGTTCGTCAATGCCGGCATGGTGCCGTTCAAGCCCTACTTCCTCGGTCACGAGACGCCTCCCTTCGCCCGGGCCACGAGTGTCCAGAAATGCGTCCGCACCGGCGACATCGATGAAGTCGGCAAGACCTCACGGCACGGCACGTTCTTCCAGATGAATGGCAACTTCTCGTTCGGCGACTACTTCAAGGCCGGCGCGATCGAGCTGGCGTGGGAGTTGCTCACGACCCCCGTCGACGACGGTGGTTATGGGCTCGACGGACACCGGCTCTGGGCGACGGTCTATCACGACGACGACGAGGCGGCCGACCTCTGGGTGCAGCTGACCGACATTCCGGCCGAGCGCATCGTGCGCCGCGGGATGGCCGACAACTTCTGGTCCATGGGCGTGCCCGGTCCCTGCGGTCCCTGTAGCGAGATCTACTACGACCGGGGTCCGGAATACGGCCGCGAGGGTGGGCCAGCCGTCGACGAAGACCGTTACCTCGAGGTCTGGAACCTCGTGTTCATGCAGAACATCCGCGGAGAGGGCAGCGGCAAGGAGGGCTTCCCGATCCTTGGGGACCTCCCCGCCAAGAACGTCGACACGGGGATGGGCCTGGAACGGATGGCCTCGCTCCTGCAGGGCGTCGACAACCTGTACGAGATCGACGAGGTCTTCCCGGTCCTTGCCAAAGCGGCGCAGATGACCGGCAAGGTCTACGGGTCGCACTCGGGCAAGGATGCCGCGACGAGCCACCCCGACGACGTCCGGTTGCGGGTCGTCGCCGACCACGTGCGTTCCTCGCTCATGCTCATCGGTGACGGGGTCACGCCAGGCAACGAGGGCCGCGGCTATGTCTTGCGTCGGATGCTCCGTCGCGCGGTGCGTTCGATGCGCCTGCTTGGCTTCGACGAGCCGGCGCTGCCACACCTGCTTCCCGTGAGCATGGAGCGGATGAGCAAGTCCTACCCCAACCTCCAGGACGACTGGGAGCGGATCTCGACGATCGCGTATGCCGAGGAGCAGGCCTTCCGCCGGACGCTCGCCTCGGGCACGACGATCCTCGACACCGCCGTGGCCCGCCTCAAGACGAGTGGTTCCACAGCGCTGTCCGGGGCGCAGGCGTTCGCCCTCCACGACACCTACGGCTTCCCCATCGACCTCACCCTGGAGATGGCCGCCGAACAGGGCGTCCAGGTCGACGAGGCCGGGTTCCGCCGCCTCATGACCGAGCAGCGCGACCGCGCCAAAGCGGACGCCAAGGCCAAGAAGAGCGGTCACGGCGACACCGGGGTTTACCGCGAGGTCGCCGACGCGATCGGTCACCCGGTGGAGTTCACCGGCTACGACGAGGTCGTGTCCGAGGGCCGCGTGGCTGGCCTCGTCCGCGACGGCGTCCTCGTGCGCAGCGTCGGTCCCGGCGAGCAGGTCGAACTCATCCTCGATCGCACCCCCTTCTATGCCGAAGGCGGGGGGCAACTCGCCGATGGTGGGCGGATCGAACTCGCCGGCGGCGCCATCGTCGAGGTGCGCGACGTCCAGAGCCCGATCACCGGGCTGTCGGTGCACCGCGCCACCGTCGTCCTCGGCGAGGTCACCGTCGGGGAGCCCGCGCACGCGTCGGTCGATATCGAACGCCGCCGGTCGATCTCCCGCGCCCACACCGCGACTCACATGGTCCACAAAGCGATCCGGGAAGCTCTTGGTGACACCGCGACCCAGGCGGGCTCAGAGAACGCCCCAGGACGCTTCCGCTTCGACTTCAATGCCCAGCACGCCGTGCCGGCTTCGTTGCTGCGCGACATCGAGGCGCGCGTCAACGCCCTGCTCCTGGAGGACCTCGCCGTCCACGCCGAGGTCATGACCCAGGACCAGGCCCGAGAGATCGGGGCGATGGCCCTATTCGGCGAGAAGTACGGCAACGCCGTGCGTGTTGTGTCGGTCGGCGATTGGGCGCGGGAACTCTGTGGTGGCACCCACGCGCAACGCTCCAGCCAACTCGGCGTCGTCAAGCTCCTGGGCGAGGCGTCGATCGGCTCCGGCGTGCGTCGCGTTGAGGCGCTCGTGGGGGCCGATGCCTACACCTTCCTCGCGCGGGAGCACGCCATCGTCGGCCAGCTGACCGACGTCCTCAAAGGGCGGCCTGAGGAGTTGCCCGAGCGGGTCAACGGCATCGTCAGCCGCCTGCGGGAGGCCGAGCGGGAGCTCGCTGTGGTCCGGCAACAGCAAGCCCTCGCCGTGGCCCCCACGCTCGTCGCGTCCGCTCGCGATGTGGCGGGGCTCGCCCTGGTCACCCATGACGCCGGTGACTCCATGTCGGCCGATGACCTGCGCACCCTCGTCCTCGATGTCCGCGGCCGTCTTGGTCAGGAGCGCGCGTCCGTTGTCGCGATGACCACGGCCAGCGGCGGCAAACCGGTCGTCGTCGTCGCCACGTCAGGGCCCGCGCGTGAGCGCGGCGTCAAAGCGGGCGCCCTCGTGCGTCTCGCGGCACAGGTGCTCGGGGGCGGGGGCGGTGGCAAGGACGACCTCGCCCAAGGTGGGGGCACGGACGCCTCACGGACCGGTGCCGCGCTGGGAGCGGTCGAAGAACATCTCCGCGGGCTGGCCTGACCCGGTGACACCGGGCCGGTGGCTCGGCGTCGACGTCGGAGCCGTGCGAGTCGGGGTCGCCGAGAGCGACCCCGACGGGATCCTCGCCACCCCGGTGAGCACCCTGGAACGGGACCTCGGCCCCGAGGCGCGGGACCGGCATACCATCGCCGGGATCGTCAGAGAACGCGCGGTGACCCTCGTCGTCGTCGGGCTGCCGCGGTCGATGCGAGGGGAAGACGGCGAGGCTGCGCGACTCGCCCGAGAATATGCGCAGGAGCTTGCCGGGCTCGTGGCTCCGGTCCGCGTACGGTTGGTCGATGAACGGCTCACGACGGTGCAATCGCATCGTCACCTCCAGGCGAGTGGGCGCCGGGAGCGAGACCATCGTGCCGTCGTCGATCAGGTCGCGGCCGTCCTGATCCTGCAGGGGGCCGTGGAGTCTTCCCGTCTGACGGGGCGGCTTCCCGGCGAGGTCGTCGAGACGGGAGGGCGCAAGCCCCGGAGGAAGGGACGAGGATGAGCGACCGGACCCACGGTCCCCACCCCGAGGATGAGCTGTTCGGCCCCCACGGCGACATCGTCGACGATTTCCTGCCTGGCGCCGTGGACGACCCAGGCGTTGCCGAGCCTCCGATCCAGAGTCGACGGCAACTCCACGCCCGCCGGACCCGACGCAAGAGCAAGCGCGGGCTGGTCCTCCTCGTGGTCCTCGCGCTCCTGGCCGGTGCTGGCTACCTCGGGTACACCGTCCTCCGGCCACTCATGCAGGGTGCCACCAACGACTACCCCGGACCCGGCACCGACCAGGTCGCCTTCGTCGTCAGGGACGGCGACACCGGGCGGGTCATGGCGAGCAACCTCGAGAAGGCCGGCGTCATCAAGACCGCGAAGGTCTTCGTCGAGGCCTTCACCGCCGAGCCCAAGTCAGCCGCCATCCAGCCGGGTGAATACCTGGTCAAGAAGGAGATGAAGGCCGCCGACGTCCTGGCGATCCTCGTCGATCCCAAAAACCGTCAAGCTCCCAAGGTCACCATCCGCGAAGGCCTCTGGGCACAGGAGATCTACCTCGTGCTGTCCAAGGCGACGGGCAAACCCGTCAGCGACTACGAGGCCGCCGCCAAGGACGCAGTCGCCCTCGGCCTGCCGACCTCGGCCAAGGGCAACATCGAGGGGTATCTCTTCCCGGCCACCTACGAGTTCTCCTCGAAGAACTCGGCCGCCGAGCAACTCCGGACGATGGTCGCCAAATCAGTCAGCGAGATGACCAAGCTCGGCATCACCCCGGAGCAGGCCCCGCGCATCCTCACGATTGCCAGCATCATCGAAGCCGAGGCCAGCCGAGCCGAAGACCGGCCGAAGGTCGCCCGAGTGGTGCTCAACCGCCTGGCGCTGCCCATGCGGCTGCAGTTGGACTCCACGGTGAGCTACGGCGTCAAGCACCGCGCGCTGACGACCACCGATGCCGAACGCGCGGACAAGAACCCGTGGAACACCTACGTCAATGACGGCCTTCCCGGGGGCCCGATCTCCAACCCGGGGGTCTCGTCACTGACAGCGGCCCTCAACCCCGGCACCGGCCCGTGGCTGTATTTCGTCGCGACCAACCCGGCCTACGGCGAGACGAAGTTCGCGACCACTCAGGCCGAGCACGATCGCAACGTCGCGGAGTTCCAAGCGTGGTGCCAGAAGCCCGAGAACTCGGGCAAGTGCTCGCGCTGACATGACGGTGCAGCGAGCGGCCGTGTGCGGCAGCCCGATCCGTCATTCGTTGTCTCCGGTGCTGCATCGCGCGGCCTACGCGGCGCTCGGTCTGGCCGACTGGTCCTACGACCGAGTCGAACTCGCCGCTGCCGAGCTGGCACCGTGGATGGCACAGCTGGACGCGTCCTGGCGCGGGCTGTCGCTCACGATGCCGCTCAAGGAGGTCGCATTCGGCATCGCACGCAGCGTGAGCGACCTGGCCCGCACGGTCGGGTCGATCAACACCCTCGTCCACACCTCTGACGGCTGGGCTGGTCACAACACCGACGTGGGCGGGATTACGGCAGCTCTCACCGAGGCCGGCGTCGGTCGACCACGGCACGCGGTCGTCGTCGGGGCCGGAGCCACGGCACGCTCGGCCATCGCAGCGCTCACGTCGATGGGCGTGACGGAGATCGTCGTCATGGTCCGCGCAGCCATGCGGCCCGACACTCTCGATGTCGCCCGCCAGCTCGGCGTCGTCGTGCGCGAGCGTCCCCTCGGCGCCTGGCCAGAGATGGTCGATGTCGTTATCGGGACGGTCCCCCCATGCGCGTATGCCGGTGCGCTCGAGGATCTCCCGACCGCTCTCGGCGAGGCGGCGATCCTTGACTGCGTCTACGGGCATGGTCCCAGCCCCCTCCTGGCTGCCGCGGCGGCGCGCGGCTATGCACCCGGTCCCAGGCACGGAGATGCTGCTGCATCAGGCCGCCGAGCAGGTCCGCCTCATGACCGGCCACGACGCGCCCGTCGACGCGATGCGCGCCGCGCTTCTGGACGCCCTGTCCGAGGCGTAGCCGCGATGTCTTGGCTCGGATGGCTCACGGCCGCCGCGGTCGTCGTGGGGTATGCCGTGGGCAGGCACCTCGCGAGGCAACTCTCCGAGCTGGGCTATCGGCTCGACACCGAGGACGCGACGCCGCCGCCCCGCGCGCCCTGGATCGTGGCGCCGGCCGTGGCGGCGACGTGGGGCCTGGTGGTGTGGCATCTGGGTGAGCGACACGGGGGAGTCGACCTGCCGGCATACCTGCTCCTCGCGACGGTCGGGGTCGCTCTGGCACGCATCGACGCCGACGTCCATCGGCTGCCGAGCGGCCTGACCTACCCCACGGCGGTTGCCGTGAGTGGGCTCCTCGTCGTGTCTAGCGCCCTCTCGGGGCAATGGTCGGCTTTGCTGCAGGCAGCCGTCGCCACCGTGCTCGCTGCGGTGGTCTACCTGCTGCTCGCGCTGGTCTCCCGCGGCCAGTTCGGATGGGGCGACGTCATCCTGGGCGTCATCCTCAGCGGCGCCCTGGGCTATCTCTCGCCGCTGGCCCCATGGCTGGCCCTCCTGCTTGCCTTCGTCGGAGCCTCGGTCGTCGCGATCGCGGGGATGGTCACCAGACGTCTCACGCTCCGCAGCAGGATCGCCTTCGGCCCCTACCTCCTGGCTGGCGCGCTCGTCGCAGCCCTCGTCACGGGGTAGCACCGGCCCGTCTTGGCATCCGGCTCCGGCCCTCAGGCGGCAGGTGGTGCGTGGGAAGATGCCGCCATGCTGCGTTGGCTCACCTCCGGCGAATCCCACGGACCCGCGCTCGTGGCCCTCATGGAGGGCCTGCCGGCCGGTGTCCGCGTCACGAGCGACGACCTCGCCGGGGCTCTGGCGCGCCGCCGCCTGGGCTTCGGCCGGGGCGCGCGCATGGCGTTCGAACGCGACGAGGTGGAGTTCCTCGGGGGAGTGCGCCACGGGAGCACCTTGGGCGGGCCTGTTGCGATCCGGATCGGCAACTCCGAGTGGCCCAAGTGGCAGACAGTCATGAGCCCCGACCCTGTCGACCCGCAGGCGTATGCCGCGGCTGACGACGTCAATGCCGAGAAGGAGATCGCGCGCAACAAGCCGCTGACCCGGCCGCGACCCGGCCACGCCGATCTCGTGGGGATGCAGAAATACGGCTTCGACGATGCCCGGCCGATCCTCGAGCGCGCCTCCGCTCGGGAGACCGCTGCCCGCGTCGCCCTCGGGGAAGTCGCAGCCCGGTTCCTTGAGCAGGCCTACGGCATCCGGATCGGTCCGCACACGCGTCGCCATCGGAGCAGCCGAGGCCTCCGACGACGCGCCGCTTCCCACCCCCGACGACGTGGCGGCCCTCGATGCCGATCCCGGTCCGCACCCTCGACCCGGCCGGCTCGGCCGCCATGGTCGCCGAGGTGGAGGCAGCCAAGAAGGACGGCGACACCCTCGGCGGCGTCGTCGAGGTGCTCGCCTATGGCGTGCCGCCCGGCCTGGGGTCCTACGTCCACTGGGATCGCCGGCTCGACGCTCAGCTCGCTGGCGCGCTCATGGGCATCCAGGCCATCAAGGGGGTCGAGGTCGGCGACGGTTTTCGGACGGCCCGTCGCCGCGGTTCCGTCGCGCATGACGAAATGGAGCGTGACGCGGACGGCGTGATCCGCCGGCGCTCAGGGCGGGCGGGCGGCACGGAGGGCGGCATGTCGACCGGTCAGGTGTTGCGCGTCCGGGCCGCCATGAAGCCCATCTCGACCGTCCCGCGGGCCCTGGACACCGTCGACGTCACGGGCGCCGCTGCGGCGAAGGCGATCCATCAGCGCAGTGATGTCTGCGCCGTGCCGGCCGCCGGCGTGGTGGCCGAGGCGATGGTCGCCCTCGTCCTCGCCGCAGCCTGCCTGGAGAAGTTCGGAGGAGACAGCGTCGCCGAGACGGCGCGCAACTGCGCGGCATACCTCGCCGCCATCCCCGAGACCATGCGGACGGAACCTTCGTCGTGATCGTCCTCGTCGGGTTCATGGGGGCCGGCAAGACGACAGTCGGCCGCGAGCTCGCGCAGCGGCTCGACCTGCCGTTCGTCGACACCGACGAGGTGATCGAGCGCGAGCATGGCACGCCGATCGCGGGGATCTTCGCCGACGCAGGGGGAGCGTGGTTTCCGGGACATCGAAGCGGCCGCCGTGCGGGAACTCCTGCACGGCCGCGGACGTCGTGCTCTCGCTCGGGGGTGGCGCCTGCGAGCGCCCGGAGACCCGGGCACTCCTGCGCTCTCACACCGTGGTCCACCTCGGGGTCGAGTTCGACGACGCCGTGGGGCGGGTGGGAGACGATCCCGGTCGGCCGGTCCTTCGCGACCCTGCCCTCGCGCAGCGCTATGCCGCCCGCGTCCCGGTCTACGCAGACCTCGCTGCCGTCACGGTCGACACGACCGATCGGACCCCGGCGCTCGTCGTCGAGGAGATCCTGAGCCACGTCGCCCACTACGGCCAGCCCCAGCGGATCTCGGTCGGCTCCGACTACGACGTCCTCGTGGGCCGGGGCCTGCTCCTTGACGCCGCCGCCCAAGTCGCGCCCCTGCTCCCGGCAGGGGTCGAGCGGGTGCTCGTCATCCATGCCGCCCCGATGACGGCCCTCGCTGCGCGCCTGGCCGAGGGCCTGCGCGCCGGCGGTGTCGCGGCATACCTCGCCGCAGTGCCCGACGCCGAGGCGGCCAAGGACGTTTCCGTCGCCGCGCACCTGTGGAGTCTGCTCGGACGCGAAGGCTTCACCCGCAGCGACGCGATCGTCGGGCTCGGCGGCGGGACGGTCACCGATCTCGCCGGCTTCGTCGCCGCGACCTGGCTGCGCGGGGTCGCGGTCGTGCAGATCCCGACGACCCTCGCGGGGATGGTCGACGCCGCGATCGGGGGCAAGACCGGCATCAACACCGCTGAGGGCAAGAACCTCGTCGGCTCGTTCCACCCGCCTGCGGCCGTCGTCTGTGACCTCGACACCCTCCGCACCCTGCCGCCCCTCGACCTCGTCGGCGGCATGGGCGAAGTCGTCAAACATGGCTTCATCGCCGACCCCCCCACGCTCGAGCTCATCGAGAGAGACCCGGTTGCTGCCGTCGACCCCGCTGGTCCCATCCTCGCCGAGCTCGTGACCCGCTCGGTCGCGGTCAAGGCACGAGTCGTCGCCGCCGACCTCAAGGAGTCGTCGCTGCGCGAGATCCTCAACTACGGCCACACCTTCGGTCACGCGATCGAGCAGGTCGAGGGATACACGTGGCGGCACGGGTGCGCGGTGTCGGTCGGCATGATGTATGCCGCGCGGCTCGGCCACCTGGCCGGGCGCACCCCGGGTGACCTCGTCGACCGTCAGGGCGCCATCCTCGCCTCACTCGGCCTGCCCTTGCGCTACGAGGCATCGAGCTGGGAGCCCCTTCTCGCGGCCATGCGGCGGGACAAGAAGAGCCGCGGGAGCCGCCTGCGTTTTGTCGTCCTCGACGGGCTGGCCGATCCCGGACGCCTCGAAGGTCCCTCCGACACGCTGCTGCAGGACGCTTTTCGTGCGGTGAGCGGGCCAAGCTAGGCGCCTGACGCCCGAGGCAGCACACTTGTCGGCAGCGGCATACCCAAGGAGATCAGCGATGTCGGTCCTGCTCGTCAACGGCCCCAACCTCAACCTGCTCGGCACCCGCGAGCCGGAGGTCTACGGCACGACGACCCTCGCGCAGATCGAGGCCGATCTCGTCGCGCAAGGGGCCGCCGCCGGGATCGACGTCGCCACCTTCCAGAGCAACACCGAGGGCGCGCTCATCGACCGACTCCACGCCGCACGCACCGACGGCACCGAGTTCGTCATCATCAACCCCGGCGCGTTCACCCACACGAGCATCGCCCTGCGCGACGCATTCACGGCGGTCCAACTGCCGTTCTGCGAGGTCCACATCTCGAATGTCCATGCGCGAGAGGCATTCCGCCACCACTCCTACCTCTCCGACATCGCGGTCGCCGTCATGGCGGGCTTCGGGGTCTACGGCTACACCATGGCTATGGCGTATGCCGTCCAGCGGCTGCGCGCCCGCGACGGATGATGTGCGCCGGGGCTTCGGCGCGCTCGCGTTAGACTGGTGCGAATCCCACCGGACTTCGACGGGTGCTCGCGCGCCCGGCATCCCAGCGAGCAAGAAAGCGATCCCCTCTCGTGGCAACGACTAACGACCTCAAGAACGGTCTCGTCCTGAGCATCGACGGGCAGCTGTGGCAGCGTCGTCGAGTTCCAGCACGTCAAGCCCGGCAAGGGCCCGGCCTTCGTGCGCACCAAGCTCAAGAACGTGCACGTCGGGCAAGATCGGTCGACAAGACCTTCAACGCCGGCGCCAAGGTCGAGACCGCGAACGGTCGACAAGCGCACGATGCAGTACCTCTACAAGGACGGCGACCGACTTCGTCTTCATGGACGTCGACGACCTACGACCAGCTCCACGTCGTCGCCGAGGCAGTCGTCGGCGACGCGGCGAACTTCATGCTCGAGAACCAGAACGCCATCGTCGCGACCCACGACGGCGTCCCGCTCTACGTCGAGCTCCCGGCGTCGGTGCGATGCTCGAGATCACCTACACCGAGCCAGGCCTGCAGGGCGACCGCTCGACCGGCGGCACCAAGCCCGCGACGCTGGAGACCGGCGCGCAGATCCAGGTGCCGCTCTTCCTCGAGGCCGGCACCAAGGTCAAGGTCGACACCCGCGACGGGTCCTACCTCGGCCGCGTCAACGACTGACGCCCACTCGACCGGACGGCATACCTCATGGGCGCACGCTCGAAGTCGCGCAAGCGCGCGCTGGATCTCCTCTTCGAGGCCGACCAGCGCGGTGTCAACGTGCAGGCACTCCTGCTGGAGCGGATGGCGCGGCCGGTGACGCAAACGCCCCTGCCCGAGTATGCCGTGACCCTCGTGGAGGGGGTCGTGCGGATGTGGGCGGAGATCAACGATCTGCTCACGACCTACAGCCAGGGATGGTCGGTCGACCGCATGCCAGCGGTCGACCGAGCCATCCTCCGCCTCGGCACATGGGAGGTCGTCTACAGCGACGAGGTCCCCGACAGCTGTCGCGATCAGCGAGGCCGTCGCGCTGGCCAAGGAATTGTCGACCGACGACTCCCCGACCTTCATCAACGGTCTGCTCGCCCGACTCGCCGAGGTCAAGCACACCCTCTGACGCAGAGGGCTCAGCGGATCAGCCCGCCGAGGAGTCCGCCGGCGCCGCCACCTGAGCTCGATTGAGCCTGGTGACCACCCTCGACAACCGACTCCGAGGGCTGGACGAGGACATACCCCTGGCCACCGAAGGCCATCTGGAACGTTTCACCCGTGCCTCCGCGGATCATCGACCCGATCCCGCCCGTGTCGACGCGGATGTCCATGCTCACCCCACTGGTCCACAGGACGACGGCCTGAGCGTCGGCGAAGGTCGGAGCACCGGCGACGTCGAGCGCGACCGGGTCGCCCTTGGTCGTCACCGCGACGTAGCCCGTGCCACGCAGCGAGACGTTATACAGTCCGCCGGCCATCATGCCGCCGCGCGCCTGCACGCGGTGGATGTCCCACTCGATCGACGAGGAGAACGCCAGGACGTTGTTGCCGTTGACCGAGACCATGTCGTTTTCGAGGTAGAACACTTGGATCTCGGAGGCGAGGTCGGCGACGAAGAGCTCGCCGCTGCCGGTGCATCGCATGACCTTGACGCCTTCACCGGTGACGGCCGACTTGAGCATCTTGTTCAGGCCTCCGGACCCGGTGTTCTCGAACCGGACGTCACCTTGATAGGCGACCATGGAGCCTGTCCGCGCCCAGACGGGGCCGTACTGCATCGAAATCTTGAGCATCTTCTTGTTCTGCAGCACGAACGGATCTGCAGACGGGTTCTCCTGGTACTCCGTGAACAGGGTCCCGTGGATGGGCATGGTCAACCTCCTGGAGTGAACTCATTCTGGGCCCGCCCTCGACGGGACCCTCTGGTCTGACGGTAGTCCCGTCGGCCTGCCCGGGTGCGCGATTTCGCCTCATCCCCCGCATTTCGCGACGGGGGCCCCCACGGAGGGCGAAGATGGGGTGGGGCTAGGTGCCCCGCCGCCAGGTCGCCTGGCGTCATCCCTGACGGAAGGACCACTCATGGGATTCTTCGACAAGGCCAAAGCCGCCGCCACCGAGTTGGCTGCCAAGGCCGATGGGGCACTGGCCTCATCCGGCATGGCCGGGCCCGCGGCCGCCGCCAAGCACGCCGATCGTCTCTTCCGCGACCTCGGAGTCTTGGCCTACCTCGAGTCCACCGGGCGACCGGTCGACAGCACTGCCCGCGAACGACTCCTCGCCGAACTCGGGGCGGTCGAAGGTCAGGGCGGCATCCCATCATTTGCCCTCCAGACCGCCGCGCCGCCGCCTCCGGGGATGGCCGGGCAAGCCGGATATGCCCCGCCGCCACCTCCTGGGTCCGGGGGCCAGGGCGGTCCTGGCGGGTATGCCGCGCCGCCGCCCCCGCCCCCTGGGATGGCCGGCCAGGGTGGTCCCGGCGGGCAGACCGCGCCGCCGCCCCCACCTCCGGCCACATCAAATCCGGCCACATCCACTCCGCCGCCCCCGCCGCCGTGGGCGACTGGCGGGCAGGTTTAAGCGCAGAGGGTCACTCGTGAGGGAGTGCGCACAGAGCGCGCCACTCCTGCGCCATGGACTCGAAGAGGGCGTCGACGTCGGGGATGAGCTCGGGACAGACGCTCACCCCGACGTCGAGGCGCCCCTGGTAGCCCTGGGCCGTGACGTTGAAACCCATCCCCTCACCGAGCGGGGGCATGGGGTAGACGGCCGTCACCCGGGCCTCCCCGACGCCGAAGAGGTCTTGTCCCATGGGGACATTGGAGATGACCGTATTGAACGGCAAGTGCATGACGTCGGGCAGGCGCAGCATCGACGCGAGATTGCTGCCGGGCGAGAGCATCGACGCGAAGGCGCGCGCGACCATCGTCAAGGCGTCTTCGTTGGCCGCGACATGGGTCTTGGCCACGGCCATCGCTGCCCTGGCGGCAGCGACGCGCTCGCGGCGGTCGTCGACGTCGGTGGGGATCGTGCACAGCGTCAGGGCGATCCGGTTGGCGCCGCTCTGGTCGATGGCGAGATGACGCACCGAGATTGGCACCATGGCCACCAGCGGTGAGGTCGGCAGGGCGTCTCGGTCGGCGAGCCACCGCCGCATGCCGGCCGCGGCACAGGCGTGGAGAAGGTCGTTGACCGTCGCGCCAAGCATCGTCCGGACGGGTTTGCTTGCGGCGAGGTCCCATGTGCCATATGCCAGCGCACGGCGACCGCTGACCGGCTTGTTGACGATCGTTGCCGGGGCGCCGGGCCACCCCGAAAAGTCCACGGCGCCGGTCAGGGCCGCCGGCTCTGTCACTGCTTGACGGGCGATCCTCGCGGCCGTGCCTACTCCCCAGGCTGCCCAGTCGACGGCGGATCGGGCCAGCATCGTGCTCAAAGGCGGGGCGGGCTCTGGCTCCCAACCCGGGTCGTCTTCGACGAGTTGGTCCGTGCCGAGCAGAGCGTGCAGGATGTCGCGCATCCGTGAGCCATCGGCGATCGCGTGGTGGACCTTGGTCACGAGCACCGACGGGCCGCGCTCCTCGTGGAGCAGGTGCAACTCCCACAGCGGACGGCGCCGGTCGAGAGGGGTCATCGCGATCCCTGCGACCGCGGCCGCGAGGGAGCCGTGTCCGGCATACGACTCGAGCACGTGATGGTCGAGGTCGAAGTCGGCGTCGTCGACGAGCCATGGCACGTCGAGGCCGAAGGGGAGCGCTTGGATCCGTCGCCGGAACTCCGGCAGCCGCCCCACGCGCGTCGAGACCTGCCCCCGCACGTCGGCGAAGCTCACCTCACGATCGAGGGGCAGCAGCAGGCAGACATTGCCGACGGTGCGGGGGCCGTCGAGGGCGAGGTATGCCGCGTCGAGCGGCCGGAGCTGCTGAGCACGCATCGGGCGCCGACCTCCTTCTGTGGTGCGCGGGTCCGTTATGGGGAGACACGACGGCATACCCGGGTGTGTGGCGGCGGTCACGGGGCCACGGTGCGACCTTAAACCCGGGAGACGGCTCGCGCGAGGGTCAGAGGTCTTACCCGAGTGCGCAGAGTTCGTCGTAAGCCGTCACCATCGCCTGGACGAGGTCGTCCGCATCGGGGACGAGGACCGGGCAGCAGGTGAGACCGATGTTGAGCCTCCCGCGGTAGCCCTGGGTGGTGACGAAGATGCCCTGGCCGTTGGACAGCGGCGAGAACGGATAAACGTGGTCGACCGGGATCCCGGCGAGGGAGTAGGTATCAGTGCCCATGCTCACGTTGGAGATAACGAGGTTGGTGCCTGGTGGCATGTAGTCCATGACCCGCGCCGTGACGGCTGCGTCAGCCGCCCACCGGGTCAGCGGAGAGGTCGACGTGGTCGACACCCGCGCCGCGAGGTCCATGACGGTCTCGGTGAACATCGGGGCGACCTTGGCCCGGCGCATCGACTCGTGGGCGGCGTGCAGGCGGTCGACGGGGTCGCAGATGTGCGTCGGCACCTCACTCACGGTCATGTCGATCCGGTTGATGGCCGCCGGATCCGGTGCCTCGCCGCTCGCACCGATCGGGACGAGTGCCACGAGCGGGGTCGCAGGAAGGGCGTCCCGGCGCCGGAGCCAGTCTCGCAAAGCCGACGCGACCATCGCGTGGAGGATGTCGTTGACCGTGACACCGAGCCGACGCCGGACGGGCCGAGAATCGTCGAGGGACACGCTCGCGCGGGCCCATGCGCGGCGGGTGCTCAGGGTCTTGTTGAACGGTGTCAAGGGCGCCGTCGGGACCGACGCGGTCGTCAGGACGCCATCGATCTGCTTGCCGAGAGTGCCCAAGGTGGAGGTCGCCGTGGAGATCGAGCGTGACAGCGACCATTGCGCCGCCTCAACCGCGCTGCGCCACAGCATTTCGACATCGGAGGGCGGAGGATCGGCGACCCAGGCGGGCGGTGAGCCGCCGGCCTCGGTGTCCCCGCCGAAGATCGCCCGGATGGTAGCCAGGAAGGCGCTGCCGTCACCTATCGTGTGGTGCATCGCCAGCAGCACCGCCGACCGCGCCTCGTCACCCTCACCGTCGTGGATGAGGTGGACGGCCCACAGCGGGCGGGTCCGGTCCATCGGGATCATGCCGATGCGCGCTGCGAGTGCGCTCACGGCGTCGTGGCCGCCGGGCGCGGGGACGATGTGTTCGAGGACATGCCGATCCAGGTCGAATGTCGGGTCGTCGATCCACCACGGCAGGTCGAGCCCCCAGGCGACTTCGTGGAGTCGGCGCCGGAGCATGGGCAAGTCCGGGAGGGCCGCCATCACGTGCTCGGCGAGGTCGTCGCGGGTCACGTGACCCTCGAGGGTGAGCATGAGGCAGACATTGCCGGTCGTGTTGGCCGCGTCCATGGACAGATAGCTCGCGTCGACGGGGGCGACTCGTTGTGCATGCACAGATGACTCCTCGCAGCGGTCGTGACCAGCAGGAGCCTAGCGGCCGGGGTTGACGACCGGACAGGAGCACAAGAGCGCCACGTATGCCGTGACGTCAGCCACAATCCCGCGGCACACCTGCCTCGGTGAAGGAGGGGGACGCGCGGGGAGTAAGGTGACGACGACATCGACGTCCTTTAATCACCGTCCTGTGAGGCGGGGAAGGAGGTCCGAGTGAGCGGCGCAACGCCCCACCCGGCTGCCCGAGTCGTGATGAACTCCGGTGAGATCGCCCGGGCATTGCGGCGCGTGGCTCACGAAATCCTCGAGCGCAACAAGGGTCCTGAAGGCGTTGTCCTCATGGGCATCCCATCGCGCGGCGTCCCGCTGGCTCGCCGACTGGCCGAGTCGCTGAGCGAGATCGAAGGGGTGACCATCCCCGTCGGGTCACTCGACGTGACGATGCACCGAGACGACCTGCGTCGGCAGCCCACCCGGATGATCGCCCGCACGCTCGTGCCGTCCGGGGGCATCGACGACAAGGTCGTCGTGCTCGTCGACGATGTCCTCTACTCCGGACGCACCATCCGCGCCGCGCTGGAAGCGCTCGTCGACCTCGGGCCGCCCGCGCGCCGTGCAACTGGCCGTCCTCGTCGATCGAGGTCACCGAGAGTTGCCGATCCGGGCCGACTTCGTCGGCAAGAACCTCCCGACGGCGTCGTCGGAACGCGTCCAGGTGCGCCTCGCCGAGAGCGACGACGAGGCCGACGAAGTGCGGATCGCCGGGGGAGAACGATGATCGGTCGGCATCTGCTCAGCTCGGCGGACCTCGATCGCGACGACATCGATGCTCTGCTCGAGACCGCGGCGTCGATGCACGACGTCCAGCGCCGCGACGTCAAGAAGCTCCCGACCCTGCGGGGCGGACCATCATCAACCTCTTCTTCGAGGATTCCACCCGCACGCGCAGTTCCTTCGAGATCGCTGGCAAGTGGATGTCCGCGGACACCATCAACATCTCCGCCAAAGGCTCTTCGGCAAGTAAGGGCGAGTCCCTGCGCGACACCGTCCGCACCATCACGGCGATGTCGGTCGACGCCCTCGTGATCCGGCATTCGGCGTCCGGCGCCTGCCACCAGGCGGCGCAGTGGGTCGACGCGAGCGTCATCAACGCCGGCGACGGCACGCACGAGCACCCGACCCAGGCCCTCCTCGACGCCTACACCTTGCGTCATCGCCTCGGCGACCTCGACGGCAGGCACGTCGCCATCGTCGGCGACCTCGCGCACTCACGGGTGTTCCGCTCCAATGTCATCACGCTTGGCACCCTCGGGGCGCGTGTCACCGTCGTCGCGCCGCCGACCCTCATGCCCAGCGGGATCGGATCCTGGTCTGCCGCAGCGGGTTTCACGACGAGTTGGGATCTCGACGAGGTGCTCTTCGGCGACGATCCGCCGGACGCGGTCATGATGCTTCGGGTCCAGAAGGAGCGGATGTCGGGCGGGTTCTTCCCGACTGCCCGCGAATACACCGTCGGCTACGGCCTGACGAAGGACCGCCTGGACCGCCTGTATGCCGTGACGCCCGACCTCCCGATCCTGCACCCGGGTCCGATGAACCGGGGTCTGGAGATCTCGGCCGAGGCCGCAGACGCCGCGAGTTCGGTCATCCTCGACCAGGTGTCGGCCGGGGTCGCTGTGCGGATGGCGGTGCTCTATCACCTGCTCTCCGGTGACACGGCCGATGTGTCGCGGGCCGGCCGGTCTGACCTGAGGCAGGGAGCAGCATGAGCCAGTCCACGGTGGCGCACGACGCGCAGAACCCGTTCGTCGTCTCCGGCGGGCGTCTCCTCGGGGGAGCCCCGGCCGACCTGCTCATCTCCGACGGCCGGATCACGGAGCTGTCCACGACGCCGATCCGGCGTGAGGGGCTGCGCTCGATCGACGCCGACGGACTCGTGATTCTTCCCGGCTTCGTCGACCTCCACACTCACCTGCGCGAACCCGGCCGCGAGGACACCGAGACCATCGCCTCGGGCACGGCGGCTGCCGCAGCCGGCGGTTTCACGGCCGTCCTCGCGATGGCCAACACCACCCCGGTCACCGACACCGCCGAGGCCGCCGAGCGGGTGCTCGACCTCGGGCCGCACTGCTGGACGAGCCGACGTGATTCCCGTCGGCGCCGTGACGCAAGGGCCTCGACGGCACCGAACTCGCCGAGCTCGGCCTCATGGCCCGCTCCCGTGCCACGGTGCGGGTCTTCTCCGACGACGGCCGCTGCGTCGCCGACGCCCGGCTCATGCGGCGCGCATTGGACTACGTCAAGGCCTTCGGCGGCGTGATCTCACAGCACTCGCCAGGACCCTCGCCTCGCCGATGCCGGAGCGTGTTGCCACGAGGGCGAGATGTCCGGGCGTCTGGGCTTGCCGGCGTGGCCTGGCAGTGGCCGAGGACGTCATCGTCGCCCGCGATGTCATGCTTGCGCGGCATACCGGCTCCCGGGTTCACGTCGCGCACGTCTCGACTGCCGGCTCGGTCGAGGTGATCCGCTGGGCCAAGCAGCGGGGGATCGCCGTGACCGCCGAGGTCACCCCCCACCACCTCGCCCTCGGCACCGACCTGCTCGTCGGCTACGACCCGGTCTACAAGGTCAACCCGCCGCTGCGGCCGACCGAGGACCAGGAGGCGATCCGCGAGGCGCTCGTCGACGGCACAATCGACGCGATCGCGACCGACCACGCCCCACACGCCCGACACGACAAGGAACACGCCTTCCCCGACGCCGCCTTCGGGATGCTGGGCCTGGAGACCGCGCTCGGCGTGATCGTTGATCTGCTCGTCCGGCCAGGTCGGCTGTCGTGGGCCGACGTCGCCGACCGGATGTCGATCGCCCCCGCGCGCATCGCGGGCCTCGCAGGTCACGGCCAGCCGATCGACGTCGGCGCCCCAGCCAACCTCGTGCTCATCGACCCCGACGCCACGTGGCTGGTCGACCGCGACGCATCGCATTCCCGCTCCCGCAACAACCCCTGGCACGGCCGCACGCTCCACGGTGCGGTCCACGCGACGCTGCTGCGTGGCGCGTGCACGGCATACCGAGGTCGCGTCGCCCCCGTCGGCGAGCACCTCGCCCTGGAGGAACTCACGTGACCGACCTGCTCATCGACCGCGGACCGGCGCTGCTCGTCCTCGAAGACGGCCGAGCCTTCGCGCGGGCAGTCTTTCGGCGCCGTCGGCGAGACCGTCGGTGAGGCAGTCTTCTCGACCGGCATGACCGGCTACCAGGAGACCCTGACCGACCCCAGCTATCACCGCCAGGTGGTCGTCATGACCGCGCCGCACGTCGGCAACACCGGGTGGAACGACGAGGACGACGAGTCCACCCGGATCTGGGTGGCCGGGTATCGTCGTGCGCGACCCAGCGACTCCGCCCCTCCAACTGGCGCGCCACCGCGGTCGCTCGAGGACGACGCTCGACCGAGCAGGGCGTCGTCGGGATCTGCGGGATCGACACCCGCGCCCTCACCCGCCACCTGCGTGAGCGGGGTGCGATGCGGGCCGGGATCTTCTCCGGCGCCAAGGCCGGGGAGCCAGTCGAGCGGCTACTCGAACTCGTCCACGCCGCGCCGCAGATGGCCGGGGCAGATCTGGCCGCCGAGGTGTCGACGAAGGAGCCATATGTCGTCGCGGCCCACGGCGAACGGCGCTTCGCCGTGGCCGCGGTCGACCTCGGCATCAAGGGCATGACCCCGGCGCTGCTGGCTGCGCGAAGGCATCGAAGTCCACGTCCTGCCCGCCACCGCGAACCTCGAGGACATCCTTGCCGTCGGACAGGTCCTCGGGCGCGCGGCCCCCGACGGGGTGTTCTTCTCCAACGGCCCGGGCGACCCGGCGACCGCCGATGTCAGGTCGGCTGCTGCAGCGGCGTCCTCGACGCGACGGCATCCCGTTCTTCGGCATCTGCTTCGGCAACCAGTTGCTCGGCCGTGCGCTGGGCTTCGGCACCTACAAGCTGAAGTACGGCCACCGGGGGATCAACCAGCCGGTCATGGACCGCACCACCGGCAAGGTCGAGGTGACCGCTCACAACCACGGGTTCGCCGTCGACGCTCCGATCAAGCACGACTCGCAGACGCCCTTCGGGCGGGTCGCGCGTCAGCCACGTCTGCCTCAACGACGACGTCGTCGAGGGGCTCGAATGCCTGCGACATCCCCGCGTTCTCGGTGCAGTACCACCCGGAGGCCGCGGCCGGGCCGCACGACGCGGCATACCTCTTCGAGCGGTTCACCGCGCTCATGGCGGCCCATCGCGAGCGCGACAGCACAGGAAGGCAAGCACTGATGCCCAAGCGGGAGGACATCACGAGCGTCCTGGTCATCGGGTCCGGGCCCGATCGTCATCGGGCAGGCGTGCGAGTTCGACTACTCCGGCACCCAGGCCTGCCGGGTGCTGCGCGAGGAGGGCATCCGGGTCATCCTCGTCAACTCCAACCCGGCGACGATCATGACCGACCCGGAGTTCGCCGACGCGACCTACATCGAGCCGATCACCCCCGAGGTGGTCGAGGCGATCATCGCCAAGGAGCGACCAGATGCCGTGCTCGCGACCCTCGGTGGGCAGACCGCGCTCAACTGCGCGATGGCGCTGCACGAGCGCGGCGTCCTCGAGAAGTACGACTGCCCGCTCATCGGGGCCAACGTCGAGGCCATCCAGCTCGGCGAGGACCGCGAGAAGTTCAAGGGCGTCGTGCAGCGCTGTGGCGCCGAGTCGGCACGCTCGTTCATCTGCCACACCATGGACGAATGTCTCACCGCTGCAGCCGAATTCGAGCTACCCAGTCGTCGTCCGGCCCATCGTTCACGATGGGCGGCCTCGGATCGGGGTTCGCCTACGACGAGGCCGACCTGCGACGGATCGCCGGCGCCGGGCTGCAGTACTCCCCGGTCACCGAGGTGCTCCTCGAGGAGTCGATCATCGGGTGGAAGGAATACGAACTCGAGGTCATGCGCGACCACGCCGACAACGTCGTCGTCGTCTGCTCGATCGAGAACCTCGACCCGATGGGAGTCCACACCGGGGACTCGATCACCGTGGCCCCGGCGCTCACCCTCACCGACCGCGAGTACCAGCGGCTGCGTGACATCGGCATCGCCGTGATCCGCGAGGTCGGCGTCGACACGGGCGGATGCAACATCCAGTTCGCCGTCAACCCTCGCGACGGGCGAGTCATCGTCATCGAGATGAACCCCCGGGTCTCTCGATCGTCGGCCCTCGCATCGAAGGCCACCGGCTTCCCGATCGCCAAGATCGCCGCGAAGATGGCCATCGGCTACACCCTCGACGAGGTGCCCAACGACATCACGCGCGAGACGCCGGCGTCCTTCGAGCCGACGCTCGACTATGTCGTCGTCAAGGTGCCGCGCTTCGCCTTCGAGAAGTTCCCGGCGGCGGACCCGACCCTCACGACGACGATGAAGTCGGTGGGGGAGGCCATGTCGATCGGGCCGCAACTTCGCCGAGGCGCTGCAGAAGGCGCTTGCGCTCCATGGAGCAGCGGGGTGCCTCCTTCCACTGGCTCGGCGACACCCCGGACGCGGCGGCGGTCGAAGAGTTCGTCACCCTCTCAGCTCGGCCCACGGACGGGCGGATCGTCCAGGTGCAGCAGGCGCTGCGCGGAGGGGCAACGGTGGAGCGGCTCCACGAGGTCACCGGGATCGACCCGTGGTTCCTCGACCAGATCGCCCTCATCAACGAGGTCGCCGAACGCCTCCGTGCCGCCGACCGGCTCCGCCCCGACCTCCTGGCGCTGGCCAAGCGTCACGGCTTCTCTGACCGGCAGCTCGCCGAGATCCGCCACATGCCCGAAGCCGTCGTGCGCGGTGTCCGCCATGCCCTGGGGATCCGACCGGTCTACAAGACGGTCGACACCTGCGCTGCGGAGTTCGCGGCCCAGACGCCCTACTACTACTCGTCCTACGACGAGGAGTCGGAGGTGCTCCCGAGGGAGCGGCCAGCGGTCATCATCCTCGGCTCCGGACCCAACCGGATCGGTCAGGGCGTCGAGTTCGACTACTCGTGTGTCCACGCGTCCTTTGCGCTGCGCGACGCCGGATACGACACCGTCATGGTCAACTGCAACCCCGAAACGGTGTCCACCGACTACGACACCTCGAGCCGGCTCTACTTCGAGCCCCTCACACTCGAAGACGTCCTCGAAGTCATCCACGCCGAGCGTCAGGCAGGCCCCATCGCGGGCGTCATCGTCCAGCTCGGTGGTCAGACGCCCCTCGGCCTGGCCCAGGCTCTCAAGGACGAAGGGGTGCCGATCGTCGGCACGTCCCCCGAGGCCATCCACCTCGCCGAAGACCGGGGGGCCTTCGGCCGGGTCCTCGCCGAGGCCGGGCTGCCGTCGCCGAAGCACGGCACGGCATACAGCGTCGATGAAGCGCTGGCCGTGGCGCGGTCCATCGGCTATCCCGTGCTCGTGCGCCCGTCCTATGTCCTCGGCGGGCGGGGGATGGAGATCGTCTACGACGACGAGACCCTGGCCACCTATGTCACGCGCGCGACGATCGCGAGCCCCGAGCACCCCATCCTCGTCGACCGGTTCCTCGACGACGCGATCGAGATCGACGTCGACGTCCTGTTCGACGGCGAAGACATGTATCTCGGCGGAGTCATGGAGCACATCGAGGAAGCCGGCATCCATTCCGGCGACAGCGCCTGCACCCTCCCGCCCGCGACCCTCGGCAGTGCCGAGATCGAACGCGTGCGCGCCTCGTCGCGCAAGCTCGCCGAGGGGATCGGCGTGCGCGGCCTCATGAATGTCCAGTTCGCCCTGGCACAGGACGTCCTCTACGTCCTCGAAGCCAATCCTCGGGCATCGCGCACGGTCCCCTTTGTCGCCAAAGCGACCGGGGTGCCGCTGGCCAAGGCAGCCGCTCGCGTCATGCTCGGTGCCACCATCGCGCAGCTGCGAGAAGAGGGCATCCTGCCACCGGTCGGCGACGGCGGCACGCTGCCCCCGCACGCCCCGATGTCGGTCAAGGAGGCGGTCCTGCCGTTCGCCCGCTTCCGCACCGCCGACGGCACGAATGTCGACGCCCTCCTCGGGCCGGAGATGAAGTCGACCGGTGAGGTCATGGGGATCGACACCGACTTCGGCACCGCGTTCGCCAAGAGCCAGCTCGCGGCATACGGCGGCCTGCCGGACTCGGGCACGGTGTTCGTGTCGGTCGCCAACCGGGACAAGCGCGCGATGCTCTTCCCGGTGCGTGGTCTCGTGGACCTCGGGTTCACCATCCTCGCGACCTCCGGCACTGCTGATGTGTTGCGCCGCAACGGAATCCCGTCTCAGGTGGTGCGCAAGATCACCCAGCGTGGCGAGGCGCCGCCTACCGACGAGACCCCCGACGACGGTCCCACGATCGCCGAGCGGATCATTGCCGGCGAAGTCGACATGGTGGTCAACACCCCGACGGGATCGAGCGCGCGGGTGGACGGGTATGCCATCCGAGCCGCGGCCATTACCGCAGACGTCACGCTCATCACGACCGTGCAGGAGTTGGCGGCTGCGGTCCAAGGGATCGGCTCCATGCGCAACTCGCCGATCCGGGTGACCTCGCTGCAAGACCATGCGGTCGCCTTGAACCTCTACGGCCGCGCGACCGCGGGCGCCTGACGTGGGGGTCTGACGTGGGGGTCTACGACCTGGCCTTCCGGCATGCGATCTCCAGGGCCGACGCGGAGGCCGCGCATCGGCTTTCCTTCGGGGCTCTTCGGAAGCTGTATGCCGTGCCCGCGGCCCGGCGCCGGGCAGCGGTGTGGTCGACCCCCGATCCGTCTCTCGCGGTGACGGTTTTCGGCCGGCAGGTCCCGAGCCCACTCGGTCTCGCCGCGGGATTCGACAAGAACGCCGAAGGAATCGACGCCCTGGCCGCACTGGGCTTTGGATTCATCGAGATCGGGACGGTTACCGGTGCGCCCCAACCAGGCAATCCGACGCCGAGGCTGTTCCGGCTGACCGAGGATCGGGCGATCATCAACCGGATGGGCTTCAACAACGAGGGTTCGGAGGCTGTGGCCCGACGGCTGGCCGCGCGGGCAGCGGACCCACACCGCTCGCCCGTCATGGTGGGGGTCAACATCGGCAAGACGAAGGTCGTCCCCACCGACGAAGCCGTCGACGACTACGTCCTGAGTGCGCGCAGGCTCGCGGCATACGCCGACTACCTCGTCGTCAACGTGAGCTCACCCAACACACCAGGACTGCGTGATCTGCAGGCGGTCGAGGACCTGCGGCCCCTGCTCCAGGCGGTCGCCGAGGCGGCCGACGAGGCAGCCAGGCGACCCGTGCCGCTCCTGGTCAAGATTGCCCCCGACCTCGCCGACGACGATGTCATCGCCGCCGCCGGCCTCGTCGGCGAACTCGGCCTCGCCGGCATCGTCGCCACGAACACGACGATCAGCCGGGATGGCCTGCGCACCCCAGCGGCCGAGGTCGCAGCCCTCGGAGCGGGAGGTCTCTCGGGCCCGGCGCTGGCCGCTCGCTCCACGGCCGTCCTCACCCTCTGCCGCTCGCACGTGCCCACAGACGCCGTCGTCATCAGCGTCGGGGGGATCTCGAGCGCCGGCGACGTCCGGCGACGCCTGGACCTCGGTGCCACTCTCGTCCAGGCGTACACCGGTCTCATTTACGGCGGGCCGCTGTGGGTGTCCCAGGTCAACCGAGCCCTCGCGGCCGGGAGGTAGGACATGACGGCTTTCGGAGTGCGGCTGCGCGACGCGATGCTCACGCACGGCCCCCTATGCGCCGGAATCGACCCGCACCGCGCCCTCGTCGAGCGGTGGGGTCTTCCCTATAACCTCGCCGGTCTGGAGCGGTTCACGATGACCTGCGTCGAGGCGTTCGGCGGCCAGGTTGCCGCCGTGAAACCGCAGTCCGCCTTCTTCGAGGTTTTTGGCGCTGCCGGCGTGGCGATCCTCGAACGATCCATCGACGCGCTGCGGTCCGTCGGCACAATCGTCATCCTCGACGTCAAGCGCGGCGACATCGGGACGACGATGGACGCCTACGCCGACGCCTTTCTCGGCGAAGACGCTCCCTCGCCGCCGGACGCCATGACCCTGTCGCCCTTCCTCGGCTACGAGTCACTCCGTCCGGCGATCGACCTCGCCCACGAGACCGGCCGCGGGGTGTTTATCCTCGCGCTGACCTCCAACCCGGAAGGTCCAGCCGTGCAACACGCGCGGCGCGATGGTGTTAGCGTCGCCGGACACGTCGTGTCGGGAGCGGCCGGCGACAACTCAGCAGCTCGCAGCCGCGGCGAACTCGGGTCGGTCGGTCTCGTCGTCGGGGCGACGGTCGGCGATGCTCCGCGCCGTCTGGGGCTGGATTTCGCGACCGTCAATGGTCCCTTTCTCGCTCCCGGAGTGGGGGCGCAAGGGGGCACGCCCGCGGCCCTGCGAGAGGTCTTCGGCGCCGCGCTGCCCGACGTCCTGGCTGCGAGCAGCCGCGAGATCCTCGATGCCGGTCCCACGGTCTGCGCGCTGCAGGACCGTGTGCGGCGCGTCGTCGATGGCCTTCGCTCCGCTTGACCGGACCAGGCCGACACCCGCGCGCCCGAACAGCTCCCCTCGTTGCGTGGCGTCACCGGGCTGAGTAGGTTCGACGCAAGACCGAGCGCTGGCATCGGTGCCGCTCGTGAGGCGACGTCATCCAGCCCCGCACCGAATGAGATCCGCCAGCACAGGGATCGAGGAGACATCGTGGCACTGCCCGAGCTGACCCCGCAGGAGCGCGCCGAGGCGCTTGCGAAGGCCGCTATAGCCCGTCGCGAACGCGCGACCGTCAAGAACCGCCTCAAATACTCGCAAGGGTCGCTGGCTGCCGTCATCGCCGAGGGCAAGGACAACCCCGTCATCGGCAAGATGAAGGTCTCCGCTCTCCTCGAGGCCATGCCCGGCATCGGCCGGGTCCGCGCTGCCCAGATCATGGCTGAGGTCGGCATCGCCGAGACCCGTCGGGTGCGCGGCCTCGGCATCAACCAGACGGCAGCACTGCTGGCAAGGTTCGACGGATCGTGACCACGCCCGAAGCTGACGACACCCGCACCGACCCTGCGCAAACACCTCGCCTCGTCGTCCTCGCCGGCCCGACCGCGGTCGGCAAGGGGACGATCTCGGCATACATCCGTCGCCATTTCCCGCAGGTGTGGCTCTCGGTGTCCATGACCACCCGCCCGAAACGGCCGGGGGAGGTCGACGGGGTTCATTACCACTTCGTCGCGCCCCAAGAATTCCAGCGCCTCATCGACGCGGGGGAGTTCCTTGAGTATGCCGTGGTGCACGGACGCGCCAACTACGGCACCCCGCGGGGTCCCGTCGAGCGCGCGTTGGCCGCTGGTCGTCCCGCCCTGCTCGAGATCGACCTGCAGGGAGCCCGTCAGGTCCGCCAGACGATGCCCGAGGCCCTGTTCGTCTTTCTCGAGCCCCCGAGTTGGGACGAACTCGTGCGCCGCCTGGTCGGCCGGGGCACCGAGGACGCCGACGAGCAGGCCGTCAGACTCGAGACTGCCAGGCGTGAGTTGGCGGCCGCGACGGAGTTCGATGTCGTCATCACGAACGACGATGTTCGCCGTGCGAGCGAGGAACTCGTATCATTGATGAGTTCGCGCCCTTCGGCGCAGTCCTAGCCCACTCTCGGGCGCCCCTTGATCGAAGCGAGAACCTTGCCGTGTCAGGAACCGTGGCCAACCCCATCGGGATCACCAACCCGCCCATCGACGACCTCCTCGAGGCTGCCGACAGCAAGTACGCGCTCGTAATCTACTCGGCCAAGCGGGCCCGTCAGATCAATGCTTACTACTCGCAGCTGCAGGAGGGCTTGCTCGACTACGTCGGCCCTCTCGTCGAGACCGAGGTCCACGAGAAGCCGCTGTCGATCGCCCTTCGGGAGATCAACCAGGGCCTGCTCGTTGCGGAGAAGACCGAGGGCTGATCACCCGATGCGCGTCGTCCTCGGCGTGAGTGGCGGCATCGCCGCCTACAAGGCGTGTTCGTTGCTGCGCCTGTTCACCGAGCACGGCCATGACGTCACGGTCGTGCCGACGGCGGCCGCGCTGAACTTCGTCGGCGCTCCCACCTGGGCGGCGCTGTCCGGCAAGCCGGTCGCGACCGACGTGTGGACCGGGGTCGACCGCGTCGATCACGTCCGCATCGGGCAACAGGCCGACCTCGTCGTGGTCGCACCGGCCACCGCCGACCTCTTGGCGCGGGCCGCGACCGGGCAGGCCGACGACCTGCTCACCGCCACCTTGCTCACCGCGACGTGTCCGGTGGTCTTCGCTCCCGCGATGCACACCGAGATGTGGCTGCACCCGGCCACCCAAGCCAATGTCGCCACGCTTCGGACGCGCGGGGCCGTGGTGGTCCCGCCGGCGTCGGGTCGCCTCACCGGCGCCGACAGCGGCCCTGGTCGGCTGCCCGAGCCTCAGGATCTGTATGCCGCTGCGCTCGCCGCCTCAGCCGCCGCAGGGGCCTCGCCGCCCGGCCCCAGGGGCACCACCGCGCGGCCCGCGATGCCCACGGATCGAGACCTCGCGGGAGTGCGGGTCGTGGTCACAGCCGGCGGCACCCGAGAGCCGCTCGACCCGGTGCGCTACCTCGGCAACCGCTCGTCGGGCAAGCAGGGATATGCCCTCGCCGCCGTCGCTGCCGAGCGGGGCGCGACGGTGATGCTGATCGCGGCCAATGTCGCGCTTGCCGATCCTGCCGGCGTGCAGATCACCCGCGTCGAAACGGCGCGCGATCTCGCCCAAGCGGTGTCGCGCGAGGGGACTGACGCTGACGTCGTCGTCATGTGCGCCGCCGTCGCCGATTTCCGACCGAAGCACTACGTCTCGACGAAGATCAAGAAGACCCACGCCGCCGATGGAAGCGACGACTCAGCCCCGACGATCGAACTCGTCCGCAACCCCGACATCCTTGCTGGCCTCGTGGCCGCCCGCCGTGAGGCGGGTGCCCCACGACCGGTGATCGTCGGCTTCGCTGCCGAGACAGGGGACGACCACGGCAGCGTGCTCGATCTCGCGCGGGCGAAGCTCACGCGCAAGGGCTGCGATCTCCTCGTGGCCAACGAGGTCGGTCCCGGCGTGACCTTCGGCCAGGATGTGTCCACCGTCCACATCCTCCGCAGCGGCGTCGCCGAGGCAGTCACCGTCGGGCCGGCAGATAAGGCCGAGATTGCGTCGGCGGTCTGGGACGCTGTCGTGGTGGACATGCGCACACGGATGGCTCTGGGTGGCTCAAGGGACCAGGACATTCCCCTAAACTGATCCTCGCTGTTCCTTTCCTCACCCCCTGTGCCCCCTGGGAGCTTCATCGTGGCTGCGCGCTTGTTCACGTCCGAGTCGGTCACCGAGGGACACCCCGACAAGATCTGTGACCAGGTCAGTGACGCGATCCTCGACCAAATGCTCGCGCAAGACCCAAGCTCTCGCGTTGCGGTCGAGACGATGGTGACGACGGGTCTGGTCCACGTCGCCGGAGAGGTGACGACGACGTCCTACGTCGAGATCCCGAAGGTCGTCCGCGAGACCGTCTTGCGGATCGGATACGACTCGTCGACCAAGGGCTTCGACGGCGCGTCGTGTGGCGTGTCCGTGTCGATCGGGCAGCAGAGCCCGGACATCGCCCAGGGTGTCGACACGGCATACGAGGCCCGGACGGGCACCGTCGACCCGCGTGACAAGCAGGGTGCTGGCGACCAAGGGCTCATGTTCGGTTACGCGTGCGACGACACCGCCGAACTACATGCCGCTCCCGATCCACCTGGCTCACCGTCTGGCGGAGCGGCTCACGGCCGTGCGCAAAAGCCAGGAACTCGCCTATCTGCGTCCCGACGGCAAGACCCAGGTGACGATCGCCTACGAGGGTGACCGTGCGGTGCGCCTCGACACCGTCGTCATGTCCAGCCAGCACGCGGCCGACATCTCGCTCGAAGGCCTCCTGCAGCCTGATCTCGTCCGCTACGTCATCGAGCCCGTCCTCGCCCAACTCAAGGACGAGGGTTCGGAGCTCGACATCTCTTCCTACCGCACCCTCATCAATCCCACGGGTCGTTTCGAAGTCGGTGGCCCGATGGGCGATGCGGGCCTCACGGGTCGCAAGATCATCGTCGACACCTACGGGGGGATGGCCCGTCACGGCGGCGGAGCGTTCTCCGGCAAAGACCCTTCCAAGGTCGACCGGTCCGCGGCCTATGCCACGCGGTGGGTCGCCAAGAACGTCGTCGCCGCAGGGCTCGCCCGGCGCTGTGAGGTGCAGGTGGCGTATGCCATCGGTGCCGCCCAGCCGGTTGGTCTCTACGTCGAAACCTTTGGGACCGAGACGGTTCCGGCCGAGCGCATCCAGGCCGCGATCGCCCAGGTCTTCGACCTGCGGCCCGCTGCGATCGTCGAGGAACTCGACCTGCTCCGGCCGATCTACGCGGCCACGGCGGCATACGGGCACTTCGGGCGCACGAGCGCCCCGGGAGTGGACGGCGGCTTCACCTGGGAGGCCCTCAACCGCATCGAGGCGCTCCAGCGCGCCGCCCACTGACGAAGGTCAGGCCACCGGCCTGGTGAGGATGGCCTCGCGGGCGTGCGCGTACCTCTCCCGGATGCTCCTCCCGGTATGCCGTGACGCTTCGCTGCCGTCGTATTCCTCGACCCCCGGCATCGGCCAGGCCGGGGGCTCGGCGTCGCCCGACAGGACCCAGGCGGCCTGCCGCGCTGCGCCGTCAGCAACGTATTCGCCGGCGGGCGGCACGAGCACGGGCGCTGCGAAGATGTCCGGAGCGATCCGGCGCAATGCCTCCGAACGGGCGCCGCCGCCGATGAGGAACAAGCGATCGGCGCGGGCCCCGTGTCCCACCAGCGCATCGAGACCGTCGGCGAGACCGCACAGGAGACCCTCCACCGCCGCCCTCGCGAGGTGCTGTGGGGTCGTCGTGCCCAGCCGCAGGCCGTGCAGCGAGCCGGTGGCATCGGGCCGGTTAGGTGTGCGCTCACCTTCGAGGTAAGGCACCATGACCAGCCCTTCGCATCCCGGCGGTGCAGCTAGCGCGAGGTCAGACAGCTCAGGGAGAGACACCCCGAGCATGCGAGCCGCCGCTTCACCGACCCGAGCGCCGTTGAGGGTGCACGCGAGGGGAAGGAATCGTCCGCTGGCATCGGCGAAGCCGCTGACGAGTCCGGTGGCGTCGTGGGAGGACACCGGTGAGATCGCGGAGACGACGCCGGAGGTGCCGATCGACACCGCGACGTCACCTTCACGCATCGCCAGACCCAACGCCGCGCCTGCGTTGTCGCCAGCACCCGGCCCGAGGACGATGCCCGGCCACGCCCCCGCGGTCACGCCGGCGGCCTCGGACGGGCCGAGCACCCGCGGCAGGATGGCGTCGTGCCCGAGCGCTCGGATCAGCAGCGCTCGGTCATAGTCGTCGGTGTCCGGCCGCCAGTAGCCCGTGCCCGACGCGTCCGAGCGGTCCGTGCGCAGCGCCGTGAGATCGCCTCCGGGTCCGTGTCCGGCCAGCCGCCAGGTGAGCCAGTCGTGGGGGAGTGCCACAGCTGCGACTCGTCGAGCCCGATCTGGCTCGACCTCGGCCAGCCACCGCAGCTTGGTCACGGTATAGGACGCGACCGGGACCGATCCGGTGGCGTCGGCCCAAGCCGTCGCCCCGAGTTCAGCGACGAGATCGGCCGCAGCGCCGGCCGATCGCGTGTCGTTCCAGAGGAGGGCGTCACGGATGACCTGCCCCTGCTCGTCGAGCGCGACCATGCCGTGCTGCTGGCCCCCCACGGACAGGGCCGCGACATCGTCGAGGCCGCCTGCGTCCGCGATCGCCGCCTGGAGGGCCACCCACCACGACTCGGGATCGACCTCGGTGCCCTCCGGGTGGCCCGCCCGACCCTCGCGGACCAGCTCGCCGGTCGCTGCGTGCCGAATGACGACTTTGCAGGACTGGGTCGAGGAGTCCACCCCAGCGACGAGCGGGCCGCGGGCCGCGCCGGGAGAAGCGGGCGGCATACTCAGCGGGCGCCGAGCGCGTGCTCGACCGCGAGCTGGTTGAGGTGGACGAACGCGTAGCCTGCTTCGGCGACCGCATCGGGGTCGACGTCCTCGTATGCCGTGTGGTCGGCCAGGAGGTCGGCGAGAGTCTCGCCCTCACCGAGGGTGGGCTGGGCGAGCTCGAGGACGCGGCTGGCCTCGATCGCCGCCTGGACTTCGGGGTCTGCGCGGTAGGCCTTGACCCGGTCTTTGAGCAGCAGGTAGGTCGTCATGTTGGCTGCAGCCGACGCCCACACGCCGTCGTAGTCCTCGGTGCGTGAGGGCTTGTAGTCGAAGTGGCGGGGTCCGTCATAGCGGGGGCCGCCCGACAGGAAGCCGTTCTCGACGAGGTCGACGGTGAAGAAGGCCGAGAGCAGGTCGCCGTGGCCGAAGCACAGGTCCTGGTCATACTTGATGCTGCGCTGGCCGTTGAGGTCGATGTGGAAGAGCTTGCCGCACCAGAGCGCCTGGGCGATGCCCGAGGTGTAGTTGAGCCCAGCCATCTGCTCGTGGCCGACCTCCGGGTTGAGGCCGACGATGTCGCCGTGCTCGAGTTCGGCGATGAAGCCGAGAGCGTGACCCACCGTGGGTAGGAGGATGTCGCCGCGCGGCTCGTTGGGCTTGGGTTCGATCGCGATCCGCAGGTCGTAGCCCTGGCTCTTGATATAGCCGGCGACCGTGTCGATGCCTTCGCGGTAACGGTCGAGGGCCGAGCGGATGTCTTTGACGCCGTCATATTCGGCGCCTTCGCGTCCGCCCCACATGACGAAGGTCTGGGCGCCGAGCTCAGCCGCGAGGTCGACGTTGCGGATCACCTTACGCAGGCCGTACCGCCGGACGTCGCGCCGATTGGACGTGAAGGATCCGTCCTTGAAGATCGGATGGGTGAAGGTGTTGGTCGTCACCATCGGGACGGTCAGCCCGGTCTCGTCCAAGGCCGCCCGGAATTGACTGATGATGCGGTCACGTTCGGAGGCGTCCGACCCGAACGGGACGAGGTCGTCGTCGTGAAAGGTGATGCCCCAGGCCCCCATGTCCGCGAGGCGGTGGACCGCCTCGATCGGGTCGAGCGGCCCTCGCGTGGCCTCACCGAACTGATCCCGCGCCTGCCAGCCAATCGTCCAGAGGCCGAACGAAAACTTGTCTTCGGGAGTCGGGCGCCGTGTCATGAGGTCTCCTCAGGAAGTTCGTTGATCCACTAAACATAATCCCGAATCTTCGCTAAGGTCAATGCCGTGGACCCCACAATTGCCGCGAGCCCAGGTCGCGCTACGCGAGCTGCGCACAGTCGCGAGCGGCCCCGTGCCGCTCAGAGTCGGCCGGCGCGGCAGTCCTCGCTGCGGGAACACAATCTGTCCCTGGTGCTGCGTCATATCGTCGACGCTCCGACGCGCACGACCCGGGCCCGGATCTCGCAGGCCACCGGTCTGACGAAGGCCACCGTGTCCGAGCTTGTCGACCTGCTCGTCACCGCCAAGCTCGTGAGTGAACTCGAGCCCGAGCCAGGGGAGCGGGTCGGGCGCCCAGGGGTGCCGCTCATCCCCGCCGCACGCACCTTCGTCGGGCTGGGTCTGGAGGTCCAGGCCGATCACATCGCCGCACGTGCGCTCGACCTTCAGGGGACGACGCTCTACGAGCGGGTGTCAGTCGGCGACTTCCGGCTCAGCGACCCCGACGAGACGCTGCGTCAACTCGCGCGACTCGTCAGTCCGATGGTTGCGACGATCACCTCCCAAGGCAGCCGGATTGCCGGCGCATGCGTGTCGATACCGGGTCTGGCACGCCTCGGCAGCAGCGTCGTCAGGTATGCCCCCAACCTCGGCTGGGAAGACGTCGATGTCGCTCTAGAGCTTGGCAATGCACCTGCACTGCAAGGGATTTCGATAGAGGTGGGCAACGATGCCGACCTTGGGGCGCTCGGCGAGTCGCGGACACGGTCGCGTTTGGCCGGCGTCTCACGGCTCGACCAGAACTTCCTCTACATCGCCGGTGAGGTCGGCATCGGTGGGGCGGTGGTCCTGGGCGGCAATCTCGCGGGCGGCATGCACGGGTGGAGCGGTGAGATCGGCCATGCCGTCGTCGACCCTGACGGCCCCCAATGCAACTGTGGCGCTCGCGGATGTCTCGAACAGTTCGCCGGCAAGGATGCCCTCCTGCGGCGGGCCGGGCTCCCCTTGACCTCCTCGACCGAGCAGCTCCGTGCGACCGCCCTCGCCGGGCGGGTGGAGTCGCTGGCGGCCCTGCACGAGGCAGCTGGCGCACTCGGACGCACCGCGGCCACGGCAATGAACCTCGTCGACGTCGATCGGTTGATCCTTGGGGGCGCGTATGCCGCGCTCCACGACCTCCTGCGCCCGGGCATCGAGGCAGAACTTCAGAGCAGGGTCATGGCTCGCCGCTGGGTGCCACTGCACGTCGAAGGTGCGATCAGCGGGGAGATGGCCAGCCTCACGGGAGCCGCCCTGCGTGTCATCGACCGGGTCGTGTCCCATCCGACTCCCTGGGTGGGCCGGGACTGAGGCGCCCCGATCAGGGGTCGTTCCACGTCGAATAGGGCGCGCTCTCGCCCCGCGGCGCGGCATGCGCATTGCAGGGGTCGTCGACGTTGCCAAATCGTTACCGGCAGATGACGTCGATCACCCTTGCGTAGCTGCCATCTCAGGAATATGTTCAGTGACACAACTTATGTCGCGCCGAGACCTCGGGGTCGCCCTGATGCCAGGTCCTCAGCGAGACGACCACCGCCGGCCCAGCCGTGCGAGGAAGGACAGTCCATGACCCGCAGGATTACCTCTGTCGTCGTCGGTCTGGGTGCGATCGCCTTGATCGCGTCGACCGCAGCGTGCAGCTCGACTCGCGAGACCACGACCACCCCCGCGACCAGCGGCGGCGCAGCGGGGGGCCTGATCGGCATCGCCATGCCGACCAAGAGCCTCGAGCGCTGGAACAAGGACGGCGCACACCTCGAGGAGCTGCTCAAGAAGGCCGGCTACGAGACGACGCTGCAGTACGCCGACAACAAGGTCGACCAGCAGATCACTCAGATCCAGAACATGATCAACCAGAGCGCCCAAGGTCGCTTGTCATCGCGTCGATCGACGGCACGGCGCTTGCGCCCGGTCCTCGCGACCGCCAAGGCCAAGAACATCAAGGTCATCGCCTACGACCGTCTCATCAACGGCTCGGAGAACGTCGACTACTACGCGACCTTCGACAACTACAAGGTCGGCCAGCTGCAGGGCGAGTTCATCAAGGACGGCCAGAGCTCGACCAACATGTCGCGGAAGCCGGTCAACCTCGAGCCCTTCGCCGGTTCGCCCGACGACAACAACGCCAAGTTCTTCTTCTCCGGCGCGTGGGACGTCCTCAACCCGCTCGTCGAAGTCGGGCGACATCGTCGTCCCGTCGGGCAAGGCTCCGGCGACCAACGACGAGTGGACCACCATCGGCATCCAGGGCTGGGGCTCCGACGACCGCGCAGTGCCGAGATGGAGAACCGCCTCAACTCGTTCTACACCGGCGGCAAGAAGGTCAACGTCGTCCTCTCGCCGAACGACTCGTCTGGCTCTGGGCATCGCCCAGGCCCTCGAGGGCGCCGGCTACAAGCGTCGGGCGACGACTGGCCGGTCGCTCACCGGCCAGGACGCGCGACAAGGCCAACGTCAAGAACATCCTCGCCGGCAAGCAGTCGATGACCGTCTGGAAGGACACCCGCGAGCTCGGCGACCAGGTCGCGCAGGATGGTCGACGCAGATCGTCAAGGGCTGCAAGGTCGACGTCAACGACGACGAAGACCTACGACAACGGCAAGAAGGTCGTCCCGACCTACCTGCTCGACCCCGATGGTCGTCACCAAGGACGACGGTCGAGGTCAAGCTGGTCGACTCCGGGCTTCTACAAGGCAGCCGACCTCGGCCTGTGACCCCGGCGCGAGGTGGCCGAGCACGCCCCGGCCACCGCGCGTCGGGTGGCGCCCATCCCGCCGCCTCGCCACACCGCTGCCCGAGTCCGAAGGCGAGCCGCCGATGAGCGAGACACCACGTGACCGACGTCATCCTGGAGATGCGCGACATCACCAAGACGTTCCCCGGCGTCAAGGCCCTGTCCGGATGTCACCTTCGACGTCGCGTCGCGGCGAGAGTCCACGCCATCTGCGGCGAGAACGGCGCCGGGCAAGTCCACCCTGATGAAGGTGCTCTCCGGGCGTGCTACCCGCACGGCACCTACGACGGGCGAGATCCTCTTCGACGGGCGACCGTGGTCCGTTCCGAGTCCATCCGCGACAGCGAGAAGCGACGGGATCGTCATCATCCACCAGGAGCTGGCGCTCTCGCCGCACCTGTCGATCGCCGAGAACATCTTCCTGGGCAACGAGCACGCCACGCGCGCGGCATCATCGACTGGTACAGGACCAACGCCGAGGCCAGCGAGCTCCTCGCGCGCGTCGGCCTCGCGCGAGGAGCCCGACACCAAGATCGTCGACATCGGCGTCGGCAAGCAGCAACTCGTCGAGATCGCCAAGGCGCTCTCCAAGGATGTCAAGCTGCTCATCCTCGACGAGCCGACCGCGGCGCTCAACGACGAGGACTCCGCTCACCTGCTCGGGCTGATCCGCAAGCTCACGCGAGCAGGGGATCACCTGCGATCATCATCAGCCACAAGCTCAACGAGATCGCCGCGATCGCCGACTCCATCACGATCATCCGTGACGGCATGACCATCGAGACCCTCGACATGCACGGCGCCGAGCGTGTCACCGAGGAGCGCATCATTCGCGGGCATGGTCGGCCGCGAGCCTGGACAACCGCTTCCCCGACCACACTCCCGCAGATCGGCGAGGAGGTCTTCCGCGTCGAGGACTGGACGGTCTACCACCCGCAGGACGTCCGAGCCGCGTCGTGGTCGACCATGCCAACCTCACCGTTCGTCGCGGGCGAGATCGTCGGGCATCGCCGGGCCTCATGGGCGCCGGTCGCACCGAGCTCGCGATGAGCGTCTTCGGTCGCACGCTACGGGCACGAAGCATCTCCGGCACGCGTCTTCATGCGACGGCAAGCAGGTCGAGACACGTCCAGCGTCGACCGAGGCCATCCGCGCCGGGCATCGCCTACGCCACCGAGGACCGCAAGCAGCTACGGCCTCAACCTCATCGACGACATCAAGCACAACATCACCGCCGCTGCGCTGGGCAAGGTCTCGCCAGCGGGGCGTCGTCGACCAGACCGAGGAGTACCGCGTCGCCGAGCGAGTACCGGCGCAAGCTCAACATCAAGACGCCGACGGTCGACGCCGTCGGTCGGCAAGCTCTCGGGCGGCAACCAGCAGAAGGTCGTCTTGTCCAAGTGGATGTTCACCGACCCCGACGTCCTGATCCTCGACGAGCCCACCCGCGGCATCGACGTCGGCGCCAAGTACGAGATCTACACGCATCATCAACGCAGCTGGCCGACTCGGGCAAGGGCGTCATCGTGATCTCCTCCGAGCTGCCCGAACTGCTCGGTATCTGCGACCGGATCTACGCCCTGTCCGAAGGCGGCATCACCGGCGAGGTTCCGCGCGCCGAGGCGACTCAGGAACGCCTCATGCACCTCATGACCCATGGAAAAGGACGGCTGGCGGGCCGATGACCAGGTCACGCCAACAGGACACCAGGACCCATCGGCAGCAGTCGTCCGCCGGCAGTCCGTCACGACAGCCGAGGTCGCGCAGGCGGCAAGAGCGACCTGCGCGCAGTACGGCATCGTCGGTCGCCCTCGTCGCGATCGTCATCCTGTTCCAGGTCCTCACCGGCGGCACGCTGCTGCATGCCGGACAACGTCGCCAGCCTGATCCAGCAGAACGCCTACGTCCTGATCCTGGCCATCGGCATGGTGATGGTCATCATCGCCGGTCACATCGACCTGTCGGTCGGCTCCGTCGTGGCCTTCATCGGTGGCGTGCTCGGCGATCGCGATGATCAACTGGAATCTGCCGTGGATCGCTCGCGGTCCTCATCGGCCTCGCTCGTCGGTGTCGCCGATCGGTGCCTGGCAGGGCTTCTGGGTCGCCTATGTCGGCATGCCCGGCCTTCATCGTCACACTCGGCGGGCATGCTGCATCTTCCGCGGCGATGGCCATCCTCATCGTCGGGGAGACCATCGCTGGACTGCCGATCGGGCTTCGTCGGCATCTCGAACGCCGGTTTGCTCGGTGTCTTGGCGGTATGCCGGTGCCGCCGACATGCTGACCCTCGTCATCGGCGTCGTCGCGATCATCGCGTTCGTCTTCAGCCAACTCCGCACCGCGCCGCACCATGACCTCAAGCATGACCTGCGCGTCGAACCGGCAGCGATGTTCCTCACCAAGCTCGTCGGAGTCGTCGGTGCTCATCGCGGTGTTCACGTGGATCCTCGCCCAGAGCGCCATCGGCACGCCCTACGTGCTGATCCTCGTCGCGGTGCTGATCTTCGCCTACGCCTTCCTCATGGGCCGCACGGTCTTCGGTCGGCACATCTACGCGATCGGTGGCAACGTGCCACGCCGCCGTGCTCTCGGGCGTCAACGTCAAGACGATGAACTTCCGGATCTTCATCAACATCGGCCTGCTCGCCGCGGTGGCGGCAGTCGTGACCACCTCACGCGCGGGCGCAGCCCTGGCGGCGGCCGGCAACAACTATGAGCTCGACGCCATTGCCGCCTGCTTCATCGGCGGCACGGCCGTCACCGGCGGCGTCGGCAAGGTCTCCGGGGTCGATCGTCGGTGCGCTCATCATGGGCGTGCTCAACATGGGCCTGTCCATCCTCGGCACGAACCCCGCGTTGCAGAACGTCATCAAGGGCCTGGTCCTGCTCATCGCGGTGGCCTTCGACCTGGTCAACAAGCGTCGCGCCGCCGGGGCCTGATCCCGAGCGTCCGACCGGCCTGACGGAGGGCCCCGCTAGGTTGCCCTCATGAGTTCGACACCTCGGCCGCGGCCGGAAGCGCTCACCCCAGCGCTGCCGGTCGCGACCGTTGTCGTCGACAGCGGGCTCGCGCACCTGGACCGCGAGTTCGAGTATGCCGTCCCGGCCACTCTCGATGCCGCGGCCCAACCAGGCGTGCGGGTCAAGGTGCGCTTCGCCGGGAGGGATCTGGACGGTTTCGTCGTCGCTCGACGCGCCGAGGCCCAGCACGCGGGTCGGCTCACGCCCCTGCGGCGGGTGGTCAGTGATGAGCCGGTCCTGACCCCCGATCTCGTCGAGACCGCGAGGGCTGTCGCCGATCGGTATGCCGGGGTGCTCGGTGACGTCCTGCGGCTGGCGGTGCCCAAGCGCCATGCGACCGCTGAGAAGGCTCTCGCGATGACGCCGCCGCTGCAGCCCGCGCTGCCACCACCGGCCGGATCCGATCCCTCGCCAGCGTGGACGGCATACCCCGCGGGACCGGCCTTCCTGCGGCGTCTGGGGGAGGGACAACACCCCGCTGCCGCGCTCCTGGCGCTTCCCGGTCAGCCTCCGGAGAGTGACTGGTCGGCTCTGCTCGCTGACGCCGCCCGAGTGGCGCTCGACTCCGGCCGAGGCGTGCTCATCGTCGTGCCAGACCAGCGGGACGTCGATCGCGTCGATCGGGCACTCACGCGAGCTCTCGGGCCCCAGCGGCACGTCCGGCTCACGGCCGATCAGGGCCCGCAGGCCCGCTACACCGCCTGGCTCAAGCTCCTCCGCGGCCACGTGCGCGCCGTTGTCGGCACGCGCGCAGCGGCCTTCGCGCCGGTCCAGCACCTCGGTCTGGTCGCCTGGTGGGACGACGGTGATGACCTGCACCAGGAGCCTCGCGCTCCCTACCCGCACGTGGGTGAGGTGCTCACGATCAGGGCAGCGCTCAGCGGGGCGGCGCTGCTCACGGCCGGCTTCAGCCGCAGCGTGCGTGTCGCCCACAGGGTCGCCACCGGTGAATGGGCTTCCGTGGCTGCCGCCCCGGAAGCCGTCCGTCAGGCGGCGGTGAAAGTCACCGTGGCCGGGGAAGGTCACGATCTGGAACGCGATGGCCCAGCAGCTCGAGCGCACCTCCCCTCGGCCGCCTGGCGCCTTGCCAAGGAAGCCCTCGCCAACGGCCCCGTCCTCATCCAGGTGCCGCGGAGGGGTTATCTGCCGGCGTTGTCCTGCGACGTATGCCGCGCGCCCGCCCGGTGCGCGTCCTGCCACGGTCCGATGTCCATCGTGTCGGCAGGTTCATCGGCCACCTGTCTCTGGTGTGGAACGGGTTGGGGAGCAGGCGGATTCGAGTGTCGAGAGTGTGCTGGCCGCACGCTTCGCAAGGCCGTGACGGGCGCGCGGCGCACTGCCGAGGAGCTCGGCCGGGCCTTCCCCGGAGTCCCCGTGGTGACCTCGGGCGCCGGCGAGGTCAAGGCACATGTCGCCGCCGATCCCGCGCTGGTCATCGCGACGCCGGGCGCCGAGCCGGTCGCCGAAGGACGGTATGCCGCGGCCCTGCTCCTTGACGCTTGGGCCCTGCTCGACCGGCCCGATCTGGACGCGCCGGTCGAAGCGCTGCGGCGGTGGACGGGTGCTGCCGCCCTTGTCCGGACCCGCAAAGAAGGCGGCCACGTGGTCCTCGCCGGCGTGCCCGACGGACCCCCGTCCCTGCCGGTCGAGGCCCTGATTCGCTGGGATCCGGGGTGGCTGGCCCACCGTGAGCTCGACGACCGCCGGACTCTTGGCTTGCCGCCAGCGGTCAGGGTCGCTCGCCTGGTGGGTTCGCGCCCCGCGGTGCTCGCAGCGGTCGCCGAGGTGCGGGTCCAGATCGAGGTTGACGTCCTCGGCCCCCTCCCCGTGCCCGGTGGTCCGGGCGAGGGTGCGCACGGCATACCCCTCGTGCAGGTCATCGTGCGGGTGCCGCTCGCGCTCGGGACCCGCTTGACCGAGAGCCTCATTGCGGTCCGCGCCACCCGCAGCGCCCGCAAGGACGTCGAACCCCTCTCGATCACCGTCGACTCCGTCGGTGATATGTAATCCTGGCGCAGCCCACGCCCTAGACTGGACGCTCATTCCGGGCGCACCGGACGTTTCGGCCACTCCCTCGTCGAGGCCCCCATCGGCTCTCCACGGCGGGCGCTGCCGAGCGTGGCGCGTGGGGTGCGCCACCCTGATCACGAGGACTCACGAGGGACGAACGTGCCGGTCAAGGACATCCGCTTGTTCGGAGATCCCATTCTGCGGACGCCTGCCGAGCCAGTCGTCGACTTCGACCGCGAACTCCGCCAACTGGTCAACGACCTCACCGACACGATGCTCGAGGCACCCGGGGCAGGCCTTGCCGCTCCCCAGATCGGTGTCGGCCTGCGGGTCTTCACGTACTACGTCGACGGTGTCGTCGGTCACCTCGTCAACCCTGACCTCGATCTGTCGGTTGACATGCAGGACGGGCCCGAGGGCTGCCTCTCCTTTCCGGGCCTGACCTTCGACACGCCTCGGGCGCTGCGAGTCGTGGCCCGCGGGTTCGACCAGCACGGCGAACCAGTCATTCTCGAAGGGAGCGAATTCCTCGCTCGCGCAGTCCAACACGAGACCGACCACCTGGACGGCATCCTGTTCATCGACCGCCTGGACCCGGCCCAACGCAAGGCGGCGATGCGTCAGATCCGCGAGGCCGAGTGGGTCGGCGGCGTGCGCCCGGTCGTGCGTCAAAGTCCGCATCCGACCTTCGGACGGGGGCTCTAGGCCTGTGAGACTCGTCTTCGCCGGCACCCCGGACGTTGCCCTGCCAAGCCTCGAAGCACTGGTGGCGTCATCCCACGACGTCGTTGCCGTCGTTACTCGCCCCGATGCACCGGCCGGCCGTGGTCGCACACTCGTGCCTTCGCCCGTGCGCGTCGCGGCCGAGGCACACGGCATACCCGTGCTCACCCCCGACCGCCCACGCGACCCTGACTTCCTCGAGGCGCTGCGGACACTGCGCCCGGACTGTGCCCCGGTCGTGGCCTATGGCGCGCTCGTCCCGCCGGCGGCCTTGGAGATCCCCACCCACGGTTGGGTCAACCTGCACTTCTCGCTGCTGCCGGCCTGGCGAGGAGCTGCCCCCGTCCAGCACGCGGTCATGGCCGGAGAGGAGGTCACGGGTGCGTCGACCTTCCTGCTTGAGGTCGGCCTGGATACCGGACCGGTCTACGGCGTGATGACCGAACGCATCCGTCCGACCGACACCAGTGGCCACCTCCTGACCCGCCTGGCTCATGCCGGAGCCCAGCTCCTCGTCGCGACGATCGACGGCATCGCCGACGGATCCCTCAGCCCGGTGCCGCAATCCCCGGAGGGGGTCTCGCACGCTCCCAAGATCGAGGTCGTCGACGCCGAGGCCCGCTGGGAGCGCCCAGCCCTCGCGGTCGACCGACAGATCCGCGGATGCACTCCCGCGCCTGGCGCCTGGACGACGTTTCGCGGTGAGCGCCTCAAGCTCGGCCCCGTCGGGGTCACCGCCGATGCCGGGCCGGTGTCACCCACGGGCGTGCTCAGCCTCGCTCCGGGCGAGCTTTACGTGACGAAGCAGGCGGTGTATGCCGGGACCGCCACCTCGGCCGTGCGCCTCGGTCTCGTCCGCCCCCACGGCAAGAAGGAGATGGCGGCGGCGGACTGGGCGCGGGGCGTGCGAATCACCGCGGGGGAGCGGTTGGGTCTTCATGGCTGAGGCGACCGGCCGCCGCGGGCCGAGGCAGCGATCGGCTCAGCGTCCGGCTGAGCGTGGTCGGACGGCTGACGGTCCCCGGCGGGCGGCATACACGCTCCTGCGGGACGTCGACGGCGGCGCCTATGCCAACCTCGAGTTGCCCAAAATCCTCCGCGACCTGCGACTCGACGGCCGGGATGCCGCCTTCGCGACCGAACTCGCCTACGGAGCCTTGCGGTGGCAGGGCCGCTACGACCCGATGATCGCCATCGCCGCGGCGCGAGAGCTCACCGCGATTGACCCATCGGTCCTGTCGACCTTGCGGCTCGGTGCGCACCAGATCCTCGGGATGCGCGTCCCGGCGCATGCGGCCGTCGCCGAGACGGTTGCCCTGGCGCGCCAGGTCAACGGCGCCGGCGCTGCGGGCTTTGTCAATGCCGTCCTGCGCCGGCTCAGTGAGCGAGCCCTCGACGAATGGCTCGAGGCAGCCTCGGCCACGATCAGAGACCCGTTGGCTCGACTGGCGCTGACCGAATCTCACCCGGTGTGGATCGTCAAGGCCGTGCGCGCGGCCCTTCTCGGTCACGGCGATGCAACCCCGGACACGGTCGATGACGCACTCGCCGAGGCGCTGTCGGCCAACAACACGCCCGCCCGCGTCTCGCTCGTCGCCCGGCCCGGGTGGGCCACTGTGGCCGAACTCGTCTCCGCGGGAGCTGAACCCGGACGCTGGGCGGAGACCGCCGCCACGATGGCCGGAGGTGATCCCGGGGCGATCCGAGCGGTGCGCGAAGGGCGAGCCGCGGTGCAGGACGAGGGCTCGCAACTCGTGACCTTGGCACTCGTCCACGCGCCCGTCGATGCGATCGGTGAGCAACGGCAGGAGCGCTGGCTCGATCTGTGCGCCGGGCCGGGTGGCAAGGCCGGCCTCCTGGCAGCGCTGGCCATGGAGCGGGGCGCGTCCCTCGTGGCAAACGACGTCAGCGAGCACCGCGCGGACCTCGTGCGCAAGACCCTCAGACCCGCCATTCATTCCGGCATACCCGGTCAGGTCCAGGTGTGGGTCGGGGACGGACGCGAGGTCGGCCGTGACCATCCCGCGGCATTCGACCGCGTCCTCGTCGACGCGCCGTGCACGGGCCTTGGGGCCTTGCGTCGGCGCCCCGAGTCCCGCTGGCGTAAGCAACCCTCGGATGTCACTCAGCTCGCGACTCTGCAGCGAGAACTCCTCTCGAGCGCGCTTGAGGCCGTCCGGCCCGGTGGCGTGGTCGCTTACGTCACGTGCAGCCCCCACCTCGTCGAGACCCGCTTTGCGGTGACTGACGTCGTGAAGAAGCGCTCGGACGTGGAACTGCTCGATGCGCGGCCCCTGGTCGTGGACCATGCCGGCCAGGCGCTGCTGGACGTGGGCGTCGGACCGTTCGTCCAGCTCTGGCCACACCGGCACGGCACCGATGCGATGTTCCTCGCGCTCCTGCGCCGGACGAGCTGACCTGTCCTGGTTTGCCTGGCCTGTCGTGACCTTGTTGAGCTATGCCTTCCAGGCCCAGGAGGCCGCAACGGCCCGCATGGCTGCCACCGACTTGTCCTTGTCTGCCGGCGTGCTCTGAACGGCCAGGTTGTAGATCACGCCCTGATGAGCCGCACACCGAAGTTCGTAGAAGTCCTGACCGGACAGGGTGCCGCCAGGAGCCTCCTGCCCACCCATCGTGATCGGCGGCAGGGAAGCGATCTCCCCGGGGACCCAGATTTGGAGCACCTTGAGTTCGGTGTCGCACCGGGCCTTCGCCGATCCACTGCTCGTCCACGCGTAGACGGTGATGTCATTGCCGGCGGCGTCGACGATCTGGACCTCGTTGCGCGACCCGGACTCCGGGCCGAGTTTCCACCCCTCGGGCAGGGCGAAGGTGAATGCCTTGCCATCGATCGTCGTGCCGGTCACGGGAACTGTCGCCACGGGGTCGGTGACACTCGCGGTCGGTGCCGAGGTGGGCTTGGGTGTCGGCTTCAGCGTCGGGACGGTAGGCGTGGCGGTGACGGAGGGGGTGGCCGGCGTCCAGGTCGGGCGTGGTTGTGGCTGGCTGAAGACCCGGCTGGCGAGGATCAGGACCAGTCCACTTCCGGCGATGAGCAGCGACACGACGCCCGCGATGAGCCAGGCGATCACCGCACGGTTGCCTCGCGGGCCCTGCGGGGATTGCTGCGGGACCTGGTGCGGGGGTTGCTGCGCCGGGCCCGCAGGCGGCCATCCGGTTGGTGGGGCGGGCCACTGACCCTGCGGTGGCGGCGGCGCCGGCCACTGACCCTGCGGTGGCGGCGGCGCCGGCCACTGACCCTGCGGTGGCGGCGGCGCCGGCCACTGACCCTGCGGTGGCGGAGCCCATGGACTTGCCGGTGGCTCTCCCTGGCCTGGTGTCGTCACGCGTGAAACCCCCTGAAGGTCGGTGCCGTGCAGGTGCTGCTCGGCGAGGCCGCTCGTGGCTGACACTCTAGGCTGTGCGGGTGCAGATCTCGCCGAGCATCCTGTCCGCGGACTTCGCGAATCTCCAGGCCGAGCTCGAGTCCATCCGCACTGCCGATTGGGCCCACGTCGACGTCATGGACAACCATTTCGTGCCCAATCTCACGCTCGGGCTCCCGATCGTCGAGGCGCTGCTGCGGGTCAGTCCGATCCCGATCGACTGCCACCTCATGATCGATGACCCAGACCGGTGGGCACCGGCCTACGCCGAAGCGGGGGCTGGCTCGGTGACCTTCCACGTCGAGGCGGCGCACGACCCGCGCACCCTTGCCCGGACCCTGCGACGCGCGGGCGCCCGGTCAGGGATGGCCCTCAAACCACGCACGCCATGGGCGCCCTACGAGGACCTTCTGCCGGAGCTCGACATGGTGCTCGTCATGACCGTCGAACCGGGTTTCGGTGGACAGTCCTTCATGGCCGACCAACTGCCCAAGGTGCGTCAAGTCCGCGAGTCGGTGCGTCGTCGCGGCGGGCAGGTCTGGGTCCAGGTCGACGGCGGAGTCAGCGCCCGCACGATCGAGGCGTGCGCGGAGGCCGGTGCTGACGTCTTCGTCGCCGGCTCAGCCGTCTATGGCGCGGAGAACGCGGCCAGCGCGGTCGCCGAACTGCGTGAGCTGGCCGGTCGCCACGGACACTGACCGATTCCCTGGCATACTCGATGGCACGTGCTCCGGGGTCGGTGTAACTCCGAACCGGCGGTAACAGTCCGCGACCCGGCCGCAGCCAGCGGCCGGTTGACCTGGTGTAACTCCAGGACCGACGGTGAAAGTCCGGATGGTAGGCAGCACGTTTCGTGGCGTTTCGACGTCGGTATGCCGCCCGCATCGGCTGCTGGGTCGGATGCGTCACGGGGTGTCCCCGGAGTTCGTCCCTGTCAGAACGAACTCAAGGACGAACACCACTCATGAACAACGGCAACATCTTCCAGCAACTCATCGCCGCGACCTTCTCCGTCGCCGGCTACGAGATGCACTGGCTCGAACTCGTCGGCATCCTCATCGGTGCCGCATCGGCATACCTCGGCATGAAGCGTTGGGTCTGGGCGTGGCCGGTCGGCATCGTCGCCAACGTCATGCTCTTCTTCGTCTACCTCGGCGCGATCTTCGGTGCCGACCAACGGATCCCGCTCTTCGGCCAGGCAGGTCGGCAGGTCTTCTTCATCGTCACGAGCGCGTACGGCTGGTGGCGGTGGAACCAGTCGCGTCGGGCCCGCGGGGTCGACTCGTCCGCGCCGGCCATCACGCCACGCTGGGCGACTTCACGTGAGCGTCTCCTGATCGTCGGCGGGTGGATCGTCGGCACGGTCGTCGTCCACCAGGCCTTCGTGGCGCTGTGGAACCTCGCGCCCAACCCCTACTGGACCCCGCAGTGGTGGTTCTACTGGTGTGACGCGTGGATCTTCGTCGGGTCGGTCATCGCGACCTACTCGATGGCCCGTGGGTGGAACGAGTTCTGGCTGGCGTGGATCGCGGTCGACCTCATCGGCGTGCCACTCGGCTTCGCGACCGGTTACGTCCCCACCGCGGTCCTCTACATCGGCTATGGCCTGTTCGTGATCTACGGCTTCACCCAATGGGTCAAGGTGACGAAGGCGGCTGCGCTCGAGCGCGAGACCGCGGGTGACCTGGCGGACGGCATACCGGCTCGTCGGTAGGCTGTGACCCTGTGAAGACCTTCGAGCAGCTCTACGCCGAACTCGCCGAGAAGGCGGTGACGCGCCCTGCCGGGTCTGGCACGGTCGCCCAACTGGACGCTGGGGTCCACGCGATCGGCAAGAAGATCGTCGAAGAGGCGGCCGAGGTCTGGATGGCCGCCGAATACGAATCCGACGAGCAGACTGCCGAAGAAATCAGCCAACTGCTCTACCACCTGCAGGTGCTCATGATTGCCAAGGGACTCACTCCCGACGCGGTCTACCGGCACCTGTGAACCCTGATCGGACGAACCTCGATGTTGCGAATTGCCGTGCCCAACAAGGGTTCACTGTCGGATGCCGCCGGTGACATGCTCCGTGAGGCGGGGTATGCCGTGCGCCGCGATCCCAAAGAACTCGTCGTCATGGACATCGTCAACGACGTCGAGTTGTTCTACTTGCGGCCGCGGGACATCGCCATCTACGTCGGCTCCGGCACGGTTGATGCCGGCATCACCGGTCGTGATCTCCTCCTGGACTCCGGCAGTGACGCGGTCGAGGTCATGGGCTTGGACTTCGGGCAGTCGACCTTCCGGTATGCCGCCCGCGCCGGACAGCTGCGCACCATCGCCGACATCGAGGGCCGCAGGGTCGCGACAAGTTATCCGGGTCTGGTCCGGGCGCACCTGGCTGACGCCGGGGTCGAGGCCGAGGTCGTGCGCCTGGACGGGGCCGTCGAGACGGCCATCACGCTCGGGGTGGCTGACGTCATCGCGGATGTCGTCGAGACTGGGGCGACCTTGCGAAGCCAGGGGTTGGCGGTTTTCGGTGACCCGATCTTGACCAGCGAAGCGGTCTTGATCCGCCGGGCTGAGACGACGATGTCCAATGGGGTGGGCGTCCTGCAGCGCCGACTGCAGGGGGTCATGACTGCGCACACCTACGTCATGATGGATTACGACGTGCCGGCTCACCTCGTCGAGCAGGCCTGCGCGGTCACTCCCGGTCTGGAGTCGCCGACGGTGTCTCCCTTGCAGGACCCCACGTGGAAGGCGGTGCGCGCCATGGTCCCTCGCGCGTCGACCAACCGCGTCATGGACGAGCTCTACGAGATCGGGGCCCGCGCGATCCTCGTCACCGGCATCGCAGCGTGTCGACTATGAGCGCCGACAGCAGCCAGCCAGGCTCGGCGGACCCGTTCGCGGTCTTCCGGCCCAAGCGGGGTCGCTATGTCGCGATCGGACTCATCGTCGCGGTGGTCGCGATCTTCACCCTCGTCGGGCTGTTCGTCGAGGCCACGCCGTCCCACGATTTCACCATGCCTGACCGGCTCTTCTTCGCCTCGATCGGCTGGGTCCTGGCCCTCGTGTTCTGGCGGTACGCCTCGATCCGGGCGGTGCCCTCGCGGGAGGGTCTTGTCGTGCGCAATCTCTTCACGACCCGGTCCGTCACGTGGCCCCAGGTGGTCGCGATCCAGTTCGAGCACGGGATGCCGTGGCCCACGATGGAACTCAACGACACCGACACGCTGGCGGTCATGGCGATCCAGCGCTCGGACGGTCCCCGGTCGGTGCAGGAATGCGCACGCCTGGCCGCACTCGCCAAGGGTCTTGGCGAAGCCCACGAGCCGCGCGGCTAGCGTTTTCGGTCGGAGCAACGGACATCGGCTGGCTTCACCGTCGCCGTGTGCAGCAGCAGACGCTAACCGGCCAGTCCGACGGCGCGACCTACCCACATGCCCATCAGGGCGGCTGCGACGCCCGCGGCGACCGTCACGACGAGATTGCTCACCGCTGCGCCGCGACGCCCGTGGCGCCATAACGACACCGTGTCGACAGCGAGCGTGGACAAGGTCGACAGGCCACCACCGAACCCGACTGCCAGCACCAGGCGAGTGCTCGTCGTCGGAGGAAGCATGGCCACCATACCGACGAGGAACGACGCCACGGTATTGGCCACGAGCACGCCCGATGGCCAGGCACCGTGGATCCAGCGGGACCAGGACGACCCGGTGCGGGGAGTCGACGGCGTGAGAGAGACCACGGCATACCGGACGAGGCTGCCCACCGACCCGGCGACGACGACGAGCAGCCAGGTCCACCCTGAGGTCGTCACGTCGACGCTCCCCACCGCTGACCGAGCGTCGCACCGGCGACGCCGCCGAAGACGCTGAGGGTCAAGGACGCGAGGCCCGCGCCGAAGGGGGTCCCGTCGACCATCGCGAGGGAGAGCGCGGAGAAGGTCGTGAAAGCCCCGAGGACGCCGGTGCCGGCAAAGGCTCGCCAGCGGGCGGGATCGGCCCCGCTCAGCGCGCGGGTCGACAGCCACCCGAGCGCGAAGGCACCGAGGATGTTGACGACCGCGAGGCCAGGGTCCCAGCCACCGTTGACTGGTCCGATGGCTAGGTCGACCGCGATCCGCGCCGCGGTGCCGATCGCTCCGCCGACGGCGACCTCCCGCCAGTAGGGCAGGCGGGCTCGTCGCGGCATACGTCCCAGCCTAGAGATCCTGCCGGGTCACGTGGACACGACAAGATCTGCGCGCTCGCGGGTGCCGTCGCGGCTGAAGAGCCGTCGCTCCTGGGCGGCCCATCGCTCCCAATGGGGTCGGTAGGCATCGCCGTCTCGGGCCAGGGCCCGCTCCCTTCTCACCTCGGCGGGGGCCTCGACCCAGACGCGGACGGCACTGTATGCCGCGGCCGCTCCCGCGCTGCTCCCACACCCCTCGACGACCAGGGTCGGGGTCCACGGGACGGTCACCTGCCCCGTGACCTTGCCCAGGTCCCAATCCCAGAAGGGATAGCTGCCGTCCTGCCCGGCGGCGAGTGGGGCGAGCACGGCATCGGCGAGCAGGTCGACGGCGTGCTCGAGACCGTCCCAGCCCGGGTAGAGGTGGTCCATCCGCAACAACGGCACCTGCAGAGAGGTGGAAACCGCTTGCCCCAGAGTGGTTTTACCAGCCCCACTTGGTCCGTCGATCGCCACGACGAGACATCTGTTGCCGGACGGTCGAGCGGCGCTCAAGGCAGCGAGGGCGACGACCGCTTCGACCCTGTCTGGGTCCGCAACGGCGGGTGGTGTCATGTCACTCCGGTGGGCTCGGTCATCGGGTGGGCTGAACGCTCACGTAATCTCTTCCCCGTGAGCATCGCATTGTCCCTGCTCCTGGGGTTCTTGATCGTATTCCTGATCACGGCGGCCACGGCGTTTTTCGTCGCCCAAGAGTTTGCCTATATGGCCGTCGACCGCACTCGGCTGCAGGCGGCAGCCGCGAGGGGAGACGGCCAGGCAACCCGCACCCTCGCGATCACCGGGCGGACCTCCTTCATGCTCAGCGGAGCGCAACTCGGGATCACCGTGACCGGCCTCCTCGTCGGGTATGTGGCCGAGCCCCTCATCGGCGAGTCCCTGGCGCGCCTTCTCGGTTCACCCGCTGGCGGGAGCGGCGGCACCGGCGGTGGGTCTAGCGGATGGCTGTCCTGGGGAGTAGCCCTCGCAGTCGGGAGCACGGTGGCGCTGCTCTTCTCGACATTCGTCCAGATGCTCGTCGGCGAGTTGCTGCCGAAGAACTACGCCATTGCCCGGTCGGAACCCGTGGCCCGGCGCCTTGCCACTCCAACCCGGATCTACCTGGCGGTCTTCGGCCCGCTCATTTGGGTGTTCGACCGAGCCGCCGAGTCATTCCTGCGCCTGGTCGGGGTGACTCCGGTGCACGATGTCGAACAGGCGGTGTCAGCCCCCGACCTCGTCGCCGTCGTTGAGGAATCAATGGAAAGTGGCGAACTCTCCCGAGAGTTGTCGATCCTGCTCGACCGGATCCTCGACTTCCCCAATCACGACGTCGAGCACGCCATGGTGCCCCGCGGTCGCGTCGACGTCGTCGCGCCAGACGCGACGATCGGCCAGGTCCGCTTCGTGATGGCGACCGGCCACACGAGGTACCCCGTGATCGACCAGGACGATGACATCGTCGGCGTCGTCCACCTCAAGGATCTCCTCCCTCGCACCGATGTCGACACGCCGATCGCTGAGGTCGCCCGGCCCGCAGTCATCGTCCACGAGCTCATGGATCTGCCCGACGCCCTGCGGGCCCTCAGGAGCGCCGACGAGGAGTTGGCGTGTGTCGTCGACGAATACGGGTCCTTCACCGGGATCGTGACGATCGAAGACCTCGCTGAGGAGATCGTCGGCGAGCTGCTCGACGAGCACGACGAGCACGCCAGAGCGGAGGTCGTCGTCGTCGACGGTCAGGGGTGGCTCGTTGCAGGTGACGCACACGTCGACGAGGTCGAGCGAGCGTTGTGGATCGACCTCCCACCAGGCCCTTACGAGACGATCTCCGGGTTGGTGGTCGACCACCACAAGGTCCTTCCCGCAGTCGGTGACGTCGTCGTCGTCGAGCTCCCACTCACGCCCGATGACCTCGTGCGGGATGACCCTCCACCACGTCGTCACCTGCATGCCGAGGTGATCGAGGTGAGCCGACACGTCCCCAGTCGACTGCGGTTGACCGTCCCCGATCCGTCCGGGACTCAGATGGCGCAGGAGGGCGCATGAGCGCGTCCGTCGTCATCGCCATCACCACCGCGCTGATCGTCCTCAGTGCCTTCTTCGTGGCCGTGGAGTTCTCTCTCATGGCCGCGCGTCGCCATCGCCTGGAGAAGGCCGCGGTGACTTCACCTTCCGCGCGAGCCGCGCTGCGTTCCAGCAGCGAGCTGACGATCATCCTCGCTGGCGCCCAGCTGGGGATCACCGTGTGCACGTTGGGCCTGGGCGCCGTCACGAAGCCGGCAGTTCATCATGCGCTCACGCCCGTGTTCGAGCGATTCGGTGTCCCCGGGGCGACCTCCAGCGTCATTGCGTTCGTTCTCGCGCTCTTCGTTGTGACCTTCTTGCACCTGGTGATCGGTGAGATGGCTCCCAAGTCGTGGGCAATCGCTCATCCGGAGATGGTCGCCACCCTGTTTGCGATCCCCATGCGCGCGTTTCTTTTCCTGACCCGGCCGATGCTCGCCGCCCTCAACGCGGCTGCCAACCGCATCGTGCGAGCCCTCGGCGTCGAGCCCGTGGACGAGTTGTCCACGACGCGTGACCCCGCAGCCCTGCGGGCATTGGTCGAGCACTCGGCCAACGTCGGGGCCCTCGACGGCTCGTATGCCGTCTCGCTCAGCCACGCGCTCGCCTTGCGGGAGCTGACCCTCGGCGACCTCGCCTCGCTCGACACACCGATCACCTCCGTGCCGATCGGGTCGTCGGTCGCGGACATCCAGGCAGCGACGATCCGCTCGGGTCATCTTCGGGTCATCGTCCTGGACGGCGACCGGGTCAGCGGGGTGGTGCACGTGCGCGACACCCTTGCCCTGACCGACATCGATGACGTGCCGGCGACCGCGGTCGTCCGTCCCGCGCTCGAACTCGACGTCACGACCCTGTTGCCGGTTGCCATTGCGGCCATGCGCGAGACCGGGGCTCAGATCGTCGTCGTCCGCCGTGGCTATCACCTGGCCGGGGTTGTGACGATCGACGACATTCTGCCCAGCCTGCTGCCGACGGCATGACGCTGCTGGGTCGCGCCGGTGCGGGTCATTGGCGATGACGTGGCCGGTCTAAGGTCCTCACTATGAGCGTCGCTACGCGAGTCATTGCCTGCCTGGACGTCGATGCCGGCCGGGTCGTCAAAGGCGTCAACTTCGCCAACCTCCGCGACGCCGGGGATCCCGTCGAGTTGGCCCGGTCCTACGACGCCCAGGGTGTCGACGAGTTGACCTTCCTGGACGTCACGGCGAGCAGCGCAGACCGCGAGACCACCTTCGATGTCGTGCGCCGGACCGCAGAGCAGGTGTTCATCCCGCTGACGGTCGGCGGGGGAGTCCGCACGGTTGACGACGTCGACCGGCTATTGCGCGCCGGCGCCGACAAGGTGGGCGTCAACACTGCTGCGATCGCTCGGCCAGAGCTCATCGCCGAGATCGCCGACCGCTTCGGCGCCCAGGTGCTCGTCCTGTCGGCCGATGTCAGACGCCGCCGCGGCGATGACGGCAGGCCCACTGAGGACTTCGTCATGACGACCCACGGGGGCCGGACTCCTGTGGACCTCGACGCGGTCGCGTGGTGTGCCCGGGCCCAGGAGCTCGGGGCCGGCGAGATTCTCCTCAACTCGATGGATGCCGACGGCACGAAGGACGGCTTCGACCTCCCGCTGATCCGCGCGGTCCGCGCAGCCGTCTCGCTGCCCCTCATCGCCAGCGGCGGGGCCGGGCGCGTCGAGCACTTCGCCCCAGCCGTCCACGCCGGGGCCGACGCGGTCCTCGCGGCGAGCGTGTTTCACTTCGGCGACCTCACGGTGTCGCAGGTCAAGGACGCCATGCGCGCTGACGGGATCGAGGTCCGATGATCAGCCAACCCGCGTCTGGCCGACGCACCCCGACGCTCTGGGAAACCAAACTCGCCGCCGACCCCGGCCATTCACGCTGGTACATCGAGCGATTCCGAGGCCTGGTCGCTGACGGTATGGACATCGTCGGGGAAGGGCGCACGATCGACGCCATGCTTGCCCGGGGGTCGCGGGTCCTCGACGCCGGGTGCGGCTTCGGCCGCGTCGGCGGCTACTTGGCTTCGGTCGGACACACCGTCGTCGGCGTCGACGTTGATCCGACCCTCATCGAGGCGGCCACCGAAGACCACCCCAACGCGACATGGCTCGTCGGTGACCTTGCCGAGCTGGATCTTTCGGCGCGCGGCATACCGGAGAAGTTCGACGCCATTGTGTGCGCGGGCAACGTCCTGCCATTCGCGGCCCCCGGCACTCAGGGTGCAGTCCTCTCGCGGTTCGCTGCCCATGTGACCCCGGGCGGCCGTGTGGTCGTCGGTTTCGGGACCGATCGGGAGTATGCCGTGACCTCCTTCCTCGCCGACATCGAGGCGTCGGGGCTCACGCCGGAGCTCCTGCTCGCGACGTGGGACCTCGTGCCCTACCGCGACGGCGCCGACTTCATCGTCGCGATCCTGCGCCGGATCGGTGTCGCAGCGGACTGAGCCGCGTGAGGGACAATGGGCACATGCCCGTTTCTCTCGGTATGCCGCAGGGCCCCGCCCCGGTCGTTGCCCCCCGTCGTGTCACCCGCAAGATCCGCGTGGGCAAGGTCGAGGTCGGTGGGGATGCCCCGATCTCGGTGCAATCGATGTGCACGACTCCGACCGTTGACGTCAACAGCACGCTGCAACAGATCGCCGAGTTGACTGCGGCCGGGTGCGACATCGTCCGTGTCGCCTGCCCAAGTCAGGACGATGCCGACGCCTTGCCCGACATCGCCCGCAAATCCCAGATCCCGGTCATCGCCGACATTCACTTCCAGCCGAAATACGTCTTCGCCGCGATCGACGCCGGCTGCGCCGCGGTCCGTGTCAACCCCGGCAACATCCGCGCCTTCGACGACCAGGTCAAGCAGATCGCTGCTGCCGCCCGCGACGCCGGCGTCTCGATCCGCATCGGGGTCAACGCCGGATCGCTCGACAAGCGGCTGCTCGAGAAGTACGGCAAGCCCACAGCAGAGGCTCTCGTCGAGTCGGCGGTGTGGGAGGCGGGCCTGTTCGAGGAGCACGACTTCCACGATTTCAAGATCTCGGTCAAACACCATGACCCGGTCGTCATGATCCGCGCCTACGAAATGCTTGCAGCGCGAGGTGACTGGCCGCTGCACCTCGGGGTGACCGAGGCCGGCCCGGCTTTCCAGGGCACGATCAAGTCGGCCACCGCCTTCGGAGCGTTGCTCTCCCGCGGCATCGGCGACACCATCCGGGTGTCGTTGTCGGCACCGCCGGTCGAAGAGGTCAAGGTCGGCAACCAGATCCTGCAATCACTCAACCTCAAACCCCGCAAGCTCGAAATCGTCTCGTGCCCCTCGTGCGGCCGCGCCCAGGTCGACGTCTACACCCTGGCCGAGCAAGTGACCGCCGGACTTGAGGGCCTCACCGTGCCGCTGCGAGTGGCGGTGATGGGGTGCGTCGTCAACGGTCCCGGCGAGGCCCGCGAGGCGGATCTCGGGGTCGCGTCGGGCAACGGCAAGGGACAGATCTTCGTCAAGGGCGAGGTCATTAAGACGGTGCCGGAGGCGATGATCGTCGAGACGCTCATCGAAGAAGCCATGCGGCTTGCCGACGAGATGGGTGAGCCCGTCGATCTCGACGACTCGCCCGAGGGTGGGCCGGAGCTCAAGCCGATCGTCACCGTCTCCTGAGTCTGGCACGCTTGAGGGGTGCTGCGACTTCACTCGTCGGTCCGGGTGCTGACTCCGGCTGACCAGGACGAGGCTCTCGCACTCTGTGCCCGCGATCCTGCGGCCAACTGTTTCGTCGCGTCGCGGCTGCTCGAGGGTGGCCTCACGTCGGCCACCACCACGCTCCTCGGCTACGGGGAGGAGGGGGCACTCACGAGCCTGCTGTGGACTGGAGTCAACCTGGTCCCGGTTGAGTTGACGCCTGACGCGGTCGGTGCTTTCGCCCATCGGGTGCGCCGTCATCGCCGGTCGTGCGCGTCGATCTTCGGGCCTTACGACGGCGTCCAAGGGTTGTGGTCGGCGCTGTCGCCGGCCTGGGGACCGGCGCGGACGGTGCGCCACATCCAGCCCCTCCTCGCGACCTCGACACCTCCGTCCACGCTCGGCATCGCCCCTGACCCGAGGGTGCGGCTGGCGGACCCGGCCGACGTCGATCTCGTCGTCCCCGCCGCCGCGGCCATGTTTACCGACGAGATCGGTTACCCACCCTTTGCCGGGTCGACGACGGCATACCGGGCCACGATTGCCGCACTCATCCGCGCGCGGCGCACCTACGTGTGGATCGACCGTGGGCGGTGCCTGTTCAAGGCCGACGTGGGATCGGTGGCGGTGGGAGCTGCCCAGATCCAGGGTGTGTGGCTGGCCCCCGGGCTTCGCGGCCGGGGATTGTCGGTGCCCCTGATGGCGGCCGTGACCGACCACGTCCTCGGCACCCTCGCGCCGGTTGCCTCGCTGTATGTCAACGAGTTCAACCATGCGGCTCGCCGGACCTATGCCGCCCTCGGATACCGCGACATCGGCACCTTCACGACCGTCCTGCTGTGATGCGCGCGCGGTGAGCGGACGGCATACGGGCCGATATCCTGCCGGGGCACCCGCCAAAGGAGAGATCGTGACCGTCCTGCGCATGTCCTCGTTGTTTTTGCGGACCCTCCGAGAGGATCCTGCCGATGCCGAGGTGCCCAGCCACAAGCTGCTCGTCCGGGCCGGCTACATCCGGCGGGTGAGCCCGGGCATCTACACCTGGTTGCCCCTCGGGATGCGGGTCCTGCGCAATGTCGAGGCCATCGTGCGCGAGGAGATGGACCAGATCAGCCAGGAGTTGCTCTTCCCGGCGCTCTTGCCGCGCGAGCCGTTCGACGCGACTGGCCGCTGGACCGAATACGGCGACAACATCTTCCGTCTCAAGGACCGCAAGGGATCCGACTATCTCCTGGGCCCCACTCACGAGGAACTCTTCACCCTCGCGGTCAAGGACGCCTTCTCGTCCTACAAGGACCTGCCGATCTCGCTCTACCAGATCCAGACGAAGTACCGCGACGAGGCACGTCCGCGCGCGGGCCTGTTGCGGGGGCGCGAGTTCGTCATGAAGGACTCGTACTCCTTCGACGTCGACGAGGCCGGTTTGACGAAGTCCTATGACGCTCACCGGGACGCCTATATCAAGATTTTCGACCGGCTCGGCTTCCACTACGTCATCGTCGAAGCGATGGCTGGGGCCATGGGTGGCTCGAAGTCGGAGGAATTCCTCGCGACCGCGGCCAACGGCGAGGACACCTACGTCCGCTGCGCCGCGTGCGGGTATTCGGCCAACGTTGAGGCGGTCAAGGTGCCCACGCCCGCGGCGATCGACCACGCTGGTATGCCGTCGGCGCAGGTGATCGACACGCCCGGGACTCCGACGATCGAGACCCTCGTGGACTTCGTCAACGCGGCGCATCCCCGGGGCGATCGCCCGTGGACAGCTGCCGACACCCTCAAGAACGTCGTCGTGCTCCTGGAGTATCCCGACGGTCGACGCGAGCCACTCGTCATCGGCGTGCCTGGTGACCGCGAGGTCGACGAGAAGCGGCTCGCTGCCCAGGTCGATCCGGCTGTCGTTGCTGCCTTCGACGAGGCCGAGTTCGCCAAGCACCCCGGCCTCGTGCGCGGCTATATCGGCCCGCAAGCTCTCGGCACAGAATCCGCCACGGGCGTGCGCTATCTCACCGACCCGCGCGTGTCTGTCGGCACGGCCTGGGTGACGGGCGCCAATGTGTCCGGCCAGCACGTTATCGGACTCGTCGCGGGTCGTGACTTCACCTCCGACGGCACGATCGAGGCGGCCGAGGTGCGCGTCGGTGACGCGTGCCCGTCCTGCGGTGACGGGGACGGTCTCGAGGCTGCCCGGGGCATCGAGATGGGTCACATCTTCCAGTTGGGCAAGAAGTACGCAGAGGCGCTCGACCTCAAGGTCCTCGACGAACACGGCAAGCTCGTGACCGTCGTCATGGGGTCCTACGGAATCGGGGTCTCCCGTGCGGTGGCGTGCATCGCCGAGGGCAACCACGACGAGTCCGGTCTGGTGTGGCCGCGGGAGATCAGTCCGGCCGACGTCCATGTCGTCGCAACGGGCAAGGACGAGGCCGTCTTTGTCGCCGCCGAGACGCTGGCCCGTGGCCTGGCGGCTGAGGGGCTCGATGTCATCTATGACGACCGGCGCGGGGTGTCGCCTGGGGTGAAGTTCAAGGACTCCGAGCTCATCGGTGTGCCGACGATTGTCGTCGTGGGTCGTGGGCTCGCCACCGGTGTTGTCGAGGTCAAGGATCGCCGCTCGGGCGAGCGCCGCGAGGTGCCCGTCGATGAGGCTGTGCTCGAGGTATGCCGCGAGGTCCGGGGCGCGTGACCTCGTCGCCGCCCGTTGAGGCCGTCATCTTCGACTGGGGCGGCACGATCACTCCGTGGCACACCGTCGACCTGCGCCAGCAGTGGCATGTCTTCGCGCAGGGGATGGGCGCGATCGCCTGCTCGCTCCGGGACACGGCGAGCGCGGTCTTCGCCGCCGAGGAGGAAGCGTGGTCTCGCGGCCGCAGAGACGGGATCAGCGCACGCCTCGACGAGATCCTCGCGGCAGCCGGCCTTGATCCCGAGTCGGACGCCACGCAGGCCGGCCTCGCGGCATACCGTGACTTCTGGGAGCCCCACACGTGGACGCACCCCGCCATCGGTCCTTTGTGGGAAGGCTTGCGCGCCAACGGGATCCGTATCGGGGTGCTGTCCAACACGATTTGGTCGCGGGACTACCACCGGGAGATCTTCGCCCGCGACGACGTCCTGCATCTCATCGACGGCGATGTGTATTCAAGTGAAACGCCCTGGGTGAAGCCCCGGACGGAGATCTTTATCGCCGCGGCCGAGTCGGTGGGCGTCGAACCAGCGCGCTGTGCCTATGTGGGCGATCGGTCTTACGAGGATGTCCACGGCCCGCAGTCGGCTGGCATGCGGGCGATCTGGATCCCACATTCGGACATCCCGGAAAGTCAACAGGTGTCGCACGAAGCGACTCCAGACGGGGTGGCCCATGATCTCGGGGACGTCCTGGACATCGTGGCGGCCTGGTCGGCCCCGCGGTGATGCTCGACCCGTCGACCTGGGCGCTCCTCGCGTCAGCCGCGCTGCTCGCGGGATGGGTTGACGCCGTCGTCGGGGGCGGGGGACTGATCCAGTTGCCCGCCCTGCTCATCGGCCTGCCAGGGGCTGCGCCCGCGCAACTGCTGGCGACGAACAAGGTGGGGTCGATCTGCGGGACGTCGGTCAGCTCGATCACCTACTACCGCCGGATCCGTCCTGATCTTCGGACCGCGCTACCCATGGCGGCGGCTGCCTATGTCGGCTCGATCGCCGGGGCCTTCGTGGGACTGCACATCCCCAAGAGCGCGTTCAACCCGATCATCCTCGTGCTGCTCGTCGTCGTCGGCGCCTACACCGTTTTCAAGCCGTCGCTCGGGGCGGTGACAGCCATCCGACACGAGGGGAGACGGCATACGTCGTATGCCGTCCTCGTCGGCTTGGTGATCGGGTCCTACGACGGGGCGCTCGGTCCAGGCACAGGATCGTTCTTCGTCTTCGCCCTCGTCGGATGGCTGGGGTATGCGTTCTTGCAGGCCAGCGCCAAGGCAAAGATCGCGAACTTTGCGACGAACTTGGGGGCGTTGACCGTCTTTGTGCCGCAGGGCCACGTGCTGTGGACCGTTGGCCTCGTGATGGGGGCTCTCAACCTCGTGGGCGGCTATCTCGGCGCGCGGACGGCGGTGCGGCTGGGCAGCGGCTTCGTGCGGGCGGTGTTCGTGCTCGTCGTAAGCGCGTTCATCGTCAAGATCGGTGGAGCTCTGCTCGGGTGGTGGGCATGACGCGGGAGTCTCGCGAGGCGCTCTGAGCCTGACCGCCGGAGATGACCAAGGGGAGACCCCAACCCCCCACCTCGTAACCCCCCCCACCTCGTGACCTCTCGCCCGTCCCCAACCCGTTCCCGGGTCCCACGTGTTCCACTCCTCCGTGCCGCGGACCGAGGCGCCCGGCATACCTCCACGCTCGGCATGAGCGCCCACGCCAGCAGCGCCACCGTTCACAGCCAAATCCCAGGTTCGACCAGCAGACTGCCCCGTATGAGTTCGACGACCGTCGCGCCCGGCGACGGCGCAGGGGGCGCGGGGTGGCCTGCCCGGAGCGCATCGGGGCCAGCCCACCCCCCACACCGGCCGATGGGGATCCTCGTCACTCCCCAGTGGTGGCGTGACGCGGCCGGTGCATTCGTCTGGCTCACGATCCTTGCTGTCGTGGCGCTGTGGGTCTCCCAAGGGGGCCTGCAAGACCTCGCGACCGTGGGCGGAGCGCTCTCCGGAATCGGCCGCCTGACCGGGCTGGTCGCATCGGCGCTCCTGCTCATCCAAGTGCTGCTCATGGGGCGGATCCCGCTCGTTGAACGCTCCTACGGACAGGACGAACTCGCTCGGCGCCATCGGCTCGTGGGGTTGTGGTCGTTCTCACTCATGTGGGTCCACGTTGTCCTGATCTGGCTCGGGTATGCCGCAGACGGCTCGCGTGGCCTATGGGGGACACTCGTCGACTTCGTCCTCGACTATCCCGGCATGCTCCTGGCGTTGGCCGGCACCGCAGCCCTGACGATGGTCGTCGTCACCTCCTCCCGACGTTCTCGCGCACGCTTGCGCTACGAGTCCTGGCACCTGCTGCACCTCTACGCCTATCTCGGTGTCGGGCTCGCCTTGCCGCACCAGTTGTGGACGGGACACGACTTCATCGGCAACCGGCCCGCCATCGTCTTCTGGTGGAGCCTCTGGGGAGCCTCCATTGTCGCCACGCTCGGATGCCGTGTCGCGCTCCCGCTCTACCGCTCGGCCCGACACCGCCTTGTCGTGAGCCAGGTGCGGGCCGAAGCCCCGGGTGTCACCAGCGTGGTGCTCACCGGGCGTGATCTCGATCGCCTCCCAGTGGGGGCTGGCCAGTTCTTCCAATGGCGGTTCCTTGACGCGCCGGGAGCAACTCGTGCTCACCCCTACTCGCTCTCGGCAGCACCCGACGGCCGGACACTGCGGATCACCGCCGCCCACCTCGGCGATGGTTCCGCGCAACTGGCCGACCTCAGGCCAGGGTGCCGGGTCATGATCGAAGGCCCATACGGACGCCTGCACGCTGGGGTCCGCACGCGGCAGAAGGTCCTCCTCATGGCGTCAGGGATCGGTGTCACCCCCCTGCGGGCCCTCCTCGAGGAACTCCCACAACGTCCAGGAGACCTCACCCTCGTCTACCGGGCGCATGACGAGAGCGACCTCGTGTTCGCAGACGAACTCGCTGACCTGGCGGCCAAGACCGGCGCGCGGGTCATTCCCGTCCTGGGGTCACGGACAACGTCGCGGGCAAGTTGGCTGCCCGCTCAGGCGTCGCACCTGAGTGACGTCGACGCTCTTCGCTACCTCGTGCCGGATCTGGCCGACCATGACGTCTACATCTGCGGCAACCCGCAGTGGATGGACCTCGTCGCCGACGCCGCCATCCGCGGCGGCGTCCCGCCATCACGGATCCACCTCGAGCGTTTCACCTACTGACAGTCTCCGATCGCAGCACAAAGGAACACATCGGCATGCGTCGCATCGTCATCTGGGCCCTCAGCACTCTCACGGTCCTCGTGCTGCTGTTCAGTTACCGCACCTCCACCTCCAGCATCGTCGGTGCCTCCGACCAGGTGGTTGCGCCGACGCGGGCCGCCTCGGGCGGTCAGGCGGCTCCCAAGACCCCACCCGTGCCCGCGACGCCGGGCGCGGCCCGCGTTCCGGGCCAGCCTGCGACACCCGCCACTCCGGCGCCCCCGGCGGGAGGCTCAACGTTTGTTGGTGCCGCCGTCGGCACCCGCTACGGCAACGTCCAGGTCCAGATCACCGTGGCCGACGGGCGCATCACCAGCGCCACAGTCCTGCAGGTGCCTAACCGCGACCGCAAGGACGTCATGATCAACAGCCGCGCGGTGCCGATCCTCAACCAGGCCGTCGTCGCGGCCCAAAGCGCCGATATCGACATGGTTTCGGGTGCCACCGTGACGTCGATGGCCTACGTCCAGTCGCTCCAATCCGCCCTCGATCAGGCACATTTGTGACCTCGCGGGCGTGGGTCGAACACCTCATGGGTATGCCGGTGAGCATCCACGTGAGGTGCCCTGACCCCCGCTCCGCGGACATCGAACGAGCCGTGGTCGCGGCATACCACGAGCTCGCCTGTCTCGAAGATGTGTTCTCGACCTGGCGTCCGGACTCCCACGTGAGTCGACTCGCCCGTGGAGAAATCGCTCTCGCACACTGTGATCCGCTCATCGGTGAGGTCATCGCACTCGGCGCGGAGGCAACGCACCTGACGGGGGGTGCCTTCACCACACACCTGCCCGATCCCACCGGGCATCGACTCTTCAACCCGACCGGGTTGGTCAAGGGTTGGGCTGTCGACCGGGCTGGCGCCATCCTCTCTGGCCTGCCCGGCACGGCGTGGTGCATCAACGCCGGCGGCGATCTGCTGGCCGGCCGTCACCGCCATGTCCCTCCGGCAGGGCAGGACGCCCTCCCGTGGCGGATCGGGATCGAGGACCCCCACGATCGATCACGGATCGCACGGGTCGTGCCCGTCATGGAAGGAGCAGTCGCGACGTCGGGGACAGCGGCACGCGGGGCGCACCTCTACGACCCGCGGTCTGACGAGTGGATCGATCGACTCGCCTCCGTCACCGTGGCGGGCCCGGACCTGATGTGGGCCGACGTCTGGGCAACGGCCCTCTTCGTCGGTGGGGAGGATGCAGCCCGTGCCTTCGATGTGGCCCTGGAAACTCGGCCTGGCTACTCCTGGTGGTCCCAGGGCATGGAATGAGCGTCTCCGCGAAGGAGGGCCGACATCCGCTCGGGATCTGTCACCGGAGCCGAGCAGACCGTGCCTCGGCAGATGTATGCCGCCGGCCGCCCACCGACAAGCCCCCGGTCAGTCGCCACGGGGACACCGTCCTGGTCAGGGCGTGCTGCCACGACGAGCGCGCCCGACGGGGCGGCCTGTCGAGCGGATCGCAGGAGCTCGGCCCCCTCGTCCGGGGAGGATCGGATGACGACGACGCTCACGGGGCCCGCGACGCGAGCCTCTGCAGCAGCCAACGTCCATCCCGCGAAACGCGGGTCATGTGTCGCGAGTCCACCACCGACGGCGAGTGCCGCGTCGGCCAGCTCGAGCGAGTCCGCCGAGCCCGTCAGCACGGCATACTCCACCAGTGCCGCGGCGATCGCGGACTGACCGGAGGGTTCGGCATTGTCGGACGCGGAGTGCACCCGCGTCACGAGATCCGTCTCGGCCTCTGTGTCGAAGAAGACGCCGTCACCGTCACCGAACAGCTCCGCCGCTGCCTGCAGCAGGTCCCCGGCCGGGGTCAGCCACGCAGCATCACCGGTAGCGGCAAAGAGGTGGATGCATCCCGACGCGACGTTGCCGTAATCGTCGGCAACGGCCCGGGCCTCGCCGACGACTCCCTCGCGGGAGACTCGTCGCAAGCGGCCGTCGACGAGGTGTCCGGACATGAGCCACTGAGCCGCCTCGACTGCGGCGGTGATGTAACGCGGCTCCTCCAGGAGGGATCCCACCTGGGCCAGCGCCGTCAGGGCCAAGCCATTCCACGAGGCCACGACCTTGTCATCACGGGCGGGTTGCGGTCGTGCGGCCCGGGCTGCGGCCAGTCGAGCCCTGACGTCGGCCCACCACTGGGCCTCTCCCGGGTCAGGAAGACCGATGGTCCACCGCAGGGTCGAACTGCCGTGCTCGAACGTGCCGGCCGCGGTCACCCCGAGCACCTCCGCTGCCCGTGCCCCGTCGGCGTCGCCGAGCACCTCGACGAGTTCGCCGGGTGTCCAGACATAGGTCGCGCCTTCGACACCAACGGTGTCAGCGTCGAGGGACGATGCAAAGCCACCGTCACGAGTGCGGAAATCACGCAGCAGCATCTCGCAGGTCTCCTGCGCGATCCGACGGCCGAGTGGGTGGCCGGTTGCCCGCCACCACTGCACGTAGAGCTGGGCGAGGAGAGCGTTGTCGTAGAGCATCTTCTCGAAGTGCGGCACAACCCAGCCGGCGTCGACGGCATACCGGGCGAAGCCGCCTCCGACCTGGTCGTACAACCCGCCGTAAGCCATGGCCTCGCAGGTCTGGGTCACCATCTCCATCGCTCGTGCTGACCCGGTGCGTTCGGCGTGCCGCAGCAGGAACAGCAGAGTCATCGCCGGTGGGAACTTTGGCGCGTGACCGAATCCGCCGTTGCGCCGGTCGAAGGTGCGCTCCAGTGCGTGGACGGCGTGCTCCAGGCTGCCCTCGTCGATCGGCACCGCCGGCTGGGGTGAGACTGCCCGAGTGACCGCATCAAGGATGTGCGACGCCGATCGGTCGACGTCCTCGCGGCGCGAGGTCCACGCCTGCGTCGCCGCGTCGAGGAGCGCGAGGAACTGGGCCTTGGGCAGATAGGTGCCTGCCCAGAACGGCGTCAATTCAGGGGTGAGCAGCACGGTCATCGGCCAGCCGCCGCGTCCGGTCAGCGCGGTCGTCGCCGCCATATAGATGGCGTCGACGTCGGGGCGCTCCTCCCGGTCGACCTTGATCGCCACAAACCGCCCATCCAGAGCAGCGGCCACGTCATCGGCCTCGAACGACTCGTGAGCCATGACGTGACACCAATGGCAGGCCGCATAACCGACGGACAAGAGGATGGGGATGTCGAGGCGCCGAGCCTCGGCGAAGGCCTCAGGTCCCCACTCCCACCAGTCCACGGGGTTGTCGGCGTGCTGTCGGAGATAGGGGCTCAGGGCGGCTGCAAGTCGTCGGGCCATGGCCCGAGCGTGTCACGGACGGGCCAGACCGGGGAAGGCAGACAGGGGGACGCCCCACGTCATCGCGTGGCGAATGGTCTCGACGTGGGCACTCACGACGGCCCCCGCCATGCCGGCCGGCCGGTCACTCGTCGCTAGTGGACTCAGGCCGACCGCAACGAGCCCCGCGAGAGCCGCGCCGATGCTGGCGGTCGCCTCCGCCGGGCTCGCCACCGGCCCTGGGAGGCGGAAACCAAGGTCGGGGAGCGGCGCGAGCGGCCCAGCGGCCGTCACCCAGTCCCGCTCCCGAGCGCGCAACCAGGCCACGGTGGCGAGTGCGCGCGTCCGGTCGGCGGCTGGGATCCGAGCGGCAGCCACCTCGACGGCATACGCAGCGGCACGTGTCGGGGGCAGGAGGGCGGCGGCCGCGGAGGCGGGCAGTGCTGGGCTAGAGGGCGGCGGGCCACCGAGTGATGCTGCGAGCACTGCCGCGTGGGCGGCAACCGAGGCCAGGACAAGGGCATGGTCTGTGGTTGCGCGGTCCACTGCGGACGTGGCCGCGGGGCCGGCCGCTTCGAGGGCGGCATCGCGGATCGCCGCGACCGTCGCTGGCACCGGCGGCGGGGGAGTCGTGGACCCTGTCTGGGACCCTGTCGCAGAGCCCGTCGAGGTGGGTGGGTCGATGAGGTGGTCGGGCACGCCGCCCGCGACGAGGATCGCTCGCACCGCTGCGGCGTGTTCGGTATGCCGCGGTGCCGCGGATCGCACCAGGGCGACCGTGGCGGGGTCGGGGTCCGTCGCGGCGCCCGTGAGTCGGACAAGCACAACCTCGTGCCGGTATGCCGCGAGCACGATGTCCTCATCGGCCATCCGTTGGCGGGTCAGGAAGGGCACCGTCGCACCGTCGTCGATCCGCACTCCACAGCCGGCCAGAGAGAGGCCGGCCGCCAGGGCACCGCCGCCAACGCCCCACCGGAGCACCGCCCGACGTGTCACGGCGCGGGAGGGCGGGCGGTCGGGCACCCGAGCATGATCCCATGGGGGTGTCGGGCGAGGGTTAGAGTGGGATGGCACGCATTCGAGAAGAGTTCGACAAGAGTTGGAAGGGAGGACCGGCATGGTGCCCGACCGAATCCGCTCGACACTCCAGGTCCCGCTGGACAATCTGGGACTGGTCATCGAAGACCTCACGATCACCCCAGCAGGCAAGCGCTCTGTCCTTCGGATCGCCGTCGACGACGCCTTGGCCGATGTCGACCCGACCGACGCCGAAAGCCACATCCCGCCGCTCACCCTCGATGACATCGCCGACGCGACCCGCGTGATCAGCGACGCGCTCGACGCGAGTGATGTCACCGGATCCCAGCCATACGTCCTCGAAGTCAGCTCACCCGGCGTGGGTCGACCCCTGACGTCGTGGCGGCAATGGCGCCGCAATGTCGGTCGCCTCGTGACGGTGACCGGCGCCGACGGCACCACGACCCAAGGGCGCATCGTCCGCGTCGACGACGCGTCAGCCACGCTGCGACTGGCATCCGGCGCGGATGTCGTCATCCCTTTCGCAGACGTCCGCCGGGCCCGGATCGACGTCGAGTTCGCGCGACTCGACGAGGTGGACCTCGATGAGGGCGCCCTTGAGGAGGGCCCCTTCGACGCAGACGACTCCGAGGAGGAGACCCCGGATGGACATTGATCTTTCTGCACTGCGTGCCCTCGAACGCGAGCGCGATCTGAGCCTCGACGTCCTCGTCGCCGCCATCGAACAGGCGCTCCTCGTCGCTTATCACCGCACCGAGGGGTCCCACCGCCTCGCTCGGGTCGAACTCGACCGCAAGACCGGGCATGTCATCGTGTGGGCGCGCGAGGAGGGTGAGCTGATCCCGTCCACCGACGAGTCCGAGCGCCCGACCCGCGGTGAGCCCGGCCCCGAATTCGACGACACCCCAGCCGATTTCGGCCGTGTCGCCGCTGCGACGGCGCGCCAGGTCATCGTCCAGCGGCTGCGGGACCTCGAGGACGAAGCCATCCTCGGAGACTTCAAGGGGCGCGAGGGGGACATCGTCTCGGGGGTCATCCAACAAGGACCCGACCCGCGCGCCGTCCTCGTCGACTTCGGCACGGTCGAGGGGATCCTCCCGTTGGCCGAGCAGGTGCCGGGGGAGAAATACGTCCACGGCGATCGGCTCCGGTGCTTCGTCGTCAGCGTGAAGCGGGGCCCCAAGGGTCCGCAGATCGGCCTCTCCCGCACTCACCCCAACCTCGTCAAGGCGCTGTTCAAGCTTGAGGTCCCCGAGATCGCCGACGGCACCGTTGAGATCGGTGCGCTCGCCCGGGAGGCCGGCCATCGCACGAAGATCGCTGTGCGCGCCAAGGTGCCAGGGGTCAACGCCAAGGGTGCGTGTATCGGCCCGATGGGCGCCCGAGTCCGTGCCGTCATGGCCGAGCTGCATGGCGAGAAGATTGACATCGTCGACTACTCCGACGATCCTCGCGAGTTCGTCGCCGCTGCCTTGTCGCCGGCACGCGTCCAGTCCGTCACCATCGTCGACCCGCAGCTGCGCGCTGTCCGTGTCGTTGTCCCGGATTATCAACTGTCCTTGGCCATCGGCAAAGAGGGGCAGAACGCCCGCCTGGCCGCCAAGCTGACCGGCTGGCGGATCGATATCAAACCTGACACCGCCCCTGCCGGTGACGGAGCGGCCCCCGGGCAGGTCGCGACATCCCCGACCCCTCGCGCGTGAGCACGTCGGGTCAACCCGCGCACGGTACACTGAATCCGACCGACCGGTCTGGACTCCGAAAGGCGTCACCCCACGGCTCGCGGGCGCGGCACCAACCGCAGCGCACGTGCGTGGGATGCCGCCGCGTGGATAGCTGGTCGGCACTCGTGCGAGTGGCCTCGGCCGTTGACGATGCGGGCACTTCACGCCTGGTCGTTGACGTTCGGCGTCGACAGCCTGGTCGAGGCGCCTGGCTTCATTCAGACCTCGGTTGTCTCGCACATGCCGTCCGGCGACGAGCCTTCGGTCGAGCTCTCGGTCTGTCCGGGCAGCCCGATCCGGCTCCTGTCGCGGCATACCTCCAGGCACACGCATGACCCATACCGGCACCACCCACACCACCACCAAGGCGGGTTAGACGCTGATGAGCACCCGATGAGTACTCAGCAATGAGCAAGCCCCAGCAGTAGCACGGCCCCGCGTCCTGTCGCGGCACGAGGCCGAAGACAGGAGAAACGTGACTAAAGTCCGTGTGAGCGCGCTCGCCAAAGAGCTCGGCACCGACAGCAAGACCCTGCTCGCGCATCTGAATGCGATGGGGGAATACGTCAAGTCGGCATCCTCGACTGTCGAGGCACCCGTCGTCCGCAAGGTCCACGAGACCTTCCCCAAGCCTGAACCGGCCGCACCCGCGGCCGCCGCCAAGGCTGCTCCCGCCCCGGCCAGCAGCAGCCCCGCGAGCAGCGGTGTGGCAGCACGTCCCGCGCCGGCGCGCCCGGCCGGACCGACCCCCGGTCCCCGACAGGCCCCACCCGCACCCGCTGCCCCCGTCGCCTCGGCGCCCCCGGTCCCGGCGACCGACGCACCGGCACCAGCACCCACTGCTGCCGCACCAGCACCAGCACCAGCCCCCGCACCAGCTCCGGCACCTGCGCAGGTCGAACGCCCCGCCGCATCCGCAGCACCGACACGTCCCGCCGCCCCGGCGCCGGGTCCGCGTCCGACCCCTGCCGCCCCGGCACCTGCCGCACCGCCGCAGCCTGGCGCCGGTCGTCAGCCTGGCGCTGGCGCTCCCGGTCCGCGCCCCGCGCCACGTCCGGGAGCCCCACGTCCCGGCAACAACCCGTTCGCGCCCAGCCAGGGCATGGGTCGTCCGCCCCGTGAAGGGGCCCGTCCCGGCAACAACCCGTTCTCCCCGAGCCAAGGTATGCCGCGTCCGCAGGCACGTACGGGCCAGGCCGGCCCAGCCGGTCCTCGTCCTGCGGCGGCCGGTCCCGGCGGACCGCGTCCTGGTGGTCCCCGCCCCAACCCCGGCATGACGCCTGACCGGGCGACCATCGGTCGCCCGGGCACCCGTCCGGCCCCCGGTGGCGGACGTCCCGGCGGTGCGCCGGGGCGGCCCGGCGGCGGTGGCTTCGGCGGACGTCCCGGCGGCGGCGCCGGTGGTGGCGCTGGCGGTGGCGGCGGCTTCGGCGGCGGTCGTCCGGGCGCTCCCGGTCGTGGTGGCACTCAGGGGGCCTTCGGACGCGGTGGCGGCCGCCCGGTCCGTGGCCGCAAGTCCAAGCGTGCCAAGCGCCAGGAATTCGAGCAGATGCAGGCACCGATGATCGGTGGCGTCAGCGTCCAGCGCGGCGACGGCACGACCGTCGTCCGCGTGCGTCGCGGTTCGTCGCTCACGGATTTCGCCGACAAGATCAACGCCAACCCGGCGTCGCTCGTGACGGTGCTCTTCCACCTCGGAGAGATGGCCACCGCGACCCAGTCGCTCGACGAGGACACCTTCAAGCTCCTCGGAGCCGAGCTCGGCTACGACGTGCAGGTCGTCTCGCCCGAAGACGAGGAGAAGGAGCTCTTCGCGGCCTTCAACATCGATCTCGACTATGAAGAGGTCGACGACGATCACCTCGCTCCGCGTCCGCCGGTGGTCACGGTCATGGGTCACGTCGACCACGGCAAGACCAGGCTGCTTGATGCCATCCGCCACGCCAACGTCATCGCGACCGAAGCCGGCGGCATCACTCAGCACATCGGTGCCTACCAGATCGTCACTGAGCACGAAGGCGTCGACCGAGCGATCACCTTCATCGACACCCCGGGTCACGAGGCCTTCACCGCCATGCGTGCCCGTGGTGCCAAGGTCACCGACATCGCGATCCTCGTCGTCGCTGCCGATGACGGCGTCATGCCGCAGACGATCGAGGCGCTCAACCACGCCCAAGCGGCCGACGTGCCGATCGTGGTGGCGGTCAACAAGATCGACAAGGACGGGGCTAACCCCGACAAGATCCGTCAGCAGCTCACCGAATACAACCTCATTGCTGAGGAATACGGCGGCGACACCATGTTCGTCGACGTCTCTGCGCGGGAAAACCTCAACATCGACGGCCTGCTCGAAGCGGTCCTGCTCACCGCCGACGCGGCGCTGGACATGCGGGCCAACCCCAACACCGACGCCCGCGGTGTCGCGATCGAGGCCAACCTCGACCGTGGTCGCGGTGCGACGGCGACGGTGCTGGTCCAGCAGGGCACCCTCCACGTCGGCGACGCCATCGTCGCGGGGTCGGCTCACGGCCGCGTGCGGGCCATGCTCGACGAGCACGGCAATGCCCTGACCGAGGCGACGCCCTCGCGTCCGGTGCAGGTCCTCGGCCTGTCCTCAGTGCCCCGCGCCGGTGACAGCTTCGTCGTGGCACCCGACGACCGCACCGCTCGGCAGATCGCCGAGCGCCGTGAGGCCGCCGACCGCCAGGCCGCGCTCGCCAAGGCCCGCAAGCGGATCAGCCTTGAGGACCTCAACGAAGCCCTCGCGGCGGGCAAGGTCGAAACCCTCAACCTCATCCTCAAGGGTGACGTGTCGGGTTCGGTCGAAGCCCTCGAAGACGCGCTGCTGCAGATCGATGTGGGCGACGAGGTCGACCTGCGCATCATCGACCGAGGCGTCGGCGCGATCACCCTCAACAACATCAACCTGGCGATGGCGTCCAACGCGATCATCATCGGGTTCAACGTCCGCGCCGAAGGCCAGAACGCCGAGGTCGCCGACCGCGAGGGTGTCGAGATCCGCTACTACTCGGTCATCTACCAGGCCATCGAGGACATCGAGGCAGCCCTCAAGGGCATGCTCAAGCCCGAGTACGAAGAGGTCTCCCTCGGCACCGCCGAGATCCGGGAGATCTTCCGCTCGAGCAAGTTCGGCAATATCGCCGGCTCGATCGTCCGCTCCGGCGAAATCCGCCGCGGGGCCCGCGCACGCATCACGCGCCGCGGTGTCGTCGTCGGTCGAGAACATCGAGATCGCGGGTCTGCGACGGTTCAAGGACGATGTCACCGAGGTCCGCGAGGGCTACGAGTGCGGCATCAACCTCGGCTCGTTCAACGACCTCCAGCTCGAGGACATGATCGAGACCTACGAGATGCGCGAGAAGCCGCGTTCCTAACCGGACGAGGCCCCATGACGAGGCGGCGTATGCCGTGCGCTCACCTGCACGGTTGAGTGCACGGCATACCTCCTCCTTCTCGGGCCCGTCCTGGCAGCTACCGCTGAATCGGTCGCGTCCCCAGCTCATGGCGCGACCGCCCGCACCCGTCCCGAGGAGGACCTCATGGCAGATGCAGCACGCGCTCGCAGGATCGCCGAGCGGATCAAGGCGATCGTCGCCGAGCAACTCGAATACCGCGTCAAAGACGAGCGTCTCGGCTTCGTCACCGTCACCGATGTCCGGGTGACCGGCGACCTCCAGCACGCCTCGATCTTCTACACCGTCTTCGGCGACGACGCCCAGCGGGCCTCGACCGCCGCCGCCCTCGAATCCGCCAAGGGCAAGGTCCGCTCGGCCCTTGGGCAACTCGGGATCCGGTTGACGCCGACGATTGAGTTCATCGCCGATGCGCTCCCGGAAGACGCCGCTCACCTGGCCGAACTCCTGGCGGCGACGAAGGCACGGGACGAGCAGATCGCCCAAGCGGCCGCGCGGGCGGCATACGCCGGCGACTCCGACCCCTATCGCAAGCCCGTCGTCGCCTCGGATGAGGACGACCAGCACGAAGATGTGGTCGGCGACGAGGCGCACCGTCTCGATGACTGACGCAGGACCACCCGAAGGACTCCTCCTCGTCGACAAACCGGCGGGTTACACCAGCCACGACGTCGTCGCGACGGTCCGCAGACTGGCCCGGACGCGTCGGGTCGGTCACGCCGGCACGCTCGACCCGATGGCTACCGGTGTGCTCGTCCTGGGCATCGGACGCGCGACGAAGTTGCTCACCTTCCTCGTCGGCTGCGACAAGGGGTATGCCGCGACGATCCGCCTCGGCGTGTCCACGGTCACCGATGATGCCGAAGGTGAGGTCACGGCATCCACTGGCGTCACCGACGAGCTGACCGGCCGGGTGCCGGCAGCGATCGCCGAGCTGACCGGCACCGTCATCCAGGTGCCGTCATCGGTGAGCGCCATCAAGGTCGACGGAGTCCGGGCCTACGCCAAAGTCCGTGGCGGGACAAGAGGTGACCTTGGCCGGCAGGCCGGTGACCGTGTCTCGTTTCGAGGTCTTGGCGACGCGGCATACGCATGCGCACGACGGGACGGCGGTCCTGGACCTCGACGTCGAGGTCGACGTCTCCTCCGGCACCTATGTCCGCGCGCTGGCTCGTGACCTCGGGGCGGCGCTCGGGGTGGGAGGCCACCTCACCGCGCTCCGGCGCACCCGGGTCGGATCTCTCCTCGTGAGCGCCTGTCACCCGTTGCCTGCGCTGACCGACGCGGCGGCGAGCAGGAGTGGGCTGCCGATCATCCCGCTCGGCGACGCAGCCCGAGCCGCGCTCCCAACGCGGACGCTCACCGAACAGGAGGCGCTGGCGGTCTCCCATGGTCGGCCTCTTGACTCACGCGCAACGGGCGAAGGGGTCGTCGCGGTTTTCGGACCTGACGGCCGGCTCGTGGCCGTGATCGACGAATCAGGGCCCAGAGCGCGCTCGCATGTCGTCTTCACCCCCGGAGGTTCGTAGAGTGTCCTCCGTGCACGTGTGGAACGGCCTCGATGAGGTGCCTGCGGACCTCGGGGCGACAGTGGCGACTCTCGGCAACTTCGACGGCGTGCACCGCGGCCACCGCGCCGTGCTCGCCCGGCTCACCGAGCGAGCTGCGACGGCTGGGCTGCCGTCGATCGCGGTGACCTTCGACCCTCACCCCATCGCCGTGCTCTATCCCGAGCGCGCGCCCTCGGCGCTGACCTCGCTCGAGCAGCGGCTCGACCTCCTCGCCGACACCGGTCTCGACGCCGTCCTCGTCCTTGAGTTCACGCGCGAGTTCGCGTCCCAGACGCCGGAAGAGTTCGTCGACTCCGTGTTCGTGGGGGCTCTGCACGCCCGCGCGATCGTCGTCGGGTGCCGACACCCGATTCGGGGTCCGCAACAGCGGGTCGGTGCAGACCCTCATCGATCTCGGCAAGACCCGCGGTTTCGAGGTGACGTCGATCGCCGACGTCGGTGAGGGGGAGCGTTGGTCCTCGACGGGCGTCCGTGCCGCCCTCGTCGCTGGCGATATCGAGACGGCGACCAGGATGCTCGGCCGGCTGCCCCGTGTCGCCGGCCTCGTCGTCCACGGTGACCACCGTGGTCGCCTTCTCGGGTTTCCCACGGCCAACCTCGGGGGCCGGATCGAGGGCCAGGTCCCGGCCGACGGCGTGTATGCCGGGTGGCTCACCCGCCTGGACCTCCCGCTCGATGCGACCGACCGGGTCCTGCCGACGGCCATCTCGATCGGCACCAACCCGACCTTCGACGGAGTCGACCGTCGGGTCGAGGGTTACGTCATCGATCGGCACGATCTCGATCTCTATGGCGAGCGGATCGCCTTCGACCTCGTGACTCGGCTGCGCGAGACCCTGCGTTTCGAGGGCATCGAGCCCCTTGTCGTCCAGATGCACGCCGACGTCGTCCGCTGCCGCGAGGTCCTCGGGGTCCCGCAGCCGTAGCAGGAGTGGGTTCGGGTGTTTTGGCCGGCATTTCGCCCGACTTCCCCAACTCGCAGAGGTCCGAATCGCCGTGTGACGCACTCCACGGCATACGGTGGTGTCAGCAATCCCCGGGCCACTGCCGGGCTGAGCTCTCCCCGGTCCTTTACCGGGCAGTAACAGTGCTGGCATGATCCTGGGAACCTCGACCCCACAAAGGAGTCCACGTGGCGATGAAGTCTGCTGTCGACGAGAGAGTCGACCAGGACGTACTCACCAACCGCGCGCCGAGCATCGGCGCACTCTTCCGCGATCGAGTCGCGAAGTCCGGGCCGCGGGAGGCCTGGCAGTACTTCAAGGACGGCCACCTCGAGCGGGTGACCTGGAACGAGACGCGCGACCGGGTCTACGCGATGTCGGCCGGCCTCATGTCCCTCGGACTACACCTCGAGGACCGCGTCGCGATCGCCTCGACGACCCGCTACGAATGGGTGCTCGCCGACCTGTCGATCATGTGCGCCGGTGGGGCGACGACGACGGTCTACCCCACGACCATGGCCGAGGACGTCGCTTACATCATCAGCGACTCGGGCAGCCGGTTCATCTTCGCCGAGGACGACGGCCAGGTCGAGAAGCTCCGCACCCACCGCACCGAGATCCCCGAGGTCGTGAAGGTCATCACCTTCACAGGTGAGGCCAAGAACGGTGACGAAGAGGGCGACGACTGGGTCATCTCGCTGGCCGAGCTCGAGGCCCTCGGCCGTGAGGCCCTGGCTGCGCGGCCCACCCTCGTCGACGAGCGGATCGACCTCGTCGGCCCCGAGCATCTCGCGGTCATCATCTACACCTCGGGCACAACGGGTCGCCCCAAGGGCGCGGAACTCACCCAAGACGCGATCATCTACGAGGGCGCGGCAGTCGACTCGATCAAGCTCCTCAGCGAAGACGATCTGCAGTTCCTCTGGCTGCCGCTGTCGCACATCTTTGGCAAGATCCTGCTGACCTTCCCGCTGCAGATGGGTTTTGCGACAGCTGTCGACGGCAAGATTGACAAGATCGTCGACAACCTCGCGGTCATCAAACCGACCTTCATGGGCGCCGCCCCGCGCATCTTCGAGAAGGCCTACGCGCGGATCGCGATGATGGTCGAGAACGAGACCGGGATCAAGCGCAAGCTCATGGACTGGTCGCTCGGCGTGGGTCGCCAGGTCATGGAGGCCCAATCGGTCGGACGCGCACCGAGCCCCCTCGTGATGTTCCAGTACGCCATCGCCGACAAGCTCGTGCTCAGCAAGATCCGCGAGCGGTTTGGCGGGCGGGTGCGCTTCTTCATCTCCGGCTCGGCCGCGTTGAACGCCGACATTGCCAAGTGGTTCGGGTCGACCGGCCTGCTCGTCATCGAGGGCTACGGTCTCACCGAGTCCTCCGCCGCCACCTGTGTCAACCGTCCGACGCACGGCAGCTACCGCTTCGGCACCGTCGGGTGGCCGATCCCGGGCACTGACGTCAAGATCGCCGACGACGGCGAGATCCTCATCAAGGGTCCCGGCGTCATGCGCGGTTACCGCAACCGGCCGGACGCCAATGCCGAGGTCTTTGACGAGCAGGGCTACTTCCGCACCGGTGACATCGGTGAGATCGACGGCGAAGGCTTCGTCAAGATCACCGACCGGAAGAAGGACCTCTTCAAGACCTCCGGCGGCAAATACATCGCGCCTTCTCAGGTCGAGGGCACGTTCAAGGCCAAGTGCCCCTACGCGTCGCAGATGCTCGTCTACGGTGACGGCAAAAACTACGCCACCGCGCTCGTGACGCTCGACCCTGATGCGATCACGGCCTGGGCGGCGGGCACCGGCTTGGCAGGCAAGTCCTACGCCGAGATCACCCAGGCTCCCGAGACCCGGGAACTCATCCAGGGTCACATCGACGCGCTCAACACCCACCTCAACCGGTGGGAGACGATCAAGCGGTTCACCATCCTTGATCGTGACTTCACCGTCGATGAGGGCGAGTTGACGCCGAGCCTCAAGCTCAAGCGCAAGACGGTCGCCGAGAAATACAAGGGACAGCTCGAGGCGCTCTACGACTGAGGTGTCACACGGCTCGTGATGAGCCGATGACGACGAGGCCACCTGGCGATGACGCCGGGTGGCCTCGTCATGTCACGCCGCTAGACTCGACCGATGCCTGGAGAGTCCCGCTTCAGCGATCTCGAGCCCTTGCTCGATCGCGTCGACCAAGCCGATCCAATATGTCGGCGGCGAGCTCAACTCCCAGGTCAAGGACTGGGACTGCGGCGGGCACGGGCCCGACGGTCAGGCCCTCACGACTCGGTGGGCGCTGATGTATCCCGACGCCTACGAGGTCGGTGTGCCCAACCAGGGCGTCATGATCCTCTACGAAGTCATCAACGAACGTCCCGACGCCTTGGCCGAGCGCACGTATGCCGTGTGGCCAGACATGGAAGCCCTGCTCCGTGCCAGCAACGTGCCGCAACTGACCGTCGACGGGCATCGCGCGGTCGGTGACTTCGACCTCTTCGGAGTGTCCTTCTCCACTGAGTTGGGCTACACGAACTTCCTCACCGCCCTCGACCTCGCCGGCATCCCGCTGCGCTCAGCCGACCGCACTGACGGCGACCCCGTCGTCGTCGCGGGTGGGCATGCGTCCTTCAACCCCGAGCCCATCGCCGACTACGTCGATGCCGTCGTCGTCGGAGACGGCGAGCAGGCGGCCCTGGCCATCACGGACCTCACCCGGGCATGGAAACGCGACGGTATGCCGGGTGGTCGCCAAGGACTGCTCCTGAGGCTCGCTCAGTCCGGGGTTGCGTATGTCCCAGCGGCCTACGACGTCAGCTACCTGCCGGACGGCCGGATCCACCGGGTGGCACCTCGGGCGAGCTGGCCCGGCATACCGTGGCGGGTCTCCAAACACACGGTGACCGACCTGGACGCCTGGCCTTACCCCAAGACTCCGATCGTGCCCCTGGCCGAGTCGGTCCACGAGCGAATGTCCGTCGAGATCTTCCGCGGGTGCACGCGAGGCTGCCGCTTCTGCCAGGCAGGCATGATCACCCGCCCCGTGCGAGAGCGCTCGATCGACGGCATCGGAGAGATGGTCGCTGCAGGGCTGGCCGCGACCGGCTACGAAGAGGTCGGCCTGCTGTCCCTGTCCTCGGCCGATCACACCGAGATCGCCGATCTCACCAAGGGGCTTGCCGATCGCTACGAGGGCACCCAGACCGGCCTCTCGCTCCCGTCGACCCGCGTGGACGCGTTCAACATCGACCTCGCCAACGAGCTGACACGCAACGGGCGCCGCTCGGGACTAACCTTCGCGCCCGAGGGAGGCTCGGAGCGGATCCGCCGGGTCATCAACAAGATGGTGAGCGAGCAGGATCTCATCGACACCGTCGCGGCTGCCTATGGCGCCGGGTGGCGGCAGGTCAAGCTCTACTTCATGTGCGGGCTCCCGACCGAGACCGACGACGACGTCCTGCAGATCGCCGCACTCGCGGCCAAGGTCATCGAAACCGGGCGTCAGGTCAGCGGGCTCCGAGACATCCGGTGCACGGTGTCGATCGGCGGATTCGTCCCCAAACCGCACACGCCCTTTCAGTGGGCGGCCCAACTCAGCGCCGAGGAGACCGACGCTCGATTGCACAAGCTCCGTGAAGCCATCCGGGCTGACCGGCGGTATGGCCGATCGATTGGCTTCCGCTATCACGATGGCCAGCCTGGGATTGTCGAGGGCTTGCTCTCCCGGGGCGATCGCCGGGTCGGCCCGGTCATCGAAGCGGTCTGGCGCGCAGGTGGGCGCTTTGACGGATGGCGCGAGCACTTCTCCTATGAGCGTTGGATGGATTGCGCCGCAACTGTTTTCGCCGATGCGCCGATCTCTGTCGACTGGTTCACCACGCGGGAGCGCGAGCAGAATGAGGTCCTGCCGTGGGACCACATCGACTCCGGACTCGACCGGGATTGGCTCTGGGAGGACTGGCAGGCGGCCCTCGACGAGCAGGAGGTCGACGACTGCCGCTGGAGCCCGTGCTTCGACTGTGGGGTTTGCCCACAGATGGGCACCGCGATCGAGATCGGTCCCACCGGGCGCACCTTGCTGCCGCTCACCGTCGCAGGCACCCTGCCGTCACGACCGTGACAGCTTCACCGCCCAGCCGGTATGCCGTGCGGCTCGCCTCCGCGACCGACCGCGCCCAGGTCGCGCGCTGCCGCTTCGAGTGGGCGCTCGAACGCCGTGGCGATGCCGACGCAGCGGCCGATGCGGGCTGACGAGCAGCTCAAGCGGGTCCCAGCACTGACCTAGACGGGGATGCCGAGGTGGGACAGCGCCTGCCGTAAGACCACGCCGTGACCCCCGGACATCTCCGACGTGGCGGCCAAGGCCGCCGCTTCCGCAGGAGTCAGCCAGGCGAGATCCAGCGAGTCGCCGGTGGGGGCGCAATCGCCCATGAGGACGACGATGTAAGCCAAGGCGACAGCGTGCTGCCGCGGGTCGTGGAAGGGCGTGACCCCCGGAGTGGGGAAGTACTCGGCGATGGCGAACGGCTGCGGTGACAGCGGCACCTGGGGCAAGGCCATCGGCCCGAGATCGCGCTCGACATGGCGCAGCACGGCGTCGCGCACTCGCTCGTGGTAGAGCACCCGCCCGGAGACCAACTCACGCGCGATCCGCCCCTCGGCGTCGGCCCGCAGCAGCAGGCCGACCTTGGTCACCTGGCTACGGTCATCGACCCGCACGGGGACGACGTTGACGTAGAGAATCGGAAGGCGGTCGCGAGCGTCGCGCAACTCCTCACGGCTGAGCCACCCGCCGCGGGTCTCGGTCTCCTGCATAAGGGGATTGTGTCAGTAGACCTTGCCCGGGTTCATGATGCCGCGAGGATCGAAGACCGCCTTGATCGCCCGCTGACGGGCAATCTCCGCCTCGCCCAGCTCCCAGCGCAGGTGCCGACGCTTCTGCAGCCCGACCCCGTGCTCGCCGGTGATGGTGCCGCCGAGGTCCAAGGCAGCGCGCAGCACGAGGTCGAGCGCGTGCTCCACCCGCTCGTGGTCGCCAGGGGTGCCGTCGAAGAACAGCGAGGGGTGGAGATTGCCGTCGCCGCCGTGGCCGGACAGCGTGATCTCCACGCCGGTCTCGGCGGCGATCCGCTGGCCCGCTCGGACGAAATCCGCCAGCGCCTTGATCGGGACACAGGCGTCCTCGCCGAGGCGGGGGCCCTTGTGTTCGAGGGCGTAGTTGAGCATCCGTCGGCCCTGCATGAGCAACTCGGCCTCGCTGCGGGAGTCGGCCACCGCCACCTCCGCTGCGCCCGCGCGGGTGAGCGCTGCGGCATACCGCTCGACGTCCTCGCTGGTGTGTTCCGGCCGATCCGACTGGACGAGGAGGGCGGCCTCGCAGTCGAGCGGGAAGCCATAGTCGCCCACGGCTGCGATCGCGTCGAGAGAGGCTCGGTCGAGGAACTCGAGCAGGCACGGCCGGTGTCGGTCTTCGCGCACCGCGAGGATGCCCTGGACGGCCGCGTCGAGCGAGTCGAAGGTCGCCAGCGCGGTCAGCGCCGGGTCGGGCGCGGGCCGGAGCGCCACGAGGGCCTTCGTGACCACACCGAGGGTGCCCTCGGACCCGACGAACAGTCCGGTGAGGTCGAGGCCCGCGACCCCCTTGGCGGTGCGTTTGCCCGTGTGCATCCGCTCCCCGCCGGGGAGCACCACCTCGAGCGCGGAGACATAGTCGGCGGTCACGCCGTACTTCACACAGCACAGCCCGCCGGCGTTTGTCGCGATATTGCCCCCGATCGTCGACGTGTCGGCTGAGGCCGGGTCGGGCGGATAGTGCAAACCCTGCTCGGCCGCCGCACCCTTGAGGTCGGCGGTGACGACGCCGGGCCCGACCCACGCGAGGCCTTCGACGGGGTCGATGTCGATGCCGATCAGGTCCTCGACGTTGAGGATGATGCCCCCCTCCACGGCGCAGGCCGCACCGGTCAGGGCGGTCCGGGCGCCTTGGGGCACGACCGGTATGCCGCGCGCCTGCGCCTCGCGGAGCACTGCGACGACATCGTCGATATCGCGCGCCCGCACGAGGGTGACATCGGCCGCGGGGATGGCCCCGTAGGAGGAGTCGACGGCATACGTCGCGACGATGTCGGGGTCGGTGACGAGGGCACCCTCGGAGACGCAATCGGCCGGCAACCGGGTCATGTCGCCGACAGTAGTCCGCTGGAGGTCGACGCATAGGCAACCGGAGTCTGGCAAGGCGTGAAGGGTGAGAGTTCGCTCACCGGACACGATGGGGCTGGCCGGGGATCTCCTGACAATGGGCCATAGTTGGGGTATGTCTGCCACGCTCGCCGAGGTCGTCTCGCTCCTGGAAAATCTGCCGCCGAACCCGCGCATCGTGGCCAGTGGTAACGCCGCGATTCCGTTCGAACTCCTCAGGATCGCCGACCAGGCACTTCCTGAGTTCACCCTCAACATGCTGGCCGCGCACGCCGGTCTGCCGATGCGCGAAGGCATCACCCACGAGACCTCCTTCGTCGGCCCCGGGATGCGCAAGAGCCCGCGGCTGTCCTACGTCCCGGCTCGCCTGTCGATGGTGCCACTGCTGTTCTCCCGGACGCTGCCCCCGGACGCTGTCATCGCACATACCTCGTTGCCGCACAACGGAAAAGTGTCCTTGGGGATCGAGACCAATGTCGTCGTCGGGGCGATCGAGGCGTGCAAGGCTCGCGGCGGTGTCATCATCGCCCAGGCCAACGCCAAGATGCCCTACACCTTTGGTGACAGCGAATACGACGTGGCCGACTTCGATGCGATCTATGAGGTCGACCTGCCGATCGCCACGCAGTCTCGCCGACCGGTCATGACCGCGCAGACCGGCGATGCGGCCGTCATCGGTGAGTTCGCTGCGAGCCGGGTCCGCAACGGCGCCACCCTGCAACTTGGCATCGGCATGGTGCCCGACGCGGTCCTGCCCGGCCTGGCCAAGCTCAAGGGGCTCGGCATCTGGACCGAGATGTTCTCCGACGGTGTCCTCACCCTCATCGACGCCGGGGCGATGGACCCCGATCGGCCGATCGTCGCGTCCTTCTCTGCAGGCAGCGCGGAGCTCTACGAGTGGATGCACCTCAATCCCGCGGTCCTCATGCGCCGCACCGAGGTCACCAATGCTCCGGCCGAGATCGCCCAGCAGCCGCAGATGACCTCGATCAACACCGCCCTGCAGATCGACCTGTTCGGGCAGGCCAACGCATCGCGCATCAATGCCCGGATCCACTCAGGATTCGGTGGCCAGACCGACTTCATCGTCGGCGCCCTCCACTCACCCGGCGGCCAAGCCCTCATGGCGCTGCGCTCGTGGCACCCCAAGGCGCAGGTGTCGACGATCGTCCCGCTCATCGATGAGCCGGTCACGAGCTTCCAGCACAGCGCGATCATCACCGAGCAGGGCATCGCCGAAATCTTCGGCCATGACCAGGCGCATCAGTGCTGGTCGATCATCAACAAGGCGGCCCACCCGAGCGTCCGTGACGAGCTCTGGGAAGAAGCCCACGCCTTGGGGCTGGCCTGACCGTGGCAGAAGGTGTGCCGAGCGCTGGTCGTGACTGGCGCGCCTTCGCCCGATGGGCCGGTGTCGGCATCGGGTCGATGTGGGCCAGTTGGACGATCCTCGGCTACGGCTGGATCATTGCGGTCATCACCGGGGTCGCAGCCTTCCGCCTCGCGACGTCGACCGAACCCGGGCCCGCCGCCTGGGGCTTCGTCGCCGGGCTCGGCCTAGTCCCCATGTGGGTCGGCTGGGCCGACCGCACCTCGGCAGCCACGACGATCACGCCGTGGATCTGGCTCGGCAGCGGGGCGCTCACCGTCCTCGTTGCCGTCGTGGCCTTCCTCTGGCCGAGACGCGCCACGCCTGTCCCCGAGGCACACCCGGCGGCGGACCAGACGCCGCTCGCGTAGACTGTCCCAAGCGGCATCGACCCGGCCATCACCGGTGAGCCTCCGGAAGAACGGCGCCTCGCGCGCCCAGTAGAACCGGACGTCGTGGGCACGTGACGCCCTGGGACAAGAGCGGTCGTATGCCGCGCGGTCACCCCTTCGCCTCGGCGAGGATCGTGAGCGCCTGGCATCCGGCAAGCGAGGTGGTACCGCGGTGCCGCCGGAGATCGTTCCCTAGCCGGGGAAGCAGACCTCCGGAGCGTCGTCCTCGTGCACGACATACGAGAGACGACTCAGGCAGACCGATGCAAGGACGGACCCCAGTGACCTACCCCAAGGCCAGCACCCAGACCGGCGCCGCTGGCGTGGCCCCGAGCCCGCGTTTCCCCGACATCGAGGAAGGCGTCCTGGCCTACTGGACCCAGGACCGCACCTTCGAGGCGTCCGTCGAGGGCCGTGCTGCCGGGGCGGATGGCGCCAACGAGTTCGTCTTCTACGACGGGCCTCCGTTCGCCAACGGTCTGCCGCACTACGGCCACTTGTTGACCGGCTATGTCAAGGACATCGTCCCCCGTTACCAGACGATGCGCGGTCGGCGCGTCGAGCGGCGCTTCGGGTGGGACACGCACGGCCTGCCGGCCGAGCTTGAGGCGCAGCGCCAACTCGGCCTCAAGACGACCCAGGACATCGTCGACCTCGGCATCGCCGAGTTCAACGACGCCTGCCGCGCTTCGGTCTTCGAATACACCGACGAGTGGCAGACCTATGTCACCCGCCAGGCGCGCTGGGTCGACTTCGACAACGACTACAAGACCCTCGACCCGAGCTACATGGAGTCGGTCATCTGGGCCTTCAAGGAGCTCTACGACAAGGGCCTGGCCTACGAGGGTTTCCGGATTCTGCCGTACTGCTGGAACGACCAGACACCGCTGTCCAACCACGAGTTGCGGATGGACGAGGACGTCTACCAAAACCGGCAGGACCCAGCGATCACCGTGGGTTATCGACTGGAGTCGGGTGAGCTTGCGCTCATCTGGACCACGACCCCGTGGACCCTACCGTCGAACATGGGCGTCGCGGTCCACCCCGACGTCGACTACGTCGTCGTGGAGGGAGACAAGGACGGAGGGTCGGAGCGTTACCTTCTCGCGGAGGCGCGGCTCGCGGCATACACGCGGGAGCTCGGGGCGGACGCGGCCGAGCGTGTCGTCGCGCGTTTCACGGGCCGCGATCTCGTCGGGCGCCGCTACACACCTCCGTTCGACTATTACGTCGGGTATGCCGGTGCGCACCAGATCTCGGCCGCGGACTTCGTCACGACCGAGGATGGCACCGGTCTGGTCCACATGTCGCCCGGCTTCGGTGAGGACGACAAGGCCGTCCTGGACCAACTCGGCGTCGAAACCGTCGTGCCCGTCGGATCGGACGGGTGCTTCACGTATCCGGTGACTGATTTCGAGGGCATGCACGTCTTCGACGCCAACCCGCACGTCATCGACCACCTCAAGGCTCGCACGCGCGGGCGAGGGCGAGATGGGGTCGACGACAGCCGGCACGGTCTTCGTCAGGCACGAGACCTATGACCACTCCTATCCGCACTGCTGGCGCTGCCGCCAGCCGTTGATCTACATGGCAGTCTCGTCGTGGTTCGTCGCCACGACGAAGATCCGCGACCGGATGCTTGAGCTCAACCAGCAGATCACGTGGGTGCCGGAGCACATCAAGGACGGCCAGTTCGGCAAATGGCTGGAAAACACACGCGACTGGTCGATTTCTCGTAACCGCTTCTGGGGCAGCCCGATCCCGGTCTGGAAGTCGGACGACCCGGCATACCCCCGGATTGACGTCTATGGGTCTTTCGCTGAGCTCGAGCGCGATTTCGGCGTGACGGTGACCGACCTGCACCGACCCTTCATCGACTCCCTGACCCGCCCCAACCCCGATGATCCACGCCCGGAGGGGGAGCGGTCGACGATGCGTCGGGTCACGGACGTCCTCGACTGCTGGTTTGAGTCCGGGTCGATGAGCTTCGCCCAGGTCCACTACCCGTTCGAGAACGCAGAGTGGTTCGAGCACCACTTCCCGGGCGACTTCATCGTCGAGTACATCGGTCAGACCCGCGGCTGGTTCTACACGCTGCACGTGCTGGCGACGGCGCTCTTCGACCGGCCGGCGTTCTCGACGTGTGTCTCCCACGGCATCGTCCTGGGGTCGGACGGCCAGAAGATGAGCAAGAACCGGCGCAACTACCCCGACGTGTCGGAGGTCTTTAACCGCGACGGAGCCGACGCGATGCGGTGGTTCCTCATGTCCTCGCCGATCCTGCGCGGAGGCAACCTCGTCGTCACCGAGCAGGGGATCCGCGACGGCGTGCGTCAAGTGATGATCCCCATGTGGAATGCGTGGTACTTCTTCGCGCTCTACGCCAACGCTGCGCGCAGCGGACAGGTGGATGTCGGGCATTCCGGCGACACCGGGCATGCCGAGCATGCCGGGCATGCCGGGTATGACGCACAGTGGTCCACCGACTCCACCGACCTGCTCGACCGCTACCTGCTGGCCAAGCTGCGGGAGTTCGTCGAGCAGATGCAGGCGCAGCTCGACTGCTACGAGATCGCCGCGGCGTGCGACACGATGCGCAGTTTCCTCGATGTCCTGACCAACTGGTACATCCGTCGGTCACGGGATCGCTTCTGGGACAGTGACAGCACGATGGCGACCTCGACGCGGGAGGCATTCGACACCCTCTACACCGCGCTCGACGTGGTCACCCGCACAGTCGCTCCGCTGCTGCCGCTCACGACTGAAGAGATCTGGCGGGGTCTGACCGGCGGTCGTTCGGTGCACCTCACCGACTGGCCTGACGCTCAGGAGTTGCCCGCGGACCACGCGCTCGTCGGCGCGATGGATCGCGTGCGCGAGGTCTGTTCGGCCGCGCTCAGCCTCCGCAAGGCCGGCGGCCTGCGAGCGCGGCTGCCCCTGGCGTCGCTCACGGTGGTCACCGACGACCCCGCCTCGATCCAGGCTATGACCGGCATCATCGCCGACGAGGTCAACGTCCGTGAGGTCATCGTGCGCGCCACGAGCGAGGCCAGCGAGGCGGACTTCGGTGTGTCACAACGTTTGACGGTCAACGCCCGCGCCGCTGGCCCACGCTTGGGCAAGGACGTCCAGGGCACCATCAAGGCCGCGCGCGCGGGCGATTGGTCGATCGATGTCGAAGGTCAGGTCATCTGCGGCGGCATCGTCCTGCGCGAGGGTGAGTATGCCGTCGAGACAGCCGTCGCCGAGTCCGGCGACGGCAGCCAGCGGGCGGTCACCGTGCTGACCGGCGGTGGCTTCGTGGTCCTCGATACGACGGTCACCGACGAGCTTGCCGCCGAAGGCGTCGCCAACGACCTCATCCGGGCAGTCCAACAGGCCCGCCGTGAGGCAGGTTTGCATGTCTCCGACCGGATCACCCTGACGGTCGCTGGCGCCCCCGAAGTCTTCGCTGCCCTCAAGGTGCACCAGACTCGGGTGCTGGCCCAGACGCTGGCCGAGGAGCTTGTCGTTGCCGCGCAGTCCGAAGGTCTCGTCCCCGTCAGTCTCGGGGATGGTCTGTCGGCAGCGGTCGACGTCACCCGGAGGGACGGCTGATGACGACGACGATCCGCCGCGCGGTGCCGGACGACCTCGAGGCCGTCGTCGCCGTCGGGCGCCTCACCTGGCCTGCCACCTATGCCACCATCGCCGGCGACGACTACGTCCAGATGGGGCTGGCCAAGTGGTGGACCCCGGAGGAGACCCGGCCATTGGTCGACAGCGGGAGGACCTTCGTGGCTGAGGTGGGTCCGGACGAGACCACCGACGCCTCCCCGAAGATCATCGGGATCGCCTCGACCGGCCTGCTCGGCAAGGAAGTTGCGCTCTACCGGCTCTACGTCCTGCCCGACTACCACGGGCATGGCCTGGGCTCGCGCCTGCTTGAGGCCGTCCTCGAAGACATCGGTCGCGGGAGCCACACCCGGCTCTGGCTGTCCTATCTCGAAGGCAATGAGTCAGCCGAGCGCTTCTACGCCAAACACGGTTTCGTCGAGCAGCGCCGGGAGTCGAGCGGACCCGGCATCCCCGACTCGATCTGGCTCATGCGAGAACTCGAGGTCCAGGACGCGGGAGGGGACCTGACATGACGGCCCGCGACGTCAGCGCCCGGCTGGTGCAGATCGAGCGCGCGATCTTGAGTCGCACTCCCGAGCACGACATCGTGCCCACCCTTGATCGGGTGACCGCGGCGATGGCGCTGCTCGGTGACCCGCAGCGCACTTTCCGCGTCATCCAGGTCACGGGCACGAACGGCAAGACGTCGACCACCCGGATGATCGAGGCCCTCTGTCGTGAGCATGGCCTGCGCACCGGACGCTTCACCTCACCTCACCTGCACACAATGCGCGAACGGATCGCCGTGGACGGGGAGCCGGTCGCCGCCGAGATCCTCGTCGAGCGCTGGGACGAGGTCTCACCGATCCTCGACCTCGTCGACGCCCGATCGGCCGAGGCAGGCGAGCCGCGGATGACCTTCTTCGAGGCGCTCGTGGTGCTCGCGTATGCCGTCTTCGCCGACGCTCCCGTCGATGTCGCCGTCGTCGAAGTGGGGATGGGCGGCACGTGGGACGCCACTTCGGTCGCGCACGCGGACGTTGCCGTCGTGAGTCCCATCGACTTCGATCACATGCACTTCCTCGGATCAACCGTCGAGCAGATCGCCACCGAGAAGGCAGGCATCATCAGCGAGGGATCGGTCGCCGTCGTGGCCGCGCAAGCTGATGTCGTCGCCGAGATCCTCACCGAACGCTGCGCCGAGGTGGGCGCCCCGATGTATGCCGTGGGGGAGGACCTCGGGCTGCTGACGCGTGAGGTCGCTTTGGGAGGCCAACTGGTGACCATCCGCGGCATCGCCGGCGAATACGACGAGGTATTCCTGCCGCTCCACGGTGTGCACCAGGCCGACAACGCCGTGCTCGCCCTCGGGGCCGTCGAGGCATTCTTCGGCGCAGAGCGACGCCTCGCTCCGGAGGTCGTCCGGACAGGCTTCGCGGCAGTCACCTCTCCCGGCCGCCTCGAGGTGGTCCGGCGATCTCCCACGATCCTCGTCGACGCGGCGCACAACCCCCATGGGATGGCGGCCCTGCGCGAAGCGCTCACCGAATCCTTCTCGTTCACGCGTCTCGTCGGGGTGGTCGCGATCTTCGCCGACAAGGACGCCCATGCCATGCTCGAGGTCCTCGAACCGGCCCTGGAGCATGTCGTCGTCACGACGAACTCGTCCCCGCGGTCCATGGCACCCGAGCGTCTCGCCCAGATCGCACGGGACATCTTCGGATCCGACCGGGTCAGCGTCGCGGCGAGGCTGCCCGATGCGATCGACCTCGCGGCCGGACTCGCCGAGGCCGACGGCATGGGCGGCGGCGTGGTCGCGACCGGCTCGGTCGTCACTGCTGCCGACGTCAGACACCTGCTAGGAGTGACTCAGGCATGACAGACGGACTCGTCTTCTACGGCAAGCTCGGCAAGTTCACCTTCCGGATGGGTGCGGTCGTGCTCGGCACTGAGTCGGTCATCGTCTTCTTCGGTGCCCTCGTGGCCTGGGGGCTCGCGCGAGCCGAGGGCACCGGTGCGCCCACGGCATACCTGCTGGTCGGGTCCTTGCTCGCGGTCTTGTGCATCGTCGCGGCCGGCCTGATGCGGTCGCCGATCGGAGTCACCCTCGGGTGGCTCATCCAGCTTGCGTGCTTCGCATCCGCCCTCATCGTGCCGATGATGGCCTTTGTCGGGATCATCTTTGGGGCACTGTGGGTCATCTGCCTCGTCCAGGGACACAAGATCGATGAGGCTGCCCGCCAGCGTGAGACTCAGGCCGATACGCTGACGCCGTGACGACTGAGCGATCTCTGGTCCTGGTCAAGCCCGACGGTTTCGGACGCGGCCTCACTGGGGAGGTGCTGCGCCGCATCGAGGCCAAGGGCTATGTCCTGGTCGCGCTGCGCATCCTCACCCCGACGGCCGACATCCTGGCCCGCCACTATGCCGAGCATGAAGGCAAGTCCTTCTATGGCGAGCTGGTCGACTTCATGTCTTCCGGGCCGGTGACGGCGATCGTCATCGAGGGCAACCAGTGCATTCCTGGTTTCCGGTCCCTCGCGGGGGCCACGGACCCGACCAAGGCGCTGCCGGGCACGATCCGGGGCGACCTCGGCCGCGACTGGGGGATGGGGTCGACCGAGAACGTCGTCCATGGTTCCGACTCGCCGGAGTCCGCGGCGCGCGAGATAGCCCTGTGGTTCCCGGAGCTCGCGGGCTGACGACGGTCAGCGCAGGCTCGTCAGCACCTCTCGGGCGTGGTCATACTTCGCGCGCAGGCGTTCAGCCGTCGCCGGATCGTCGACTGCCAGCGCCGCGAGGCGCCCGGGGTCACCATTGTCGGCCAGGTCGGCGAGCTTGACGGTGAGGGCCAGCGGGTCGCGGGCAACGCGCGCGTAGTAGGTGTCCGGGTCCTCGCCCGCGCGCCGCGTCAGTGCCTCCACCGCGGCCACGACCCGCTCGGGTATGCCGTGTGCCACGAGGGTCTGTGCGGTCACCTCGGTGTCCTCAAGAACATCGTGGAGCCAGCCCGCGGCCATGGCCGCTGGATCGGGGGCGCAGCGCGCGGCGACCCGGGCAGGGTGCTCGGCATACGGCATACCGGCCTTGTCCACCTGGCCGTCATGGGCGGCCCGGGCGATGCCCTCGGCGCGGATCACGAGGTCGTCCATGGCTCGAGTTTGCCCGACCGACACGGGTCGCCGGAATGCTCACGGGGACAATGGCGACCATGGTCGAGAACATCTTCCGCGACACCAGGGTCGAGGCCCTCTTCGAGCGGGCCCGCCGACGGAGTCGACGATCGGTCAGGCATCGACTGGATCGCCTGCAGGACAAGAGCATTCATGTCATCCAATGCGCCGTTGCCGCTGGGGTGGCGTGGTTTGTGGCCCACGATGTGCTGGCCCATCCGATGCCCTTCTTCGCGCCGATCGTCGCGGTGATCTGCCTTGGCATGACCTACGCACAGCGGCTGCGCCGGGTCGCCGAGGTCACGATCGGTGTGGCGATCGGTGTGGCGATCGCGGACGTCTTCGGCAGCATCGCCGGGAGCGGTGCGTGGCAAGTCGCGGCGGTTGTCCTCGTAGCGATGTCTGCCGCGCTCTTGCTGGACGCCGGGATCTTGCTGGTCATGCAGTCCGCGGTGCAATCCATCGTCGTCACGGTGCTCGTGCCCGCGCCTGGTCAGGCCTTCCTGCGGTGGTTCGACGCGGTCATCGGAGGGGCCGTGGCGCTGGTCTTTGCTGCCTTGGCGCCGGGGGCGCCGCTTCGTCGGCCCCGGCGTCAGGCGGCGAAGGTCGCGGCTCGGATGGCGGTGCTCCTGCGGGATGCGGCCTCCAGCGCGCGATCGGGTGACGTCGAACACGCCGCCGATGTGCTCGCGAAGGCCCGCGAAACCGACGAGTTGATCCGGGAATTGCAGGACGCGGCCGACGAAGGCATGTCGGTCATCGCGGCGACGCCATGGCGCCGAGCTGACAGCGAGAGCGTCCGCACGATCGCGTCGATCGTCGACCCGCTGGATCGAGTGGTCCGCAGCACCCGAGTGTTGGTGCGCCGCGTCAGCATCGCGACCTTCCACCAGGCACAAATCCCGCCGGTCTTTGCTGCTGCCTGGGAAGAGCTCGCGGACGCTGTCGACGTGTTAGCGCGGGCATGGCACGAGGACCGGACCGGTGAGTTTGCCCGACCGGCGCTGGTGGTCGTCGGGGAGCAGATCGCCGCGATGGAGCCGGGGGAGTATCACACCACCGTGCTCCTGGCGCAGACCCGCATGCTCGTCGTCGACCTGCTCGAGCTCACCGGGCTCGACCACGACGACGCGGCAGCCACCTTCCCGCCCCAGGCCTAAGCTTCCCTGCACGTCCCTTCTCTTCCCCCATTCGATACCGAAGGACGCGGCGCACGTCGGGTTTCGGTATCGAATCGGGGAAGGGGCGAGCGGGGGCTAGCGGCCGAGGCGCGCGTAGACCTGCTCGGTCGCGGCCTTGGAGGATGCCCACCAGTCGCGATTGGCGGCATACCAGTCGATGGTCTGCTGCAGGCCGGCCCGGATGTCCTGGTACTGCGGCCGCCAGTCGGTCTCCGCGCGGAGCTTGGTCGAGTCGATGGCGTAGCGCAGGTCGTGACCTGGACGGTCGTTGACGTGGTCGAACCAGTCTTCGGGCCTGCCCATGAGTTCCAGCAGGAGGGCGATGATCTGGCGGTTGTTCTGCTCGCCGTCTGCCCCGATGAGGTAGGTCTCGCCCAGCCGTCCCTGCTCGACGATGGCGATGACGGCATCGTTGTGGTCATCGACGTGGATCCAGTCGCGCACGTTGGCACCCGCTCCGTAGAGCTTGGGCTTCACGCCGTCGAGGATGCCGGTGATCTGACGGGGGATGAACTTCTCGACGTGTTGGCGTGGGCCGTAGTTGTTGGAACAGTTGGACAACGTCGCCTTAAGGCCGAACGACCTGATCCACGCGCGCACGAGAAGGTCGGCGCTGGCCTTGCTCGCGGAATACGGCGAGGAGGGGTTGACCGGCGTCGTCTCGAGGAACCGGTTGGGGTCGTCGAGCTCGAGGTCGCCGTAGACCTCATCGGTCGAGATGTGGTGGATCCGCTTGTCGTGCTGACGGACCGCTTCGAGCAATCGGTGAAGGTGCCGATGATGTTGGACTCCATGAACGGCCACGGGTTGTCCAGCGAGTTGTCATTGTGGGACTCGGCGGCGAAGTGGATGACGAGGTCAGTGTCGGCGACGAGTCGGTCGACCAGATCGGCGTCGGCGATCGACCCTTCGACGAACGTGATCTCGCCCTCGACGGGCGCGAGCGATGCGCGGTTGCCGGCATACGTGAGCGCGTCGATGACCGTGAGCTCCCACTCGGGGCGCACCTGACGTGCGCGCAGAACGAAGTTGGAGCCGATGAATCCGGCGCCGCCGGTGACCAGGACCTTCATGAGATCTTCTCCTCAAGGGGTGGGACGGCCCGCAGGCCGGGTGGGTCTGACGTGCTCGCCGAAGGACCGGAGTTGAACTCCACCTCCAGCGCGAATCGGTGCGCGAGATAGCGGTGATCGGACACGGCGAGCACTTTGCCGGTCGCGTCGCGGGCGACCCGGCGGATGAGCAGCAGGGGTATGCCGGCCCGTGAGCCGAGGATTTCAGCGTCGGCAGCCGTCGTCAGGCCTGCGGTGACGGTTTGGTGGACACTGGCGACGGCATGACCCTGTCGGTCGAGGGTTGTCCAGATCCCGGGGGAGGCCGCATCGTCGCGGGAGATGGCTCCGGACAACTCGGCCGGCACCCACTCGTGGACGAGGTCGAGCGCTTCGCCGTCGACGGTGCGCACCGACTGAGCCGACAGCGTGGGGTCGCTCGCCGACGCCCCGAGCAGCCCGGCAATGGCCGACGGCGGCCGCCGGAAGGCGAAGTCGATGACGGTCCGGGCGATCGCCATACCCGCGTCGTGGACGGCCGAGGGCGCGTGACGGAACGTCCCGAGGGCGAGTTTCTGGTGAAAGGTCGCGCCGACGACAAACCACCCGGCGCCGGCTCGCGAAGCGACCAAACCTTCGCTGCGCAGGAGTTCGAGGGCGCGACGCACGGTCGGGCGGGACACGGCATACCGGGTGCAGAGTTCGGACTCGGACTCCAACTGCGGGACCTGGCCATATTCGCCGAGGGCGATTCGTTCGCGCAGGTCATGCGCGATCGTCACGAAGCGAGGACCTGTCATAGACCTGTAATATACAGCCCTTCCAGTTGAGGCTGCCACTCGGCAGGCGTTGATGTATCAGGCCGGCGCTGTCCGTGCTCCTGCATGTCGACTCACCCCACCTGCACTGGAGGAGCCGACGATGGGCCTGTTTGGGATCGCCTCGGAGATGAAGACCCCGCGCACCGGTCGTCGTCCACCTGCCGGGGGAGCGAGTCACGTCGAGCACCTGACCCCGAGGCTTGAAGTCGACCCTCACGTCGTGGGCGAGCGGGTGCGGGCGCTGCAGGCCGCGCTGCCACAGACAGCAATCCGGTATGCCGTGAAAGCCAACCCGCACCCGGCCGTCCTTGAGGCCGTCGCGAAGGAGGGGGCTGGCTTTGATGTCGCGAGCACCTCCGAGACGCGGGCCGCCCTCGCCACGGGATGCCCCGCGGAGCGGCTGATCCATTCCAATCCGGTCAGCGCGCGGGCTGAGCTCTCCGAGAGTGCGTCTCTCGGGGTCGACCTCTACGTCGTGGATTCCGGCGGCGAGATCGACAAGCTCTCCGCCGTCGCTGCCGGTTCCCGGGTGATGGTCCGCCTCGCCACGAGCGGCGCTGGATCCGACTGGCCGTTGTCGCGGAAATACGGCTGCACCCCCGCGGAGGCGATGGCTCTGCTGACGCTCGCTCACGAGCGCGGACTCCGGCCGACGGGCATCGCCTTCCATGTGGGCTCGCAGCAGCGGGAGCCGGCCGCGTGGCGCGCTCCGATCGAGGCAGCCGCGATGATCTTCGACCGTGCCCGACAGCGTGGGATGACGCTCGACCTCGTCGATCTCGGCGGTGGCTTCCCGGCGGCCCATGTCGGGACGGTGCCCACGCTCACGGCATACGGTGCGGTCATCACTGATGCGCTCCGTGGTGCCTTCGGGTCTCGGCGTCCGCAGACGATGATCGAACCCGGACGAGGGATTGTCGGCGATGCCGGAGTCCTGGTCGCCACGGTGATCGGGGTCGTTGACCGGGGGGGACGACGGTGGGTCTACCTCGACGCGGGTGTCTTCACCGGCCTTGTCGAGACCCTCGACGAGGCGATTCGTTATCGCGTGACGACGAGCAAGGAGGGTGGATCGACTGGGCCGTGCGTCGTCGCGGGGCCGACGTGTGACAGCGCGGACGTTCTCTACGAACGGATCCCGCTCGACCTCCCGCTCGACCTCGCCGAAGGAGACGAGGTGAGGTTCCACTCCGCGGGTGCGTATACGACGTGCTACTCCACGGTGGGATTCAACGGTTTTCGGCCCCTGCCGGCAGTTGTCGTCGACCGTGGCCCGGCCTCGGCGGGCGATGTTGGGCCGGTCAAGGGCGCCCGATGACCCGCCGCTCCCAGCGGGTCATCGCGAGCCATGCGTTCGCGGCGGTCGGCATGTCGATGCCCTGGCCGACGCTGCTCGTGACAATTGATGCCGCCACCCAATCGGCGCTCATCCTCGGATTGGCCGCAGGGGCGCGCCTCGCGCCCTACGTCCTGTTCTCGTGGTTGTCCGGGCGGCTCGCTGACCGGAGGGAGCGTGCCCACATCGTGCGGCTCAGCCTTGTGGCCCGGGTCGGGACGCTCGCTGGCTGCGCGATCGCTCTCGCAGGGGGCCATTGGCAGGTGGCGCTCGCCGCTGCGACCCTGGCGGTCGTCGCGGGGACACCGGCCTACCCGGCCATTGCCGCGGGCTTGCCGCAGCTCGACGGAGATGCCGCAGGAGGGGTCGACCACGCCGAGCGCGCCACCCGCCTCCTGGTCACAGTCGAGGTGTCCTCGTTCGTCGTCGGTCCGGCGCTCGGCGGCCTGCTCGTCGATCGCGCCCCGACGTGGTGCGCCGCCGCTCTCGGCGCTGGCCTCGTCGTCGTTGCCATGGCGTCCTTCGCCGGGACGGTCATGCCGGCCCCTTCTCGCGAATCGAGTGCTTCCGTCGTCGCCGTCGCGGTTGCGCCACCCACGGTGCTGCGAGTGCTGCGAGGCAATCCTGCAGCGATGCAGGCGTTGTGGACCGTTGTCGCGCTCAACGTGGTGGTCAGCGCGACGAGTCTGCTGATCCTCACGCTCACCGACGAACACTGGGGGACAGGCCCCTCGGGTTTTGGTCTGCTCACCGCAGCCTTAGGAGCCGGGGGTCTGCTCGCTCCGGTGCTCCCCGCGGTGTCCCGCCGGGTGACTCTGGCCGGTTCACTCGGCACAGCGGCGCTCTCCGCCGCTGCCATCGCGGGGATGCCGGTCGGCGGCCCGTGGAGCACGGCGCTCGCGGTGCCGGTGCTCGTGGGTCTGGGGGCGGTGTCCGTGATGGGGGAAGCCAAAGCGACCTCGGTCGTGCAGCACACCGTGCCCGAGGATCGGAAAGCCAGTGTCCTGGGCCTGGCCGACAGCGCCATGATCGGAGCGGCGATGCTGGCGTCGTTTGTCACCCCGGCGCTCGCGGCGACGATCGGGGCCGTGGCCGGGACGGCCGCACTCGCCGTCTTCGGTCTCCTGGCGACGTGGGTGGCCCGGCAGCTCACGCGGGACAGGTCGCGAGCATTGCGCCGAGGGCATCCCGCTCACGAGCGGTCACGGACAGATCGTATTGCGCTTGACCTCGACGTAGGAGCGGGCGAAATCGCATTGCCCGGCCACGGGTGGCTGCCACGCCTCGGCGCCAGCGTGGTCCTTGGAGAAATTGACCGCGCCCGCTACGGCTCGGAGCTCGGGTGCGGCGAGATCGTTCGCGAAGATCACCCGCTGGGTATCGGTCCACGTGCTGGCCGGACTGCCCGTCAGGGGCTTATGCGCAGCGGGTAGATCGACTCGTGTGGCGACGATCGGAGACCACAGGTGAGGGCGCACTCATTCACGGAGGGGCGCCCCTCACCCGGCCCACCGGAGGTCGTCAGGTGCAGGAGACGTAACCCGGTCGATCCCCAGCGTGAATGCAGACGGTGACGGTGCCCCCTGGGAGAGCAGCCGTGTTGGCGCTCGTGGAGCCACTGGGGACGTAGACCTTGCTGTAGGTCCACCACCTCCCACCGCTTGAGTAGCGGAGTTCGACATCGTCGCCGCCTCGAGCGTTCGCGATTTGACCGTGGTAGCCATCGGAGCAGTGCCACAGGTAACCAACTCGTCCGAAGAGATAGGTATTGTCGATAAGTGAGCATCCGGCAGCGTTGGCTGCAGGGGCTGTCGCGATGGGGGCCATTACGACCGACCCGGCGAGGACGACGGATGCCAGTGTCCGGCTCAATTTCGAACTCATTGCGATCCTCTTTGCCTCGTGCGGTCGCGGACGGTTTCCCTGCCGCGACCTGGCCCGGCCACTCCGGACCGAATTCAGGATCGCACCCTTACTCGGATCCCGCATCTTGAGCGAAAGGGCACAATGCGGGCGGGGGGTCGCAGACGCCGAGGTAGGTCAGGGCTCCGAGGCCTGCGACCGTGTATGAGGACAGCAACGCCGCAGCCAGTGGTTGCGGAAGGGGAGTGAGGAGCCCGGCGAGCAGCAACGGCTCGACGGCGAGCACGACGCCCAGTGCGGCCGCATATCCGCGGTGCCCCCTGCGGATGAGTATCGCTTGGAATGTTAAGAGCCATATCCAATGGTGAGTCCAGGAGACCGGTGATATGAGGAGGCCAGTGATGCCGATGATCGTAACCATCTCGAGGGATCCGGGTTGGCGCCTCCAGCGGTAGCCAGCGAGAACCGCGACGGCTATCGCGACTCCGGTTGAGAACAGTCGCGCCCAGCCGGGCGGGTCGTCCAGCAGCCGAGCGAGCAGGCCCGTGATGCTTTGGTTGTCGCTGTAGGCCAGGCCGCCAACCCGGTTCGGGTCCCAAAGCAAACGAGTCCAGTAGGTGATCGAATCGGCGGGTCGGGTCGCGGCGGCGATCAGTGTCCAGGCGGCGGCGGCACCGATGGCAATGCCGCTACTACGCCAATCCCGCCGCAGGAGGTAGGTGAGGGCCATGAACGCGGGTGTCACCTTGATCGCCGCAGCGAATCCGACAAAGGCTCCGGACGCGCGGCGTGTCCAGATCAGGTCCAGCAGTAGTAGTGCGAACAGGACGAGGTTGATCTGACCCAGGTATAAGGATCGGCCGATGGGGGCCGAGAGCATGACCAGGGCCATGAACCAGAACGGCTGGCGTGGGAACAGCCGGCGGACGATCCACATGCCCAGCGCGAGGTTCCCGCCGACCCAGACGGTCATCGCCAGGGAGTCCGGCATGAGCGCAAAGGGCAGGAATAGGATGGCCGTCAGGGGCGGGTACGTATATGGAAGTGCCGACCGGTCCTGGTAGACGGAGCGGCCCGCAAGCCAGTCGCGGGAAGCTGTGATGTAGACGATGAAATCCTGTTGACGCCCGGACACCAATTCTTGCACCCAACGTCCGGAGACCAGAACGATGACGGCGGCCACCAGGACCCACGCGATCAGCCCTTTCACCTTGGACGCGACGGTTCTGGATGCGGCGGGCTTGATGCCTAGATGGTGACTCATCCACGCCCTCGAACTGCGCTGGACGCTCATCGTTGCGAGCCGATCTTGTTGGCTACGGCGATCAGCAGGGCCGCAGGATAACGGCTGTGGCGTCCGGTCATGCCCGGATCCTGGTCGACCCGCCGACCCCCACATCAGCAGCAGCGGGAGGTGGGGTTGCGCTCCTGACGGTCGGTCTTGTCGCGCCAGAACTCCCGCTCGGTCATCGGCGGCACCTCACATCCTGATCGGGCGTGGTGCTCGAGGTACCGCTCGTAGGCGTCGGCCCCCACCACTCCCCGGGCATACCAGCGCACCACCTTGGCGGCCCGCGTAATACGGGCCGCCAAGGTCACGTCAGACGAGGTCGTCATCGGTGCGCGACATTCCTACTCATGGTGGTGCGTGCCGACCGAGACCGGCATCTTGCCAGCAGCCTTCCACTCCTCGAAGACTTCCTTCTCGGCAGGCGTCACCAGGAAGCTCTTCGGGGCGAAGATCCGCGACGGGGTGTCCGGCTCCTCCGTCGTGGGCAACCCGCCGGCCTTGATGGCACGGAACGCGACCCACGCGGCCACGGCGACGACGACGAGGACGAGCCCGGCGAAGACGATCGACAACACCCCTTGGACGGTGGAGTTGAAGATCACCTGTTCCATCTGCTGGGTGTTCTTGGCCGGGGCGAGGACCTCGCCCTTGGCGAGCGAATCGGCATACCGCTGCCGTTGTGCCCAGTATCCGATGGCCGGGACGTTCGAGAAGATCTTCTGGAATGAAGCGGTGAGGGTGACGGCAAGGTCCCACAGCAGCGGAATGCCGGGCACCCAGGCCCACTTGAACAGTGCCCTGCTTCATGATGACCGAGAAGACGACCGTCAGCGCGATCGCGGCGAGCAGCTGGTTGGCGATGCCGAAAAGCGGGTAGAGCGTGTTGATCCCGCCGAGGGGGTCGTTGACACCCATGACCAGGATCGAACCCCAGCCGCCGACGACGATGAACGTCGAGATCCACGCGCCCACGGTCCACGACGGGTCCTTGAACCGCGAGAGGCCGCGGACGTTGCTCAGGGCGTCGGAGAACATGAACCGCGCGACCCGGGTGCCGGCGTCGACCGTCGTGAGGATGAACAGCGCCTCGAACATGATCGCGAAGTGATACCAGAAGGACTTCCAGGCGGCTCCTCCGAAGACGCCGTGCATGATCTCGGACATCCCGACCGCCAGGGTCGGTGCACCGCCGGTGCGCCCGATGATCGACGCCTCACCGACATCCTTGGCTGCTTGGGCGAGCATGGCGGGGTCCGCCGGTGGGAGCGGTGTGCCCCCAGGCGTGACCAGGCCGAGGGTGTTGAGGTATGCCGCGGCCTTCTCCGGGGTGCCGCCGTTGACGCCGGTGGGGGAGTTCATCGCGAAGTAAAGGTGCTGGTCGATGGAGACCGCAGCAACCATGGCCATGATCGCGACGAACGACTCCATGAGCATGCCGCCATAGCCCATCATCCGGGCCTGGCTTTCCTTCTCGATGAGCTTCGGAGTTGTGCCGGACGAGATGAGCGCATGGAACCCCGATAGGGCACCGCAGGCAATGGTGATGAACAGGAAGGGGAAGAGAGATCCGGCAAAGGCTGGCCCCTTGCCGTTGCTGGCGAACTCCGTGATCGCTGGCATCTGCACGGTGGGCCGCGCCGCGAGGATGCCCAGCGCGAGCAGGACGATCGTTCCGATCTTCATGAAGGTCGAGAGGTAATCACGGGGGGCGAGCAGCAGCCACACCGGCAGCACCGACGCCATGAAGCCGTAGGCGATGATCCACCACGCCAGGGCGGGCTTGCTCAAGGTGAAGACCTGGTGGAGCGTCGGGGTCCTCGGCGACCCACCGGCCGGCGACGATGGCCAGCAGCAGGAGGGCGACGCCGATGAAGGAGACCTCGGAGACCTTGCCCGGCCGGATGAACCGGAGGTAGATGCCCATGAAGATGGCGATCGGGATTGTCATCGCGACGGAGAAGACACCCCAGGGGCTTTCGGCGAGGGCGTTGATGACGACGATGCAGAGCACCGCGAGCAGGATCACCATGATCGACAACACGCCGAGGATGGCCGCCCAGCCACCGATCGGGCCGAGCTCGTCCCGGGCCATCTGCCCGAGGGAGCGACCGTTGCGGCGGATCGACAGGTGCATGACCATGTAGTCCTGCACGGCGCCGGCGAAGATGACGCCGACGATGATCCAGATCGTGCCCGGGAGATAGCCCATTTGGGCCGCGAGAACGGGCCCGACGAGCGGGCCGGCGCCGGCGATGGCGGCGAAGTGGTGACCGTAGAGGACCCGCCGGTCGGTCGGCATGAAGTCCTTGCCGTTTTCGAACTTCTCGGCCGGGGTCGCGCGGGTGTCACGCGGTTTGAGGATGTTGTATTCGATGAGCCGGGAGTAGAAGCGGAAGGCGATGATGTAGCTGCAGACCGCTGCGAAGACGAACCACATCGCGTTGACCCGCTCGCCCCGGACGATAGCGATCATCACCCAGCCCAAGGCCCCGAGCGCTCCGATGATCGCAAACGTCAGTTTGCTCGGCCCGGTGGATCGAGGCGGCTCCTCGACGGCCACTGGCGGCAGGTCAGGATCGGTCTTGAGCTTGCGCACTTCGGTGACGACCTCGCTCATGCGGCCTCCTTGGTTCCGTCAGCAGTGATCTGACTCACAGCTGTCACACAGTCAAGCTAGCCCGTTTGCGCCACTCGCGGGGAGATCCGACATGCCCCAGCCTGCGTGTGGAGAGGATTTCATCGACGGCTCCGGCCAGGTCGTGCGCGGCGCGGTCGATGCGTCCGGCGAGAGCGGAGTTCACTTGCGGCACAGTCTCGTTGTCGCAAAGCGGGGGGAGCCAGTCCTCTTCGGCGGCATACAGGCAGGTCGCCACGGGGCGAGCCCCGAGGGTGGTGAGCATCGGGCGCACCACGAGCTCGCCGACGAGGGTATGCCGTGTCGAGGCACCCGCAATCGCGATGACGACCGGCAGCCCTTCCAGCGCACCTCGGGGCAGGACATCGAGGTAGAGCTTGGCCAGGGCACTCAGCGAGGCGTTGTGGCACGGGGAGACCAGGGCGAGAGCGTCTGCGCCGCAGGTGGATTCGACGATCTCGTCCACGGCCGACGGTCGCGGACCGAGCACGAGGGCATCGAGCAGGTCGTGCCCGTGGTCCCGGAGGTGGACCCGGGCCGTGGTCCAGCGATCCTGCGCCAGCTCCGACCCGGTGAGCGTCGCGAAGCAGGCTCGAGTAACTTCGCTCGCCAGAGCCGCGGTCCGGGACCGATGGTGATGGCCGGCGTCCACGACGAGCAGCGTGCGGGGGTCGGCAGCTCCGAGGCGGGGAGTCATTGGAGCCTTGTCGTCGGCTGGCGCGCTTCTGCTCGCTCCCGGGGGGTGCGCAGCGCCCAGCGGGCCAGGACGTCTACGGCATACCCGATCGTGCCGATCACGAGGATGAGCGCGGTGATCTGGTGGTAGGCGAGTTGGTCCTTGGCGTTGAGGATCTGGTAGCCGAGGCCTGACGTGACGCCGGAGCATCTCGGCCGGCACGAGCACGACCCAGCCGATCCCGATCGCCATCCGCACACCCGACAGGACGCGTGGCCGGACGGCGGGCACCGTCACGGTGCGCCACCGCTCCGCGGGGGACGCGCCGAGCGCGCGTGCGACGAGCGCATGGCCAGGATCGACGGAGGCGACCCCCTCGGCCGTGCTCGCGAGGATCGGCCACACCGTGGTCGCTGCCACGAGAGCAACGACGGGTCGGTCGCCGATCCCTAAGGCGATGACAGCGACCGGCGCCCAGGACAACGGCGACACCATCCGCAGGAAGAGCAGGCAGGGTCGCAGGGTGCGTTCGAGGGCCGGATGAGAGCCGACGATGGCGCCGACCGTCACCCCGGCGACAGTCGCCAGCCCGAGTCCGGCCAGGAGCCGAAACACGCTGCTTGCGGCGTGATCGACGACGCCCGCGCCGGCGAGCTCCTGCAGACCTGTGAGTGTGCGCCGTGGGGAGAACTCGGGGACAAGCGCGCGGCCGGCGAAGACGACCTCGGTGAGCAGCCACCAGAGCGCGACCGCTCCCGTCACGCCGATCGCGGGAGCAAGGACTGGCGTCGAGCGCCGCGTGTCGGACGGGGGTGGGCCGGGATCGGGAGCCGATCCCGGCCGTGGGGGAGGTCAAGCGGGTCGGTGGGAGGTCGGTGTGGAGAGTCATGGTGCGATGTCCTCCATGCGGGTCGTCGGCGCGGGCAGGCCGGCGCTGGCGAGGGAGCGGCGGATGAAGCGCTCGTCGAAGACGCGGTCGTGGGCCGCCTCGGCCGGCACGGAGTCCAGGAAGCTGCGGTCGCCGTCGACGACGGTGTGGCGCATGAGATCGACGAGCGAGCGGGTGAAGGTCGGCTGCGGGAAGGCGGAGAAGGACAGCGTTTCGCCGTGCCATTCGGGGTGGGAGAGGACCTGCCTGTATGCCGCCTGGCTGCGGGTGAAGACTGCGCTCACCGCGGCAGGGGGCTGGGGGAGGTAGCCACCGCCAGTGGTCAGGAGGGGTCCGGCCTCGGATCGGTGCCTGTCGAGCCATCCTTGCGCGGCCACCACAGCGTCGGTGATGGCCTGCACCGCAGTCGTATTGCGTTCGATGAGGTCACCGCGGACGGCGATCCCGCAGCAGGCGTGCTGGCGCCACACGTCTCCGAGGAATCGGTGGACGCGGCCGACGCCCTTGGCTTCGGCGACAGCCGAGAATGGGTCGGCGACGACAAAGCCGGCGATCGACCGGTTGGCCAACGCCGGGACCATGTCGGCAGGCGCCATGACGACGAGTTCGACCGTGCGGTCGGCGGCTGAGCCGCGCCGGCGGACCACGGGACGAAGGCCGGCGCGGGTCAGCAGCTGCTGCAGGAGAACGTTGTGGATCGACCACCAGTAAGGAATGGCGACGGTGCTCCCGGCGAGGTGCTCGGTCGCGGTGACCGAGGGCGCGACCGTGAGCGCCGAGCCATTGGTGTGTCCCCAGGCGACAAGCGAGAACGAGTGGGCGTGAGCGAGTCGCAACTGGATGGCGAACGGCACGAGCAGATGGACGACATCGACCTCGCCGACGATGAAGGCCTGGGCCAGTGATTCCCAGTTGCGCATGAGCACCGGCGTGGCGCTCGGCACGCCGTACTCGGCGAACAGTCCGCGCTCGTGGGCGGTGAGCAGAACGGAAGCGTCAGTGATGGGGAGATACCCGATGCGCAACGGACGGCCGAGGCCAGCGTCACGAGGCTGGCCGACCGTGGAGGTCCCCTGCCCGGCGGCGAGAGCGGCTCCCCTGACTCCGAGTCCGGCCACCGTGGTGGCCGCCGCGAGTCGCCCGGCCAGGGTGAGGAGATCGCGGCGGCGCAGCTCAGTCACCGAGGCCACCGCCTCGGGTGCCTACCGCCAGGAGGTCAGTGCGGCTCGCCAGGCCTGCGCGCTGGCCTGCCTCGACGGAGGTCGCCACATCGAGGGAGGCGTCGGCGTCCACGTCGTCGAAGGCCGCGCGGATCTCGGCGCGGAGCGGGTGGTGGCGGGCGGCTGCGTACGTGTCCGCGGCGGTGGTTTCCCAGCGGCGCACGATCCGGCCAGCGGACCCGACGAGGACGATCTGGTCTGCGAGGACGAGCGCTTCGTCGACGTCGTGGGTGACGACGACGGTGGTGCGTCCAGCGGTGCGACTGTGGTGGAAATACCACCGCTGAAGGTCCTCGCGAGTGACCGGGTCGAGGGCGCTGAATGGCTCATCGAGCAACACGAGCTCAGGGTCGACCGCGAGGGTGCGAGCCAAACCTGCGCGTTGGGCCTGCCCGCCGGAGATCTGATCGGGATAGGCGCCCCGGAGCGAGGTGAGGCCGAGACGCTCCATGAGTCCGTCGGCCCCGAGGCCGCCCCAGCCGGCGCGAGCGGTGGCATTCGCGTTCGCGGCATACCTCAGTCCGAGAGTGACGTTTTCGGCGACGGTCAACCATGGGAACAACTGTGGTTCCTGGTTGACCAGGCCGATGCGGACGTCAGGGCTCACCGCGACAGTGCCGCTGGCGGGGAGGATCTGCCCCGCAAGCACCGCGAGGAGAGTCGACTTGCCGGCGCCACTCGGGCCGACGACGACGGTGACGGTTCCGACGCGCAGGTCGAGCGTGATGTCGTGTAGGACGGTCCGCGATCCGCGCTGGACCGTCACGCCGTCGAGGCGAGCGAGGAGAGTTCCCACCGCAGGTGTCCTTCCGAGGGAGACTGAATGGGCAGGAACGCCGCCTCGCGGAGGCGGCGGGCCGTGGCGCTGGTGGCGACATAGCCGCGGCCACCGGTGAGGGTTGCCTCGAGCCTGGTCGCGGCGACTGCCAGGTCAACGACGTCAAGGCGGAGGGTGAGCAACTCCAGAGCCGTCGCGGTCGCCGGCGCCGCAGCGAGTCGGTCGCGAGTGGCGGTATGCCGCGCCAGCTCGTCAGTCAGCGAGTCGAGCTGCGGGCCGAGCACGATCTGGTCGGGGCGGGCGTCGAGCCGCCGTGCTTCGGTCAGCGCCCGGCGCGCGAGCCCCAGCGCGAACGAGCTCTGGAGGAGGAGGAAGCCCGGTCGGAAGCTGCGGACGAATCCGGTCAGGTCGAAGGAAAGCACTGAGTCGGCACTCACCCGCACATCGTCAAGGTGAAGGGAGCCGGACGCCGTCGCCTCAAGGGCGAGCAGCCCGCGCGCGTCCCTGCGGGTGATGCCGGGAGTATCCAGCCGGATCGCCACCGCGACGGGCCCGCCCTCGCGTCGACCTGCCGAGACGACGATGATGCCGTCACCGGTGAGGTTCGACGCCCACGGAATAGTGCCGTCGAGGGTGACTCCACCGTCGCCGAGCCAGGCAGTGACGGGCAAGGTGTCGATGCCGGCGAGTGCTTTCACGCCGCTGGCCATCGCGGTGCTGCCGATCCGGTGCGCGGCCAGCCCGTCGGACAAGTGCCCGTCGACCGTAGCGGACTGGTCGGCCCTCGCGAGGTAGTCGAGGACCATGCGGTGCGCCCACACCGAGAAGGCGGTCGCGAGGTCTTCCTGCGCGATGGTGTCGATGACCCACGCCAGGTCAGTGAGGGGCGGGGCGGCGTGATGATCAGCGATCACCTCGTCGATTCCGAGGCGCAGCAGCCCCCACCGGGCAAGTTCCGGGAGGACCCAGGTCGCGGGTCGCTCGTTGCGGTCGACAGCGGGGGCTTGCGCCGCGACGAGGACTCGGATCTCCTCGAGGTCGACGGTGACGCCCGGTGATGCCAGGACGACGGTGCTCATGGGGCCGTCCCCACGGTGATCGCGCCCTGGCTGAGCGAGTGCAGCCGGTTGACTGGGGCCGACACCACGTCCCGAGCCCGCACCACCGCGTCGACGTCGGGAGCGTCGTAGAAGCACAGGCACTTGACCATGTCCTCGCGGACGTAGGTGCGCAGGAAGGACACCTCCGGGACCTCGTCGTAGAGCGGCGTCTTGGCGGCCTTGCGAGCGAGATAGGTCTCCATGTCCAACCCCTCGGGCAGATCCCACTCCACGAGGTGGCTCGCGCCGGGGCGGGCGGCCTTGAGATCGGCCAGGTCCGCGCCGACGAGTCTCACAGCAGCCGGTTCGGTGATCGCGGCGACGCCGTCGAGACCCTGTGCGCAGAGGTGGGTGAGCGCATCGGCGTTGGCTGACTCGACCACGGCGAATGCACGTTCGGCGCTCGCGGACACCTGCGTTTCGATGAGTTCGCCCACGTCGCCGAGGCCCCGGTCGAGTGACTCGACGGCGGCGAGGATCCCCGAGCGGGACCGGACGGTGGGGACGAGCTCGACAAGGAAGAGGGGCATGGGAGTTCCTTTGGAGTGTGGTGAGGAAGGCAATGTGGGGATTGAGGCGTGGTAAAGGCCGGACTGGCGCTGAACAGTCGGTCCACGGGTGCTTGGTGTGACTGGCCGTGAGGTCGACCCCGCGATGCCAGTGCGTCGTCAGCGACGGTCAGGCAGGTGTCACGCTGGGGTGGCCTGAGCGGACGGGGGAGGCCCCCTGCACCCACCCCGTCCGCTCACGGGTGTCCGTAGTGGTCAGCGACAGAGGGTGCTGGCCGTCCGGTGCAGATCCACGGGAAGCCGCGTCACGGCATACAGCGTCGTCCAGGCACGTCGACCCGCAATCGCGGTGACGGGGACGGCGGTGACAGGCACGGTGACCTTCCTACGGGACTCTAGGCATCACAAACTTATGGAAACCATAATCAGCACTATGCTCACCTCGAAAGGGTGTCCACGGAGTGAGAACGCGTGCGGCGTAGGCTCGGCGTGCAACCGTCCCATCGTCGCGAGGTCGCCGTGATCATCACCCTTGGTTCCCAGTCCCCCGAGGTCGCTCCGGACGCCTGGATCGCCCCGACCGCAGTCGTGGCCGGCCGAGCCCGGATCGACAGCGGAGCGTCGCTGTTCTATGGCGTGGTCGTGCGGGCTGATTGCGAGGAGATCACCATCGGTGAGGGCAGCAACCTCCAGGACAACGTCGTGTGCCACGCCGACCCCGGCAGCCCCCTCACCGTGGGGGCCGGCGTCACGATCGGCCATGGCGCTATCCTGCACGGCTGCACGGTCGAGGACGGCGCGCTCGTCGGCATGGGCGCGACCGTGCTCAATGGTGCTGTCATCGGGGCTGGTGCCATGGTCGCCGCGTCGGCGCTCGTGAGCGAAGGCATGGTCGTGCCTCCTCAGACGCTCGTGGCCGGGGTGCCTGCCCGCGTGATCCGAGAGTTGCGGCCCGCTGAGTGCGAGCGGGTGACCGGGAGTGCGGTTGTTTACCAGGGGTTGCGTGACCTTCACCGCAGCGGCACCATCACGGACTGACCGGGGCTGGGGTGGCACCTGCCCTTACCTCTAGGCTGGGGCGCATGGCTGATTTCGATGTCGTCGTCCTTGGTGCCGGTCCCGGAGGCTATGTCGCCGCCATTCGTGCCTCCCAGTTGGGGCTGAAGGCGGCCGTGGTCGAGGAGAAGTATTGGGGCGGTGTCTGTCTCAACGTGGGGTGTATCCCGAGCAAGGCCCTTTTGAAGAACGCTGAGCTGGCCCATGTGCTCACCCACGAAAAGAAGAAGTACGGCATCGAGGGCGACGCGACGATGAGTTACGGCCCGACCCATGCGCGCTCGCGCCAGGTGTCGGCCGGCATCGTCAAGGGCGTCCACTTCCTCATGAAGAAGAACAAGATCGAGGAGATCCACGGCTGGGGCACGTTGACCAGCCCGACGTCGATGGACGTCAAGGGATCGGACGGCTCGACCCGCTCGATCACCTTCGACAACCTCATCATCGCGACCGGCTCCGTGACTCGGATGATCCCCGGCGTCCAGGTCAGCAAGAATGTCGTCACCTATGAGGAGCAGATCCTCGACGCCGACCTGCCCGGGTCGATCATCATCGCCGGCTCCGGTGCCATCGGTGTCGAATTCGCTTACGTCATGCGCAATTTCGGCGTGGACGTCACCATCGTCGAGTTCCTTGACCGGATGGTCCCGACCGAGGACGAGGACATCTCCAAGGAACTCGCCAAGCATTACATGAAGCTCGGCGTCAAGGTCATGCTCGGCACCAAGGTCGAGGCTGTCGAGGACACCGGCTCAGGCGTGCGCGTCACCGTCTCTCCGGCCGGTGGTGGTGATCAGCAGGTGCTTGAGGCAGACCGGCTGCTGTCGGCCATCGGTTTCGCGCCGCGCACGCAGGGCTTCGGTCTCGAAGCCACCGGCGTCGAGCTCACCGACCGTGGGGCCATCGCGATCGACGGCCGTGGCCGCACGAACGTCCCGGGCGTTTACGCCATCGGCGATGTCACCGCCAAGATGATGCTCGCGCACGTCGCCGAGGCGATGGGCATTGTCGCGGCCGAGACGATCGCCGGCGCTGAGACGATGGAGATCGACTTCACCTTCATCCCGCGGGCGACCTACTGCCAGCCGCAGATCGGGTCGATGGGGTTGTCTGAGAAGCAGGCCAAGGACGCCGGCTACGACGTCAAGACAGCGACCTTCCCCTTCGCCGCCAACGGCAAGGCGCAAGGTCTCGGCGACGCCGTCGGCTTTGTCAAGGTCGTCGCCGACGCTCGCCACAACGAGATCCTCGGCGCTCACATGATCGGCCCGGACGTCACTGAGCTGCTGCCGGTCGTCAACGCCGCCCAGACCTGGGACCTCACCGCCGACGAACTCTCGCGCGTCGTCTTCGCCCACCCGACCCTCGGCGAAGCCGTCAAGGAAGCCCTGCACGGCATCGCCGGTCACATGATCAACGCATGACCGTCCACACGGGCCCTGTTGGTCCCACGCTCCACTACACGGTGTGACTGACATTTTCCGTACCGACCCGGTACCGACCAAGGTTCCGGGGCAGACAGATGAAGGCCCCACCTGCAATCGGACTGGATTGCAGGTGGGGCCTTCATTGCGGGCGGCGTGGTGTCAGTCGATGAGCTCCCGGCGCGGCTCTTCCCCTGGCGCTCCACCGAGCTCGTAGGGGGTGTTCAGGACGGCGAGGATGCCGCTACCCCCGGCGAGGTAGGCGTACACACCGAGCGCGACGGTCAGCCAGTCCGGCTGGGTTGCCTCGATGCTGGAGTACCCGACCTGGGTGGCACCGAGCGCGAGTCCCGCGACGGCCAGGGCGACGTAGACGATGCGGCGGACGTAGGCGGGAATGATGGCGTTGGGCATGGTTTCTCCTTAGCGTGAGTGCGTGTGGATCGAGACGATGTGCTGGCCAAGGTCGGCGGGTGCGACTTCATCGGCGGGCAGTCGCGAGATCTCGATGCCGGCCACCTGGTAAGCCAGCACGACGGCCTCAGAGCAGAACAGTGTCTGCCTGATCGAGTGCCCGTGGAAGGGCCAACCGACCCGGCGAAGTCCGAGCCGGACCACGTCCAGGTACCCGTACCGGGTCTCGGTGGCTGCCCAGGCTCGCATGATGGCGACGGCCCGTGCTCGGTGCTTGGGGGTGGCTCCGGAGACCCGGCACACGGCGATGTCGTAGCCCTGTGCATACCGGTGCACGGGCATGTAGACGATGCCATCCTTCAGTGCCTCGACCAGGGTTTCCCCTCCGGCGAACATGGCGACGTGCGTCCACTGGCTGCCAGTGAACAGCCGGATGAGTCGGCTGTAGAGGCTGGGCTCGTGCGGGCTGGTGAGGAGGAAGTCACCAGCCCTCAGCTCGGCCAGCCAGTCAGGTGTCGGGGTGTCCATGGCTGGTCACCACCGGATGCCGTACCGGCCGAGAGCGGCCCTGGTCGCGTCCCCGACCACGCCGTCCACCTTCAGCGCGGAGCGCTTCTGGAACTCCTTGACGACCTTCTCGGTCGCGGGGCCGAAGGTCCGGTTCGGCCCGCCGTTGGTCCGGATGGGGTGGGCGTAGGCCGGGAAGACCCGGAGCAGTCCGGCCTGCAGCTTGTAGACGGCCTCGCCGGTGGAGCCCCGGCGCAGGGTGGTGCCGGTGGCCGGCGGAGTGGGTGCCGGTGCGGGCTTCGAGGTGTCCTTGCTGGTGTAGCCCAGGTGAATCCAGCCAGCGCCGCTCTTCAGCTTGCCCCAGTCGCCAGCGGTCTCGATGATCGTGTAGACCTGGCCGCGCTTGACGGTCTTGGCGATCCGCGAGTCGGTCGTCGGGGCGTACCGGACGTTGAGGACGTTGGCCGTCACGGTGACCAGGAACTGGCCGGGGACCGGGACGGACCGCAGCCGTGGGTCCCGCCGGGGGAGCAGCAGCAGGGGTACTGGCCCGGTGGCCGGCCCCCGGCCGGCTACCAGCCACCCCCGCCTCCGCCGGGCCAGCATCCTGACAGCTTCTGGCGCCGTCCGCAGCCCTGACGACCGGACACACCACAGGATCATGAACCTTCCTTCGCACACCAGCGCCGCTTCCTACGCCGACCAGTTCGGTCGCCAGTACGCCTCCCGCTCCGTCTCCTCGTCCCTGGGCCTGTGGGTCCTGCTGGCTGCGGCCGGCGTCCGGGGCGAGGATGAGCAGCGGGCCGCCGCCGAGCTTCTCGCCGACCAGCCGGAGGGACTGAAGATGGCCCTGGCCCTGTGGTCAGCCATCGAGACCCCGGCCCTGCGTGAGTTCGTGTCCTCGCTCCCTGCCCAGGCCGCCACCGGCAAGGTCCCCAGCCAGGCCGAGGCCGACCGCTGGGTCGCCGAGAACACGGACGGGATGCTGACCCAGCACCCTTCGCTGGCCAAGGCCGTCCTCGTGCTCAGCTCGACGATCATGGCCAAGACCCAGTGGCCTCGGCCGCTGTCGGTGGTCACCACCTCCGGCCTGCCCGGCTGGTTCTCCGGCGTGCGCGGTGCGCTGCTGGTCGGTGAGCACCGGTGGGCCTCGGTCCAGGTCCATGACACCGACTCCGCCGGTCGGGTCGTGGCTGCCGTCATCGAGGGAGTGAACGGGGTCGTGGTCGTCTCGGTCCTCGGCGAGCCCGAGGTGGAGCCCGAGGCCCTGGGCCGTGCCGCCCGCGAGATCGCGACCAACCCCGAGGAGAGCCGGGTCGACTTCGGCACCCTGTCCGAGGGCGACCACGGGTTGTTCACCGTCCAGACGATGGGCGGGGGCAAGGATGCTGCCTGGGCCTACCTCCCCTGCTGGGAGGTCAACGACTCCTTCGACGTGACCGAGGCCCCCGGAGTGCCGGAGCTGGTCGCCAAGCTGCATGAGCTGGCCGGTTCCGAGCTGCCCGTGGACGGCACCCAGTTGGCGGTCGCCCGCTTCGACCAGTACGGCTTCGAGGCCGCTGCGGTGACCTCGATGACGATGCGTTCGGGGCACTTCTCCCAGCGCCGGTCCCGGGTGGTCAAGGCCAACTTCGACCGCCCCTTCGCGGTCCACGCGACCTACTCCGGCAACGGCCCGTGGGACGGGATGCCGCTGTTCGACGCCTGGATCACCGAGATCGTCTCGCCGCGCCGGGACGAGGAGCGGTAGGCCCGGGAGCAGACACACCACGGGGCCATGAATCACGCCGAGGCCCCTGAGGACCTGGTCCTCTCCTACGTCGAGCGCTTCGCTCGCCAGAGTACGCCGACCAGCCTGTCTCCTCAGCCCTGGGGCTGTGGCTCCTGGTCGCTGCCGCCGGGCTGCTGAGCCCGGCGGAGCAGGAACTGGCGGCCAAGCTCCTGGCCGAGCCGGATGACGGGGTGAGGCTCGCGGTGGCCCTGTGGTCCGACGTCGACACCCCCGCCCTGGCCGAGTTCACCTCGACCCTGCCCGGGCAGGTGGCTCGCGGACCAGTCCCCAGCCAGGCCGAGGCCGACCGCTGGGTCGCCGAGAACACCGAGGGGCTGATCGACCGGCACCCGGCCCTGGCCGGCCTGCCGCTGGTCCTCAGCTCGACGATCATGGCCCAGACCCGGTGGTACAGCCCGCTGGCGACGGTCCCGACCACGGGCCTGTCCGGCTGGTTCCCCACCGTCGAGCAGGCCCTCCTGGTGGGCCGCAACCGTGGAGACGTCGTCGAGGTCCACGACACGACTTCGGCGGGCCGGGTCATCGCCGTCCGCAACAGCGGTGAGAACGAGGTGAGCGTGGTCTCGGTCCTTGGCGACCCCGCGCTCGGGCCCACTGAGATGGGGCGGGCTGCGCGTGAGGTCGCGCTGGACCGAGGGGGCACCCGGGTGGACCCGGGCTCCCTGTCCGAGGGTGACCACGGACTGTTCACCGTCCGGCTCGTCGAGGGGTTGAGGAACACCTACTCGGTCCACCTTCCCTGCTGGGAGGTGAGGTCCTCCTTCGAGATCGGCAGCGGGCCGGAGGTTCCCGAGCTGGTGTCCAAGCTGCAGGACCTGGCCGGTGCACATCTGCCCGTCACCGGGGTCCAGAGCGCCGTGGCCCGCTTCGACCAGTACGGGTTCGAGGCGGCGGCCCTGACCTCGGTGACGATGGGGAGCCGTCGTCCCTCCGAGCCGATCCTCGTCCGGGACATCCGGGCCAGCTTCGACCGCCCCTTCGCCGTCCACGCTGTCTCCGAAGGGGGCGGGTGGTGGTACGGCCTGCCGCTGTTCGACGCCTGGATCACCGAGATCAGTGAGGCCAGCCCGGCCAGGACCCACCCGGACCAGGACGACTTCTGACACACCCGGGACCCAACGGAACACCGAAGGAGAACAGACACATGACGTTCGACATGGGCAGCACGGCCGCCGTGCCGGCGACCAGCTCGAATCTGGTCGCCCCGCCGGCCGAGGTACTGGCCAGCGAGGAAGAGGCCAGCACCGCCATCGCCATCCCCGACGCGGCCAAGAGCAAGGCCCTGACGATGGCCAACGGCTTCGTCGGCCAGCTCCTCGACCTGGAGCCGAAGTCGCCCGACTTCACCCGCAAGCTGGAAGACCTGTCGTCGTTGGGCCAGTCCGAGGTCGTCAAGGCGAGCTCGACCTCCAACTCGATCCTCGACCGCCGACCCACGATGCGCAAGGCCCAGGACGGGGTCAACGCGAACCTGACCGACCTGCGCAACCTGATCGTCGAGCTGGACCCGAACCGGACCGACTTCGACGGGGTGAAGCGGATCTTGAAGTTCGTCCCCGGCAGCAAGTACATCTCGCGCTACTTCGCGCAGTACGAGACGGCCCAGTCGAAGCTGAACGACATCGTCAACGCCATCAAGGCCGGTCAGGACGACCTCCGCAAGGACAACGCCGCCATCGAGATCGAGCGCCGCAACCTGTGGGCCCTGATGGGTGACCTGCGCGGCTACATCGAGCT
>JBAOHD010000021.1:0-124061 GCA_037046615.1 Dermatophilaceae bacterium
GCCTCCGCTGCGCGCGGACGCGGTGATGCGACGGGGTGGACCCACTCGGTACTCAGTGTTACTTTGTACCGGTAGTCAGCTATCACTGAGTAGCAGGGACGGCGAGCCGGATGGGCAAGCAGGATGACCGAGATGCTCAAGGGCACCCTGGAGGGCATCGTCCTGGCGCTCCTCGCCGGACCGGCCCGCCTACGGCTACGAGATCACCGCGTGGCTGCGCGACCAGGGCTTCACCGACATCGCCGAGGGCACCATCTACGCCCTGCTCATCCGCGTCGAGCAGCGGGGCCTGGTCGACGTGGAGAAGGTGCCCGTCCGAGAAGGGGCCCCCGCGCAAGGTCTACACGCTCAACGCGCGCGGGCCGCGCGCACCTCGACGAGTTCTGGAGGACCTGGAGCTTCCTCGCAGAACGGCTCGAACAGCTCCGCGAAGGAAGGACAATGAGCATGGCTCGATGGATCGAGCGTCACCGGATCGCTCGAGCGAGAAGAAGCAGTACCGCGCGGCACCAGGCGCGCATCAAGCGCGCTGCCGCCGAGCTATCGCACGGCGGTCGAAGGCGCTGGAGCGCTACCTCATGTACGTCGGCGGCGTCGCCGACGGCGAGCATCGCTCATGCGATGTTCGACGACCTGGCCGACCTGTTCGAGCAGGCGCGCAGCGGACGGCACGCCGGTCCGCGAGCATCGTCGGCGACGACCCGGTCGAGTTCGCCGAGGCCTTCGTCGCGCAACTACGCCGGCCGGCAGTGGATCGACAAGGAGCGCCTGCGCCTCGATCGAGGCGGTCGACCGCGCCGAGCACGGAGGCAGCCAGCATGACCACCGACCGCGGCCCCAGCCGTCGCACGTGCAGGGCCTGCGAGAAGTCGTTCAAGGACCTGCACGGTGCTGCGCGGCGTCGACTTCGACGTCGCGCGCGGGCAGCGATCTTCGCCCTGCTCGGCTCCAACGGCGCCGGCAAGACCACGGTCGTGCGGATCCTGTCGACGCTGCTGCGAGCCGGACGCCGGGACGGCGCCGCGTCGACGGGCTTCGACGTCGCCGCCGACGCCGGCCGAGGTGCGCGGCGTCGATCAGCCTCACCGGGCAGTTCGCCGCCGTCGACGAGATCCTCACCGGGCGCGAGAACCTCGTGCTCGTCGCCCGGCTGCGGCACCGTGCCGGACCCGCGGCGGCGTCGCCGACGCGCTGCTCGCACCGGTTCGCGCCTCGCCGACGCCGGCCGACCGCCGGGTGGCGACCTACTCGGGCGGCATGCGCCGCCGGCTCGACATCGCGATGAGCCTGATCGGCGACCCGCCGGTCGATCTTCCTCGACGAGCCGACCACCGGGCTCGACCCGCAGGCGCGCCTCGAGGTGTGGCAGGCGCGTCAAGGAGCTCGCCGCGGCAGGGCACGACGGTGCTGCTCACCACCCAGTACCTCGACGAGGCCGAGCAGCTCGCCGACCGGATCGCGATCCTGCACGAGGGCCGCATCATCGTCGACGGCACGCTCGCCGAGCTCAAGGCGCTGCTGCCGCCCGCCACGGTCGAGTACGTCGAGAAGCAGCCCACGCTCGAGGACGTCTTCCTCGGCCGCTCGTCGGCACGCGACGAGACCGCCGACGAGCGACCACGGAGGAGCGAGCGATGACCACCCACTTCCTCGGCGACACCGCGCGTGCTGCACCGGGCGCTCGCTGCGCCACATCACGCGCAGCCTCGACACGATCATCACCACCGACGGTCATGCCGATCGCGTTCATGCTGCTGTTCGTCTACGTGTTCGGCGGCGCGATCCAGACGCCGGCACCGACTCCTACGTGAACTACCTGCTGCCCGGCATCCTGCTCATCACGATCGCCTCGGGCATCGCCTACACCGCCTTCCGGCTGTTCCTCGACCTGCAGGGCGGCATCTTCGAGCGGTTCCACTCGATGCCGATCGCCCGGTCCGTCGGTGCTGTGGGCGCACGTGCTGACCTCGCTGGTCGCGAACCTGATCTCGGTCGCGGTCGTCGTCGGCTGGTCGCGCTGCTCATGGGCTTCCGCTCGCGGCGCCGGCGTGCTGCGCCTGGCTCGCGGTCGGCCGGCATCCTCGCCCTGTTCACCCTCGCGCTGACCTGGCTCGCGGTGATCGCCGGGCTGACGGCGCAAGTCCGTGGACGGCGCGAGCGCGTTCTCCTACCCGCTGATCTTCCTGCCGTTCGTCAGCTCGGCGTTCGTGCCGACCGCGACGATGCCCGGACCGGTGCGCGCCTTCGCCGAGAACCAGCCGGTCACCGTCGATCGTCAACGCGATCCGGGACCTGCTCGCGCAGCAGCCGGTCGGCGGCGACATCTGGGTCGCCCTCGCCTGGTGCGTCGGCATCCTGGTCGTGCGCCTACGCGGTCGCGATGCTCGCGTACCGCCGCCGGGCTCGCCTGACCGTCACGCGACAGGGATGACGACCTCGTTGCGACGGGCGAACCAGGGCTTCCAGGGCGGGTCGAAGCGTGCGAACCGCGGCGGCCCGCCAGGCGCGAGGCCTACGTCGGCCATCGCGGCGACGAGCTCGTCCACGTGCTTGCGGTAGGAGTGCTCGGTCCAGCGGCCGGAGTACGACGCCACGGCGGCCTGCTCCTCGGGCACGACACGGATGCGCACCCGCGGGTCGGCCGGTGCCGGTGCTCCGGTGGCCGCGATCGTGGACGGCAGCACGAAGGCGATCACGTGGGCGCCGTCCTCGGTCTCGGACACCGTCGCCGGCTGCTCGGAGGGTGCGCGCGCTGCACGACCGGCGCGGTCATCGAGATGCCGGCGTTCGACTTCGTCGGCACCGCCGATGTACGACGCCAGCGGCCGGAACGCGGCGTTGCCGGCGGCCTCGAAGCTGCCCGACACCTCGATCTCGGCGACGACGTGCTCCGGGTAGTGCCGTACCTCGAACCCCGGATAGCGGATCGACGACCTGGTAGTCCTGCTCTTCGGTCATGCCTCCACTGTCGTCCTCATCCGGCCGGCACGCAGAACGGAGGACGAGGGGGTCAAGCCGCGCGCGCCATCCCGGCCTTGACGAGGTCGTACACGGGCTTGTTCATCCGCGCCTTCACCCACGTCTGGGTCCAGTGGTTGTCGTCCTTGAACGCGAGGTAGTTGCCGTCGATCGGGCCGCACCAGGAGTTGGGGCAGGTCGGGGTGGTCAGGTCGACGGTCTTGACGCGTGCGCGCAGGGTCGCGGGGAGCTCGGCGACGGCCTGGCGCTCGGCGTTCCAGATGCCGGCGCTCGTCGCCTTCGCGAGCGTCGTGCCGCACTTGGTCTTGGCCGCGAGGCCGTACTTCGCGTAGCAGGCCTGCGCCTGCAGCATGTCTCCGGGAAGATCCGGCGAGTCGCGCAGGATGATGATCTGCCGCACGCCCTTCAGCATCTTCGTGAGGGTGGTGCTCATCCCCTTCTTCCACGTCGCGTACTTGTTGGCACCGGTGAAGTTGCTGCCGTACGTCGAGGTCAGCACCTGGTGGAAGTGCCACGAGCTCATCACCACGACGTCGATGCGGCCGTACTTCACGGACTGCAGGTTGCCGAGCGCGCCGGCACGCCAGGAGTTGCACTCGGGGTAGTAGTTCGCCGACTTGTAGCGGCGCACGCTCACCGTGACGGCGGGGCAGCCCGACTTCGTCATCGTCTTGAACTTCCAGTTGCCGACCTTGGCCGCGTTGAGGACGGCGCCGAACCAGTGGTTGGCGTGCGAGTCCCCGAAGAGCATCACGGTGCGACCGCCGCCGGGGTTGAACGTGCAGACGATCGGGGTCGTCACCACGCCCTTGGCGTGGCAGCCGTTGGCGTAGGTGATCGGCTCGTCGTGCTTGGCGGCCGAGTACGTCGGGGTCGGCGTCCAGGTCGGTGCGATCACCAGCCCCGGCGTCGCGGCGGTAGCCGCCCCGGGGATCGCGGTGAGCGCCACCGCGACCGACGTGAGTGCTGCTGCTGCGAGGAGACGACCACGACGGACCATGCTGTGCAGCGTAGTCAGCGCGCGGCGGGCCTCAGGCCGAGCGACACCCGGTCGGCCGGTATCCGGTCGGCCGCTACCCCTTCTTCGCGCTCTGGGCCCGCAGCGCGCGCACGGCGTCGGCCGCCCGGCCGTTCGCCACCAGCAGCACGGCCTCGGCCACGGCCGGCGACACCCTCCCCTGGCCGAACATGGAGAGCATCCGCAGCGACGCGTCCTCGAGGGTGTGCCGCACCATCACGCGCGCAACCTCGTCCTCGCCGATGACTCCGCCCATCCGGTCGGCGATGAGGCCCCTCAGCCGGGTCGCGGCCGTCGAGGTGCCCAGCTGCGACAAGGGCGTGTTCATCGTGAACTCGCCCTTGCGCTCCGGCTCGTTCGGCTCGAGCCCGCGGCCGAGCAGGGCCTCGAACGACGCCCGGTCGAACTGCTGCCCGGCCCGCGGCGCGGTGTAGACCGCCGCCGCACCCGCCTCGGGCACGGCGTCGCCCGACACCTGCACCTCGAGCGTGGCCCGGACGTCGCGGGAGGAGGCCGCCACCTCCAGCACGTAGGTGCCGGGGTCCACGACCCAGTCGTGCCGGCTCGGGCTCCACCGCGCGAACGCGCGACGGTCGAGCACGACCTGCACGTCGGCGGACTCGCCTGCGGCGAGCGCGACCTTCGCGAACCCGCCCAGGTGGTGGGCGGGGCGGAAGGCTCCCGACTGCGGCGGACGGACGTACACCTGGACGACGTCCGTGCCGGAGCGCTCCCCAGTGTTCGCGACCGTCACCACGACTGTGACGGCCGGGTCGTCCGACGTGAGGACGGCGCGGTCGGCCGCGGCGCCCGACCAGGCGAACGACGTGTACGACAGGCCGTGGCCGAACGGGAAGAGCGACGTCGGAGCTCGACGCGTCGTCGGTACCAGCGGTAGCCCACGAACACGCCCTTCGCCGGTAGCGCACGTGAAGCGCGTGCTCGCCGGGCAAAGTTGCCGTAGCTCGGGTTGCTCGCTGCAGCCGCAGCGGGAATGGTCTCGGTGAGCTTGCCCGAGGGGTTCGACCGCACCGAACGAGCACGTCGGCGGTGGCCCCGCCCGCCGGCCTGGCCGCAGCAGCCAGCCCTCGAGCGATCGCGGGCACCCGGTCGCGGAACGGCAGCGCCACCGGCGCCGCCGTTGCTCAGCACCACCACCACGTTCGGGTTGGCCGTCAGCGACCGTCGTCGAGCAGGGCGAGTCGTGCGACGGCGGGCAGGTTCATGTGGTCGCGGTCGTAGCCCTCGGACTCGAACTCGTCGGCGGGCAGCCCCACGAAACACCACGGCCACGTCGGCCTGCTTGGCGAGCGGCCACGGCTTCGGCGAGTCAGCGCGGCGGCGGGTCGCCGACGTAGCCGCTCGAGGGTGAAACCTGGCCGCGTAGGTGACCTCGCCGACTCGCCTCTGGGCACGCAGCTCGGTGAGCGCGGCGTCGAGCGCGGGTCGGGTTGATCAGCGACGACCCCGCGCCCTGGTACCGCGGCGTGCTCGGCGAACGTCGCCGATGACGGCGACCTGCGCGCGGTGGCGCGCGCAGCGGCAGGACGCCGTCGTTCTTGAGCAGCACGATGCGAGCAGCCCGGCGGCCTCACGCGGCGAGGGCGTGGTGGCGCGTCGACGTCGAGCGCCGCCGGGATCGCGGGACGCGCCTGCGCCTTGCGACAGCAGGTCGCAGCACGCGGTCGGCGGCCGAGGTCGACGGGCGGCTTCGTCGAGCGCGCCCGTCGTGGCACGGCGGCGACCAGTCGGGCGTCGGTGCGTCCGCCGACTGGCCGGGCATTTCGCAGGTCGAGGCCGGCGCGGCAGGCCGACCACCCGGTCGTTCGACCGCGCCCCAGTCGGCTGACGACCAGGCCCGTCGAAGCCCCACTCGCCGCGCAGCACGTCGGTGAGCAGCCACGGGTCCTCGCGAGGCGTACTCGCCGTTGATGCCGGTTGTACGAGCACATCACCGTCCACGGCTGCGACTCGCGTGACGGCCGTGCTCGAAGCCCGCGCAGGTAGATCTCGCGCAGCGGCGCGGTCGTCGACGTCGGCGTCTCACCCGCATGCGGTCGGTCTCCTGGTTGTTGGCCGCGAAGTGCTTGAGCGACGCGCCCGACGCCCTGGCTCTGCATGCCGTGGATCCAGCGCGGCGGCCATCACGCCGGACACGAGCGGGTCCTCGGAGAAGTACTCGAAGTTGCGCCCGCACAGCGGCGAGCGCTTGATGTTGATGCCCGGGCCGAGAATCACGCCACGCCGTTGGCCGCGCGACTCGACGCCCGAGCGCGCTCACCCGACGCGCTCGAGCCAGGCCGGGGTCCCACGTGCGAGCCGAGCCCCACCGCGGTGCGGGAAGCAGGTGGCCGGGCGGTCGGCGCCGATGCTCAGCTCGTCGGTGGCCGTGCTCTGCAGCCGGACGCCGGCCGCGCGGGCCGTCGGTGAGCACGATGGCCGGGATGCCGAGCGCGTCGATACCGTGCATCGACCAGAAGTCGCGGCCGGCGAGGAGCTCGGCCTTGTCCGCCACCGGTGCCGCTGCGACCCACTCGTCGGTTCCCACGCTCCGACCCTAGGCCGGGGCGAGGGGCGGGCGTCGAGGGGTGCAGGACCTCGCCCGGGACCACGCGCGCGGGTCCTCGACCGTCGGGGAGTCGACGCGGCCGCTCTCCCAGTGGCGGTACGCCGTGGTCGCGCCGAACAGGGCCGCGATCAGCCACGCTGCGATGCCGGCGTCGTCCGTCATCATGCCGGGGAGCGTGAGGAAGGCCTCGGGGAGCAGGTCGATCGGCGACACGATGTAGACCACGGCGAGGACCATGATGAGGAGGCGGCCGGCGGCCGATGCCGTCGAACCGGCCGGACATGACGTCGCGGACCATGCGCGGGATCGAGCCCACGCGCTGGGCGAAACCGATCGGTCCGTCGGTCGCCGCTGCCGGCGGCGGCCGCGGCGTACGCGGCCTTCCTGCGGTTGCTGGCCATGGCGTGCCTCCCTCGTCCCGTGACTCCCGGGCACGTACCGTCCGACGCCGTCGGGGGGCTCCAGGTTCCCATGCGGGCGCGACGCGCGCTGCCCCGTACGCAGGACACGCGCCACGCACCTCGTGTCGGGGGAGGCCGAGGTGCGTGGGGCGGGGATGGTCCCGGCGGGCCGGCCGTCACGCACCACCTCCACGGGGATGGCGGGGGTGCGTGACGGCGTCAGGGGGGGTCGGCGTGAGCGGCGGTCACGCGCCTCCGGGGGAGGCGCGTGACGCGGCGTGCGACCCGGTGGGAGAGGAACAGGCCACCGGGCCGCGTCCGACGCGGTGGCTCCGTGCCGGAGATCAGATCCGCAGGGCCCCACGGCAGATCTCACCGGTCACCACGTTGCGGGCGGCACCGCTGATCGTGTGGACTCCGGCGGCGTTCACGACACGGCGCGTGACCGAGAACGAGCCGCTCGGGGCCTTGGTGGTGGCGCGGCCCGAGGCCTTGGTGACGCCGTCGTGCGTGATCGCCCAGGTCCAGACCTGGCCGTTGCGGTTCTGGTCGACCTCCCACTCCACCTCGAGCGCGCCGTTGTCCGGCTTGGCCTTGAGCTTGAAGGTGTGGCCGGCGGAGCAGGTGCCCGTCTTGATGACGTCGGTGCTCTTGGCGCTGGCGGGGGCGGTGACGACGACCCCAGCCACGACCATGAGCGCTGCGGTGGCGGTGCCGATCGCTGCTGCGTTGCGGATGCTGAACATGTCGTCCTCCTCGGTTCCCGGGAGGCTGGCGCGCCTCCCGGCACCCGAAGACTGCGGCCACCCCAGGGCAGCGCGGAACCCGACCGATGGTCCCGGTACCCCTGGTTTGGCGATGAAGGTGCCCCACAGTGCCTCAGGGGCACCCAGGCTTCCCTCCATCTATCGGACGCTCGCGCCGTTGGGGAACTGTGGCTGCCTCTTAGGCGGCCTGGGGCACCCTCATCCGGAAGGAGCCGCGGCGGACCGGGCCTCGACGAACGCCGCGACGGCGCGGTCGACGTCGGCGTCCGTGTGCGCGGCCGAGAGCTGCACGCGGATGCGCGCCTGGCCCTGCGGCACGACCGGGAACGAGAACGCGACGGCGTACACGCCGCGGGCGAACAGCTCCGTCCGCGACGCGCCCCGCCACGAGCGCGTCGCCGAACATCACCGGCACGATCGGGTGCGTCGCCCGGCAGCAGGTCGAAGCCCTCGGCCGTCCATGCCGGCGCGGAACCGCGCGGCTGCTCGCGTGCAGCGCGGTCGCGCAGCGTCGCTCTGACCCGTCGAGCAGGTCGAGCACGCGCCAGCGACGCGGCCGCGATCGGCGGGCGCGACGCGAGTTCGAGAAGAGGTACGGCCGCGAGCGCTGCCTGAGCAGCGTCGACGATCTCGCGCGCGCGCCGCGACGTAGCCGCCGGACGCGCCGCCGAGCGCCTTGCCGAGGGTGCCGGTGACGATGTCGACGCGGTCGCGCACGCCGAAGCAGCTCGGGCGTGCCGCGCCCGGTCGGGCCGACGAAACCGACGGCGTGCGAGTCGTCGACCATGACGAGCGCGTCGTGCCGGTCGGCGAGCGCGCAGATCTCGTCGAGCGGCGCGAGGTAGCCGTCCATCGAGAAGACGCCGTCGGTCACGATCAGCCGGTAGCGCGCGCCGGCCGCCTCGACGAGCCGCGCCTCGAGCTCGGCCATGTCGCGGTTGCGCGTAGCGCAGGCGCTGCGCCTTGCAGAGCCGGACGCCGTCGATGATCGACGCGTGGTTGAGCGCGTCGGAGATCACGGCGTCGCGCTCGTCGAGCAGCGCCTCGAACACGCCGCCGTTGGCGTCGAAGCACGAGCCGAGTACAGGATCGCGTCCTCGGTGCCGAGGAACGCCGGCGAGCGCGCGCCTCGAGGTCGCGGTGCATCGTCCTGCGTGCCGCAGATGAAGCGCACCGACGCCATGCCGTAGCCCCAGCGGTCGCAGCGGCCTTCGTCGGCGGCCGCGACGATCGCGCGGGTCGTCGGCGAGCCCGAGGTAGTTGTTGGCGCAGAGGTTGAGCACGTCGCGGCCCGTCGGCCGTCGACGCACGTGCGTGCCCTGCGGCGAGGCCATCACCGCGCTCGGGCTTGTAGAGCGCCGCGTCGCGCGCATCTCGTCGAGCCGGCCGTCGAGGTCCGCGCGGAGCGCGTCGAGCGTCGCCGTCATGACGCCACCGTCCCAGTCGAGGACGACCTTGCCGCAGTCGGCCCGACGCGGCGGTGTCGAACGCCTGCGTCGAAGTCGGTGTACGGGAAGCGGTGCGGTGATCACGGGCGAGATGTCGAGGCCTGCGCCGACGCAGCACCGATCATCGCGTACCAGGTCTCGAACATCTCGCGGCCGTAGATCCCCTTGATCGTGAGCATCGATGAGGATGACGCGGTCCCACGAACTCGACGCGACGTCCGTCGGTCGGGATGCCGAGCAGCGCGATCTTGCCCGCCGTGCGCCATGCTAGGAGATCATCGACGTGCAGCGCGGGCGCGGCGCCCGACATCTCGAGGCCGACGTCGAAGCCCTCCGACCATTCCGAGATCGGCCATGACGTCGCGCAGGTTCGCCGAACGCACGTCGATCGCCCGCGTCACCGCGCCCATCGACTCGCGCGAGCGCGAGCCGCTCGGGCGAGAGGTCGGTGATCACGACGTTGCGTGCGCCCGCGTGCCGGGCGACCGGCGCGGCCATGATGCCGATCGGACCGGCACCGGTGACGAGCACGTCCTCGCCGAGCACCTCGAACGCGAGCGCCGAGTGCACGGCGTTGCCGAACGGGTCGAAGATCGGCCGCGACGTCCGGGTCGATCGGCTTCGGGTGCCGCCACACGTTGGTCGGCCGGCAGCGACGACCACCTCGGCGAAGCCGCCGTCGCGGTCGATGCCGACGCTCACGGTGTTGGGGCAGAGCTGACGCCGTCCGCCGAGGCAGCCAGCGGCAGCGTCCGCAGACGATGTGCCCCTCGACGCTCACGAGGTCGCCGACGTCGACGGTGTCGACGCCCGTGCCGATCTCCTCGACGATCTCGCCCGGCGATCTCGTGGCCCAGCGTCACCGGCGTGCGCACCGCACCTTGGGCCCACGGCGTCCCACGACCGCGACGTGCAGGTCGGTGCCGCAGATCCCCGTGCGCAGCACGCGGATCCGCACCTCGCCCGCCCCCGTGGCCGGTTCCGGGACGTCCTGCAGCCACAGCCCGGGGGCAGCCTCCGCCTTCACCAACGCCTTCATGCCTCCAGCCAACCACCCCGGCGTCACGCATGCGCCCAGGTCACGACTCGGCACGGCTCGCGACTCGACGCCTCAGTCTGTGCTGAGGTAGGCCCGCGGCACGGGGCCGCGCGGAGGGGACGGGGTGCGGCATGCGATCGAGGCTTCTCAGCGCGGCGGCCGGCTCGGCGCTCGTGGTTGGGCTCCTGACCGGGTGCGGCAGCGGCGGCATCTCCCTGCCCAGCGAGCGGCCGACGCTGCCCTCCCCCTCTATCGAGCTGCCCACGGCGCTCCCGAGCCGTACGTCGGAGGCGCCGAGCGAGTCACCGTCCGAGACTCCGTCCGAGACCGCGACGGAGTCCGCCGAGCCGACCGAGTCGGCGTCGCCCGAGCCGACGGAGTCCGAGAGCTCGCCCGAGCCGACCGAGAGCGAGTCCGAGACCGAGGCGGCCTCGCCCACGCCGACCAGCTCGTCGGCCAAGCCCACGCCGAGCCCCACTCCGACGAGTTCGTCCCCCGAGCCCACCCCCGAGCCGACGAGCGAGTCGGCCACCCCGACGGAGTCCTCTGCGGAGCCGACACCCGAGCCGTCGAGCGAGAGCCCGTCGGTCGAGTCGAGCACCCCGGTGCCGAGCCCGTCGACGTCGGTCGGCCAGGGCACCCCGCCCCCGGAGCCCGACTCCTCGGGCATGCCGCCGTGGGGCTGGATCGCCCTGGCGCTGCTCGCGGCCGCCGCGGCCCTCGCCGGCTGGCTCCTCAGCCGGCGGCGCGAGGACGACGAGACCGTCGGCACCCACTCCCCCGACGCCTGACGGTCATCCGAGTTACTGCCCACAGTGGGGTGTTGGACGCCGTCAAAGCCCCACGTTTGGCAGTAACTCGGGAGAACGCCGAGCCGGCTAGAGGTCGCCGATGCCCTTCACGAGCAGGAGCGCTCCGATCACCACGAGGACGACCGCCATCACTGCCGCGTTGTTGCGCACGAGCCAGTCGCGCGCGACGCCGAGCGGCGTGAGAACCCGGTCGCCGAGGAGCGTGTAGGCCAGCACGGGGACCGCGACGCTCACCGACGCCACGAGCGTGAAGAGCACGACCGCGACGACGTCGCCGCGCGCGGTGAAGTCGTCCGACCCGATCACGAGGCCGGCCGCTGCGGCGAGCAGGAGCACCTTGGGGTTCGCGGCCGAGAGCAGCAGGCCGAGGCGGAACGCCTTCGACGGCGACGCCGTGCTGATCGACCGCATCCATGCCGGCTGCTCGGCCTCCGCGTGCCGGTCGAACCACTGCTTCACGCCGTACGCCACGAGCGCGGCGCCGCCGACGATGCGCAGCCACGACGCCCACTCGGGCGTGTCCGAGCTCTGGTCGACGACCTCCGCGAGGAGCACGAACACGGCTGCGGACAGGCCCACACCGACGAGCCACCCGCTGAGGAACGCCCACGCTGCGGCACGCGGCCGGCCGGTGAACAGCAGCAGGATCGCGGGGATGACGGGGAACGGCGACGCCGCGATGCCGAGCGCGAGCGGCAGCACCTCGCCCACGTGCCCTCCAGCCCTCGACGTCACCCGCACCCTAGGCGAGCGGGCCGGAGCAGGGGCGGTCAGCACCTCGACGGGCGGCCGGCCGTTGTGACCGAACGAAACGCACGCGCAACACCTGGCTGCCACGCTGACCCCACACGCCGAAGGACCCGGGAGACCAGACGTGAGCGACGCCGCGCCCCACCGCACGCGGGGACCCATCGAGACCCTGCTCGACGAGGTGTGGCGCGAGGTGGCCGCCAACGACGAGGGCGCGATCGCGACGTACATCCCGGAGCTGGCCAAGGCCGACCCCTCCACCTGCGGCATCAGCCTCGCGACCCTCGACGGGCAGGTGTACGACGCCGGCGACGCTCGTGCCGTTCACCATCCAGTCGGTGTCCAAGCCGTACGTCTACGCGCTGGCCCTGGCCGACCGCGGCCAGGACGGCCGTGCTCGAGCAAGGTCGGCGTCGAGCCGACGGGCGACCCGTTCAACAGCATCAGCCTCGACGACCGCGTCGAGCCGTGCCGTTCAACCCCATGGTCAACGCGGGCGCCATCGTCACCTCGACGCTCGTGCGACGGTCGACGACGCGGGCCGAGCAGTTCGAGCGCATCCACGCGGGGCTCTCGGCGTTCGCCGGCCGCGAGCTCGCGATCGACGAGGACGTGTTCCATCAGCGAGCGCACCACCGGTGACCGCAACCGCGCCATCGCCTACCTCATGCGGCTCGGCGGGCCTGCTCGACGAGGACGTCGACGACGCAGGTCGAGGCTCTACTTCCGCCAGTGCGCCGTGCTCGTCACCGCCCGCGACCTCGCGGTGATGGCCGCGACGCTCGCCAACGGCGGCCTCAACCCCGTGACCGGCGAGCAGGTGGTGCCGCGCGACGTCGTGCGCGTCGGTCCTCACGCGTGATGGCCACCTGCGGCATGTACGACTACGCCGGCGAGTGGCTCTACCGCGTGGGGCTCCCGGCCAAGAGCGGTGTGAGCGGCGGGGTCTCGGCCGCGCTGCCCGGGCAGCTCGGCCTCGGGCTGCACAGCCCGCTGCTCGACTCCGACGGCAACAGCGTGCGCGGCGTCGCCGCGGCCGAGCTGCTGTCCAAGCGCCTCGGCATGCACCTGCTGCTGCCGTCCGAGCGCCACCCGCAGCGGCCTGCGCCGCACGTACCGAGCGGATGCGATCCGCTCGCGCCGCGGCCGGCCCCGCGCGCACCGGTCCGTGCTCGACGCCGAGGCCTCGGCGATCGTCGTCCACGAGCTCGTCGGCGACGAGGGCTTCGCGAGCACCGAGTTGCTGATCCGCGCGGTCCTCGACGACCCGCGCCCCGCCCGCTGGCGGGTGCTCGACCTGCGACGCGTGACCCGCATCGACACCGCGGCCACCGCCCTGCTCGCTCTCGCTCGTCGACCAGCTGACGGCAGACGGCGTGGTGGTGGGGCTGGTGGAACCGCGCACCATGCAGCCGCGCACGACGCTCCGCACGCTGCCCGACACCGTGCACCGGTTCGCCGACGCCGACGCGGCGCTCGAGTGGTGCGAGACCGAGCTGCTCCGCGAGCACGGCATCGCGGACGACATGCTCGAGGGGCTCGTGCCGCTCGAGGCCCAGGAGCTGCTCGAGGGGCTGCCCGACTTCGCGGTCCGCGCGATCGAGGAGCGCTGCACCACGCGCGTCATCACCGCCGGTGCGATCGTCTTCGACGAGGGCGACGAGGCCGACGGGCTCTACTTCGTCGGACGCCGGCCAGGTGGCGGCCGACGTCCGGATCAAGAACCAGTCGGGCCGGCGGCGCCTCAGCACGATCTCGGCCGGGTCCTCGTTCGGCGAGCTGGCGCTCGTGGACGGCAGCACGCGCTCGACGCGGATCGTGGCGCTCGAGCCGACGATCTGCCACGTGATGGCCCCCGAGGCCTTCGCCGAGCTCCGCCGCCGCGACCCGGCATCGGCCGGCGAGCTCGTGCTCGCGATCTCCCGCAGCCTGTCCGCGCGCCTGCGTTCCTCGACGGCCGACGTCGCGGCCTTCGAGGACGCGTAGCGGCGTCCTGGCGGCCGCCCGTCACCCGGCCGGACCAGCCGTCCCGCTCGCGGTACCCGACCTCTGGGACGTTTCTTGGACGTCCAGGAGGTGAACCCCGCACGCGGTATGCCGATGATCGGAGTGTCAGCACGCCGACGTCACGGAGCAGCTCATGAAGATCCGCATCGCCGTCCCGATCGCGGCAGCCGCCCTGTTCATGGGCTCGACCGCTGCGTTCGCGTCGGCGAACATCGCCGTCCCGCAGACGGCGCCCTCAGCGGACACCGTGAAGACCGCGGTGCCCGAGCCCGGCGACGACGAGTCGACCGAGGCCGCGGAGCCCACCGAGACCCCGAGCGTCGAGCCGACCGGGTCCAAGAGCCCCGAGGCCGAGGCCACCGGGTCGGCGACGCCCCGGGTCGACGACGACCGCGACGACGACTCCTCGGAGTCGCCCGAGCCGCGTGCCACCCGCAGCCACGACGACAGCGACTCCGACGACTCCGACGGCGCCGAGGACGCCGACGAGCACGGCGAGGACCACGCCGACTCGGACGACGACGACGGCGACGAGGACCACGCCGACTCGGACGACGACCAGGAGGACGACCACGGCGACGACGACTCCTCGGAGTCGGACGACGACTGACAGTCGCACTCGCCGCACACAGCGCCCGGCCCGGTCCCCCTCGGGGCCGGGCCGTCGTGCTGCGTACCACACGATCGAGCGGCAGATGGACCGAAAGGGTGACGTGGCGGCCATTCTGTGGCACAACTGTCCGGTGAAGTCCAGGACGACCGGGGAGGGGCGGCTGTGAAGTTCGGCAGGAAGCGCTCGTCGCCCGAGCCTGAGCCCGTCGACATCACGCACCGGCTGTCGATCCTCGATCTGCGTACGTCGGCACGCGCCGTCGCCCCCGCCGCCGTGCCCGCGGCTCCCCTCGAGGCCCCCGCGCCGGCGCCCGCGGCGACCGTGCCGGCCGTGCCGGCCCCCCCTGCCCCTGCCCCCGACCCTGCCCCGCAGCCCGTCGCCGTCCCGCCCGTCGCCACCGCACCGCCGGTGCTCGAGGCGGCCCCTGCCCCTGCTCCCGCCGCGCTACCCGTCGTGCCCGAGCCCGCCCCGCAGGTGCCGGACGCCGTGGTCGAGCAGACCGCGCCCGTGGTCGAGCAGCCCGCGCCCGCGATCGCGCTGCCGGACGCCGCGGCGTACGAGATGGCGGCGTTCGAGCTCAGCACCCCGCCGGTCGTGGCGGCCTCGCCCGAGCCGGTCGTCGAGCCGGCTCCGGAACCGATCGCCGAGCCGGTCGCCGAGGTGCAGCCGCCCGCCTGGTCGTACGAGCAGGTCGCCCGGATCGAGGACGCCGAGCACCACGTGACCGCCTGGGTGCAGCCCGAGCCCGCCGAGCCCGAGCCGGTCGAGCCGCCGCAGGCCGAGCAGCCCGCCCGTCGACCCGCAGCCCGCTCTGCACCCGGTCGCGGCCTGGGAGCAGGCCTCGCCCGAGGAGCTCGCGGCGCCGGTCGCCGAGCCGAGCGCACCGGTGGCGCAGTCGACCGGCTGGGGCGTGCCGGCCGAGCCCGTCGCCGCGCCGGAGCCTCACCGCCACCCCGTCGCCGAGTGGGAGACGCCCGAGGTCGCGGCGACCACCGAGGTCGACCTGCCCGCACCGCCCGCTGTCGAGGTGCCCGGCCAGCGCTCGGAGGAGCCCGGCCGCGAGCATCGACCTCACCGAGCCTGCGGCGCAGACGGCGCCCGAGGTCGACCTCAGCGAGCAGGTCGAGCACGACCCGGTCTATGCCGCCGTGGAGGCCGCAGCGCGGCAGGAACGGACCCAGGACGACGACGGCGTGGTCCGCTGGCGCTGGTAACCGCGCACCGCGACGAACGACGGGAGGGGCTCCCCAGGTCTGGGGAGCCCCTCCGTCGTTGCTGTGCGGGCCGCAGGCGGCCGTGCCGGCGCTCAGGCGGCCGGGCCGTGGCCCTCGAGGTGCGGGGTGCGCTCGGCAGCGGCTTCTCGAGGTCCTCCTCGGTCGGGGATCTCGGCCTCGACGTCCTCGGCGGTGATGGTGTGCGCCATCGCCCAGCCGATGAGCACTGCGGCCACGAGGACCAGCGGCGCCGGTGACGATCCAGCGCGAAGGCGCCGGGCAGCTGGGTGGACTTGAAGGCGAGGAAGCCGACGATGACGGTGGAGGGCACCGTGATGACCCAGGCCATCACCATCTCGCCGACGACCTTGAGGTTGATCCCGACGCCCGAGGCCACACCGGCACCGGCCACCGACGACGCGGCAGCGTGCGTGGTGGAGATCGGGACGCCGAGGCCGGTGGCGCCGAAGATCGCGGTCACGGCGCCGACGTTGGCGGCGACGCCCGACGACGCGTGCAGCGTGGTGATCTTCAGACCCATGGTCTCGATGATCTTCCAGCCGCCCCAGACCGTTCCGAGGGCGATGGCGCCGTACGCCGCGAACTCCACCCAGACCGGCACCACGACGTTGCCGTCCGCCGGCGGCCGTGAGGTGCCCCGTGCCGACGAGCAGCGCGGCGATGACGCCCATCGTCTTCTGGGCGTCGTTGGCGCCGTGACCGAAGGACACCGCGGCGGCCGAGACCAGCTGCAGCCACTTGAAGGGCTTGGCGTTCTCGTTCGCACTTCGGTGGCCTTGCGGATGGCCGCCGATCGAGGTACATCGCGAGGAACGCGATGACGAAGGCGACGAGCGGGCGAGATCGACGATCGCGATCGACGGTCTTCTGCACGCTCGACCAGGAGATGGCGTCGCATGCCGCCTGCGGCGAGGCCGGCGCCGACGAGGCCGCCGATGAGCGCGTGGCTGGACGACGAGGGCATGCCGACCCACCAGGTCGCGTAGTTCCACGCGATGGCGGCGAACAGCGCTGCGAACACGACCGCGATGCCGGTGAAGTCGGCCTTCACCGTCTTGGCGACGGTGTTGGCCACGGCGGTGCCCACGATGAAGACGGCGGCGAAGTTGAAGAACGCCGAGAACCAGACGGCCCACTTCGCCGGGAGCGCCCGGGTGGCGACGACCGTCGACGACGGAGTTGGCGGCGTCATGGAAGCCGTTGGTGAAGTCGAACAGCAGGGCCAGAGCTACGACCGCCACCACGGCGATCAGCGTGAGGTCCACAAGTGTCTCCACCGTGCGAGGGCCGGCCCCGCTGGGCAGCCCGGACACGCACAATGTCGGGGATGCACTGGCCCGGTGTCTATGCGGTGGAGTGAACAAACCACGAACGGGTGGTGAACAGGCCCCAGGTGGGGCGACACGCCCGGTATGAGGGCAGTTCACCGGACAGTCATGCCTTACTCACGAACCGTTCTTCGCGTGTTCATCTCTGCCCCTCCGAAGGGCCGCTCCTGCACTCCCCGGGGACGGCCGGTGGGGGCGGCCCCGGAGATCGGAGCCGCCCCGCACCGGGCGTGCGTGCAGGAACGGTCGTCAGGCGACGCCGAGCACCGTGCTGATCGGGTCGTAGGCGAAGTAGACGACGAACGCCGCCGTGACGACCCACATGAGCGGCTTGCACCTCGCGGGCCTTGCCCGTCGAAGACCTGGATGAGGCGTCCACGAGACGAAGCCGGCGCCGATGCCGTTCGTGATCGAGTACGTGAACGGCATGATCGTGAGCGTCAGGAACGCCGGGATGCCGATCGAGTAGTCGGTGAAGTCGATGTGGCGGATCTGCGTCATCATCAGGAACCCGACGATCACGAGCGCGGGAGTCGCCGCCTCGTGCGGGATCGACCGTGACGAGCGGCGAGAAGAACATCGCGACGAGGAACAGCACGCCGGTGACGAGCGAGGCGATACCCGGTGCGGGCACCCTCGCCGACGCCGGACGCCGACTCGATGTAGGTCGTGTTGCTCGACGACGCTGGCCGCACCGCCCGCGGCCGCGGCCACGGAGTCGACGAGAAGGATCGCCTCGAGGTGGGGGACGTCGCCGCTTCTCATCGAGGATGCTCGCCCTCGTTCGCGATGCCGAACACCGTGCCCATGGTGTCGAAGAAGTCGCTGAGCATGAGCGAGAAGACCGCGAGCGATCGCAGCGATCGAGGCCGATGCGCCTGGAAGCCGCCGCAGCAGGTTGAACGTGGCCGAGCAGCCCGAGGTCCGGCGTCGAGACGACCGTGCGTCGGGCAGCGTCGGGACGTTGAGGCTCCAGCCGAGCTCGTTGGCGATCTCGCCGTCGGGGCCGACGCGCGGGCCGACCTGGGCGACCGCCTCGATGACGATCGGCGAGGATCGTCGTCGCCACGATGCCGATGAGGATCGCGCCCTTGACCCGCTTGGCCACGAGCACCGCGAGCAGCAGCAGGCCGAAGACGAAGACGAACGTCGGCCAGCCGCGCAGCGCGCCGTTGGTGCCGAAGCGTGATGAGCGGGTACGCCGGGGCGCGCGATGCCGGCGTCGACGAGGCCGATGATCGTGATGAACAGGCCGATGCCGACGCCGATGGCGTACTTCAGCTGCTCGGGCACGGCGTGGAAGACCGCGGTCGCGGAAGCCCGGTGAGCACCAGCACGAGCGATGATGACGCCCTCGATGACGACGAGGCCCATCGCGTCGGCCCAGGTCATCTGCGGGGCGAGGGTGAAGGCGACGAAGCCGTTGAGGCCCAGGCCCGCGGCCAGCGCGACCGGGAAGCGGCCGATGACGCCCATCGCGATCGTGATGCAGGCCGGCGATGAGGGCCGTCGCCGCAGTCGACCATCGCGATGGCGCTGCACGACGTTGGCCGCCGCCCAGGAAGCTGGTCGGTCGCTGTCCTTCGCGGTGCCGATGATGAGCGGGTTCAGCACGACGATGTAGGCCATCGTGAAGAACGTGACGAGACCACCGCGCACCTCGCGCGCGACGGTCGAGCCGCGCTGCGAGTCAGGTGGAACCAGCGGTCCCAGCCCGTCACTGCGGCGGTCAGGGGCTTCCACAGCCATGGATGTGCCTTCCGGGAGGAATGAGCCGTCGAGGGGTCGAGGGAAGTCGACGGCCAGCGGCTGAGGTTAACGGTCGGCGAACGGCTCGTCACGCTACCGATCGGTATTGCCGGCCCGATCTTGAGAAGCGTGAAACACGTTGGAAACACAAGGGTTTCGACCCAGCCCAGACATGCCGACGAGGCCCCTCCGAAGTATGAGTTCGGAGGGGCCTCGCGCTGGCTGTCGGCCTACCCCCAGGAGACCTGGGAGCCGGCGCGACCCGCGGGTGCCCCCGCGGCCGCCGTACCCCGCCCGGCGAGACCCGGGCGCTTGCACGAGCGGATGGCCCGCCCGGCAGGGCCCGCCGGTCCCACTGCGATGGCACTCGCAGCCGGGAGAGTTGCCCCTCCCGGGATGGACTCGCCGTTCTCCGGTCCGGGCCGTCCCTGCCTCCGGCGCCTGCCCCGGGTCGCCCCGGCGCCTCGCCCCGCCGCGCGAGGACGTAGGGCAAGATTGATAGTCGCCGGAGCGCAAGGGGCACAAGAGGTTTCCGCGCACCAATAGTTCGTGCACAGCTCGACCCACACCCTCGTCCACAGCCCTGCGTGCTGCGCGCGCCGGTTGTCCCCACCCCTGTGCACAAAAGCTCGTGGACAACTCAGCCGCGCCGGCCTCGTCGCTCACCCCCATCGCTCGCACGGGATCAATCCGCCTCAGTCGAGAGGGCGCCGCGGAGGGTCAGGCGGCGAGGGTGCGGGGCGTGAGCGCGCCGAGCATCGACACGACGAGGTCGATGACCTCGGGGTCGGCGCCCATCGCCATGTGGGTCGCGGTGCACCTCGACGTGCGTGGCGTGCGGGTCGAGGCATGCGCGCCAGTCGATGACGCCGTCCTCCATCGAGAACACCGACGGTGTAGGCGATGTCGCTCGGGGAACGTCGGCCCTCGAGCCAGCCGCCATCACCGACCGGGCGCAGTCGCCGGACAGGCAGTCCTCGCCGAGCAGGCCGGGGATGCCGAGCGACGTGCAGCTTGGCGATGCAGCTGCGAGCTGCAGCAGACAGGGTCGCGTTCACGGCGAGCGGGTGCGGTGTTCGGCGTCCCGAGGGTGACGAGCGACTCGACGCAGGTCGGGCCGGCGCACGGTCGACGATCTTGCCGAGCGTGCCGCCGCGGCTCCAGCCGACGATCGCGACCTTGCTGCCCGGCCCGCTCGGCGGCACGACCTCCAGCCGGCGCTCGAGGCCGTCGGCGATGCTCGCGGCGTGCAGCCGATGTTCGGGCGCGATGCCCGACTGCGCGACGTCCAGTGGCCGCGGCGCGCGCAGCGGCCTCGGCCATCGGCGCGAGAGCGAAGTCGGCGGCGACGAAGCCGGGGACGAGCAGCACGGGCACGCGGTCGGCGTCGGCGTCGGGGCTCGGACGGCTCGCGACTGGTGGGGCGATGCAGCCGGCCCGCGACCTTGCAGCACCGAGAGGTTCTCGCGGACGGCCGTGAGCACCGGCGGGCGGAAGGCCGCCGGGTGCTTGAGCAGGTCGCCGAGCTCCTCGAGCGACCGCACCACCGGGTCGGCCACGGGCTCCAGTGTGCGACACGACCTCGCGCGCGCGACGGTCACCGGCCATGTCCCCCTGTCGCACCGGAGCGCATCGGCGGGCTCCCACACGACGCGCCGTCGATGCACGGCGCGGTCCCACAGGTCTCAGCCCGCCACGAGGTCGCCGCGCATGACCGTCAGCCGCACCGACTCCCCGAGAGCACGGTCCGGGTCCAGCCACCGCCGATGTCCTGAGTCCGACGGCTCGCGACGACGAGTCGGCAGTGAGCGCGGGCCACGCGCCCGCTCCGGCCGCCACCGCGACCGGGGCGCCCGAGCACGCCGTCGCTCGACGTGGTCGTCCCCGTCTACAACGAGGAGACGCGACCTCGGCCCCAGCGTGCGCGCGCCTGCACGCCTACCTCGACGCGGCGCCTTCCCGTGCCCTGCGCGGATCACCATCGCCGACAACGCGAGCACCGACGCGCACGTGGGCGATCGCCGACGCGACCTGCGCCGCGACGCTGCCCGGACGTGCGCGCCGTGCACCTCGACCGCAGAAGGGCCGCGGCCGCGCGCTGCACCAGGTGTGGTCGGCGAGCGACGCCGACGTCGCTCGCCTACATGGACGTCGACCTCTCGACCGACCTCGCGGCGCTGCTCCCGCTCGTCGCGCCGCTGCTCTCCGGGCACAGCGACCTCGCGATCGGCACGCCGGCTCGCCCGCGGCTCGCGCGTCGTGCGCGGCCCCAAGCGCGAGCTCATCTCGCGCTCGCTACAACCTGCTGCTGCGCACCACGCTGCGCCACGCGCTTCTCCGACGCGCAGTGCGGCTTCAAGGCGATCCGCGCCGACCGCGCCCGCGAGCTGCTCCCGCTCGTCGAGGACACCGGCTGGTTCTTCGACACCGAGCTGCTCGTGCTCGCCGAGCGCGCCGGCCTGCGCATCCACGAGGTGCCGGTCGACTGGGTCGACGACCCGGACTCCCGCGTCGACATCGTCGCGACGGCGACGCGCCGACCTGCGCGGGCATCGTGGCGGCTCGCGCGCGGCATGGCGACGCGGCCGGATCCCGGTCGACCGGCGCTGCCGGCGCCCGGGCGCGCCGACGTCCCGCCGCGGCTCGGCTCGCCAGCTCGTGCGGTTCGCCGCGATCGGCGTCGCGTCGACCGCTCGCCTACCTCGCGCTCTTCCTGCTGCTGCGCGGCGCCGCTGGGCGCGCAGTGGCGCGAACGCGGCGGCGCTGCTGCTCACGGCCGTCGCGCAACACCGCGCGCGAACCGCCGGCTCACGTTCGGCGTGCGCGGCGCCGCCGACCGGTTCCGCCACCAGCTGCAGGGCCTCGTCGTGCTTCGCCATCGGCCTCGCCCTCACGTCGGCGTCGCTCGGCGCTGCTCGGCGCGCTCGCCCCCGACGCGCTCGCGCGCCGGCTCGAGGTCGCCGTGCTCGTCGCCGCGAACGTCGCCGCGACGCTCGTCCGCTTCCTGCTCTTCCGCGTCGTGGGTGTTCCCGCGTCACGCGACCGCCCCGCCCTGCCCGCACACGCCCGACCGGAGGACCACCGCATGAGCACCGTCGCACCGACCCGACCACCTCCGTGCCGCCGCTCGACGGGCTCGCGGACCGCCGCCGAGCCCGCGCGCCGTCCCCCGTGCGCCCGCCGCGCTGGACGGCGACGCCGGCGGCGCGCCGCACCTGCGGCGCGCTCGGCGCCGCGTCGTGGCGCGGCGACGCCGACGACCCGCGCTGGGTGCGCCGTCGCTGCTCGCGCTGCTCGTCGCGACCGCGCTGCTCTACCTCTGGGACCTCGGCGGCCTCCGGCTGGGCGAACGCGTTCTACTCCGCCGCCGCGCAGGCCGGCAGCGAGAGCTGGAAGGCGTTCCTCTTCGGCTCGCTCGGACGCCGCGAACTTCATCACCGTCGACAAGCCCCCGGCCTCGCTGTGGCCGATGGGGCTGTCGGTGCGCATCTTCGGGCTGAGCTCGCTGGAGCATGCTCGTGCCGCAGGCGCTCATGGGCGTCGCGAGCCGTCGGCCTGCTCTACGCTCGCCGTACGCCGCGTCGCCGGCGCCGCCGCCGGCCTCGTCGCCGGCGCGGTGCTCGCGCTCACGCCGGTCGCGGCGCTGATGTTCCGGTTCAACAACCCCGACGCGCTGCTCGTGCTGCTGCTCGTCGCGCCGCGGCGTACGACCACGGTGCGCGCGACCGAGCAGCCGCGTCGCTGCGGTGGCTCGTCGTCGACCGGCGTGCTCGTCGGCTTCGCGTTCCTCACCAAGATGCTGCAGGCGTTCCTCGTCGCTGCCCGCGTTCGCGCTCGTCTACCTGGTCGCCGCGCCCGACGACGCTGCGCCGCCGGCTCGTCGACCTGGTGCGTCGCCGGCGTCGCGATGGTCGTCGTCGGTCGGCTGGTGGATCGCGCTCGTCGAGCTGTGGCCGGCGGCGAGCCGCCCCTACATCGGCGGCTCGCAGACCAACTCGGTCCTCGAGCTGATCATGGGCTACAACGGCCTCGGCCGGATCACCGGCGACGAGACCGGCAGCGTGGCGGCCGGGCGGCACCGGCGGCGCCGGCGTCGGGGCGCGACCGGGCTGGGACCGGCTGCTTCAGCGCCAGCTACGGCGGTCAGATCGCCTGGCTCATCCCCGCCGCGCTGCGTGCTCGGCCTGCGCGGTGCTCGTGGTCACGCGGCGCGCGCCGCGCACCGACCGCGCCGCGCGCCGTCGGCTGATCCTGTGGGGCGGCTGGCTGCTGCGTCACCGGCGCTCGTCATCTCGCTTCGCGCAGCGGCATCATCCACGAGTACTACACCGTGGCGCTGGCCCCGGCGATCGGCGCGCTCGTCGCGCATCGGCGGCGCGCGCGCTCTGGCAGCTGCGCGAGCACGCCGCCGCGCGCATCGCGCTCGCGGTCACCGTCGCCGGCTCGTCGGTCGTGGGCGCGCGGTCCTGCTCGCCCGGTCCGCCGGACTGGCATGCCCGTGGCTGCGCTACGCCGTCGCTCGTCGCGCGGCACCGGCTCGGCGCGCTCGCGCTCCTCGCCGCCGACCGGCTGTCGCGCCGCGTGCGCCGGCGGCGTCGCTCGCCGCGGCGCTCGCGTCGGCGCTCGCTCGCGCCGGCGGCGTACTCGCTGCAGACCGCGACGACCGCGCACACCGGGCTCGCTGCCCGACGGCCGGACCCTCGACCGGCGGCGGCTTCGGCGGCCGCGGCGGCGGCCCGGGCGGCTGTCGGCGGGCTGCCCGCAGGGCAGGCCCCGGGCGGCGCGCACCGGCCGCAGGCGCGCGCCGGCGCCCGCCGCGCGGGCCTCGGCGGCGCCAGCGCCCGGCCCGCAGGGCGGCGGCATGGGCGGCCTGCTCGGAGCCTCGACCCCGCACCGCGACTGGTGGCGCTGCTGACCGCGGACGCCGACGCGCTACACGTGGGTCGCGGCGGCCGTGGGCGCGCAGACCGCGGCGGGCTACCAGCTCGCCACCGGCGACCCGGTGATGTCGCTCGGCGGCTTCAACGGCAGCGACCCGTGGCCGACGCTCGACGGTCTTCCAGGCAGCTACGTCGCCGTCCGGCCAGGTGCACTACTTCATCGCCGGGCGGCGGCATGGGCGGCTCCGAACGGCGGCGCCTCGGCGCACCGAGCGAGATCGCCGCAGTGGGTCGCCGACGACCTTCACCGCCCAGACCGTCGGCGGCGTGACCGTGTACGACCTCACCGCACCCCTGTCGAGCGGGTCCAGCACCACTGCGTGACGCTCCCCTGACAGAGAGCGACTGGGAGCTCCGCGTGCACCGGCGATTCGCCTGGTGCACGCGGAGTCTGGGCGTTCAGCCCCCCGTTGCTCACAGTGGGTGACACCGCTCTCACCCGCTCGGCCCATTCACCCATCAAGGGACTGCTCCGCAGCGTGACATCCGGGCATGATCAACCGACGTGCGTGACCGCCTCCCCTCGTGGTTGGCCTCGGCCGACCCGGCGGGGCCCGGCCTCGGCGACCCCGCGCTCGTCGCGGCCGCCGACGCCGACGCCACCGGCCTCGTGTGGGTCGGAGAGGACGGGGTCGGTCCGCTGGACCGACGAGGCGTACCGCCTGCACGGCCGTCCGCGCTGGCGCCGGGTCCGCGCGATCGACGACGTCACCCGCGGTCTGTCCACCGCCGATGCCGGGCGGGTGACCGCGGCGTACCTCACCCTCGTGGGCACCGGCGACGTCGAGCTCCTCTACACCGTGGTCGGCGAGACCGGCCGGCCGCTCGACGTGCTGCTGCGCGGCGCCTGGCCCGGCCTGGCCATGGTGCAGCGCGCGACGTACCAGCGCGCGGACGAGCCGGCCCCGGAGCCGGTCGCGGTCGAGGCCACCGAGGCGGTCGAGCCCGAGCCCGAACCCGTCGAGCCCGAGGTCGACGCGCGCGGTGGAGGTCGTCGCCGTCGAGGTCGTGGAGGTCGTCGAGGTCATCGAGGTGGTGGAGACCGTCGAGGTGGTCGAGGTCGTCGCCGCCGAGGCGCCGGCGCCGACGGAAGCACTCCCCGACCCCGAGACCGACCAGGCCTTCCGCGCGCTGTTCGACGCGAGCCCCAGCGGCCTCGCCGAGCTGCGCGACGACGGCACGTTCGTGCGCGTCAACGACGCGTTCTGCCGCCTCGTCGGGCGCACCTGGGACTCCCTGCGCGACACGGTGTACGAGGCGCTCATCCATCACGAGGACCGCGCGTCGGCGTTCGTGTCGCGCACCCGTCGGGAGACCGACGGCGCACCCGTCGCACCCAACGAGCACCGGCTCCTGCACTCGGACGGATCGGTGGTCTGGGTGCGTGCCCGCACGTCGCCGATCGACTCGGCCGAGGGACCGCGCCTGCTCGTCTCGCTCGACAACGTGACGGCCGCGCGGGCGCGCGAGGCGCAGCTCACGCACGACGCCCTGCACGACTCCCTGACGGGTCTGCCCAACCGTCGGCTCGTCCTCGACCGGCTCGAGCGCGCGGTGTCGCGCGCCCGCCGCGGCGGCCAGCGCCTCGCGGTGTTCTTCATCGACGTGGACGATCTGAAGCACGTGAACGACACGCACCCGTGGCAGCACAAGGCGGGCGACGTGCTGCTCACGAGCATCGCCGTCGCCATGCGCGGCGCGCTGCGCGAGACCGACGCGCTCGGGCGACTCGCCGGCGACGAGTTCCTCGTGATCTGCGAGGAGGTCGGCGACGACGTCGCCGTGAGCGAGCTCGCCGAGCGTCTGCTGGACGCCGCACGTCAGCCGGTGCCGCTCGGTCCGCAGACGCACCACCCCACCGTCAGCATCGGCCTCGCCGTCAGCTCGGAGGACGACGAGACGGCCGAGGAGCTGCTCTCGCGCGCCGACTCCGCGATGTACGTCGCCAAGAGCCACGGCGGCGGGCGCGTCGAGCGGGCCGACGAGCTCACGTCGGCGTCGATGCCGGACCTCGTCGGCGCCCTGGCGCGCAGCGAGCTGCGGATGCAGTACCAGCCCGTGGTGTCGCTCGCGACGGGTGCGGTGCTCGGCATGGCCGCGGTCCTGCGCTGGCAGCACCCGACCCTCGGCATGCTCCCCGCGCACCAGGTGCGCACGGCCCTCGACTCGGCCGCGGTGCTGCCGGTGGTCGACTGGTGCATCGACCGCGCGATCAACGACGTCCGCACGGTGGCACCCACCCGCGTCGACCACGTGTCGGTGTGGCTGCCGGTCCCCGGCCGCGCCGTCCAGGCCACCAGCACCCGCGACGCCCTGCGTGCCGCGGTGCGCGGCGCCGACGGGTCGCAGACCCCCGACACGTCCCCGTCGCTCGTGCTCGACGTGCACGAGACCGACCTCGCCGCGCTCGCCCGCCGTCCCTCGTTGCGGCGCCAGCTCGCCGCGCTGACCGAGACCGGCCCGGTCGCGCTCGGCGTCGAGCACCTGTCCGCCGACGTCCTGCCCGTCGGCGCCCTGCAGCTGCTCGGCGCGGCGTCGGTATCGGTCGACCCCGAGCTGGTGCTCGCGGCGTCGGAGAACGAGTCGGGCGAGGCACTGGTCCGCTCGCTGGTCACGGGTGCCACCGCCGTCGGCGTGGTCACCGTCGCCACCGGCATCTCGTCCCCCGAGCTGCTCGAGGAGGCGCGCCGCCTCGGCGTGCACGCGGTGTCCGGCGACCTCATCGGCCCGGCCGCCTCGCTCGAGGTCTACTCCGACCTCCTGCACGGCGAGCGCGTCACGCTGCCCGGCGCGCCCGAGGTCACGATCGTGCGCCCGTTCGACGACGAGGACTACATCGCTCCCGGCCGCCCGATGCTCTCGGCGATCCGCGCCCTCGAGGAGGACTCCGAGGACGACCTGCTGGCCGAGGCGCTCCGGGACGACGAGGACGCGGACGCCGAGCCGTGGGGCGCCCCCGCGGACTCCGACGTCGCACCCGACGCCGCCGCTGACGAGGCCGCGGATGGACGAGGCTCCGGCGGACGAGCCCGTCGCGGAGGCCCCGCGCTCGAGCCGGCTGCTGCTCGGCGACGTCGTCGACCTGGCCGAGCAGGTGGCCCGCGAGCTCGGCGTCGCGCTGCCTCCGCCCGGCGCGGTGCCGCCGCCCGCTGCCGACGAGGCACCGGATCTGGTCGACGACGCTCCGCCGCCCGGCCGGACCCAGCCGCGCCTGCCGGGGCTGGCCGACCTGCACGCCGCGCTCGGCTCGCCCGAGGTCACCCGCGCCTTCCCCGACCGGTCCGAGCCGAGCGTCAGCGAGCCGGTCGAGGACGACGCTCCCGCCGACGAGGCCGAGGCCGGCGACGCGCCCTCGGCTTCCCGCTCTGCCGGTGAGGCTGCCGACGAGACCGACCTGCGCGACCCCGACGCACCGCGCAGCGAGGGCCCGGGGCTCAGCCTGACGACCTCGGCCCACGCGACGACGGCCCGGACGGGTCGGAGCCGCCCACGCGCCCCGGCCCGCACATCGTGGTGATCGACGACGTCGCGAAGCCCGACGGCGCGGCGGCTCCGGGCACCGGCCTGCGCGAGGGCGAGACCGGGACGACCCCCGACGTCGACCTCACCGACCAGCCGTCGGTCGACCTGCGGGTGCGCGGCGGCGACGGCCCGCGGATCGTGCTGCGCCCGGCCGGCGTCGACACCCCGGTGACGCCCGGGATCGCGCCGACCCTGCACCTGCGCGGCCTCGGCGGCAGCGACGGCGGCTCGATCCTCTAGCCCCGGCCGGCCTTCGCTGCCGACGGCTCAGCCGTAGCCGAGGTCGTGCAGGCGGTCGTCGTCGATGCCGAAGTGGTGGGCGATCTCGTGCACCACGGTGATGTGCACCTCGTCGACCACGTCGTCGATCGTGTCGCAGATCGCCAGGATCGGGACGGCGGTAGATCGTGATGCGGTCCGGCAGCGCGCCGGCGTACGTAGTGGCCGCGCTCGGTCAGCGGCACCCCCTCGGTAGAGCCCGAGCAGCGGCTCGTCGCCCGGGCGCGACGTCGTCCTCGACGACGAACACCACGTTGTCGACCAGGCGTGCGAGCTCGTCGGGGATCTCGTCGAGGGCCTCGGCGACGAGGTCCTCGAACTCCTCGAGCGGCACCTCGCAGCACGTCGCCGATCCTCCCCCACCGCACCGCCGCCTCGGCGGCCGCGACCTGCCCGGCCGAGCGGGCGGGTGAGGTCGGTTTTGGCTCGTCGGCGGGGCGTCCCGTATGCTTCCGGGGTCCCCGACGGGTGACGTCGGAGGCCGTACCAGGCCCCCATCGTCTAGTGGCCCAGGACACCGCCCTTTCACGGCGGCAGCACGGGTTCGAATCCCGTTGGGGGTACGCAGCACCACCCAGCACGACACGCACCACAGCAAGGCCCCGTAGCGCAGTTGGTTAGCGCGCCGCCCTGTCACGGCGGAGGTCGCCGGTTCGAGCCCGGTCGGGGTCGCCAGCACGAAGGGCGCCACTCGCGAGAGTGGCGCCCTTCGTCGTTCCGGTGGTGCCCCGGCCCGCCGCGCCCTCTCGGCAGCGACGGGCCGGTCGTCCGTTCCAGGCCCGGCGAGGGAGTACCCGGGCCTGGAGAGCAGCGGCGCGGGCCCGGTCAGGGCGCCGTCGCCTCGCGCAGGGCCGCGTAGGCCTGCGCGCACGTGCGGGGTCGGGATCGGCCTCGACCCAGCGGCCGGAGGCCGCGGGCCAGCGCGACATCAGCGCTACCGCGCGGCGAGCGTGCGCTGCGCCGCCTGGCGGGCGGCGCCGTCGGCGACGTACTCGCCCGGCTCGGCCAGGAGCACCGGCCGGCCGAAGACGGCGCGGCGCGACGTCGGCCACGGCGGCGTTGCTTGCGCAGCGCCGCCGATGAGCAGCACGCGGCCGACCGGGCACGCCGAGCGCCGTCGAGCGCGTCGACGGCGTCGGCGAGGCCGCACGAGCATCCCCTCGACCGCGGCGCGCGCGAGGTTGGCCGGCGTGGCGTTCGACGAGGGTCATGCCGGCGAGCACCCCGGTGGCGTCCGGGCCGGTTCGGCGTGCGCTCGCCCGCCGAGGTACGGCAGCAGCGACGAGCCCGTCGGCACCGCGGCGACGCCGACGAGCGCGAGCCGCGTCGAACGCCGTCGTGGTCGACGCCGAGGAGACGGGCGCACGACGTCGAGCACCTGCGCGGCGTTGAGCGTGCAGACCAGCGGGCAGGAAGCGCCCGGTCGCGTCGGCGAAGCCGGCGACGGCACCGCTGACGTCGTGCGGTCGGAGGTCTCGGACACCGCGAACGCCGTGCCGCTCGTGCCGAGCGAGACGACGACGTCGCCGGGCTGCGCGGCGAGCCCGAGCGCGGCCGCCATGTTGTCGCCGGTGCCGGGCGCGAGCAGCGCGCCGGGAGCGGCACCCCAGTCGCGCGTGCGACCTCGCCGACGGCGTCGCGCGGCGCCGGCCACGCGTCGGCACCGCGAGCTCGCGGCCGAAGGCGCGCACGAGGAGGTCGGTGCGGTAGTCGCCCGAGGTCGGCGACCAGTAGCCGGTGCCGCTCGCGTCGCCGCGGTCGGTGGTGAGCGCGGCCGGCCGCCGCGCAGGCGACGGGTGAGCCAGTCGTGCGGGAGGCAGCACCGCGGTGGCGCGTGCGGCCGATGCCGCGGCTCGTGCTGCGCCGATCCAGCGCAGCTTGGTGACGGTGAAGGACGGCGACCGGCACCGAGCCCGTCGGCCGTCGGCCCACGCCTCGGCGCCGAGCTCGCTCGACGAGGTCGGCTGCGGACCCGGCGCCGATCGGGTGTCGTTCCAGAGCAGTGCCGGCGCGCACCACGTCGCCCGCTCTCGTCGAGCAGCACCATGCCGTGCTGCTGGCCGCCGACCGAGACGCGCGCCGACGTCGTCGAGCCCGCCGGCGTCGGCGATCGCCGCCGCAGAGCGCGACCTCCCACGCAGCCGGGTGCGACCGTCGGTGCCGTCCGGGTGCGGCGGCGCGGCCCGAGCGCACGAGGGCGCCCGTGTCGGCGTCGCGGACGACGACCTTGCACGACTGCGTCGAGGAGTCGATCCCCGGCGACGAGAGCGGATCCCATCGAGGTCAGGCGGTGCCGAGCAGGTGCTCGATCGCGAGCTGGTCGAGCTGCACGTAGTGGTAGCCGCGCGCAGCCGCGGCCTCGACGTCGAAGTTCGCGTCGACGTCGGCGACGAGGTCGTCGTACGTCTCGCCGGGAGCCAGCGTGGGCACGGCCGGTGCCGCCGACGCGCGAGGCCTCGAGCGCCGCCTGCACGCGCGGGTCGGCGCGGAACGCCTTCGGCCTTCTCGCGCAGCAGGATGTAGGTGCGCATGTTGGCGGCGGCCGACGCCCACACGCCGTCGATGTCCTCGGTGCGCATCGGCTTGTAGTCGAAGTGGCGCGGGCCGTCGTAGTCGGACGACTCGAGCAGGTCGACGAGGAAGAAGGCGCTGACAGCAGGTCGCCGTGGCCGAACACCAGGTCCTGGTCGAACTTCGGGCCGTGCTGGCCGTTGAGGTCGATGTGGAACAGCTTGCCTGTGCCACAGCGCCTGCGCGATGCCGTGCACGAAGTTGAGGTTCGGACATCTGCTCGTGGCCGACCTCGGGGTTGAGGCCGACCATCTCGGGGTGCTCGAGCGTCGTTGATGAACGCGAGCGCGTGGCCGATCGTCGGCAGCAGGATGTCGCCGCGCGGCTCGTTGGGCTTGGGCTCGATGGCGAAGCGTGAGGTCGTAGCCCTTGTCGATCACGTACTGGCAGAGGAGGTCGAGGCCCTCCTTGTAGCGGCTCGAGCGCGTCGCCGACGTCCTTGGCCGCGTCGACCTCGGAGCCCTCGCGGCCGCCCCAGAAGACGTACGTCTCGGCACCGAGCTCGGCGGCGAGGTCGAGGTTGCGCATGACCTTGCGCGATGGCGAAGCGGCGGACGTCGCGGTCGTTGCTGGTGAACGCGCCGTCCTTGAAGACCGGGTGGGTGAACAGTGTTGGTGGTGGCCATCGGCACCTTCATGCCGGTGGCGTCGAGCGCGTCCTTGAAGCGCTGGATGTGCTTCTCCGCGCTCGTCGGCGTCGACTGCCGAAGGGGATCAGGTCGTCGTCGTGGAAGGTGACGCCGTAGGCGCCGAGCTCGGCGAGGCGGTGCACGGACTCGACGGGGTCGAGCGGCGGGCGGGTCGCGTCGCCGAACGGGTCGCGGGCCTGCCAGCCCACGGTCCACAGACCGAATGTGAACTTGTCGCCCGGGGTCGGGGTGGGGAAGTTCATGGTTGCCTCCGTCGGGCTTCTGGGGGAGTATTCGTTCAGCGCCCAAACATACTCGCCTGGAGGCACCGTGTCGATAGCCCCGACGCCTCCGTCGCGACGACCTCGGCCCACCGACCAGGCGGACGTACGCCGGCACAACGCGGGCCTCGTGCTGGCCGCGGTCAGCGACGGCCCGGTCTCCCGCGCCGAGGTCGCCGGCGTCACCGGGCTCACCCGGGCGACGGTCGGCTCGATCGTCGACGAGCTGCTCGCGGCCGGGCTCGTGAGCGAGCAGGGCACGCGCGCACCGCGCGGCGTCGGGCGCCCGGGCACCGACCTCGCGCTCGACCCGTCGGGCGGCGCCGGGATCGGCGTGGAGATCAACGTCGACGGGCTCTCGTGCACGGTCGTCGACCTCACGGGCGAGGTGCGCCACCGGGCGGCTCGGGCGGGCGACCAGCGCGACAAGCCGGCTCGGCACCGTCCTCAGGTCGGCCGCGCGCCTGGTCGACGACGCGCTGCGCGCCGCCGCGGCCGACCGCCTCACGGTGCGCGGCATCGGCGTCGCCGTCCCCGGACTCGTCGACCTCGAGGCGTCGGTGCTGCGTGTCGCGCCGAACCTCGGCTGGGCCGACGTGCCCGTCCTGGACCGGATGCGCGGGGCTTCGAGCATGCTCTGGCCCCGCGCGTCCCTCGACAACGAGGCCAACCTCGCGGCGCTGGGCGAGCTGTGGTCGGGAGACCACGGCGACACCGAGAGCTTCGTGCTGGTCAACGGCGACGTCGGTGTCGGTGCCGGCGTGGTCCTCGAGGGCCGGCTGCACCGCGGCACCCGCGGCTTCGGCGGCGAGCTCGGCCACCTCACCGTCGCCCCGGACGGGCCCGAGTGCCGCTGCGGCGCGCGGGGCTGCCTCGAGCAGGTCGCCGGCCTCGACTGGATCCTGCGCAGCGCGGGGCTGCGCCCGTCGTCCGCGCACGGGGCCGATGCCACGCCCGCCCTGCTGGCCGCGCTCGCTGAGGGCGAGCCGCGCGCGGTGGGTGCGGTCGAGGACGCCGGCGCCTCGCTCGGGGTGGGGATCGCCGCGATCGTGAACCTCTTCGACGTCGACGCCGTGGTGCTCGGCGGCGTCTACGCCCCGCTCTTCCCGTGGCTCGAGGCGCCGGTGCGGGCGGCGGTCGAGCGCCGGGTGCTCTCCGCGCGGTGGGCGCCGATCTCGATCGCGCCGTCGCGCCTCGGTCGCGACGCCGCGGTCGTCGGGGCTGCGCGGTCGGCCCTGCGCGAGGTGCTCACCGATCCTCTCGGCGCCGTCGCCGCCAGCGCCTGAGCCACCCCTCGCTCGCACTGACCGATCCGTCGTTTCCCGGCCTCGGTACCGACGGATTGATCAGTCTCAGCGGGCGGGCACCGCTACGGTTCCTGCCAGTGGGTGCACGGGCGGCTGCGCAGCGTGCACGCGAGGGTGGAGGGGCCACATGTCGGGGACGACGGACGACGGCGGCGACGCGACGGTGGATGCCGTCACAACGCCGGGGCGGCTGGACCCGCGGGCCTGGCGCCGAGGCGCCGGCCAGCTGTGGTCGTCCGCCGCCGACGCACCCCTCGAACGGCGACCCACGGACGTCGTCCTCCTCGTCGTCACCGTGGTGTCGCTCGCGCTCCTGTCGATCCCCGCACCCGGCCCGGGCAACCTCGACAAGGCCGTCACGGAGCTGCTCAACGCGCTCCCGGGTCTGCTCGGCTGGTTCTGGGAGACGGCGTACGCGCTCGCCCTCGGCTGGGCCCTGCTGCTCCTGGTCCTTGCCGCATTCGGCCGGGCGCGCCGACGCCTCCTGGTCATGCAGGTCGTCGCCGCCGTGCTGGCGCTCGCGATCGCGACAGCGCTCGCGTTCGCCGAGGGCGGCAGCTGGAGCGGGGTCTGGGACGCACTGACCTCGCAGGACACCGGTCGCATCTACCCGGCCGTGCGACTGTCGCTGGTGGTCGCGATCGTCGCGGTCTCCTCCCCGCACCTCGCGCGCCCCTACCGCCGCCTCGGCTGGCTGCTCGTGATCGTGGGCTCCGTGGCCGGAGTCGCACTCGAGATCGACCTGCTCGTCGGCGCCGTCGCCGGAGTGATCCTGGGCGTCGCCGCCGCCTCCGCCGTCCACGTGGCCTTCGGGTCGCCGGGCGGCCACGTGCCGCTCGAGCTCGTGATCGACGAGCTCGAGGACCTCGGCGTACGCGTCGGGCGAGCTCGAGCACTGCGCCGTCCGACCCGCGCGGACGTCGTCGACCGCCACTCGGCACGTCGGACGCCGACGGACGGCCGCATCCTCGTGCGCATCTACGGACGCGACGCCTTCGAGGGCGTCGCTGCATCGCGACTCGGCGTGGTCAGCGGCATGCTGCTACAAGGATGAGCGGCCCGCGAGCCTCGGTCGGCCGCCAGGACGCAGGTCGAGCACGAGGCCTTCCTGACCCTGGTACGCCGAACGCGCCGGGCGTGCCGGTGCAGCCGGTCCTGGCTGCCGGGCACGGCCTGGGGCAAGCGACGCGCTGCTCGTGCGCCGCGACGACGGCGAGAGCGCTCCCGGACCTCGCGCGACGGCGAGGCCTCCGACGAGACGCATGCTCAGGCCGTTCTGGGCCGCGCTCGCGTCAGCCTGCACGCCGCCGGGCATCGCGCACGGGCGAGGTGCGATCCCGCACGCGCTCGTGGTCCGACGACGACGGCACGGCGGCGTCTCGCCGACCTCGCGTCGGCGGTGCACGAGCTCGGCCCGACGCCAACGAGCTTCGTCGCGCGACAACGCGCAGATGCTGGTCGTGCACGGCCACGGTGACTCGACGTCGACGACGGCCGTGCGTGTCGCGAAGCGCCGCGCTGTCGCACGACGACCTCGTCGCGGCTGATGCCGTTACCTGCAGCCGGCCGCGCTCGACGCCGAGACCAAGCGCGGCGGTCGAAGGCGGCACGAGTGGAAGATGGCCGACCTGCGGTCGGCGCGTGGCCGAGGCGGCCGGCGTCGAGGAGCCGCCGCTCGGAGAAGCTGCAGCGCGTCACCATCGGCTCGATCTTCATGATCGTGGTGCTCGGCTTCGTCGCGTGGTCGGTGATCAGCGCGGTCGCCGGCATCGGGATCGAGCACGCTGATCGACGGAGTTCAAGGGCGCCGAGCTGGTGGCTGGGTGATCGCCGGCGATCCTCATCGCCGCCGTTCATCCAGGTGGGCCAGGCGATCGCCACGCTCGGCGCCTACGATCGAGCCAAGCTGCGCGTTCCTGCCCGTGCTCGGCCTGCGAGTACGCCGATCAGCGTTCCTCGGCCTCGCCGTCCCCGGCGTCTGCAGCGAAGATCGCGCTCACGATCAGGCTACCTGCAGCTCGTCGGGTCAGCAACCCGACGGCCGCCGTCGCGATCAGCGTACATGGACGCCTTCTCGGCGGCCTGCTGGTGCAGGCGCTCGTCATCGTGCTGACGATGCTCACAGGGCTCGTGGTGCTGACGCCGTCGTCGCCCTCGTCGGGATCGTCCAGCTCGGTCGGCGGGGCGCTCGCGAGCGTGAACTGGACGCTCGTCGTGATCGTCCTCGTCGCGCTCGTGGCGCTGTCGGTCCTGCTCTACCTCGCGGTGCCGAAGGTACGTCGCTTCGTCCAGGAGCGCGCCGCCGACAGCATCGACGCGCTGAAGGTGCTGCGCTCCCCCACGAAGCTGCTGCTCATCCTCTTCGGCAGCGTGCTGTGGAACGTCATCGCGGCGATGGCGCTCGGGGCCTCGGTGCGCGCGTTCGGCCAGACCGCGACCTTCGCCGAGCTGATCCTCATCAACACGCTGGTCTCGCTCTTCGCCGGCTCTCATGCCGATCCCCGGCAACATCGGCGTCTCGGAGGCCGCGCTCACCGCCGGTCTCACCGCGGTCGGCGTACCGCAGTCGGCGGCTCTGTCGGCCGCGATCGTCTACCGCATCGCGACGTTCTACGTGCCCCCGCTCTATGGCGCCGTCGCGCTCAAGGGCATGCGCAGACGCGGATACCTCTAGCGCTCCCACGCATGACGGTGGCCCGCCCCCTCGCGAGGGGACGGGCCACCGTCGTACGCCGGTCAGCCCCGGCGGGCCTGGCACTGCTGCAGGCGTCAGGCCTTCGGCAGGTCGAGCGGGCGCAGGACGCGGTCGATGCCGTGCGCGATCTGCAGGTTGCCCTTGTTGATGTCGTAGGCGTCCCAGCGCACGCGGGGCGTCGGTGGCGTCGGGGTCGAGGTCGCGCAGCTCGATCTTGCGGTTCGGCACGATGTCGACCGTGAGCGGGGCCCCGGCAGCCGTGCCGAGCGCAGCGCCATCGGCCTTCAGCGCGGTCGCGCGGTCGATCGTGGCGCCGGCGACGACGTGGTAGAGCAGCACGGTCTCGACGGTGTCGATGCCGAAGCTCGCCACGGCGTTGAACACGCCCTGCTCGCTGGTGACCCACTTCCCGGTGGTCGAGTAGACGAAGAGGCGGAACGCCTGGTCGCGCGGGATGAACGCGGTGACCGGCGTGGTGCCGTCGGTCAGGACCTTGACCGGCGAGCTCGGCTTCGCGGCCAGGACCGCGAGGGCGGCCTGGGTGACGATGTCGAAGTCGTTGGAGTTGCCGTCGAACGTGTCGCCGTCCGACAGCAGGACGTTGGCGAGCGAGTTGGTGCCGGGCGCGGAGGCGTTGGCGGCGGGGCGGCTGCGACGGCGCCCGTCGCGACAGCGGCTGCGGCGACGAGCGAGGCAGTGGTTCGGCGAAGGCGCACGAGGGCTCCCGGGGCTGTGCGGGCCCGGCTGGTCCGGGCGTCGACCCCTCTTCTGCCCCCTCGGACCGCGTGGATGCACGCCGTCGCACATTCGCCCCGACTTTCGACGGAGCGTGGCGACGCGGTCACAGCCGGGTGGATTTCTGCTGCTCGCCGTGCGTCGGCTACGATCTGCGGGCTGCCCTCGGACGGCGGACGGCCAGGTAGCTCAGTTGGTACGAGCGTCCGACTGAAAATCGGAAGGTCGGCGGTTCGACCCCGCCCCTGGCCACTGTAACAGATGCACGTCAGAGCCCTGAGTCCAATGATCGATGGGCGCTTCACGTAGTCTCTGTGTCACAAGACTCTGTGCACATGCCCGCGCAGCACTTCGGTCGAGCGTCGCCATGGCATCGACGGCGTCGTCCTGCAAACATGTGGGCGTAGATCCGCTGAGCGATGACGGGGTCGTGCCCGTGGATGCTCGCGACGACGTGCACGGAATCCCGGCGCCGAGCAGCAGTGTCACGCTGGTGTGGCGGAGGTCGTGGAGCCGGACGCGGCGCAAGGGCCGGCTGCGGCTCGCGAGCCGGTGGAAGACGGTGGAGCAGGTCTCAGGCCGCGGCGGTCGACCCGAGGCGTCCGCGCAGGACGAACCCAAGGTCCTCTACGGAGGCTGATCGCCGAGCTCGCGCGGTCGGCTGTCATGCTGGCGTCTCGTGCGTCGAGCGAGGCGCCTGCACCGCGAAGGGGGCGAGCGGCACGACGCGCCGCGACCGCGCGGACTTGGGCTCGCCCTCGGACCACGCCGCCGCCGCTGCGGCCGAGCTGGACGCGGGAGCTGTCGCACGAGCAGGTGCGGAGGTCGCGGCGTCGAGCTGCGACCATCCGTCCAGCGGGTGCCGAGCACCTCGCCGCGGCTGAGAAGACCCGACAGGCTGAGCGCGTACGGCACCCGCCCACGGGCGATCGGCAACGTCGCGCGCAGAAAGACCGACGGCTGCCTCCTGCGTCCAGGCCTGCATCTCCTGTGCGGTTGTGGAGTAGGTCGACCATCTGCGCGGGTTTACGCGCAGCACGAGGCCTTCGCGGACGGCCGCCCTGAAGACCTGCCTCAGGACCCCGAGGGTGAGGTTGACCGAGCGCGCGGCGAGCGGCCTAGGGCCGGCCCCGCATCGTGTTGATCAGCGCGACTAGATCGGTCTTGGAGATGGTCGAGGCGCCGATGGCCAAACTGCTCGACGTGCGGTTCAGGAGCGACCCGGTACCCCTCGAGCGTCTTGGGACGTATCGCATGGCGCCGGACTCCAGCCACACCTGTGCGTACTCCTGCAGTGTCGCCTCGACGTGACCCACGTACGTACCCGAATTGACCGCGACCCTGGTCGAGGCGATGAAGGCGCGCGCCTCCTTCAGCGTGTCGAAGGTCCGCGTTGCCTGGCGACGTCGTCCGTCGCGAGCCGTGCCCGCATCGACGACGCAGCGCCAGCGTGCAGAGCCGTCACTCAGGACGACCCTTCTGATGGGCTCGCGACCCGCGCGACTCACGTACAGCCCCTGGAGTCCGGCACGGCGCTGAGTCTTGTGCCGCGAGAGGCAACGCGCCGGCACCCGAGCTCGTCCTCTGCCCACGACACGCCCGGTGGTACAGCACAGCTGCTGCACCTGTCGCTCCGGCGGCCAAGTTCCGTTGGTGGGCAGTCCACATCTAATGATGTGCGGCACGACTGCTCGAGACGCCGAGACGAGAAGCCACCGACGCTTCGACCGACCCCTTACGAGAGCGCTTGCCTGCGCTCCAGGCTCAGACGGTCGCGCCGATTCCCGGCGCTACGAGCACAAATGGGCCGTTCTATGTCGGCGTGTGACGGTTGCTCGGGGACGAGGCGGGGACGGATGAGCACCAACGACCCAGCGCCCGAGCAGTCGACTCGAGGTGCCGAGTGTCGGCGACGACGCGCAGCCTGGCCTCGTGCCCGGCACCTGCCGGCCGCAGCAAGGCGCGCATAGCGAGCGCCGCCTACCCCGAGGCGAGCCGGTGGCTACCCCTGGACCGCCACCGTGAGCAGGACCACGCTGTCCTCGAGCGCCTCCAGGCCGTGCCGACCCAATGGGATGACCAGGAGGTCGCCCGCTGACGCGTCCCAGGCGGCGTCGCCCTCGGTCAGGCGCACCGATCCATGCAGGACCTGAAGAGTGGCCTCGCCGGGACTCTCGTGCTCGTCGAGGCGGTGGCCGCCGGCAGCGCGATCAGGGTCTGGCGCAACGTGCGCTCATGGCCACCGTAGACAGTGTGAGCACTGCGCCCGCTGGAGGCCTCCCGTGCAGCGGTGAGGTGCTGGTGGACCAGCGCGGTCAATGACGTGGTCTGCATGACGTGCCCTTCGGATCGGTTTCGGGGTTGCGGGCGGGGGAATCGCGGTGTGCGCGGGGTCAGGTCCGCGACACCTGGACGTGCCCGTCGTGGACGCGCACCGGATAGGTCCTGACCGGTGCGGTCGCGGGCAGGTTCAGGGCCTCGCCGGTGCGCAGGTCGAACTTCGAGCCGTGCATCCAGCACTCGATCGTGGCACCGTCGACCTCACCCTCGGACAGCGGCACCGCGGTGCTGGTGCACTCGTCGTGCACGGCGAACATGCTCCCCAGGCCACCCGTAGTCGTCAGCCACCCGAATGATCCACTCTTTCACCACCTGCGCCCGAGGCAAGCTTCGCGCTTTCTCGGAACACCAGACGGGTGTCGTCGGGCTTCTGCGTCGTGAGGCAGAAGATCGGATACTGCCCCATGTGAATTTCGCAGGTCGGTGCTCTCTATCATTTTATTAACTATTAGTTCATCTTTATCTAATAATATATCTTGTTGTTTTTTACTCATTTTTATATGCCTTTTTTATTCTGGTGAAGAAACGGGGTGCTTCCGGTGAAGAAACGGGGTGCTTCCGGTGAAGAAACGGGGTGCTTCCGGTGAAGAAACGGGGTGCTTCCGGTGAAGAAACGGGGTGCTTCCGGTGAAGAAACAGGCGTGAAAAAAGTTGACTAATTGCATGATTTATAAACAAAATTAAATCGCGATTTTTCAAGTACGGTCTTATTAAGATCTGTTTAAGATCTTCTTAGATCTTTATTCTTATTCTTCTTGATTAAACAAGGAGATGGGTAAGAAAAAAAGAATAAGAAGAATAAATTCAAAATATTTGGCGGTAATAAATTTGAATTTGTTAGTAAAATTGAAGTATTAAAAGAGGATGAAAAGAGCGGCGAAACCAGTGGTTGTAATCGGGGTGCTTCCGGTGAAGAAAATTCTTTTTTATAGAACAAAAACAAAAATTTAAGTCATTTTTAGGGGGGGTCGAAGGGGTTCTGGTCAAGGATTGGCGAGTGTCTGATAAAATCAATGAAAAATCAAATAAAACAAATCTTTAATGAAATTTTTTCGGCTTGAGTAGGGTGTCGGTGGCGGGGCGGTTTTTGGGGGGGACGGCGATTTTTTCGGTCGCGGCATCGGTGCGGGCGACACGCGGGCGGTGTCCTCTGCCCATCGTCCAAACCCGTCCAGTGGTGCGTCCAGGTGGAGCGAAGTGGATACGCTCCTCCCTCCCCCACAAAACCACCCCACGAACACTCCAATCCGCAACCATGTGCAGACTTTGGAAACCGTCTGAACACCTTCCGCCGCGCTTAGGCTCCGCCCCCTTAATCGTCCACCCAAGTGCTCATGGAAACATCTGGCAACCATTATAAGATATGATTTAAAAACAATTTCCCGCAAAACGGACGCCCACGACCCTCCCTCCCCGCACAAGTGGACACCTTGTGGAGCGTTTTGGTCGATGACATCCACACCCTTCAACCCACCACCCACTCGAAGAAGTTTATTTTTTTAATAAAAACAAAAAACTGCAAAACAGTCGACAAAGGCTGTCCTGTTTCTATGAACATATTCCTGGCAGGAGGTCGACGGCGCGAACCAGTTCGCCCCTGCAACCTCCCGACGGTGTCTGCACATAGCCCGGTTGATCGATCCGTAGCCCTCCCCTAGGGGGGCTCCCAAAGTGTTCTATTGCCTTCGATCAACGCTGATGGCTGTCACCACCTCCCCGTACGTCATCCCGACCTCACTGCAGAGCCTAACCAAGCTGCGAGCGACCCGGTCGACATCGTCACCGCCGCGTCCGAGGCACCCAACCCCCTCCACGCACCCTATTTGGGCACCGAGTGCGACATCGGCGCTGCCCACGTCGTCACCGCCGGGGGGATTTTGCCTTCATTTTGATCAACAAAACCTCCTTTCGTGCAGCTTCATCACAACGAATTTTCAATTAATTGTGATAAGATACGCAATAAATTTGAAGACGGCATCTGGGCCGCCCCTCGCACCCCCGACGTCATATTTTTTTGCATCCAATATGGAACTTTTAATTCTTAATGATACGAATCAATAAGCACCTGATAAGGCAAGCATGGCGCCGTGATCAATGCGATCAGCTAGACCGCAAATAAAGGTGCTTTAGAATCATGTCAGTGTGGAATTTTTTATTCAATATTACACCGGGCGCGTGGGTTACACGCGGGACGCGCGCCGCTGCACATACACCAAACCCGCGTGCGGCGTGCCAACATGGTGGTGAGACGCGCGCTGTGTCGGGCGGCAGGCTGGCGGCGGTGTAGGTCGAGACCGTCGGCGTTGGCCGAGACCGTCGGCGTTAATCCAACGATATCGAAAACCTCCCCCGCGACGACTCAGACCAAGGACAGCCCCCGCTAGGACGCTGCCGCGCCCGTCGCGGTCGCCTGTGACAGGCGTTCTCCCCGAGCCCTCAATGGCGCTTGCCCCGCCCCTACGCCTCGTTCACCCTCCGCCAACAGCCGCAACCATAACGGTCCTAAAGTGGAGAATTTCGCCCCACCCCCATGTCTCTTCACCACCGTGGCGCTGAAGGTCCGCGCTAAAGGTTGTAGGGATATTTCTGTCCCTCGGATCTGCAACCAAACCACCAGCAGGGGGCGCTCGCCCCCCTCTTGCGGGGGGTAACGATCAGCGGTGAGAAGGAAGGCGAGGGGGGATTTTCAGCGCTAGGACAAGCGGAGGAAGGGAGGGGACAGCCCCAGGATGCGATGAGCCGACATCGAGGTGCCAAGGGCTGCGGTGGGGAGGGAGATAGTCGCCGGGAGTGCCTCGGTGGGGTGATCTGGCTGCCTTCGAGCGACACGAGCCGACGGCAGCCGTGCAATGTTAGGGGGGGGGCGGTCTGGGCCTAGGCTGTTGTGGTGGTGGTTGGGTGCGAGGGGCGCTTGCCCCCTTTGGCAGTTGGGGAGGGGTGCATCGCCGACAGCGGATCCTGGAAGATCATGGCCATCTTGTTGCCGCGCAACTCACGAAGGCGCTCGTCGTCGACGGTCATGAGGTCTTCGCCGTCGAGCCAAATCTGGCCCGAGGACTGCGCCTTGGACCGGCGGTGCAACCCGAGAATCGCCTGGCTGGTGACGGACTTACCCGAGCCGGACTCCCCGACGATGCCGATTGTTTCGCCGCGTTCGATGCGGAAGCTGATGCCGTCGACCGCCTTGACGAGGCCGTCGTCGGTCGGGAAGTGAACCTTGAGGTCGCGGACGTCGAGGAAGCCGACGTCGGCGCCGGTGTTCTTGCCTGGGTCCCCGCGACGCGTGTCAGCGGGACGGGCGGCCGCCTCGGGGGCGGTCGCGGACGGCATACCGACCGACGTTGTGTTGTCCATGTCTCCCACCTCAGGTCAGCCGGACGCGCGGGTCGATGACGCCGTAGAGCACGTCGACCACGAGGTTGGCGATGACGACGAAGGTCGATGCCACGATGACGATGCCCACGATGATCGGCAGGTCGGTCGTCTCGATGGCCTTGATGGCGGTGTAGCCCAGGCCTTGGAAAGTGAAGACCTGTTCGGTGATGACCGCACCGCCGAGCAGGCCGCCGAGGTCCATGCCGGCTGCGGTGACGATCGGGGTCAACGCGGCGCGCAGCCCGTGCTTACGGATCACGAGGGATTCTTTGACGCCCTTGGCCCGGGCGGTGCGGATGTAGTCCTCGGACATCGTCTCGAGCATGTAGGCGCGCGTCAGTCGGACGTAAGAGGCCGCGAACACCATGGCGAGCGTGACAGCGGGGAGGATCAGGTTGAAGGCCCAGGCCGCGGGATTGGTCGTGAAGGAGACGAACTCCGGCCGCGGGAGCACGCCCCACTTGATGCTGACGAAGGTGTAGAGCAATAGACCGATGAAGAAGGTCGGGAGCGAGAACCCGACGAGCGCCAAGCCAACGATGACTCGGTCGATCCACTTGCCTCGGTTGAGGGCCGCGATGATGCCGCCGCTCACCCCGACGATCATCCAGAGGACAAAGGCCGCGAGGGCGATCGACGCTGAGACAGGGAGGCGCTGTTTGACGATTTCGGTGACCGACTGGTGCGCCATGACGGAATAGCCGAGGCAGGGGGCTTCACAGGTCGTCACGATGTCGGGGGACTTGGCCTGCAGCTCTGGGTCGTCGGGGTACTTGCGGTCGACGAACAGCCCTTGGAGGAACTTCGTGTATTGCACGGCGATCGGCTTGTCGTAGCCAAGAGCCTTGCGGTTGCCCTCGATGACGGCCGGCGTGCAGTTCTTGCCGCAGGTCAGCCGAGCTGGGTCTTCAGGTGCAGCGAAGAAGAGCAGGAAGGTCGTCATGCTGATGATGAGCAGCATCACGACGACCGAGATGAGCCTTCTGATGATGTAGAAGAACATGGTCGGGTTGGCTCGGGTTGACCGAGCGCTCACCTGCCTTCCGTGCTGGCGGGGTCTATTGACGCTGGTGTGCTGCCCGCCACGAGGGCGGGCAGCACACCGAAGAGCCGTGCACCGGTGGGGTCACCGCTGCGGTGACCCCACCGTCAGAGGACTACTTGACCGCGATGTTCGCGAGGTCGACGTAGCCACCCATGAGCGCGTTGACTTCGAAGTTCTTGACGTTCGAACCGTAGACGAACGTGAACTTCTGGTTGATGAGCGGCACGACGCCACCCTTCTTGACGATCATCGCGTCGATGGCGCCCCATGCCTTCTCGCGGGCGTCGGCGTCGGTGATCCTGTAGGCCTCGTCGATGGCCTTGTTGACCTCGTCGTCGTTGAAGTAGCCGTAGTCCTGGCCCGAGCCACCGGCGCTGATGTTGACGCGCCCGTCGAACAGAGCCGGGATGACGGTCGAACCCGACGGCCAGTCAGCACCCCAGCCGGCCCAGAAGGCGTCCTTCGTGGCGTAGGCAGGGCTCTGGATGGTCGAGTAGTACTTGGCGGTCAGCGGCTCCAGGGTGACCTGGAAGCCGGCGGCGTCCCAGGATTCCTTCAGCGAGGAGAACGCCTTGTCCGAGGTCGGCCGCGAACGGTAGACGACGGTGATCTTCACCGGCATCGGGAGACCGGACTCGGTGAGGACCTTCTTGGCCGCCTCGGGGTCACCCTTGCTCGCGACGCCGAACGGGTTGGACTCCTGGTAGCACTTGACTTCCTTGTTGCACATGGCGTTGGTCGCCACGGCGACCTGCGGGCCACCGAGAGCCGTGATGTAGGCGTCCTTGTTGGTCGCCATCGCGAAGGCCTGGCGGGCCTTCTCGTTGGAGAACACGGCGCTCTTCACGTTGGGCTGGATGTAGTCGGTGTAGGGCGAGGTCGGGTTGACCGTGCGCTTGGCCGCGTTGGGGTCGGCAGCGATCTGGGCGAGCTTGGCCGGCGGAGCCGAGCCCTGCGTCACCATGTTCTTGTCCTCGCCGGCGTCCTTGAGCAGGCGCTCGTAGATCGCGTCACCCTGGACACCGAGGTCGTACTGGATGACGTCCGGGTAGGCCTTGCGGACCGTGTCGGTCTTCTCGTCCCAGTTGGGGTTGCGGACGAACTTGCCGCCCTTGTCCTTGTCGAAGGTGCCCTCGAGCTTGTAAGGACCAGAGGAGAAGATCGCGTAGTCGCTGGCCTCACCCTTGTCCTTGTCGGCCCGGTAGGGCGCGTAGGCGAGCAGACCGGCGGTCGCGTTGTTGAAGTCAGTCCACGGGGTCTTGAATTTCAGCGTGATGGTCTTGCCCTCACACGTGACGGCCTTGTCGTATTCGGCCTGGCCTTCCTTGGTGTAGGGGCCCTTGTAGACCGATGCGCCGTCGGCGCCGCTCGGGACGTCGAGGAAGTTGATGATGTAGTTGGGGCCACCGGTGATGACGTCCTGGGCGAACGTGCGCGAGAGGCCGTACTTGACGTCCTCACACTTGATCTCCTGGCCGTCTTCCCACTTGACGCCGTCGCGGATGGTGAACTTCCACATCTTGCCGCCGTCGGACATGGTGCCGAGGTCGGTCGCGAGGTCGGGGACGAGCTTGGGGTCCTTGCCAGCGGTGTAGGTCGTCAGCGTGCGGTACATGACACGGCTGGCGAACTCGATGTCAGCGCCGATGTAGACGCGCTGGGGGTCCCAGTGCTCCTGGGGACCGAGGTTGACCATGTACAGCGTGCCGCCCTTCGCGGCCGCCGGGGCGGCAGAGCTGGCGCCCGTCGTTGTCGTCGAGCCACCTCCGCTACACGCAGCTGCCGCAAGCGCGACCACCGCACCGAGGGCGACGCCAATCGCGCCCTTCTTCGTGCGCATCATGCAATCTCCTTGTGAGCGCTACCCGTCGCTGACGCGACGGACTGACCCGCAGCGGTTGCTGCGAGCTGTTCTGCATCGGTCCCGCATCGAGAACCGACGAGTTGGCAGGCTGGCACCAGCGTGCGCCTCGTCACGAACGACCCGCCTTGGGGTCGAGCGCGTCGCGCAGGCCGTCGCCGAGCAGGTTGAAGGACAGGACGATGAAAAACACCGTGAGTCCGGGGAAGATGAAGTAGGCCGGGTCCGGGATCGCGTAGGCCACCGAGTCGTTGAGGATGGCGCCCAGCGAGGCGGTCGGCGGGTTGATGCCGACACCGAGGAAGCCGAGCGCGGCTTCGGCGGCGATGTTGGCCGGGAGGATGAGCGTCGTGTAGACGAGGATCGGCGCCCAGAGGTGGGGCAGGAGTTCCTTGATGTAGATCCGACCGGAGCGGGCGCCGAGGGACTTGGCGGCCTCGACGAACTCGCGCTCACGCAGCGAAAGCACCTGACCGCGGATGATGCGGGCGAAGAAGGGGAAGCCGAAGAACCCGAGGACCAGGGCCATGAAGGCGATCTTGGCCTTGTTGTCGGCGGAGTCCGTGCCCATGACCGTCGCGATGCGGCCCACGAGGATGGGGCCGAGCGACAGCAGCATCAGGGTGCTCGGGAAGGACAGCACGAGGTCGAGGAAGCGGCTGATGAGCCAGTCCAACCGGCCCTTGGAGAATCCGGAGATGATCCCCAGCGTCGTGCCGAGCAGGACCGAGATCATGGTGGCGATGAAGGCGACGGTCAGCGAGGTCGTGATCCCCGTGATGATCCGCGAGAACAGGTCGCGACCGGTGCCGGGCTCGACGCCGAGCGGGTGGCTCCACGACATGCCGCCGGCGAAACCTTCAGGCAACGACCCGAGACCCTGGACGAGGTCGGTGTTGGTCTTCATCGGCTGCAGCCAGCCGAGGGACACGAACAGCGGAGACAGGATCGCGGTGAGGAGGAAGAGCACCGACACGACGAGCGCGGTCATGGTGATCTTGTCGCGCATGATTCGGGCGCGGACGATCTCCCACGGGGAGCGTCCCTTGATCGCTACCGCGCCATCGGTGGCAGCCGTGGCCGAGGCCGGAGGTTGGGTCTTTTCCGGTGCGGCGGGCGCGCTCATCCGTGACGTCCCTTCTGTCTACCTGGTGGGTGCTGGCCGTGTCGGCGCGGGTGTGTGGCTCCGACGACCGTGGCACACGATAAATCACGTGTCCACCCCGTGGAACGGTCGCGCGCTGCAAGTTAGCCGGATCGTGACCGAGTTGTGTCGACGCTCCGCCGGGCCGGACGGCATACCTCATGTGTCGGAGGTCACTGTCTCGCGCCGATGGCGGCAAGGTCAACATACCCACCGAGGAAGGGGTTTTCGGCGTATGCCGTGATCCCCGACCCGCGGGCGTAGAGCCGGGTGCGTTCGGCCAGCGCGATATGACCCCCGAGCTTGGCCACCGCGGTGTCCAGGGCCGCCCACGCCGCCGCCCGAGCGGTCTGGTCGGGGATCGCGGATGCGGCCTCGATCCCGGTCGAGATCGTCGCGTCGTTGAAATAGCCGTAGTCCGCTCCGCGTCGGGCGCCGGCGAGGTTGCTGCGCCCGTCGAACAGCGGCGCGATGACGGCCTCACCCGAGGGGTAGTCGGCAAACCAGGCAGCGCGGAAGACGTCGTATGCCGTCTCCGCACCGGGCGCGGCAATGGCCGAGTAGTAGTTGTCGCCAAGACCGGTGAGCTCGACGGCGAAGCCCGCCGCCTCCCAGCGCGAGCGCATCGCCGCGAAGGCCGCGTCGGCAACCGGCGAGGAGCGGTAGACCAGGCGGACGGGGACGGGCAGGGGGATGTTGGCGGCGGTCAAGGTGCTGCGAGCCGCGGCCGGATCCCCGGCGAGCGAGGTGCCGTTGGGACCGTCGGTCGGCGCCCCGGACAGGATGCTGGGCAGGACGGCATACCTCGGGAGCATGGTGCCCGGTCCGTATGCCGCGGCGAAGGCTTCGCGGTCGGTGGCCATCGCGAAGGCTTGGCGGATCGTCGAGTCGCCCATCGCAGCGCTGCGGAAGTTGGGGAGGAGGTATTCCACGATGCCCGACGGTGGCCGGGTGACGCGCGCGGCGAAGGCCGGGTCCTTGAGAGCTTCGGCCGCGGATGACGGGGGGATGTCGGCGATGGCGATCGCGGTGTTGTCCGGGGCCTTGTCGTCGACGAGGCGGGACAGGATCGTCGCAACGGGGATGGAGTCGCGGATCTCGATGACATCCGGCAGGGCACTGCGCAGCGGATCAGACGTGGCGGTCCATTGGTCGTTGCGGACGAAGCGACCGCCGGCGCCGGCTTCCCATGTGCCGTCGAGGCGATACGGACCGCAGGAGAGGACGTCGAGGGCGCCACGCTCTCGGCCATCCTTGTCGGCGCGAGCAGGAGCAAAGATCGGCAGCGCGACGATGTGGGGGAAGTCGTGGACAGCGACCTTGAGCTTGAAGGTGAGGTCCTGGCCGGAACATTTCACAGCCTCGTCGAAGAGGTCCTGGCCGGTGCCGATGGAGGGGCCGGCATACGCGGAGAGGTCAGCACCCGTGGGGTCGACGGTGCGCGGGATATCGAGCAGGGTGCGGGCGTAGGGCGCCGACGCCGCCGCGATCGCGCGGTCGAAGGTGCGGGAGACGCCGTACTTCACGTCCTCACAGGTGACCGGGCGACCGTCCTCCCAGCGGGCGTCCTGCCGCAACGTGAAGGTCCAGACCTTGCCGCCCTCGGTCGACGTGCCGGTCGTGGTGGCGAGGTCCCCGCGCAGGCCAGCGACTCCCCCGGCACCTCCGGCGGGATAGCCCGTGAGCGTGCGGGTGAAGGTGCGGACCGCGATGGCCGACTCAACCCCGCCGTACATCCGTTGCGGGTCCCACGTCGTGAAGGCGCGGTCGCTCAGGAGACGGATCGAGCCGCCGCGAGGTGGAGTGTCTGATGCTCCCAGGGTGCCTGGGGTGCCTGGAGTCGGCGAGGGGGACGATGCGGTGGAGCACGCCGCGAGCGCGGCGACCGAGACCAGCGACGCGAGTGCGGCCAGGGCGCGTGGGCGCACGGCTCGTGAGTGCACGGCGCGTGGGCGCAGGGCTCGTCGGCGCGGCGGGGTGCGGAACGATCTGCCCATCGGGATGTCTGCCCTACCTAGCCTGTGCGATCCGTGCGACCTATGCTCTCCGTGCTAACGAGTGCTGAGGCGTGCGAGCTCAGCCCTCGGCCTTCGCCGCGGCTCGCGCCCGCGAGGCGGTGCGGCCGCGTTCGATCTGGTCGAGGACGACCTTACGGATGCGGACAGCCTCGGGCGTCACTTCGACACACTCGTCCTCGCGGCAGAACTCCAGCGACTGCTCGAGCGACAGCCTCCGCGGCGGGATGAGCCGCTCGAGGACCTCGGAGGTCGAGGACCGCACGTTGGAGAGCTTCTTTTCCTTCGTGATGTTGACGTCCATGTCGTCGGCGCGGGAGTTCTCGCCGACGATCATGCCCTCGTAGACCTCGGTCGTCGGCTCGACGAAGAGCGTGCCGCGCTCTTGGAGGTTGAACATCGCGTAGGACGTCGCCGGACCGCTGCGGTCAGCGACGAGCGATCCGGTGAGGCGGGTCGTGATCGTGCCGACCCAGGCGGCATACCCCTCGAAGACGTGGTGGGCGATGCCGGTGCCGCGGGTCTCGGTGAGGAACTCGGTGCGGAAGCCGATGAGCCCACGCGACGGGACGACGAACTCCATGCGGACCCAGCCCGTGCCGTGATTGGTCATCTGCTCCATCTGGCCCTTGCGGGAGGCCATGAGCTGGGTGACGACGCCGAGGAACTCCTCGGGGATGTCGACGGTCAGGCGTTCCATGGGCTCGTGGACCTTGCCGTCGACGATCTTCGTGACGACCTGAGGTTTGCCCACCGTGAGCTCGAAACCTTCGCGGCGCATTTGTTCGACGAGGATCGCGAGGGCGAGCTCGCCGCGGCCTTGGACTTCCCACGTGTCGGGGCGTTCGGTGGGCAGCACCCGGATGGAGACGTTGCCGACGAGTTCGCGCTCGATGCGATCCTTGACAAGGCGAGCGGTGACCTTGGCGCCGCGGACCCGCCCGGCCATGGGTGAGGTGTTGGTGCCGATGGTCATTGAGATGGCCGGCTCGTCGACCGTGATGAGCGGGAGGGGGCGCGGGTCGTCGGGGTCGGCCAGGGTTTCGCCGATCATGATGTCGCCGATCCCGGCGATCGCGATGATGTCGCCCGGGCCGGCGTGCTGGTCGGGCTCGAGGGGCTTGCGCTCGAGTCCCTCGGTCATGAGCAACTCGGTGATCTTGACCCGCGAGGTCGATCCGTCGCGGCGGATCCACGCGACCTGCTGACCCTTGCGGATGGTCCCGTTGTGGACGCGCAAAAGCGCCAGACGGCCGAGGAAGTTGGACGAGTCGAGGTTGGTGACGTGGGCCTGCAGCGGGGCCTGCGGGTCGTATGCCGGTGCGCGGGATCGTCTCCATGATCGTCGCGAAGAGCGGCTCGAGGTCGCCGTTGTCCGGCAGCGTGCCGTCTTCCGGCCGGGTCAGTGATGCGCGACCGGCCTTGGCCGAGGCGTAGACGATGGGGAACTCCAGCGCCGCGTCGTGGTGGCGCTCGTCCTCGGACCCGTCGAGCAGATCCATGAACAGCTCGTAGACCTCGTCGACGACCTCGGCAATGCGGGCGTCGGGGCGGTCGACCTTGTTGATGCACAGGACGACCGGCATGTGCGCGGCCAGCGCCTTGCGCAGCACGAACCGCGTCTGCGGCAGGGGACCCTCGGACGCGTCGACGAGGAGGACGACGCCGTCGACCATCGACAGACCGCGCTCGACCTCGCCGCCGAAGTCGGCGTGGCCGGGGGTGTCGATGATGTTGATCGTCACACCTTCGGGGTGGCCGGCACCGACGGCGGAGCGGGCCGTTGTAGTGGATCGCCGTGTTCTTGGCCAGGATCGTGATGCCCTTCTCGCGCTCGAGGTCGCCGCTGTCCATCGCACGCTCGTCCACGTGCTGGTGCGCGCCGAAAGCACCTCCCTGCCACAGCATCTTGTCGACGAGCGTGGTCTTGCCGTGGTCGACGTGCGCGACAATCGCGACATTCCGGACGTCGGTGCGCCGGCTCATAGGGACATCAGGGCGCGCGGAAGACTCGGTGGACTGCGAAGGCATAGCGCCCAGTGTCTCAGGCTTTGGAAACGCTCCCGACCATGCGAGCGCTCAGGGCCGCGACGATAGGAAGGTCCGGCGCCAGCCAGGGGACGTCGTGGAGTTCGGCTCGGGTGAGCCACCGCACCTCGTCGTGAGCCTCCCCCGCAGCGGGTATGCCGTGCGCCTCTCCTCCGCCACCTTCCTCCTCTTCCTGTCCTTCCTTGTCTTCCTTTTCTTCGTGCTCTTCCTGTTCTTCCTGTTCGTTCTGGCGCGCGCGAGACGTGACAGCGGCGAGCCAGACCCGCATGTGGCGGCCACCCGGCAGCGGCCAGGTGAGGTCAGGCAGCGGCCCGGGCACCAGGTCACCGGCCTCGACTGCGACACCGAGTTCCTCGGCGAGCTCCCTGCGGAGAGCCGCGATCGGGGTTTCACCAGCCTCGACCTTGCCGCCGGGCAGCTCCCACATGCCCGCCAACTCGGCTGGCCCCCGCCGCCGAGCGGCCAACACGCGTGATGGGCGCTCAAGGTCATCGACTACGGCTGCGGCGACGATGAGTCGGGACGGTGCGGGGGCCACGGGTCCCAGCATGCCGCGTGTCCGTGGCAGGCTGGTCAGGTGACCGACACTGCCGCGCCCTCCCCCGCCGTCCCGACGCCACCGGCGCCGCACCGCAAGGAAGCCCACGACGGGAGCCATGCCTCGCGGCTGAACGCGCTGCGCGCCGCGGTGCTGGGCGCCAATGACGGCATCGTCTCGGTCGCGGGTCTCGTCATGGGTGTCGCCGGTGCGACAACCGAGCGGCAAGCGATCCTCACGGCTGGCGTGGCCGGTCTCGTCGCGGGAGCGCTGTCGATGGGTGTCGGTGAATACGTGTCGGTGAGCACGCAGCGCGACACCGAGCACGCGCTGCTGGAGAAGGAGCGCCGAGAACTCGCAGAAATGCCCGAGCACGAGCTTCGGGAACTGGCTGGGATCTGACCAGGGCAAGGGGCTCACGCCCGAGTTGGCCCACGAGGTCGCCGTGCAACTCACCGCCCACGACGCGCTCGCCGCCCACGCTGAGGTGGAGCTGCAGATCGACCCCGACAACCTCACCAACCCGTGGACCGCAGCGTTCTCGTCAGCGATCGCTTTCACATTCGGCGCCATGCTGCCGTTGTTGACGATTCTCTTTGCGCCCGTGGATATTCGGCTCCAGGCGACCGTCGCCAGCGTCGTCGTCGCGTTGGCGCTGACGGGTTGGGCCAGCGCCCGGCTCGGCGGGGCGGGGTGGCGCCGTCCGGTGGCGCGCAACGTCGTCGGGGGATGGCTCGCCATGACCATCACCTACGGCATCGGCGCCCTCGTCGGGGCTGCCTTGTAGGGCTTCCCGGGGTCAAAGGGCAGGTATGCCGGGTTCCTCGCCCGTGAAGGCTCCATCCCTGCCCTTTGACGTCAGTGCGCACGATTTCAGAACAGGGCTCACAGCTCATGTCCGCAGAGGGTCGCGGCGAGGACGGCCTTGATCGTGTGCATCCGGTTTTCGCTTCTGGTCGAACACGATCGAGGCCGGCGACTCGAAAACCTCGTCGGTGACTTCGAGGGACTCAAGCCCGTATTCCTGGTAAATCCGCTCTCCCACACTGGTTTCGCGATTGTGGAAGGACGGCAGGCAGTGCATGAACTTCGTGTCGGGGTTGCCCGTGGAGCGCATAACGTCGGCGGTCACGGCATACGGGGTGAGCAAGGCGATGCGTTCGGCCCAGACGTGGTCGGGCTCCCCCATCGAGACCCACACGTCGGTGTGGACGAAGTCGACACCGTGGACGCCCTCCTCGACCGACTCGGTGAGCGACACCCTCGCGCCTGTGTCGGCCGCGACGCGCTGCGCCTCGGCGACGATCTTCTGGGGCGGGCCACAGGGAGCGGGGCGCGACGATGCGCACGTCCATCCCGGACATGGCGCCGGAGATCAACAACGAGTTGCCCATGTTGTAGCGGGCATCTCCAACATAGGCATAGGCGATCTCGCTGGCCGGTTTGGGCGAATGCTCGACCATCGTCACGATGTCGCACAGGGCCTGGGTCGGGTGCCACGTGTCGGTGAGGCCGTTGTAGACTGGCACCCCGGCATACTGCGCCAGCGTCTCGCAGTCCGAGTGGCGCGACCCGCGGAATTCGATGGCGTCGTAGAGGCGCCCGAGCACCCGACCGGTGTCAGCAAAAGACTCCTTGTGACCGATCTGGCTGCCGTGTGGGTCGAGATACGTGAGTTGGGCTCCCAGGTGGTATGCCGCGACCTCGAAGGCGCATCGGGTGCGGGTCGAGGTCTTCTCGAAGATCAGCGCGATCGTTTTGCCGACGAGCATGCGCTCCTCGCGGCCCCCGGCTCGGGCGGCCTTGAGTCGGCGGGCGAGCCCGACCAGGCCCATCCATTCGTCGGGGGTGAAGTCGAGTTCCTTGACGAAGTGCCGATTGGTGAGGTCCTGACCCATGTCGTCCAGCCTAGGACTCGGGCGTCAGGCGGGACGGACGGAGGTCCCGTCGGTCACGCTCCATCCACATCCCCGGGTCGGCGAGGGACGTGAAGCCGTGTGCGGCATACACCTCGTGTGCGTCCCGGGTCGCGAGCAGCATCCGCCGCACCCCGCGACCTTCGAGGTCTGCAACGGCCGCCGCGACCAGAGCCGACCCCACTCCGCGACCCCGATGCGCGGGTTCGACATAGACGTCGCAGAGCCACGCGAAAACCGCACCATCGGTGACGACCCGCAGCACGGCCACCTGAGCGCCCGCGGCATACGCACCCCAGAAGCTCGGAGCCCGCCACGGCGCGGTCCATGACCTCGCGAGTGCGGCCCAAAGCCCAGTAGGCATCGCCCGACAGCCACGCGTGGACCTGCGCGCGGTCGACGAGCGCGGGATCCTTGCTCAGCACGTATGCCGCGTCGAGTTCAGTCACCGGGGCATCGTGCCCCAGCGCCCCGCTGTCACGCCCGTGAATTTCGACCCGCGAGCATCCGGTCGATGGCGGCCTCGAGCAGGCCTGGGACGCGCTCGCGAAGGTCGTAGTGGGCCCGGACCATCGGTTTGCTCACCGTGAGCACGCGGGTGAGGTCGATCGGAGTGCCACTGACGATCGCGTCGGCATCGACCGCTTCGAGGGTTGCCTGGAGGTCGTGGACCTGTGCGGCCGAGTAGCCCATCGCCGGCAAGATGCCACGCGCGTTGGGGTACTTCGCGTACGTCTCGACGAGCGAACCGACCGCGTCACCACTCGGGTCGACAATCGCGGCGACCCCAGAGCCCCGCGCCGCGACGACGCCGGCCCCAAAGGTCATCGAGCCGTGGGTGAGCGTCGGTCCGTCCTCGACGACGACGACCCGTTTGCCGGCGATGAGTTCGGGGTGCTCGACGGTGACCGGGCTGTCGCATCGGATGATCTCCGCCCGCGGGTTGAGGCGACGGACAGCGGTCTCGACTCGCTCGATGTTTTCCGGCAGCGCCTCGTCGCATTTGTTGACGATGACGAGATCGGCCATGCGGGCGTTGGTCTCGCCCGGGTGGTAACGGCTCTCGTCACCCGGGCGCAGCGGGTCGACGAGCACGATGTGCAGGTCGGGTCGATAGAACGGCAGATCGTTGTTGCCGCCGTCCCAGATGATGACGTCGGCCTCCTGCTCGGCCGCCCGGAGGATCTGCTCGTAGTCGACGCCGGCGTAGACGACAACTCCGGCGTCGATGTGCGGTTCGTATTCCTCGCGCTCCTCGATCGTGCAGTTGTAGGTGTCGAGGTCGGCGTAGGTGGCGAACCGCTCGCACGCCTGTGCTTCCAGATCGCCGTAAGGCATCGGGTGACGGACCGCGACAACCCGTAATCCCTTGTCGCGCAACATCCGTGCCAGATAGCGAGTGGTCTGACTCTTCCCGACGCCGGTGCGCACCGCCGTGACTGCGATGACAGGTTTGACCGATGTCAGCATCGTCGTGCGCCCGCTGTGGAGCAGGAAATCCGCTCCGGCAGCGAGACATTCGGCAGCAAGGTGCATGACCCGCTCATTGGCGACATCGGAGTAGGCGAAGACCGCGAGGTCGACGTGTTCCCGCTCGATGAGGCTCACGATGTCGGCCTCGCTGATGATCGGGATGCCGTCGGGATAGAGCGGTCCGGCCAGAGACGCGGGATAACGACGGTCATCGATGTCGGGGATCTGCGTCGCGGTGAAGGCGACGACGCGGTATGCCGGATCGTTACGGAAGACGACGTTGACGTTGTGGAAGTCACGTCCTGCGGCACCGAGGACGACGACCTTGCGGGGCTGCTCCATGCTCAGGCTCCTGGGCTGGGTCGGCCGCCGGGTGCGGGACCCGCCTCCTCCACTCTACGAACCCGGCTCGTCAGCCCCGGGACCTTGGGCCCGGCTGCGACCCTTTGGGCTCCTCCCATGCGCTCTCGTCGAAGGTCGGTTCCCCGCCGCGGTCTTCCGCGGGGACGGTATGCCGTGCCTCCCGCGCGGCGGCCAACTCCAGCGTGAGCTGGGCGCACGCCGCGCGGGTGAGGCGATAACGGCGCGCCACGGCATACCCGATGGTCATAAGGATGGCGACCCAGCCGAAAAGGGACAGACGGATCGCGAGGAGGGCCGACTCGGGCTGCGTGGCCGCGGCATACGAGCCGTGAGGTCGGTGGTAGCCGGTGAGGCTCAGGGTCTCGCCGAGGATCCAGATCGCGAGCGCCGAGGCGAGGGCGCGGACGAAGACGAGCAGGCCACTGAAGGAGCCGGCGTTGCGTTCTCCCTGCTTGAGCTCACCCGCGTCGACGACGTCGGGAAACATGATCCACGTCATCGTCTGCGAGCCCGCGAGACCGGCCGCGACGAAGACGGCGAGGAGGTAGACGCCGATTGCGGGGCCGTCGCTGGGATAGAAGGCGACTCCACCGACCGCCATGATGCCCAGGGGGATGAGCCGGCGGTAGATGACCGGCTTGTCGACGCGTTGGACCAGTCGCCCGACGACGACGAAGGTCACGAGGATGATGACGAAGAAGATCGCGAAAAACACCGTGGTGTTGACGCCGCGGACGACGTAGATCGCGTAGTAGATGATCAGCGCGGTGACGATGTCGAGCGTGAGTGCGGGGCACAGGTAGAGCGCCGTGAGTTGGCGGAACTCTCTGACGCGCAGCGGGGAGATCATCGCTCGCCATGACATGTGGGCCTGAGCCGGCACCGGCGCCCGCTCGTGGACGCGGACCGCGACGGCAATCAACGGCAGGGCAAAGAGCGTGCCGAGCCCGAAGACGAGGACGTAGTAGAGGGTCATGACCCCGACATGGCCGTCCTTGTAGCCATTGAGCAGGGCCGACATGAGCAGGGTGCAGCCGACGCCGGAGATCGCCGCGACGGCCAGGCGCATGACGTTGACGGTGTTGCGTTCGTCGGGGTCGGTGCTGACCTCCGCGCTCAACGAGGCGAACGGGACCAGGACGATGCTGGCGATGGTCGTGTAGACGAGATGGCCACCGATGACGAAGGCCACCTTGGCTGGCTCGCTCGTCCAACTCCCGATCGGCGCCCAGAGGAGGGCTTGGCCGAGGGGAAGGAAGAGAGCACCGGCGAAGATCCACGGTCGCCGTCGACCCCAACGGGACCGGGTGTTGTCACTCCACACGCCGAAGATCGGGTGGTTGACGGCGTCCCAGACCTTGGAGACGACGATGGTGGCGCCGGCGACGCCGGGCGGCAGGCCGATGATGTCGGTGAGGTAGAACAGGTAGAGGACGGCGATCGTCGCAGCCGAGCCGCCACCGAAGGTGTCCCCGCCGGCGAAGACGAGCCGCTCGTGCCAGGGCATCTGCCCGGGGGGCGGTGTGGTGGCACCTGCGCCGGACACGCTCGGAGCGGCGCCGCTGGACATGCGCGCTCCTTCGCTCGATGGCACAACCCGCACAGTCTGGCATCCACCTGGTCTGACCACTGACTCGTGGCGCGCCCAGCTCGAATGTTTCGCCAGACGATGGGATCCTGATCGAGAGCTGTGATTTTGCTGTGACGTTGGACCAGGATGTTGGTGATCATGGAACTTGGGGAAAAGGTGGCTAGCGCGCCCGCCGTCGCACAGCGATCGGGCAGGCATCGGGTGCGCCGCGGGGCCGCCGCGACCGGCATACCTCTTGCTTTTGTCGCTGTGGTCGCTCTTGCTGCCTGCACCGGCGGCGCGAGCACGCCCGAGCCCAGCCGTGCCGGTGCGATGTCGACTCCGGCGCCCTCCGCGTCCCCAAACACGGCCTCAGCGCCGTCGACCACGACAGTCCCGCCTGCCGGGACCCCGTCGGCGAGCGCAACCCCCAGACCGTCTGGGCCAGTGCGGCTCATCGGGGACGGGAGCACCGCCGACACCGGCCCGCAGCCCAACCAACCACCCGCACCCACGAAGCTGAAGCCGGGCGAGCGCCCGCCGCAGTTCGTCGTCGTGTCGTGGGACGGTGCCGGTGAGGGGCAGTCGAAGCTCTTCACCCGCTGGCGGGCTTTTGCGAGTGCGAAGAAGATCCCGATGACGTTCTTCCTCACCGGGCTCTACGTGCTGCCTTCCTCGCACCGGATGGACTACACCCCACCGGGCCGGGCGGCCGGGGCGTCGGACATCCCGTGGTTCCCGGACAGCGCGGTGCGCGCGACGATCGAGAATGTCCGCGCGGCGTGGCTCGAGGGGCACGAGATCGGCACCCATTTCAACGGACACTTCTGTGGTCCCAAGGGTGGCTCCTCGTGGACTCCGGCCCAATGGGACCAGGAGATCGCGCTCGCCAAGCGTTTCGTGACGACGTGGAAGACGTCGACGGGGCTCGATCTGCCGCCCTTCCCCTTCGACTACGAGAAGGAACTCGTGGGGGCGCGCACCCCGTGCTTGGAGGGGCAGGCGGGGCTCGTCAAGGCAGCGGCGGTGAAGTCGTGGCGATACGACACGTCGGGGACGGGCACCCAGATCTGGCCGCGCAAGCTCGCCGGTTCGCACCTGTGGAACATCCCGCTGCAGAGCATCCCGCTCGCCGGTCGCGAAGTCCTGTCGATGGACTACAACTTCTATGCCATCCAGTCCAAGGCGCAGAACGGCGACCCTGCCTCGTATGCCGTGTGGGAAGCCCAGGTGCGCGACGCATACCTTGCTGGGTTCCGACGGGCCTATGAGGGCAATCGGGCGCCCCTGATCATCGGCTACCACTTCGAGGGGTGGAACGGCGGGATCTACATGAACGGGCTGGAGAAGGCGCTGACCGAGATCTCGGGCAAGGCCGAGGTGCGCTTCGTGACCTTCAAGCAGCTGTGCGACTGGCTCGACGCGCAGGATCCTGGGGTGCTCGCAGCGCTGCAGAAGCTACCGGTCGGGAAGGCGCCTGCCGGCGGGTGGAGCAAGAGCAGCTGACGCCCGAGCGCTCAGATCCGCCCAAGTGCCGTGTAGGACTACGACGGTTCCGGGAACGCCATAGCGCCTGCGCGCTAGGGCCCCAGCGAGGTGAGCGCCACAACCCCTGATTGAACCTGAACTCGACCGAGTTCCGATTTGAGTTCCGTGCGTTGTGACTATTGGCCCGGCGCTCGACGGGATTGGTCGTCAGACGTCGAGCAAGAGGGCCAGCGTCTCGCGCAGCTCGCCGAGGGCGACCGGGCCAACGTTGCCCATCCGGGCACTGATCCGGGTGACTGCCACCGACCGCACGTGCTGACACTGCGCCGACGACACGGCAACGAGTCCGTTCGCTGGGTCAGGTTCAATGACGAGCTCTGATCCACTGTCGCGGATCGCTCGCGTCAACGGCACGACCTGGACAACGTTCGGGCTACCTCGAAGCACTTGGGCGGCAGTCACCACCACCGCTGGCCGTTGTAGCCCAGCGTCACTGCCCGCAGGCGCCCCCAAGTCCAGCTGGACGACGTCACCCGGCGTCAGCATTGAGCCAAGCCGTCTCATCGTCCGTCAGCGGGATCGCCAAGTCGCGTCCCATCACGTCTTGGCGGAGCACCCGAAGGGCACGTGCAACGGTTTGGTCGATCGTCTCGTGACGTTGGGCTGCTAGCTTCGCCACGCGCGCGTGCGTCTCACGGGTCACGCGAATCGTTGTCGTCTCAGCCATACCTGCAGTCTACATATGCGTTGACTGATCGATCTACCGCCGGACCGATCCGCCTGGATTTCCCCTGCACGCTGGGGCGGCAACCCCACATGAAGACGACACCGACACGTTGACTCTGAAATCGTCATCCCGTCTGCTGCCGACGGCAGGGATAAAGCGCTGGGCCGTGAGCCTCACACGTTGAAGCGGAATTCGACCACGTCGCCGTCGGCCATGACGTAGTCCTTCCCTTCCATGCGCACCTTGCCGGCCGCCCGCGCAGCGGCCATCGACCCAGCCGCGTCGAGGTCGGCGAAAGACACGACCTCAGCCTTGATGAACCCGCGCTGGAAGTCGCTGTGGATGACCCCCGCCGCCTGCGGGGCGGTCCACCCCTGCCGGATCGTCCACGCGCGCGACTCTTTCGGCCCGGCCGTCAGATAGGTCTGCAGGCCGAGCGTGTGGAAGCCGACATGCGCGAGCTGGTCGAGACCCGGCTCGGACACCCCGACCGATTCCAGCAGCTCCCGCGCCTCGGCGGCGTCGAGCTCGGACAGGTCCGCCTCGAGTTTGGCGCTGAGGAAGACACAGTCGGCGGGTGCCACGCTCGCCCGCAGCCGACTCTGCAACGCCTCGTCGGTGAGCTGGTCCTCGTCGAGGTTAAAGACGTAGATGAACGGCTTGGTCGTCAGCAGTTGCAGTCCGCGCGCCTCGGCGAGGTCGACACCGTATGCCGCGTGGGCGGCATACAGGGTCTCTCCGGCTTCCAAACACCGTTGTGCCGCAACGGCATTCTCGTATGCCGCCCGCTTTTCCTTAGCGATCCGGGCTTCCTTCTCAAGCCGGGGCACTGCCTTCTCAAGGGTCTGGAGGTCGGCGAGGATCAACTCGGTGTTGATCGTCTCGATGTCGCCTTCGGGGCTGATCTTGCCGTCGACGTGGACGACGTCGTCGTCGGCAAAGACGCGGACGACCTGGCACATCGCGTCAGCCTCGCGGATGTTTGCGAGGAACTTGTTGCCGAGCCCCTCCCCTTCCGAGGCGCCGCGGACGATGCCGGCGATGTCGACGAAAGACACCGTGGCCGGCAGGATTCGCTCTGACCCGAAGACCTCGGCGAGCCGGGCGAGGCGCGGGTCGGGCAGCGGCACGACGCCGACATTGGGCTCGATGGTCGCGAACGGATAGTTGGCCGCGAGGACGTTGTTGTTGGTCAGCGCGTTGAACAGCGTTGACTTGCCGACGTTGGGGAGCCCGACGATCCCGATAGTGAGTGCCACAAGAGCAAGAGTCTAACTGCGCTGCGGGACCCGCCATCCGCACAGCTGCCGGGATTGACCCACCAGGCGCCCGGCCGAGTCCCAGACGCGCGCATCCTCCTCCATGAGCCCGCCGACGACGGTTTCCGTGCGGAGTTCCACCTGGAGCCAGCCCGGAGCGGGGTGCGCGCGCAGGTGGGCAGAGAACTCCAAGGTCGGCGTCCACCCGAAGAGGCCGAGGTCGAAAGCCACCGGCGGCATGGCGTCGAGTGCCCAGAGCACCGCGAGGACGTCGGGTTCGCGGCCATCGGAAAACCTCACCCAACCGTCGAGTCGGCCCGCCCCAGAGGGTTGCCCCTGCGCCCAGCCAGCCGTCTGCGGCGTGAGCCGGATGTCCATCCGGTCCAGCAGCGTCGAATGCGCGAGGAAGTCGATCGCCCCCTCGCTGCCGACGCACTCGTCGGGCGGGGTGATGATCGGCGCAGCAGCACTGCGCAACACGGGCTGGGTGCGCTTGCCCAGGTCCCCGAAGACCGCGACCGCTCGCATCCGCTCGACACACGCGCCCTGGCTGGAGCCGTCGCTGCTGCCCTCGAGCTGGAGCATCCGCACCTGGGCCTGCGACAGCGACGCCCCGGCCCGCAATACCTCGCTGCGCAGCACGACGTCCCCGGGCACCGAGGCAGTCGGGAAGACCGCGCTGAAGGCCACCGGATCAGGGTGAGCACCATCGGCATCGAGTTCGGCGGCCAACGCCGCCGCCCCGAGCGCCATGAGGATGCCGCCATGCACCCCGTTACCGATCCGCCAACGATCGGACAGCGCGGCATGCCTCTCCCCCGGCTCGCCGCCCGGGCGCACGGCGATCTCGGTGTCGAACTCGAAGCCCATGTGCTCCTCCCTGATCAGGCTGGCGCCACGATGCGCACGTGAGCCTATAGGGGCGGGCTTCGAGGCTCGCGGGCCTTCCCGCAGCCGCAGGTCACCGGCTGCGGGGCCTGGGTCTTGCCTTCATTATCAGCGATCCTTGAGGGCGGCCAGGGGCGAAACGAAGGCAGTCGCCGCAAAGGCGAGGGCGACGCAACCCAGGACGATGGCCATCACGATGCCAGCGCAGCGAAGCACGAGCGGCGCGGCGATCGCGAGGGTCACGCCGGTCGAAGCGGCATACAGGAGGGCCAAGGCCGAGCCAAGGAGGGTAGCGCTGCCAAACACAAGACCCGCCTGCGTGGCGTGCATGAGTGCGCGAATACCGAGGCTTGCCCCGAGTGCCGCGTAGAGCGCATCCTGACCGCGCCTCAACCAGGTCACCACAGCCCAGAGCAGGCCGCAGAGGAGAGAGGTGAGATACGCAAGGACAGCGCTGCCACGGAGGTGATAGTCCCGGACCGGGTCGACGACGAATGCCGATCGAGCGAGCCGGTCGGCCACCAGCACAGGGGTGTCTGCGCTGGTAGCCACCAGCGCTGGCAGGGCCGAGCGCAGCGGCTCGAAGGAATCCGCTCCCAAGCGGGCGATACAGGTCTGGGCCTTTCCAACTGCCGGTGAGGGAAGGAGCACTCCGAAGCCATATTCCGGACCGAGGGCGGCGAGATCGGACCGCCCCGAGACAGGCAAGGGCCCCTCAGGAAGAGGCGCGTCAGCGCTGGAGTCGCCGACGTCACTGTGCGGCATACGATCCACCAGCACGACCCAGCCCTGCGGGAGTTGTGCCGCAACGTCCCGGCCCACCACGACGCCTGGCGTGCGCAGCCGGGAGAAGCGCAAGTACCCGGCGCTGACCATCGTCACGGAGAACGCGGCGTCTGGGTTGGCCGTCGTGGCGGCCAGCGAACGGCGGCGCGTGAGGGCCAAAGCCCACTCGACCCCCGCGACGTCGTTGAGCGCCTCGCATCGGGCAGCGTCCAGGTCCCCACCTGACTGGGCGGTGAGGACGACGACTCGACCCCCTTGATCGAGCCAGGCCCGCTCCTGGAGCACGAGCCGGTCCACCGCTGCGATATCGATGGCGGAAGCCAAGGCGACGCTCACGGTCGCCGCGAGCGTCAGCAGCGCGGTGAGCCAGCGGCCCGACGCCCACGCACACGCGGCCTCATCGATGGCCGTGCGGGCCCGCCAGCCGCTCACGCCCCCTCCCGGTGCGCCACGACTCGGGCACTCTCGATGTGGATGATGCGATCGCATCGCGCCGCCACGTGGGGGTCGTGCGTGGCGACGACCAGGCCGCGTCCGACAACAGCGCTCATGAACACGTCAAGGAACTCGCGTGTGGACTGGTGGTCCAGGTTGCCAGTCGGCTCGTCGGCCAAGATAAACGGACGCCGACTCACCAGCGCCCGAGCCCCGACCACCCGCTGGAGCTGGCCTCCCGACAGGATCCGCACGGGCTCCTCGGCCCGGTCAGCCATCCCCATCATCGCCAACTCGACCGCCGCCGCTGCCATGCACTGTGTGCGGTTACGGCCGTCCGCATAGCCGCCCAGAGCCGCGTTGTCGAGGCAACTGCGGTCGGAAAGGACGTTCGCAGTTTGGAGGATCCACGTGACTACCTCGCCAGGCGATAGCGCGTTCTCAGGGCCTGTGGCGCCGGCGCCGTCCCGTAGGTCACCCTGATCGTCCGGATCACGCACCACGGCCACGTGCCCCGTTGTCGGCTTGAGAAGCCCACCCAGCAGCGCCAATAGGGTCGTCTTCCCCGAGCCGGATGGACCGGTCAACGCCACCGACTCGCCCGTGGCTAGATCCAGATCGACCCCGCGGAGCAGGGTCCGGCCGCCGATCGCCACCGAGACACCACGCGCTACGAGACGCATGTCTGGGCTGCCTGCAAGATGGCTGGGTTCACCAGGACCTGATCAATGCTGAGACTCGCCTCAAGGTCGACAAGCCCGACACTCCCGCCTACCGGCTTCACCACGATTCGCCGGCGCGTCTGCGGATCGACCACACAGTTCATGCCGGTGGCATCCGTGAGGACAGCGGTGGCTGGCACGGTTGCGACGTCGAAGCTTGTGGCCCCTATCACCTTGGCGGGGACCTGAGCCTCACCGAGAGCCGCATCGAATGCCGCCAGCGAAGCTGGGTCGGTCACTGCCCCCGACCCGGGCACGTATGTCGCAGTGAGAGCGCCGAGGGCCAGCAGCTTGGCTTCGTCAGGTCGCCGTAGCCCCCCGCGAGGTTCGATAACCTCCAATCGCTGCGGTGTCGCGGGCGCGGTGAACAAGATCCCGTCGGCTGGGACCTCACCAACGACCGCCGAGATTGAGGCCACAACCCGCTGCGCCGGCCCGATCCACACCAGAGAGGTGGCCGGTAGAGAGCCGCCCAGATCGCCGACGCCCCGGTCGCGGTTGAACGAGCGCACAGCGCTCTCGGTGCGGCGGTCGAAGCGACCGTTCGGGTCGCCGTCGAAACGCCCGAGGGTGCGCAAGAAGGCTTGTAGCCGCTCAACGTCCGGACCGCTGGATCCCGGGCCCAAGTCGCGATAGGGGGGAGCCGAGGCAGTGTATGCCGTGAGCGGGCGGTCCGCGACGGTGGCCACGAGGTCGCCCGGCTTCACCGTGGCGCCGATCTGCACATTCAGGCTGGTGAGCAGCGCCGGTTCGGCAAGCCGGATCCGATCGCCCGGGCGCCGGTGCATCCTCACCTGAACGTCGTCGGAGGAGCGCACCTGCCGGGAGGTGACTGGCACGATCACCTCACGCGGAGGCAGGTCGTCGGCTAGCGGGCTGGGAGTATGTCTGTCGATGACCAAGGCCAGCCCTACGAGCAGAGCGGCGACGGCGGCGGCCAGGCTGAGCAAACTCCGGGGACCGGCCGCAAACTTTCCCATTTCTAGCTCTTGGTTGGGCTGTTGGGCACGAGGTATCCGGTCTTGGAATAGCAGTCGACACTGTTCCCGTCATGTCCGCCGAGAAGGCGATCTAGGGCGTTCAGAATAGTGGCCGAAGATGCGTCCTCAGGAAGGGTGCGCCCGTTGTCGCGTAGGCACGCGAGCACGCTCGGACGGTATTTCTGGAGGAGATCGACCTGTGCAGCAACGGCATCCGGACCGTTTGTGTAGTACTGCTCAAGGAAGGCCGAATTCACGCGTTGACACTCATCGGCTAAGGCTTCCGTCTCCGATTGCGACCGTCCGGGCGAGGAGACGCCGAAGCCATACACGAGCGTCGGGAAGCCCAGGTGCTGCGAGATGCTCGGACCGTCGACCGGGATGCCGGCAGCCTGTGCGCACGCCACGGTGCGGCCGACGGCAGCCTGATAGGTCCCGAAGTTCACGACCCCTGACTCCAACACGCGACGTTGCTCTGCCGACGCACCACCGGCCTTTGCCGCAGACAGAACCCGGTCCAACGATGCGGTGCGCTGGGCCAGCGTGTCTTCCGGCGAAGCTGGACTACCAGCGCAGCCAGACACCAATGCGGACATCAGTGCACCGAGGGTCAGGCTCAGCAGCCGGCGACGGTCCTTCATCCTCAGTCCCTTACGTGAAGAAGGGAAAAGCGCCAAAGGCCGCCACGCCCGTATTGTGCCCCCCGCCCACGATACTTGAATGGCGGTAGACACTCGAGTAGCATGTATAACAACTCCAGACCCAGCCCGACGAGTAGGTGATGCCACCTGGGTAATATTGCCAGTAGGCCTTGACTCCACGACTGCCACAGCTCCCTCCTCCTGGGCCGGCCGTACTCGCGTAGGTAGTAGTGCTAGTCCCAGAGACGTACCACCCATAGACGGGATTGCAGTATTGCCCTGATGTTCCTAGCGCTACGGCGCGCGGCTGAGCCATTCATGCAACGATCAGCACCCCTAGAACCGACGCTCAGAAAGCCGACCGTCGCTTTAATCTTTGGGTCATTCTTCCTCCTGATGTAGATGACCGACGCAAACGAGTGTGCCCCAGGGCTGTCATTGCGGTCAAGGCCGCGCATTGCGCATCACGCACCAGCTCGACGTCCTCACGCGACGAGGGGCACATTCGGGGCACTGGCTGTTCCAGGGATGCCAAGGCCCCCGCGTTGACCCTCAGCCCAACTCGCGCACCATCTGCGCACCCTCGACACGGAAGCCCACACCCTGGAGGTAGGAGCGGTGGATCTCCGTTGTCGGCGTGGTCACCACACGCTTGAAACCGCTGTCCCGCAACGCTTTCGACCCTTCCCCGAAGATCCAGGCACCGATCCTGGAGTCTCGGTATGCGGCCATGACGTAGTCGAGTGTGATCTCCAGTGTCCCCGGATCGGCGGGGCGCCCCACGAGGGCACCGGCCGGCATACCGTCTCGCGTCAGCACGAGAGCGACGTCGCCCGAGGCGGCTCCCGCGAAGCCCGGCTGGCTCCGGCGGATATCCGCCAGGTGCGATTCAAGGAAATCCGTGAGGAAGGGAGAGTCCGCTGCGATCGAGACTGCGCCAAGCGCCCGACCGCCGCCGAGTTCCTTGCGCAAGAACCAGATATTGAGCGCTGCGACTGCTGCGTTGGTGATGATGATCGGGACGGAACCCAGGAGCAGGCCGTAGACGACGAAGGTCACCGATCCCACGAGCGAGATGACGCGCAGCCGCACGACGCTCGTCATCGCCAGCGAGGTCACGACGAGGGCGGATGCGGCATAGCCGATGAGTTCGACAGGGCTGAGCCAACTCACGAGGGTGCCTCCAGGGGGTGACGGGCGCGTGGGCAGCAGCCCAGACCGCCCGAGCATAGGCGTGGGCAGGGTCCGGATGGTCCAGCCCGGATGACACGCCCAGATCCGGGATGGTCCCACCGGGGTTGTCAGAGGTCAGTGCCAGGGTTGCGGCCATGGAACTCCTCCGTGACCTCGCCGTCGGGGCCTTCCTCGGCGCGCTCGTCGCCTGGCTTCTGGCTGCGCAGCCGGTATGCCGTCCCGCTGGCCACCGCGCGCACCGAACGCGACCTCCTGCGCGAGCAGATGGCTGCTGACGAGGAGGTGCGGGCCGACCAGGCGCACGAGGCAACAGCTATGGCCGGGCTCGTCGGAGCCCTGCACGAGAGCCTGCAACGGGTGGAGCAGCAGGTCCACACGATCGAGCGGGATCGTGGTGATCAATTCGCGCGCGTCGCCCTCGAACTCAGCCGGGTCCAGTCAAGCACCGACGGCCTGCGGGACCAGACTGCTTCCCTCGCCGGGTCTCTCTCGTCGGCCACCATCCGGGGCGCGTGGGGCGAGGTGGCCCTGCGCCGAGTGCTGGAACACTCGGGGCTGGCCCATCGCTGTGATTTCGACACCCAATGGTCCGGCACGACGATCTCAGGTCAACGGGTGCGGCCCGACGTCGTCGTCCACCTCCCTGGCGACAAGCACGTCGCGGTCGACGCGAAGGCACCGATGACCGACTTCCTCGCAGCCCAAGCGGTGGGGCTCGACGACGCGAGCCGCTTAGCCAAGCTCCGCGGACACGCGACGGCATTGCGGAGACACGTCGACGCACTCGGTGGCAAGCACTATTGGACGGCCGTATCACCCTCGCCCGAGTTCGTCGTGTGCTTCGTGCCCGGGGAAGCATTCCTGGCCGCTGCGCTGGACGCCGACCCCGGGCTGCACGATCACGCCATGTCACGCAAGGTCATCCTGGCGTCACCGGCGACTCTCCTGGCTTCTGTTGCGCACCGTCGCCGCGACGTGGCAGCACGACGCCCTCGCCCAAGGTGCGCGCGAGTTGCTCACGCTCGGCGAGGAGCTCTACGCGCGGCTCGGCACTGTGGCACGGCATACCGACGAGGTCGGTAAGGCGCTGCGACGTTCGGTGGAGGCCTACAACTCACTCGTCGGGTCGATCGAGTCACGCCTCCTCGTCACCGCACGGTCGATGCACGCGCTTGGACTCAGTCATGAGGAGATCGCTGGCCCGGCGACTGTGACGACTGGCACGCGTCCCATCACCGCAGCCGAGTTGCTCACCGCGCTCGATGCCGACATGGGCCGCCCGCACCTCGATCTCGACCTCACCCTCCCGGAGTTTGAGGGGCCCGCGGCCGCGGCGGGCTAGACCGGCATGTCAGTGCAGCGGACTCGATGCGTCGTATGCCGTGTCGCGCCGAATCTTGCCCACGTCACCAGCCGCGCCCGCCGCTGCCTTGAGGTCACGTCGGAGTTCGTTGGGCAGCGCGAAGAGCAGGCTCTCCTCGGCGGCAACGACTTGCTCCACGTCGGCATACCCGTGCTCGGCGAGCAGTGTGAGCACCCCACGCACGAGGATTTCCGGCACGCTCGCCCCCGACGTCACCCCCACCGTGGTCGCGCCGTCGAGCCACGCCGGGTCGATCTCGTCGGCATAGTCGACCAGGTGCCCCGCCCCAGCACCATGTTCGAGCGCGACCTCGACCAGGCGCACCGAGTTGGACGAGTTGCGCGAGCCGACGACGATCATGACGTCGGTGTGGGGGGCCATCTTCTTCACCGCGAGTTGACGATTCTGGGTGGCATAACAAATGTCGTCACTCGGCGGATCGGCCAGCGCCGGGAAGCGCTCCTTCAACCGCCGCACCGTCTCCATCGTCTCGTCGACCGACAGCGTCGTCTGCGACAGCCACACGACCCGCTCAGGGTCGCGCACCTGCACGGTCTCGACATCATCGGGCCCGTCGACGATGGTGATGTGGTCGGGCGCCTCGCCCGACGTGCCCACGACCTCTTCGTGACCCTCGTGACCAATCAGGAGGATGTCGTAATCCTCCTGCGCAAAACGCACGGCCTCCCGGTGCACCTTCGTCACGAGCGGACAGGTCGCATCGATCGTCTTGAGCGACCGCGCCGCCGCCTCCTCATGGACGATGGGAGCTACTCCGTGGGCAGAGAAGATGACGGTCGCCCCCTCGGGCACCTCGTCGGTCTCCTCGACGAAGATCGCACCGAGGCCCCGCAGAGTCTCGACGACGTGCTTGTTGTGGACGATCTCCTTGCGCACATAGACCGGGGCTCCGTAAAGCTCCAGCGCCTTCTCCACCGTGACGACGGCCCGATCCACCCCGGCGCAATACCCTCGGGGCGCCGCGATGAGGACGCGCTTGGCTCCTGGCGACGGCTGGGTAGTCGCGTGTGTCGTCACCTGCGTCGTCGCGGGGGTCACGGTGGCGTCGGTCGGGGCAGCAAGCTCGGCAGACATGCCCTTCATGCTACGTCGGGCGCCCCAACCTCCTGGTCCGCGTGGCTAGAGTCGGCGGCGTGAGTATGCCGCCCGGCCCCGGCCCCGCAGTCCCGGGCACCACGCGCGCTGCGATGCCAAGCACCCCGGCGCGGACACTCCCCGAGACGGCGGCCGACACCACCGCCGAGGCGCCCTGGCCTGTGCGGGTGCTCTCCCTGAAGATCGGCGACTACGTCGACAAGATGTCGCCGTTGTGGGTCGAAGGGCAAGTGATCCAACTCTCGCAACGGGGCCAAACGGCATACCTCACGGTCCGCGACCCCGACGTTGACATGTCCCTGTCGGTCACGATCTCGATCCACGCGCTCGCCGCGATGGGAATGCCACTCGTCGAGGGCGCCAGGGTGGTCTTGCACGCCAAACCCACCTTTTGGCCGCGCCGCGGCACGCTCCAGCTCGACGCGCGGCAGATCCGCCCCGTCGGGGTCGGCGACCTCCTCGCCCGCCTCGAGATCCTCAAGGCGCGCCTCCGAGCCGAAGGCCTCTTCGACCCCCAACGCAAGCGTCCAATCCCCTTCTTGCCGAGGCGAGTCGGGCTCATCACCGGTCGCAATAGCGCCGCCGAGCGCGATGTGGTCGACAACGCCCGCCGCCGGTGGCCGGGGGTCGTCTTCGAGATCCGGCAAGTCGCCGTCCAAGGCACGACGACGGTCGCCGAGGTGAGCGCTGCCCTCGCCGATCTCGACGCCACCCCCGAGGTTGATGTCATCGTCATCGCTCGGGGCGGCGGGTCGGTTGAAGAACTCCTCCCGTTCAGCAACGAAACCCTCTTGCGCGCCGTCGCCGCGACGAGCACTCCGGTCATCTCCGCGATCGGCCACGAGGTCGACACCCCGCTGCTCGATTACGTCGCCGATTTGCGCGCGTCTACGCCGACCGACGCCGGACGTCGAGTCGTGCCTGATGCTGCCGCCGAAGGCACCCAGGTCCACGCGCTCGTGGCTCGCTCGCGTCGTGCTATCGGCGGGCGCCTCGACGCCCAACGCCGAGCCATCGTGTCGATCCGCACCCGGCCGGTCATGGTCGACCCCGCGGCGATGCTCGTCCCTCATCGCACGCAGGTCGCCGCCCTCCGTGCCCGTGGCCACGACCGCCTCCACACCCGGCTCGTCCGGGAGTCCGACCGCATCGGCCACCTCCGCGATCAAGCGCGCGCGATTTCCCCCCAGGCCACGCTCGACCGCGGGTATGCCGTCGTGCGCCTCCCCGACGGCACCATCGCCCGCGACGCCGCGCACCTGCACGACGGCGAGCTGCTCACCCTCGTGCTTGCCGAGGGCACGGCCACGGCGCGAGTCGTCGGCGGGGACGGCGTGACCGACCGACCAACTACAGTGAAGTCCCGCGCCAGCCGTGGCCGGGCACGACCTCGAGGAGCGACCAGCGATGGCCCCTGACCCTGCCGCCGGCCAGCGCGCCTCGCAGGCGCCTGCCGAGATCGCGGAGCTCAGCTACGAACAGGCTCGCGACGAGCTCGTCGCCATCGTCGCCCGCCTCGAGAGTGGTCAGGCGCCCCTCGAAGAGAGCATGGCGCTGTGGGAGCGGGGCGAAGCGCTGGCAGCGCACTGCACGGCCTGGCTCGACGATGCCCAAGCACGCATCACGACTGCCTCCGAGACGGCACCGCCCGACAACGATCGATAGCGGCTCTGCGGCATTTCAGGGCCTGATGATCTGGCCCCGAGTTGCCGTCACGCGCCGACCTGCGATCGCGGAGCGCTCGCCTGAGACGTATGCCGCGCCCGCTGGCGCTTCTGTATAGATGCTCCCGGGACAGCCGAATCTCTAAGCGGCGAGGAGTCGGGTGAGGTGTCGTTCGAGGGGGCTGAGTGGTGCGTCGTCGGTGGGCCTTTCGCCGGGCGAATCGTCAAGCATTTCGTCGGGCGAATCGTCGGGCGAATCGCTGGTATGCGTGTCGTCGGGCGACTGGTTGGCTCTCTGGCTGGGTGCTGCTGGAAGTGGCGTGGTGGTGCCCCAGCCGAGGATGGGTGGTGCCACGGAGTGGTAGGTGTGCCCGGTCGGGGTGGTCAGGATCGTCGTGTGGGGGTGGTCGATCCCGGACGCCGCACTGATCGTGGCGACGAGTTCTTCTCGGTTTGCTGTTGGACGTGGGCTGTTGTCGGGCAGGCCAGGACCGCGGCTGTCCCCGGGTTTCGCAGATGCCGTAGGCGAGGGGTCTGACTGGCACGAGGGGTCTGACTGGCACGAGGGGTCTGGCTGGCACGGCGGGGCTGGCTGGGACGGCGGGGCTGGGGTGGGGTCGGGTAGCCCGGTGTGGGTGACCTGGGCGTGCCAGCCGGGGGCTTCTTTGGTGTTGTTGCATCGTTGGCACAGGCCAGCGCCGTTAGCGGCGGTGGTGAGCCCGCCGTGGTGGGCGGGGTGGGTGTGGTCGGCAGCGGTGATCGGGGCATCGCACCAGGGGGTGCGGCAGGTGTGATCTCGTAACACCAGCATCCGTCGAAGACCACCATCGAAGAACCGGCGCCGGGAGTCCAACCCGACCAGGTCCCGCCCGGTCGGGCTCGTGAACAGGCGTCTGATCCATACCCGGTCCGCGTCAGCGACCACAGCCCGAGCGACCGGGGCGGGGATCGGGCCATACCCAGGAAGGTGAGCTGGGACGCTGCCCCCAGCCAGCAGCGTGTCCGGGGTCATCACCAGGCACACCTCAACATCAACCCGCCCACCAAAGCCGCTGCCACCCGCGACACTGCTCGTGCCGCTCGTCCCGGCCATGCCGCTCGTGCCGGCCATGCCGGTCGTACCGGGGGCGCCGGTCAGACCGGGGGTGCCCGTCATGCCGGTGGTGGTGTGGGTGCGGCCGAGGATGCGGTCCAATCCCAGGTCAACCATGAGCTGCCCCCGGGTCCGGGTATCGGCCACACCCGCCGCGACAGTACCCGCGGCGGAGGCGGAGTCGGGTGAGGTGTCGGCGGAGGAGGCCGGAGAGGTCGTGGTGGTGGTGTGGGAGGCAGGAGAGGTCGTGGTGGCGTGGGTGGTCTTTGCGAGGCGGTCCAGGGCGGCATACGCCCCGACGGCGTCGGTCAACGGGGCCAGGAACGTCAACCACGCCATCCCATCCGGTGCCGGACGGACCGTGACCCGCCGAGACGCCACCGCCCGGTCCATCCGGGCCACCACCGCGGCCGCGTCCACCTGGGCAGCGATCCGCCGCGCCGCCGCAGCCAAAGACCGGTTGCCCAACGACGCCAAATCCGGAGCCAACCGCGCATCCACCAGGTGACGTTGCTCCCGGGTCAAGCAGGCAGTCTCCCGCACCACCACGGTGGCCCGGTATTCACTGATCACCCCGGAGGTCAACGCCGCCAACGTCGCAGGCATCTCCTGCACCAGAGCACGAGCGAACCCGACATGCTGATCACCCCGTGACGGACTGTCACGACGAGCCAACGCCACCTGCGACCCGACACTGCGGGCAGCTTCACTGACCTTCCCGCCCCGCGCCACATGCACAGCCCGCTGCGAGTGCGCAAACCGGGCAGTCACCCGAGCCTGCGCCGCAGCCGCCGCCCCCTTCACCGCCTCCAACACCCCGATCAGATCCACCCGCACGCCATCAGCCAGGCCAGCACCATCCACCCCAGCCAACCACGACACAAACTCGCCCACCACACCCACCGGCCCAACCCCACCACCACCGCGAACGACAGCGTCATCGGTGCACACGACAGCGTCGAGGGCCAACCCCGACCCCGCCCGCTCCGATGCCTTACCCGTCATGGCTCAATAGTACACTAGTCCTAATCAAGGCTACAAGAGACAGCCAGACAATGATTTATGGCACCTTGCCATGGCTACCGGAGATCACTGGATGTGTCCCCTGCTGGCCGCTGCCTGCCAGGGGATACCCGCCCGTGACCGTGACTGGTCGAGCCGGCGGGTCCACCGCCGCAGATCCACCCCCGCGGGTCTACCCCGACGGCTGCGCGGGCTGCAGCCGAGCGGCGAACTCCGCCAACTTCTCCACCGACCCCGTCGTCACGACGACCGTGGTCAGCTCCCCCTCGACGCGGGTCAGGCTCGCCTGGTTGCGGTCATCGACCCGGTGGGTCCACGACCGACCCGCGACCTGCACCGTGCCCCGCTCGGTCCCCTTATTGGTCGCCAGGAGCACCCAGTTGGGCGTGGCAGTGACGGTCTGAGCGAGGGAGAAGTAGAGACCGTCCGGGGTCGTCCAGCCGGCCTGCCACGTGGGCAGGGAGTCTGTCGAGGCGGCATACCGTGCGTTTGTCGGAACCCACCCGGCAGGCAGATCCCGAGGGAAGGAGAACGGAGTGCCGGAGGACTTAACGGCATACCCGACGACGGCCGCGGCATCGACCGTCGGCTGCTTGACCTCAGACACTCGCGGGACGATCGCCACGAGGCCGGCGACCATCGCGAGGATGACGAAGAGCGAGCGGGCCATGTTGGGCAGCGTGCCCATGGAGTACCGACTGCGCGGGCGCTGCGGACCCGCCGGCGCCGGAGACTGACCCGCCGACCCCGACCCCGAAGCCGCAGCCGCAGCCGCAGCCGACCCCGCAGCCAACCCCGCAGCCGACGCCGACTCCGCCTCGGCAGGGGTCGAGGCAGCGGCAGGACCGGTCGCGGGAGTCGTCACCCCGCTATGGTCCCCGACCGGCCCGTCGACGACCAAACCAGCTCTGGGCCGGCATACCCACCGCATCTAGGCTGGCTCCCGGCCGACCGTGCCGACACCCGTTGTGAGGAGCCTTGCGTGAACCCTTCGCCCGCCCCGGTCCTCGTCGTCGGCGAGGCATTGATCGACGCCGTCATCCGGCCAGGCTTACCCCTGAGTGAGCACGTCGGCGGGAGCCCGGCCAATGTCGCCTTCGGGTTGGGTGCCCTCGATCACGACGTCCGACTGGCGACGTGGATCGGCGAGGATGACCGGGGCCGGCGCATCGCCGACCGGTGCGCGTCCGCGCGCGTGACGCTCGCCGCCGGCAGCACAGCGGCGGCGCACACGTCGCTCGCGCAAGCCAGGATCGACGAGCATGGTCACGCGTCCTACGACTTCGACCTCACGTGGGAGGTCCCTGAGCTGGCCGACCTTGCCGAGATCGGGCACGTCCACACCGGCTCCATCGCAGCCACCATCGAGCCGGGCGGCAGCGACGTCCTCGCGCTCGTCCGGCGCGCCCAACCCGGTGCCACCGTGAGCTACGACCCCAACATGCGCCCGACCCTAATGGGCTCCCCCGATCAGGTCGTCGACCGGGTCGAAGCCCTCGTTGCGCTCGCCGACGTCGTCAAGGCCAGCGACGAGGACCTCGAGTGGCTCTACCCCGGGCAGACCCTGGAGCAGGTGCTCGCGGCCTGGGAACGCTTCGGCCCCGGAGTCGTCGTCGTCACCAGGGGTGGTGAGGGAGTCCGGTATGCCGTCCGCACGGCCGCCGCTGCCGCCGTCGACCTCCCCGCCCGCCGCGTCATCGTCGCTGACACCGTCGGCGCCGGCGACTCCTTCATGGCCGGCCTCATCTCCGGTCTCCTCGACGCGGGCTTTCTCGGGGGTCGCGAGTCCCGCGAGCGGCTGCACCGCGCGACGACCGACGACCTGCTGCCAGCGATCGAGCGTGCCCTCACGACGTCCTCGAACACCGTCACCCGGGTGGGCGCCTACGCGCCGACCCGGGCCGAGTTGGCCTGAGCGACACCGGGAGAGGTGGCGCACGGCATACCCCTGGCGGTGCCACACCGCAGGGCGACCGGGGCACGGGGCTCCTATGCTGGGAGGCGGTATCGCTGACGCCGCCCAACCGCTGGATTCAGGAGTGATGATGGCCGACTTCGCCTACGAGGACCTGCTGCCGATCGGGAAGGACGACACGCCCTGGCGGCTGCTCACGACCGACGGTGTCCGCACGGTCGAAGGTCCCGGCGGCCGGACGTTCCTCGAGGTCGACGACTCGCGCGCTCCAACTCCTCGCGGCAGACGGCGATGCACGACATCGCCCACTACCTGCGTCCGGCGCACCTGGGTCAGTTGCGCAAGATCCTCGAGGACCCCGAGGCGAGCAACAACGACAAGTTCGTCGCGCTCGACCTGCTCAAGAACGCCAATATCGCCGCCGGCGGGGTCCTGCCGATGTGCCAGGACACGGGCACCGCGATCGTCATGGGCAAGCGCGGCCAGCACGTCCTCAGCGGCGGCACCGACGAGCGGGCGCTATCCCGCGGCGTCTACGACGCCTACACCAAGCTCAACCTCCGCTACAGCCAGAATGGCACCGCTGACGATGTGGGAGGAGAAGAACACCGGCTCCAACCTCCCCGCGCAGATCGAGCTGTATGCCGACACCGCTGCCAGGCCACGAGACGGCATACAAGTTCCTCTTCATGGCCAAGGGCGGCGGCTCGGCCAACAAGAGCTACCTCTACCAAGAGACCAAGGCCATCCTCAATCCGGCCGGGTTGATGAGCTTCCTCGACGAGAAGCTCCGCTCGCTCGGCACTGCGGCCTGCCCGCCCTACCACCTGGCCATCGTCATCGGTGGCACGTCTGCCGAATTCGCCTTGAAGACAGCCAAATACGCGTCAGCGAAGTATCTCGACACGTTGCCGACCGAGGGATCGATGACCGGTCACGGCTTCCGCGATGTCGAGTTGGAGGAGCAGGTCCTCGAGCTGACGCGCAACTTCGGCATCGGGGCGCAGTTCGGCGGCAAGTACTTCTGCCACGACGTCCGCGTCATCCGCTTGCCCCGCCACGGGGCGTCCCTGCCGGTCGCCGTCGCAGTGTCGTGCTCGGCCGACCGCCAGTGCCTCGGCAAGATCACCCCAGAGGGTGTCTTCATCGAGCAGCTCGAGTTCGAGCCGGCCCACTATCTCCCCGAGCCTGACGTCGCCGCCCTCCGTGGAGACAGCGCCGCTGAGGCTGGCGATGACGTTGTCGCGATCGACCTCACGCGCCCGATGGCCGACGTCCTCGCCGAGCTGACCAAGCACCCGGTCAAGACCCGGCTCTCGCTCACCGGCACGCTCGTCGTCGCCCGCGACATCGCGCACGCCAAGATCAAGGAGCGCCTCGACGCCGGCGAGCCGATGCCGCGACTACCTCAAGAACCACCCGGTCTACTACGCCGGACCCGCAAAGACCCCGGCCGGGATGGCGTCGGGCTCCTTCGGCCCGACGACCGCGGGCCGGATGGACTCCTACGTCGACCAGTTCCAGGCCGCCGGCGGCTCGCTCGTCATGCTCGCTAAGGGCAACCGCAGCACGCAAGTCACCGACGCCTGCGCCGCGCACGGCGGCTTCTACCTCGGCTCGATCGGTGGCCCGGCGGCCCGCCTCGCCCAAGACTGCATCAAGAGCGTCGAAGTGCTCGAGTATGCCGAACTGGGCATGGAAGCCGTGTGGAAGATCGAGGTCGAGGACTTCCCTGCCTTCATCGTCGTCGATGACAAGGGCAACGACTTCTTCGCGACGGTGAGCCAACCGACGGTCATGACAATCGGCACCCGACCCGGCCTCACCTGACCTCTACCATGAAAACCTAGACCGCAGCAGATCTCCACCCACACACCCTTGGGGACGTGATGGATCGACACCGAGCGCAGCCTGGCACCCGACCGACCACGCCCCAGGAGGCGTGGGCCTGCCTTGCCGCCGGCAACGCCCGATTCATGGCGGGCGAACGCGCTCACCCGCACCAGGACATCCAGTTGCGACATCGGCTGGCCAACAAGCAGACGCCCTTTGCGATCTTCTTCGGGTGCGCCGATTCACGGGTGGCCGCCGAGATCATCTTCGACCAGGGCCTCGGCGACCTCTTCGTCGTCCGCACGGCCGGTCACGTCGTCGATGCGAGCGTCCTGGGGTCGATGGAGTTCGCGGTCGGGCTGCTCGACGTCCATCTCATCGTCGTCCTCGGGCACGACTCGTGCGGTGCGGTCAAGGCCGCCGTCGATGCGGTCGAGGAGGGCGAGATGCCCGGAGGCTTCCTGCGCGACATCGTCGAGCGGGTGACCCCGAGTGTGCTCGCAGCTCGCAAGAAGGGCGAGACGTCGACCTTCGGGATCGAGACCGAGCACGTACGGCATACCTCTCGGTTGCTGTCGACCCGGTCCTCGCTCATCGCCGATCGCATCGCGGGCGGGACGCTCGGGATCATCGGGGCGGCATACCGCCTCAAGGAAGGCGAGGCCAAGATCGTCGAGGCCATCGGCATGGACCCACCCAAACGGGTCTTCCGCGACGCGCGGGTCTAAGGCAGGCGGCGCGGCCCTCAGGACGCGAGGGCGAGCCGCTCTCGGACCACGTCGGCCAGGCTGTTGGCCACCTCGTCAGCGACCGCCTGCTCGCTGGCTTCGACCATGACACGCACGAGCGGCTCGGTGCCTGACTTGCGCAAGAGCACCCGGCCACTGTCGCCGAGGCGTTCGCTCGCTGCTGCTACCGCGTCCTGCACCACCGAATCGGAGTCGACCGCGTCCTTGTCGACGCCCTTGACGTTGACGAGGATCTGCGGCATCCGAGTCATCACGCCCGCCAAGGTGCTGAGGCGCTGCTTGGTCGCAGCGACGCGCGAGGCGAGCATGAGACCGGTCAACACCCCGTCCCCGGTGGTGCCATGGTCGAGGAAGATCACGTGGCCGGACTGCTCTCCGCCGAGCGAATACCCCCCGGCCTTCATGTCTTCGAGGACATAGCGGTCCCCGACCCCGGTCTGCCGGACGGTGATCCCCTCGCGAGCCATCGCCTGCAACATGCCGAGGTTGCTCATGACGGTCGCGACGAGCGTGTCGTCGGCGAGCTGCCCACGTTGCTTCAGGTCGAGCGCGAGGATGCTCATGATCTGGTCGCCGTCGACGACGTTGCCGCGCTCGTCGACCGCGAGGCACCGGTCGGCGTCGCCGTCGTGGGCAATCCCCAGGTGGCGCCTGCTGTTCGACGACGGTCCGCTGGAGGCGGGCGAGGTGGGTCGACCCGTAACCGTCGTTGATGTTGAGCCCGGTCGGGGTCGGCCCCGATGACGGTCACGAAGGCACCGGCCGAGCGGAAGACCTTGGGAGACACGTGGGAGGCGGCCCCGTGGGCGGCGTCGATGACGACATGGAGGCCCTCGAGGCGGTGCGGCAGGACGGCGAGCAGGTGTGCGGCATACCGGGCGGCGGCGTCGTCGCAACCGCGTCACCCGACCGACGTCCGCACCCGTGGGGCGGTCCCAGGGCTCGCCGAGGCGGGCCTCGATCGCATCCTCGACAGCGTCGTCGAGCTTGTGGCCCCCGCGGGCAAAGAACTTGATCCCGTTGTCTGGCATCGGATTGTGAGACGCCGAGAGCATCACGCCGATGTCGGCCCCGAGCTCGGCGGTGAGGTAAGGCGACCGCGGGCGTCGGCAGCATCCCGGCGTCCCGGACGTCCACGCCCGCCGAGGCAAGTCCGGCGATCACCGCGGCCGACAGGAACTCCCCCGAGGCCCGGCCATCGGTGCCGACCACGGCAAAGGGCCGGTGTCCGGCGAACTCCCCCTGCTCGGCCAGCACATGCGCGGCGGCGATCGCGAGGTCCACCGCCAACTCAGCGGTGATATCCCGGTTAGCCAGGCCTCGCACACCGTCGGTGCCGAAAAGTCGTCCCACCGATTCCATCCCTTCCCAATGAGCCGTCCATGAATCTACTCCTCGCTCGACCTCTGCTCGGCAGCGCTCGGTGGAGGCCGAGACGCGCACGAGGGCGGCTGGAGTGTCCAGCCGCCCTCGCGAGAGATCCAGAGCGATCCAGGATCAGCGCTTGCTGTATTGCGGAGCCTTGCGGGCCTTCTTGAGACCGGCCTTCTTGCGCTCGGGGACGCGCGCGTCCCGGGTGAGGAAGCCGGCCTTCTTCAGAGCCGGGCGGTTGAGCTCGGCGTCAACGCCGTTGAGGGCGCGGGCGACACCGAGGCGGACGGCGCCGGCCTGGCCCGAGGGGCCGCCACCGTGCACCCGCACGAGGACGTCGTAGGCACCGTCGAGCTCAAGCACCTTGAAGGGCTCGGAGACGAGCTGCTGGTGCACCTTGTTGGGGAAGTAGGCATCGAGCGTGCGGCCATTGATGGTCCACGTGCCCGTGCCGGGGACGATGCGCACGCGGGCGATGGCCTGCTTGCGGCGACCCGTCGCGGCGCCGGGCGCGGAGGCCGACGGCTTGCGGGCCGCAGCGCTGCCAGCCGAAGGAGCCTCGGACTCGGTCGTGTATTCGGAGAGCGTCGGCTCGTCAGCTTCGAGCTCGAGCTCCAGGTCGGGGGTCGTGTCAGCCACGGTCAATCCTTCGTCAGTGGGTGCCAGTCAGGCCAGCAAGCCGGGGGCTTACTGGGCGACCTGGGTGAACTCGTAGGGGGTCGGCTGCTGGGCCGAGTGCGGGTGCGTCGGGCCGGAGTAGACCTTGAGCTTGGTCAGCTGCTGGCGGGCCAGGCTGTTCTTGGGGAGCATGCCGCGGACGGCCTTCTCGATCGCCTTGCGCGGGTCCTTGTCGAGCAGCTCGGCGTAGGTCAGCGACGACAGGCCGCCCGGGAAGCCCGAGTGGCGGTAAGCGCGCTTCTGGTCGAGCTTGGCGCCGGTGAGGGCGACCTTGTCGGCGTTGATGACGATGACGAAGTCACCGGTGTCGACGTGAGGTGCGAAGGTCGGCTTGTGCTTGCCGCGCAGCAGGACTGCGACATGGCTCGCCAGCCGACCGAGCACGACATCCGTCGCGTCGATGACGTGCCAGGCGCGGGTGACCTCGCCGGGCTTGGGGGTGTACGTGCGCATGAGTGCTCGTCTTTCCTTCTTCAGAAGATGGAGGTATGCCGGGTGGCTCGCCTCCTCGCGGAGGCCGAACCGGTGAGCTGCGACCCATGGCCGAAGCAATGGCACAACAGTCCTCAAGTTTACGGGGGCCGGGCCACGTCACCGAATCGCCGCCAATCAACGACGAATGGGGCTCTGACCAGGGCAAATGCCGCGACTAACACCTGACGCCGCTCCCTGACCTTCCTCGTGCAAACAAACTATGCAAACATTCTCTGTATGCCGTCCGCCCACCGCGACCCGCTTGGGACCCTCGCCCACCCGCTCCGGGCGCGCCTTCACGCCCTCCTGCTGACCGGCGGTCCCGCCACCGCCTCCCGGCTGGCAGCGGCGCTCGGGACCAACTCTGGCGCGACCTCATACCACCTGCGCATCCTCGCCAGCGCCGGTCTCGTCGCGGACGCCGGCGGCAACATGGGGCGGCAGCGGCGGTGGGAAGCCCGCGAGCGCCCGGCCGTCTGGACGCCGCCAGCCGACGACACGGCATACCCAACTGATCGTCGGGAGGACGAGCGCGAGGCGGAGTTGTGGCTCGATCGGGACTACCTCGCCCACGTTGCCGCCCAAGGCGACCGATGGCTCGATGCCTCCCGCGACTGGCCGCAGCGCTGGCGGGAGGCCGCGGGGGTGACGGACGGGACGATCCTCGTGAGCAGCGAGCAACTGGTGGCCTTCCGCTCTGACATGGCCGACTTGATCGCGAGTTATCGGCGTGTGGGACAAGGCAATCCGACTGCGCGGCGGGTCGCGGTCTATGCCCTCACGCATCCCCTCGATGTCGACCGCGCTCCGGCCGAATAGGTGGTGCGACCTGTCGGACCGATCCCCCGCGCCGGCGAGGGGCGAGGGCCGGTCAGCGAGCGCGCTGGACCCGACCCTCGTCCCAGATGGGTTCGTCGGACGCGACCACGCGACCGTCCGCGCGGAAGACGAGGAAGCGGTCGAAGGACCGCGCGAACCATCTGTCGTGCGTGACCGCGACGACGGTGCCCTCGAAGGCGTCCAGGGCTGCCTCCAACGCCTCGGCGGATTCGAGGTCAAGGTTGTCGGTCGGTTCGTCGAGGAGCAGCAAGGTCGCGCCCGACAACTCAAGCAGGAGGATCTGGAAGCGAGCTTGCTGTCCACCCGAGAGCGACTCGAAGGTCTGCTCTGCCGCCTTGGCCAAGCCGTAGCGGTCCAGCGCGCGGGAGGCGAGCTCACGCGGCATACCGTCGCGGTGGTCGTCGCCGCGGTGCAGCACATCGAGGAGGGTGCGCCCGAGCAGGCGCGGCTGGTCGTGGGTCTGGGCGAACCACCCGGGTCGCACCCGGGAGCCCAGGCGGGCCACGCCGGTATGCCGCACCGCCTCGGGAGCCGCGGCCGCGGAGTCGCCGACGGGTCGGTGTTCGACATCGGGGTCGCTGCCGCCAGCGGCGAGCAGGCGCAGGAAGTGCGACTTGCCCGACCCATTGGAGCCGAGCACGGCGAGTCGCTCACCGAACCAGATCTCCACGTCGAACGGCTTCATGAGGACCGTATCGCCTTGTCCCGCAGCGAGTTCCAGTCGCTCGCAGACGACGGCCCGCTTCGCGGTGCGTCCCCCGGTCAGTCGCATCCGCAGCCGCTGGGTCAGGGGCACCGCTTCGGGCGGCCCTGCCTCGACGAACCGACGCAACCGGGTCTCAGCGGCCTGGAGCCGGGCTGCCATATCGGAGTTGTAGGCCGCCTTGGTGCGATACATGATGACGAGCGCTTTGAGTTTGGCGTGTTCCTCATCCCACCGGGTGCGCAGTTCCTCAAGGCGGGCATTGCGGTCGAGCCGCGCCTGAGCGTAGGTCCCGAAGCTGCCCGGATGGACCCAGACTGTCGAGCCCGCCGCGCTTGGCTCAAGGGTGGCGATCCGCGTCGCAGACTGGGCCAACAACTCGCGGTCGTGGGAGATGAACAGCACCGTTTTCGGGCTCTCCCGCAGGGCTTGCTCCAGCCAGCGCTTGCCCGGCACGTCGAGATAGTTGTCGGGCTCGTCGAGCAGGAGCACCTCCTCCGGGCCGCGCAAGAGCGCCTCCAGCACAAGGCGTTTCTGTTCCCCGCCCGAGAGGGTCGTGACGGCACGGTATTGCGCGCGCTCGAACGGCATACCCAAAGCCGCCACCGTGCACGTGTCCCAGAGGGTCTCGTAGTCGTAGCCTCCGACGTCACCCCAGTCGACGAGGGCTTGCGCGTAGGCGAGCTGGTCGGCTTCGCGGTCGTGCTCCATGACGAGCAGTTCGGTCCGATCGATCTCGGCCGCGGCCGCGCGGATCTTGGCGGGGGCCACCGAGACGAGCAGGTCACGCACGGTCGACTCGTCGCGCACCGACCCGATGAACTGCCGCATCACCCCCAGCCCGCCCGAGCGCGTGACCGCCCCGCCGTGCGCGACGAGGTCGCCGGCGATGATGCGGCTCAGCGTCGTCTTGCCGGTGCCGTTGGGCCCGATGAGCGCGACCTTGGCGCCCTCCCCCACCCGCAGGCTCACCTCGCGCAGGAGGGGACGCCCGTCGGGCAGGTCAAAGCTGACCTGGTTGACGTCGACGTGGCCCACGAGGGGTCAGTCTCCCGTATGCCGTCCGGTCACCGCACCCGGATTGTCCCGGCGGGCGCGTGCCTCCCGGGCGCGTGCGGCCAGGTCGGCATCGGGCGGATAGGTGACCTGCTCGAGCGACAGACCGTGGGCGGGCATGACCTTGACGTGCGGGTCTCTGGTGGTCGCGACCTGGACCTCTCGGGGCCAGCTGACATTCCGGCGGCCCATCCCCACCGGCACCACGGCACCGACGAGCGCCCGGACCATGGAGTGGCAGAAGGCATCCGCGATGACGATCGCCTCGACGACCCCGCTGTGGGCATCGCGGGTCCACGAGAACGCCAGGAGGGTCCGCACCGTCGTCGCACCCTCGCGGCGCTTGCAGAACGCTGCAAAATCCCCGAGCCCGAGCAGCTGCGACGCGGCAGCACCCATTGCGTCGACGTCCAGCTCGTCGCGCAGCCACACGGTGTCTCGGCGGCGCAGCGGATCCTTGAGGGTCCGCGCGTCCGCGATCCGATAGCGGTAGCGGCGACTCATGGCCGAGAACCGCGCGTCGAAACCCTCCGGCGCACGGCATACCCGATGGACGACGACATCGGCCGGGAGGATCGCCGCGAGCCGCGTGGTCGCCGCCTCTGCGGGGGTCCGGTCGGAGCGGCCGGGGACGAGCAGGTATGCCGCCTCGTCGACGTCCGCGTGCGCGACCTGACCACGCGCATGGACGCCGGCGTCCGTGCGGCCGGCGACGGTGAGGCGCACCGGCTCAGGGGCCCGCAGGAGGGTCGTCAGTGCTTCGGACAGCACGCCCTCGACGGTCCGCCGCCCCGGTTGGGCCGCCCAGCCGGAGAAGTCGGTGCCGTCATAGGCGAGGTCGAGCCGCAGCCGCATCCCGCTCATCCTCCCGTATGCCGTCCTCCCGTATTCTGTCCCCCCACTACCTCGGTCGATACCCGATCGCCACCAGTAACTCGGGATTCGGTATCGAATCAGCGAGGCACTGATGCAGTCGATACCGAATGGCGACGGCGGCCTCGCCGTTCGGTAGCGATTGGAGGTGACCGGGTGAGACGGCACTGACACAGCGACGGTCCCCCGGGAGCTGAGCTCTTGGGGGACCGTCACGGTCACATCAAGTCGTGCGGTGAGGGTCAGCCCTCGGACTTGGACCCGGCCTTGCGGAAGCCAGCAGCCTCCGCGTCGGCCGCGCTCTTGAACCAGAACTCGGCAACCGTCGCGTCATACCACTGGCCGTCCGGCTCGTGGTAAAGACCCGAGTCGGCGTTGCCCTTGACCGAGTAGCCCTCGGGAGCCGAACCGTCCTCGAGCGGCGCCGTGGCACCGGCGGGCAATTCGACGGCAGCCTCGCCGACGAGGCCAGCAGCCTCGGTCGCCGGGGCGTCGGTCGCCGCGTCGTCGAGGGTCAACTCGTCGCTCACGACAGCGTCCTCGACTGGCGCATCGGCACCCTTGTCAGCCTTCGCCGACTTGGCGCCCTTGTCGCCCTTGTCAGCCTTGGCCGCGCGCTTGGTCGCCGCCTCAGCCTCCTTGACGGTGACCTTCTTGGCCGACACGCGCTCACGGACGAGCTCGATGACGACCATGGGGGCGTTGTCGCCCTTGCGGGGGCCGATCTTGGTGATGCGGGTGTAACCACCTGCGCGCTCAGCCATGTCGGGCGCGATCTCCGTGAAGAGACGGTGGACAACGCCCTTGTCGCGCACGGCGGTGAGCACCCGACGACGGGCGTGCCAGGTCACCGCGCTTGGCGAAGGTCACCAGCCGCTCGGCAACCGGACGCAGGCGCTTGGCCTTGGCCTCAGTGGTCGTGATGCGGTCGTGCTCGAACAGCGAGGTGGCGAGGCCCGCCAGCATGAGCCGCTCGTGTGCCGGCCCGCCACCGAGGCGGGGACCCTTGGAAGGGGTTGGCATGGGTCAATCTCCGTTGATCGGCGGGGGATCAGAACTGCTCGTCTTCGGCCAAGGCGCGGCCGTCGTCGAGGTCGTCGTAGTCGTCGGCGTAGGTGTCGACGAGCGGCGCTCGGGTCGAATCCGGGCGGGCTGTCCTTGAGGGCCAGACCCATACCGGCGAGCTTGGCCTTGACCTCGTCGATCGACTTCGCACCGAAGTTGCGGATGTCGAGCAGGTCGGCCTCGCTGCGCCCCACGAGCTCACCCACGGTGTGGATGCCCTCGCGCTTGAGGCAGTTGTAGGACCGGACGGTGAGGTCGAGGTCCTCGATCGGCAGGGCCAGGTCGGCGGCCAGCGCAGCGTCGGTCGGCGACGGGCCCATGTCGATGCCCTCGGCCTCGACGTTGAGCTCGCGGGCCAGGCCGAACAGCTCGACGAGCGTCTTGCCCGCCGACGCCATCGCGTCACGCGGGGCCATCGACGTTCTTGGTCTCGACGTCGACGATGAGCCGGTCGAAGTCGGTGCGCTGCTCGACACGGGTGGCCTCGACCTTGTAGGTCACGGCGAGCACCGGCGAGTAGATCGAGTCGACCGGGATGCGGCCGATCTCCTGGTCACCGGACTTGTTCTGCTGCGCCGAGACGTAGCCACGGCCACGCTCGACGGTCAGCTCCATCTCGATGCCGACCCTTGGCGTTGAGGGTGGCAGATGTGCAGGTCGGGGTTGTGGACCTCGACCCCGGCCGGCGGCGCGATGTCGGCCGCGGTGACCGCGCCCGGACCCTGCTTGCGCAGGTACATCACGACCGGCTCGTCGTGCTCGGAGGAGACGACGAGGCCCTTGACGTTGAGGATGATCTCGGTGACGTCTTCCTTGCACCCGGAGATCGTCGAGAACTCGTGCAGGACGCTGTCGACCCGCAGCGAGGTGACGGCCGCGCCGGGGATGCTCGACAGGAGCGTGCGACGCAGGGAGTTGCCGAGCGTGTAGCCGAAGCCAGGCTCGAGCGGCTCGATGACGAAGCGGCTGCGGTTGTCGGCCACGACCTCTTCGCTGAGCACGGGACGCTGTGCAATGAGCACGATTCTTCCTTCCCACGGACGCCCGCTATATGACGTCTCGTGTTAGCGCGGGGCCTGGTGTCCCCGCTGACCGCCTCGCCTCTGTCTGCGAGAGCAGTCCTGGTATGCCGGGTGGCCTGGGTGCGAGCGGGGACGCCGCCAGAGCCAGCCACCCGGCATACCGGATCGAAGCTGTCAGTTCTTCGAGTAGTACTCGACGATGAGCTGCCTCGGTGAGCACGGTGTCGATCTGAGCGCGGACGGGCAGCTGGTGGATGAGGATCTGCAGCGAGCCCTCAACGACCTGCAGCCACGCCGGGACCGGGCGGTCGCCGTAGGTCTGGCGCGCGAGCTCGATCGGGAACGCCTCAAGCGACTGCTTGCGGACCGTGATGATGTCGAACTGCTCGACCCGGTAGGACGGGCACGTCGACGCGGACGCCGTTGACCTCGAAGTGGCCGTGGCTCACGAGCTGACGGGCCTGGCGACGGGTGCGGGCAATGCCGGCGCGGTAGATGACGTTGTCCAGACGCGACTCGAGGATCTGCAGCAGGTTGTCACCGGTCTTGCCGGGACGGTTGGCGGCTTCCTTGTAGTAGCGGATGAACTGCTTTTCCATGACGCCGTAGGAGAAACGAGCCTTCTGCTTCTCCTGCAGCTGGGTGAGGTATTCCTTCTCCTGGATCCGGCCGACGGCCGTGCTGGCCGGGCGGGAAGGGACGCATCTCGAAGTTCTTGTCGTCGCCGACAAGGTCGACCTTGAGTCGACGCGACTTCTTGGTGATGGGGCCGGTGTAACGAGCCATAGTTAGTCAGAGACTCCTTCAGACCTGGATTCGCGTATTCCGGCGCTCAGACGCGGCGACGCTTGGGCGGGCGGACACCGTTGTGCGGCGAGGGCGTGACATCGCTGATCGCGCCGACCTCGAGGCCGGTCGCGGTCAGGGAACGGATCGCCGTCTCGCGGCCCGAACCCGGACCCTTGACGAAGACGTCGACCTTGCTTCATGCCGTGCTCCATCGCGCGGCGCGCGGCGGCCTCGGCGGCCATCTGCGCGGCGAACGGGGTGGACTTACGCGAGCCCTTGAAGCCGACCTGACCGGCTGAGGCCCAGGAAATCACCGCACCAGTGTGGTCGGTGATCGAAATGATCGTGTTGTTGAACGTGCTCTTGATGTGCGCGTGCCCGTGGGCGACGTTCTTCTTTTCCTTGCGGCGCACCTTCTTGGCGCCTGGCGCCGTGCGGCTCTTGGGAGGCATGTTTCTCCTACGTTGTGAGTGTCTGGGGCTGGCAACCCGTCGGGGTTACTCTGCCGGCCTTCTTCTTGCCGGCGACGGTGCGCTTGGGACCCTTGCGGGTGCGCGCGTTGGTCTTGGTGCGCTGCCCACGCACGGGCAGGCCACGACGGTGCCGAAGGCCCTCGTAGGAGCCAATCTCGACCTTGCGACGGATGTCAGCTGCGACCTCACGTCGCAGGTCACCTTCCATCTTGACGTTGGCTTCGAGCCAGTCACGCAGGGTCACCAAGTCGGCGTCGGTGAGGTTCTTGACTCGAGTGTCCGAGCTGATCCCGGTTGCCGCGAGGGCCTGGCTCGCGGTAGTGCGACCGACACCGAAGATGTAGGTCAGGCCGATCTCGACGCGCTTCTCACGCGGGAGGTCCACGCCAATGAGACGTGCCATGTGGTGGTGCTCCTGGTTTCAGTTTCGGAGGTCTGGTGCAACACCGATCCGGTATGCCGTGCTCGTCGCCCGCGTGCTGCAGGGGACGTGCGCGCCCGGTCCCCAGCCTCCGTGCCGGGGGTGACATCCGTCGGTGACGCGGGGTCGGGTGCTGCGTTGTGAATTTGTCAAGTCCTGCTGCGTGGTGCTGGATGCGTGCTCCGAAGGCCCGCGGGTCGGTGCGCGGTGGTGCTCAGCCCTGCCGCTGCTTGTGCCGCAGGTTGGAGCAGATCACCATGACCCGGCCGTTACGGCGGATCACCTTGCACTTGTCGCAGATCTTCTTGACGCTCGGCTGAACCTTCATTGCCTCGTGTCTTTTCCGGTCATGCGCCGATGACAGCCACTCGCGAGCGAGCGCCCGTCACCGATGCTGGTGGGTTGGGGTGGTGCTGGTATGCCGGACTGCGGTCGTCAGCGGTACCGGAAGACGATGCGGCCGCGGGAAAGGTCGTATGGCGAGAGCTCGACGACAACCCGGTCCTCGGGGAGGATCCGGATGTAGTGCTGACGCATCTTGCCCGAGATGTGGGCGAGCACCTTGTGACCGTTGGACAGCTCCACCCGGAACATTGCATTGGGGAGTGCTTCCACGATCGTGCCCTCGATCTCGATGACCCCGTCCTTTTTGGCCATATCCTCCGTCGATCCGTTGTCGTGTGTCTGACATGAGTGAGTGTCGTCTGCCGCGAACGAGCCGCAACCTGCCGCGATCATCGTGCGAACGATGATCCTGCGGACTGGGACAGCGGACACCCAACGGTCTATCCTACGCGAGCACGCGGCATACCTGAAATCGCCCTCGCTGGGCCCTAGCCCTCGTCGATCGCCTGCATCCGCAGGGCAATGATCCGGTCGATGATCTCCGGTGGGATCGGCCGGTCGGCGCTGAACCGGATCGTGCCGGTCGACATGGAGAAGCCCGCGAGGTCGTCAGCAACGGCGGCGACGACCGAGCCGCTGTGCGGGTAGAGCGCGAGGTGCTTCTCGGCGGCGACGGCCGACAGGATGGCCTTGCCGCGATAGGTCAACGTCGGGAGGCCGTAACTGACCTTCTCCCCCACGTCGGGGACGGTCTCGAGGACCCGGTCGACGATCGCGGTGAGCACGGCGCGCTCACGCTCGGGCACCCCGGCGAGGTGGGCGGCGATGGGGCCGTCAGGCGACAGGGGCATACGGGATCCCCAGCTCGGCCAGCCGGGCCGCGCCGCCGTCGAGGGCGGTGAGCACCCAGGCGCCGGCGTCGCGGATGGCGACGGTGTGCTCCCAGTGGGCCGCGCGGGACCCGTCCTCGGTGACGACGGTCCAGTCGTCGGCGAGGACCCGGGTGGCTGGGCTGCCGAGCGTGATCATGGGTTCGAGGGCGCCGGTGAAGCCCGATGCAAGGATGGGCCCCTTGCCCTTGACCGCGTAGTTGGGGATCTGCGGGTCGAGGTGCATCTCCTGGCCGATCGCGTGGCCGACATACTCCTCGACGATGCCGTAATCCCGACCGTCCCGCTGCCCGGCCGCGACGATGCTCGCCTCGATGGCCTCACCCACGGCATACAGTCGCCGCCCAGCCCGCATGGCGCCGATGCCGGCCCACAGGGAGTCGTCGGTCGCGCGCGAGAGGTCGAGGTCTTCGGGCCGCGCCGCCTCGTCCCCGCCGACGACCACGGTGATCGCGGCGTCACCGTGCCAGCCGGCGACGATCGCGCCGCAATCGACCGACAGGAGGTCGCCGTCACGCAGGACCCGCGAGCCCGGTATGCCGTGGACGACCTCGTCATTGGTCGACGTGCAGAGGGTATGCCGGTAGCCCGGCACCTCCTGGAAGGACGGGCGACCGCCGTGGCTGCGGATGAAGTCCTCCGCGAGCGCATCGAGGTCACCGGTGGTCACCCCGTCGCTGACGGCTGCACGCACCGCCGCGAGGGTCTGCCCCACGAGCAGGCCCGCGGCGCGCATGAGGACGAGCTGCTCGTCGGTGCGACCGACGGTCGTGCGCCGACCGAACAAGATGGCGGCCTGATCGTCAGTCGATGACGTCGTCGAGGACGGCGGCGATCCGGTCGTTGACCTCGTCGACCGATCCCATGCCGTCGACCTGGCGCAGCACGCCGTGCTCGCGGTAGATCGCGGTGAGCGGGGCGGTCTCGGCGGTGTAGATCGCCATCCGCTCGCGGATGACCTCTTCGGTGTCGTCGGCGCGGCCCTGGTCGGCGGCGCGGGCGAGCAGCCGCTCGACGACGGCGTCCTCGTCGACGGTCAACTCGACCGCGGCACCGATGCGGTGACCACTGGCGGCCAGCAGGTCATCGAGTGCCGCGACCTGGCCGGCGGTGCGGGGATAGCCGTCGAGGAGGAAGCCCTCCTGTGCGTCGGGCTGGGACAGTCGGTCTGCGACCAGGTCGTTGACCAGCTCGTCGGAGACGTAGCCACCCGACGCCATGATCGCCTCGACCTGCTGGCCGAGCTCGGTCTTGCGCTTGACGTTGTCACGGAAGATCGCGCCGGTGGAGATCGCCGGGATGCCGAAGCGCTCGGCGATCTTCTCGGCCTGCGTGCCCTTGCCCGCCCCAGGGGGGCCCATGATGACGAGTCTCATCGCAAGAATCCTTCGTAGTTGCGCTGCTGGAGTTGAGCCTGGATCTGCTTGACCGTCTCGAGACCGACGCCGACGATGATGAGGATCGACGTGCCACCGAACGGGAAGTTCTGGTTGGCGTTGAAGAGCTTGAGCGCGATGAGCGGGATCAACGAGATGCCGGCGAGGTAGAGCGCGCCAGGCACCGTGATGCGGGTCAGGACGTAGTCGAGGTATTCCGCCGTGGGGCGGCCGGCGCGGATGCCCGGGATGAAGCCGCCGTAGCGCTTCATGTTGTCGGCGACCTCGACCGGGTTGAAGGTGATCGACACGTAGAAGAACGTGAAGAAGAGGATGAGGGCGACGTAGAGGGCCATGTAGAGCGGGTGATCGCCGCGCACGAGGTAGTTCTGGATCCACACGACCCATTCCGGGGGCGCCGACCCGTCTTGAGGAGCAGCGAACTGCGCCACGAGGGCCGGCAGCGACAGCAACGACGAGGCGAAGATGACGGGGATGACACCGGCCATGTTGACCTTGAGCGGGATATAGGTCGATGACCCGCCATACATCTTCCGGCCGACCTGACGCTTGGCGTATTGCACGGGGATCCGGCGCTGGGACTGCTCGACGAAGATGACCAGAGCCATGACGAGGAAACCGACGAGGATGACGCCGATGAACACGTCCCAGCGGCCTTCGGCCTGCTGGATCGCCCAGAGCGAGCTCGGGAAGCCGGCGGCGATCGACGTGAAGATGAGCAAGGACATGCCGTTGCCGATCCCCTTGTCGGTGATGAGCTCGGCCAGCCACATGATCAGACCCGTGCCTGCGGTGAGGGTGAGCACCATGATGAGGATCGTCGGCATCGAGTCGTCGGCGAGGATGCGCTCACACTGGGGGCCGAAGATCTGCTGGGGGTTGCGCGCGAAGGTGATGAGCGTCGAGGACTGCAAGACCGCGAGGCCGATCGTGAGATAACGCGTGTACTGCGTCATCTTCGTCTGCCCGGCCTGGCCTTCCTTCTTCAAGGTCTCGAAGCGCGGGATGACCACCGTCAACAGCTGGATGATGATGCTCGCGGTGATGTAGGGCATGATCCCCAGCGCGAAAATCGACAGTTGGAGCAACGCCCCACCGCTGAACAGGTTGGCCAGACCGATGAAGCCGTTTTGGGTGCTGGCACCAGTCAGACACTGGGCGACGAGCGTGTAGCTCACCCCGGGGGTCGGCACAGCCGAGCCAAGCCGGAAGATCGCCATGATCATCAGCGTGAACAGCAACTTCCGACGTAGGTCGGGCGTGCGGAACGCACGGGCGACGGCTGTCAGCACTGGTCCTCCTCGGTGCCACGCGGTGAACCGCGTCGGCCTTTTACATGCGGTGGAAAGATAACACCCCGGGCCCGAGAGGTCCGGGTCCGGGGTGTTAGCCGGTGGTTAAGCCTCGGACGTCGTGACGCTGCCGCCGGCAGCTTCGATCTTGTCCTGGGCCGAACCGGAGAACTTGTCGGCGGTCACGTGGACGGCGACGGAGATGTCCCCGGTGCCGAGCACCTTGACCGGAGCGTTGTCGCGGACGGCCCCCTTGGCGATGAGGTCGGCAATGGTGACCTCCCCGCCCTTGGGGTAGAGCGCGGCGAGCCGGTCGAGGTTGACGACCTGGTAGACCGTGCGGAAGGGGTTCTTGAACCCGCGCAGCTTGGGCATCGCCATGTGCAACGGCATCTGGCCGCCCTCGAACCGCTCGGGCACCTGGTAGCGAGCCTTCGTGCCCTTGGTGCCACGACCGGCGGTCTTACCCTTGGAGCCCTCACCACGACCGACGCGGGTCTTGGCGGTCTTGGCTCCCGGTGCGGGGCGCAGGTGGTGGACCTTGAGTGCGGTCCCAGACTCGGCAGCAACCTTCTTGTCAGCCTTGTCAGCCATGATCAGTCAACCTCCTCGACGGCCACGAGGTGCGCGACCGCGCGGACCATACCCCGGATCTCGGGGCGGTCCTCCTTGATGACGGTGTCGCCGATGCGCTTGAGGCCGAGCGACCGCAGGGTCTCCCGAGCGAAGTGCTTCTCCCCCACGCGACCCTTGAGCTGGGTGACCTTGAGGCGAGCCATCATGCACCGACCTTTGCGGCGGCCTTGCCTGCAGCCTGGGCCCGGAGCATCGCCGCGGGGGCGACCTGCTCCATCGACAGGCCACGACGGGCCGCGACGGCCTCGGGGCGCTCGAGCTGCTTGAGGGCAGCCACGGTCGCGTGGACGATGTTGATCGCGTTGCTCGAGCCGAGCGACTTGGACAGCACGTCGGCGATGCCGGCGCACTCGAGGACTGCACGCACCGGGCCACCGGCGATGACGCCGGTACCGGCAGCGGCCGGACGCAGCAGGACGACACCTGCGGCGGCCTCACCCTGCACGGGGTGGGGAATCGTGCCCTGGATCCGCGGGACCTTGAAGAACGCCTTCTTGGCCTCTTCGACACCCTTGGCGATCGCAGCGGGCACTTCCTTGGCCTTGCCGTAGCCCACACCCACGGTGCCGTCGGCGTCGCCGACGACCACGAGGGCGGTGAAGCTGAAGCGACGCCCACCCTTGACGACCTTGGCGACGCGGTTAATCGTCACGACGCGCTCGACGTACTGGCTCTTGTCCTGCTCGCGGTTGTCGCGACGGCCATCACGGCCGTCCCGCCCGCCGCGGCCACGACGCTCGCGGTCGCCGCCGAACTCGTTGCCGGTGCCGGCACCCGCTCCGGTGCCTCGACGCTGTGGTCCGGGCATCAGCTGTTCCTCATCTCAGTCATTGCGTCCATCTGCGTAGTCGGGGTCACAGGTTCAGCCCACCTTCGCGAGCACCGTCGGCGATCGCGGCGACACGGCCGTGGTAGCGGTTGCCGCCACGGTCGAACACCACGGAGTCGATGCCGGCCGCCTTGGCGCGCTCGGCGACGAGCTCGCCGACCTTCTTGCACTTGGCGGTCTTGTCGCCATCGTGCGAGCGCAGGTCTGCTTCCATCGTCGAGGCCGACACGAGGGTCTTGCCCACGGTGTCGTCGACAACCTGGACGAAGACGTGACGGCTCGAACGCGAGATGACCATGCGAGGACGCTCGGTCGTGCCCTGGAGCTTCTTGCGGCCGCGCACCTGGCGACGGATCCGGGCGGCGGTCTTGCTCTTGCCGCGCTTGATGATCATTGCCATGGCTTACTTCTTCCCGGCCTTTCCAACCTTGCGACGGATCTGCTCGCCGGCATACCGGACACCCTTGGCCTTGTAGGGGTCGGGCTTGCGCAGCTTTCGGATGTTGGCGGCGACCTCACCTACGAGCTGCTTGTCGATGCCCTGGACCGAGAACTTGGTCGGGGTCTCGACCGCGAAGGTGATGCCGGCCGGCGGGTTGACGAGGATCGGGTGGCTGTAGCCGAGCGCGAACTCGAGGTCAGCGCCCTTGGCGACGACGCGGTAACCCGTGCCGACGATCTCCAGCTTCTTTTCGTAGCCGCTCGTGACGCCCTCCACCATGTTGGCGATGAGCGTGCGGGTCAGGCCGTGCAACGAGCGCGAGTTGCGCTCGTCGTCGGGGCGGCCGACCTCGATCGAGCCGTTGTCGCCGGTGGCGACGGTGATCGGGCTGGCCACGGTCAGCGCGAGCTGACCCTTGGGGCCCTTAACGGTGACGTCCTGGCCGTTGATCGCGATGTCGACCCCGGCCGGGATCGGGACAGGGAGGCGTCCAATACGAGACATGAGTTGCTTCCCTTACCAGACGTAGGCGAGGACTTCCCCGCCGACGCCCTTCTCGTGCGCCTGCTTGTCGGTCAACAAGCCGGTGGAGGTGGAAATGATCGCCACACCGAGACCGCCGAGCACGCGCGGCAGGTTGGTCGACTTGGCGTAAACCCGCAGGCCGGGCTTGCTGACCCGGCGGACACCGGCGATGGACCGCTCACGGTTGGGGCCGTACTTCAGCGAGATGGTCAGCGTCTTGCCGACTTCCGCATCGGTCACGGTCGAGCCCGCGATGTAGCCCTCACGCTCGAGGATGTCGGCGATATTGGCCTTGATCTTGGAATACGGCATCGCCACGGTGTCGTGGTGTGCCGAGTTGGCATTGCGCACACGCGTGAGCATGTCCGCAATCGGGTCGGTCATCGTCATCGGGCTTCGGGCCCTTCCTCACCGGGGTTTCAAGCAGTCGGTATGCCGGGTGGCTGGCTCGAGAGCCCGCCTCCCCCTCCTGCTCGACCTACGGTGTCGTGGTGCGGTGGGTGGTGATCAGTGGTGCTGCGGCGCCGGGCGACGCAACGGTCGAGCGGCTGTTACCAGGAGCTCTTGGTCACGCCCGGCAGCTCGCCGGCGTGGGCCATCTCGCGCAGGCAGATCCGGCACAGGCCGAACTTGCGGTAGACCGAGTGCGGACGTCCGCACTTCTGGCAGCGGGTGTAGCCGCGCACCTTGAACTTTGGCTTGGCGTTGGCCTTGTTGACCAGGGCAGTCTTAGCCATGGCAGGTCCTCTCAGTTTTCCTTGAACGGGAAGCCGAGGGCCTTGAGCAGTGCCCGGCCTTCGTCATCGTTGCTGGCCGTCGTGACGATGGTGATGTCCATGCCGCGCACGCGGTCGACGCGGTCCTGGTCGATCTCGTGGAACATCGACTGCTCAGTCAGACCGAAGGTGTAGTTGCCACGCCCGTCGAACTGCTTGGGCGAGAGCCCACGGAAGTCACGAATACGCGGGAGCGCAACGGTGACGAGACGGTCGAGGAACTCCCACATCCGGTCGCCCCGAAGCGTCGTGTGGGCGCCGATCGGCATCCCCTCGCGGAGCTTGAACTGGGCGATCGACTTGCGGGCCTTGGTCACGACCGGCTTCTGGCCGGTGATCGCGGTGAGGTCCTTGACCGCACCCTCGATGAGCTTGCTGTCGCGGGCGGCGTCGCCGACACCCATGTTGACGACAACCTTGACGACACCGGGCACCTGCATGACGTTGCCGAAGGAGAACTGCTCCTGCAGGGCAGGCTTGATCTCCTCGCGGTAACGAGCCTTGAGGCGCGGCGGGGTCTTGACGGTCACTTCAGCGGTTTCAGCCATGGCTGCCTCACAGATCCTTGCCGGAGCGGACGGCCACGCGGACGCGGCTCGCCTTCATCCGGCCATCGCGCTCGACCATCTCGACGCGGGTCTTGACCCGGGTCGGGACGTTCTTGTCGGGGTCGACGACGGCGACATTGCTCACGTGCAGGGGCGCCTCCGCGTGGACCAGACCGCCCGTGCGGGTGCCGCGAGCGCTGGCGCCGGCCTTGACGTGCTTGGTCACGCGGTTGATGCCCTCCACGAGCACACGCTGCGTCTCGGGGTAGACGGCGATGACCTTGCCCTGCTTACCCCGGTCGCCGCCGTTCTTCTGGCTGCGGCCCGAGATGACCTGGACGAGGTCACCCTTCTTGATCTTCATCTTCGCCTTCGCGGTGGCCATGGTCAGAGCACCTCCGGAGCGAGGGAGATGATCTTCATGAACTTCTTGTCACGAAGCTCGCGCCCGACCGGGCCGAAGATGCGGGTCCCTCGCGGGTCGCCGTCGTTCTTGAGGATGACGGCAGCGTTCTCGTCGAACTTGATGTAAGAACCATCGGGACGACGACGCTCCTTGACGGTGCGCACGATGACGGCCTTGACGACGTCACCCTTCTTGACGTTGCCGCCGGGGATCGCGTCCTTGACGGCCGCGACGATCGTGTCGCCGATACCGGCATACCGGCGTCCGGACCCACCGAGGACCCGGATGCACAGCAGCTCCTTGGCCCCCGTGTTGTCCGCGACGCGGAGCCTGCTCTCCTGCTGGATCACTTTGCCTTCTCCAGAATCTCCACGATGCGCCAGCGCTTCGTGGCCGACAGCGGACGGGTCTCCATGATGAGGACGCGGTCACCGACACCGGCCGCATTGGCCTCGTCGTGTGCCTTGACCTTGCTGCTGCGACGCATGACCTTGCTGTAGCGAGGGTGCTTGACGCGCTCCTCGACTTCGACGACGACGGTCTTGTCCATCTTGTCGCTGACGACGTAGCCCTGCTTGGTCTTGCGGTCGTTGCGGTCGCCGTCGCGCTCGGACACCACGGGGGCGTCCTGCACCGGCTGCTGGGCAACGGCCGAGTCCTCAACGTGCGCGTCCTGCACCTGCGCATCCTGGATGTCGTGCTCGCTCATGCCTTCGCCTTCTTCGCGGCCTTGGCGGCCTTCTTGTCAGCCTTGGGGTCGGCCGCCTCGACCTTGGGGGCCGGCGGGGCCGAGATGCCGAGTTCACGCTCACGCATCTCGGTGTAGATGCGAGCAATGTCCTTCTTCACCGCGCGCAGACGGCCGTGGCTGTCCAGCTGTCCGGTGGCGGACTGGAAGCGCAAGTTGAACAGCTCTTCCTTGGCCTTGCGCAGCTCATCGACGAGACGCTCGTCGTCGAAACCGCGCAGGTTGTCGGGAGCCAAATCCTTGGTGCCCACAGCCATCAGATGTCACCACCTTCACGACGAACGAAACGACACTTCATCGGCAGCTTGTGCATCGCCAGCCGCATGGCCTCACGGGCCACAGGCTCCGGCACACCGGCCAGCTCGAACATCACGCGTCCGGGCTTGATGTTGACCACCCACCACTCCGGCGAACCCTTACCGGAACCCATGCGGGTTTCGGCCGGCTTCTTCGTCAGCGGACGGTCGGGGTAGATGTTGATCCAGACCTTGCCGCCACGCTTGATGTAGCGAGTCATGGCGATACGCGCGGACTCGATCTGGCGGTTGGTCAGGTATGCCGGCTCGAGAGCCTGGATGCCGTATTCGCCGAAGGCGATCGCGTTGCCACCCTTGGACATGCCGTGGCGGTCCGGGTGGTGCTGCTTACGGTGCTTGACACGACGTGGAATCAACATGGTCAGGCCTGCTCATTCTCAGTGCCGGCGGCGGCGAGCACAGGAGCCCCTGCGGCTTCGGTCGCGCCGGTCGACTCGGACGCACCCTCGGGCGCGTCGGTGGACGGCATACGGTCGCTGCGGCCACCGCGGCTGGGACGGCTCGGGCGGTCGGCGCCGTCACGACGCGGGCCACGGGGGGCGCGCGGGGCGGCAGCCTGCTGCTGAGCCAGCTCGCGGGCGGTGAGGTCGCCCTTGTAGATCCACACCTTGACACCGATGCGGCCGAAGGTCGTCTTGGCCTCGTAGAAGCCGAAGTCGATGTTGGCGCGCAGTGTGTGCAGCGGGACGCGACCCTCGCGGTAGAACTCCGAGCGGCTCATTTCGGCGCCGGCCAGACGGCCGGAGCACTGCACCCGGATGCCCTTGGCGCCGGCGCGGAGGGCCGACTGCATGCCCTTGCGCATCGCGCGGCGGAAGGAGACACGAGCCGAGAGCTGCTCGGCGATGCCCTGGGCGACCAGCTGCGCGTCGATCTCGGGGTTTTTGACCTCGAGGATGTTCAGCTGCACCTGCTTGCCCGTGAGCTTCTCGAGCTCGCCGCGGATGCGGTCGGCCTCGGCGCCACGGCGACCGATGACGATGCCCGGACGCGCGGTGTGGATGTCGACGCGGACGCGGTCACGGGTGCGCTCGATCTCCACGCGGGAGATGCCGGCACGCTCCATGCCCTTGTCCATGAGACGGCGGATCTCGACGTCTTCCTTGACGTAGTCGCGGTAACGCTGACCCGACTTGGTCGAGTCCGCAAACCAGCGGCTCTTGTGCTCAGTGGTGATCCCCAGGCGGAAGCCGTTCGGGTTGACCTTCTGACCCATCAGCGGGCTCCCTTCCGGCTCCGTGCGGCAGCAATCTCGGGCTGCGACACAACGACAGTGATGTGGCTCGTGCGCTTGTTGATGCGGGAAGCGCGGCCCTGAGCGCGCGGACGGAACCGCTTCATCGTCGGGCCTTCGTCGACGTATGCCGCGGACACCACGAGGGCGCGCTCGTCGAACGCCGTCGAGGTCTGGTCGGCCTTGACGCGGGCGTTGGCCATCGCGCTCTGGAGGACCTTCCGGACCGGGTCGGACGCGGCCTGCGGGGCGAAGGTCAGGACGGACACAGCGTCCGTCGCGGCCTTGCCGCGGATGAGGTCGATGACACGGCGAGCCTTCATCGGCGTCACCCGCACGTGGCGGGCAACAGCCGTGGCCTGCACGACAGGGACTTCCACTTCTGAGACTTCCTTCTTGGCGGCCATCAGCGACGACGACCCTTCTTGTCGTCCTTGACGTGACCCTTGAAGGTGCGCGTCGGGGCGAATTCGCCGAGCTTGTGGCCGACCATCGACTCGGTCACAAAGACCGGGACGTGCTTGCGGCCGTCGTGGACGGCGAGGGTGTGACCGAGCATGTCCGGGCTGATAACCGACCGGCGAGACCAGGTCTTGATGACGTTCTTGGTGCCAGCATCGTTCTGCGCATCCACCTTCTTCTGAAGGTGGTCGTCGATGAAGGGACCCTTCTTGAGGCTACGAGGCATCTGTCAACGGCTCCTTGATCAACGCTTCTTGCCAGTGCGACGGCGACGCACGATGAGCTTGTCGCTTTCCTTGTGGGACTTGCGGGTGCGGCCCTCTTGCTGGCCCCAGGGCGAGACCGGGTGGCGACCACCGGAGGTCTTGCCCTCACCACCACCATGGGGGTGGTCGATCGGGTTCATGGCGACACCACGGACGGTCGGGCGCTTGCCCTTCCAGCGCATGCGGCCGGCCTTGCCCCAGTTGATGTTGCTCTGTTCGGCGTTGCCCACCTCGCCGATCGTCGCGCGGCAGCGGACGTCGACGTTGCGGATCTCGCCGGACGGCATACGCAACTGGGCGTAAGGGCCATCCTTGGCGACGAGCTGCACGCGCGACCCAGCCGAGCGGGCGATCTTCGCGCCGCCGCCGGGCCGAAGCTCGATGGCGTGGATGACCGTACCGGTCGGGATGTTGCGCAGCGGCAGGCTGTTGCCCGGCTTGATGTCGGCGGAGGCGCCGTTTTCGATGACGTCGCCCTGCTTGAGCTTGTTGGGGGCCAGGATGTAGCGCTTCTCGCCATCGGCGTAGTGCAGCAGCGCGATCCGGGCAGTGCGGTTGGGGTCGTACTCGATGTGAGCGACCGTGGCCGGCACTCCGTCCTTGTCGTGACGACGGAAGTCGATGACGCGGTAGGCGCGCTTGTGGCCACCACCGATGTGACGGGTGGTGATGCGGCCAGCGTTGTTGCGGCCACCGGTCTTGGCGATCGGGCGGACGAGCGACTTCTCCGGCGTCGACCTCGTCACCTCGACGAAGTCCGCCACGGACGAGCCGCGACGGCCCGGCGTGGTCGGCTTGAACTTACGGATACCCATGTGTGTTCCTCTTGGTCCCTACCGCGGCGTCAGGAGACGCTGCCGAAGATGTCGATCGAACCCTCGCGGAGGGAGACGATCGCGCGCTTGGTGTCCTTACGCTTGCCGAGGCCGTAACGCGTGCGACGCGCCTTGCCCTGACGGTTGAGCGTGTGGACCGAGTCGACCTTGACGCCGAAAATCTTCTCGACGGCGATCTTGATCTCGGTCTTGTTGGCCCGCGGGTCGACGACGAAGGTGTATTTGCCTTCGTCGAGCAGGCCGTAGGACTTCTCGGAGACGACCGGTGCGATCAGGATGTCGCGCGGGTCCTTGGCGTGGATGCTCACTTGGCGTCCTCCTCGGTGGCAGCCGCGTCCTGAGGGCCAGAACCCAGCCGGGTGACGACAGCGTCGAAGGCGCTGCGCGTGAAGACCACGTCGTCAGCGCACAACACGTCGTAGGTGTTGAGCTGGTCGGCCATGAGCACGTGCACGTTGCCGAGGTTGCGGACGCTCTTGAAGCTCACGACGTCGGAACGGTCGAGGACGACGAGCATCTTCGCGCGATTGGTCAGCCCGGCCAGGGCCTTGGCGGCAGCCGACGTCGACGGCGAGTCGCCGGGGACGAGGCTGGCCAGCACGTGGACGCGGCCGTGACGAGCGCGGTCGGAGAGGGCGCCACGCAGGGCGGCGGCCTTCATCTTCTTGGGGGTGCGCTGCGAGTAGTCGCGCGGCTGCGGGCCGTGGACGATGCCACCGCCGGCGAACTGCGGCGCACGAGTCGAACCCTGGCGGGCGCGGCCGGTGCCCTTCTGGCGGTAAGGCTTGCGGCCACCACCGGAGACCATCGCGCGCGTCTTGGTCGCGTGCGTGCCCTGACGGGCCGCGGCGAGCTGAGCGGCGACGACCTGGTGGATCAGCGGGACGTTGACCTGGACGTCGAAGATCTCGGCGGGGAGGTCAACCTTGCTCTTGGTTGCCATGTGGCTCAGGCCCCCTTCGCAGCGGTGCGGATCAGGACGATGCTGCCGCGGGCGCCGGGGACGGCACCCTTGACCAGCAGCAGGCCGCGCTCGGCGTCCACGGCGTGGATCGTGAGGTTTTGGGTGGTCTGACGCACGCCACCCATGCGGCCGGCCATGCGCTGACCCTTGAAGACGCGGCCCGGCGTGGCGCAGGCGCCGATCGACCCGGGCTTGCGGTGGTTGCGGTGGGCACCGTGGGAGGAGCTGACGCCGTGGAAGCCGTGACGCTTCATGACGCCGGCAAAGCCCTTGCCCTTGGTGGTGCCGGTGGCGTCGATCTTCTGCCCAGCCTCGAAGGTTTCGGCGGTGATCTCCTGACCGACGGAGTAGTCAGCAGCATCCGCGGTGCGCAGCTCGAGCAGGTGGCGACGTGGGGTCACGCCGGCCTTCTCGAAGTGCCCCTTCATGGGCTGGTTGACCTTGCGAGGGTCGATGTCGCCGTAGGCGAGCTGGATGGCGGCATACCCGTCCGCGTCGCCGCGGACCTGGGTGACCACGTTGGGCCCGGCCTGGATCACGGTCACGGGGACGAGCCGGTTGTCGGCATCCCAGACCTGGGTCATGCCGAGCTTGGTGCCCAACAGACCCTTCACTGTGCGCGTAGCGTTACTCATCGCGATGTCCTTTAAGCCCTTAGAGCTTGATCTCGATGTTGACGTCGGCCGGCAGGTCGAGTCGCATGAGCGAGTCGACGGCCTTCGGCGTCGGGTCGATGATGTCGATGAGTCGCTTGTGCGTCCTCATCTCGAAGTGCTCGCGCGAGTCCTTGTACTTATGCGGTGACCGGATCACGACGAAGACGTTCTTCTCGGTCGGCAACGGCACGGGGCCGACGACCGTGGCACCCGCCCGGGTCACCGTGTCGACGATCTTGCGCGCCGAACTGTCGATGACTTCGTGGTCATAGGACTTCAAGCGGATGCGGATCTTTTGTCCCGCCATCGAAGGTTCCGTCTCTCTCTCGCCAAACACATGCCAACACCCAACTCCTGCCGGTCCTCCGACCCCCGCGGTCGGGCGTGTCGCGCCCTGCTCCGCAGCCCGCCCATGGCACTCTCGTGCCCGAGTCGGGTGTCGTCGATCCGGCCGTAGCCGGAACCTGCGCTTCCCTCGGGCCACAATCTGTGTCCGAGCCGGTGCGGACCCGAAGGTCCTGCTTCCGGCCGAGGGGCGGCGGTGTCCGCACTGGTTCCACCCAGCACTGGACGCCGCGCGTCAGGCAACCGGTCTAGTGTGCCAGAGGGGCGACCGTGCGGCCAAATCGGGTCAGTCTCCCGCCGAAGACCGTGACTGCCACGCCCGTCAGCAGCAGCACTCCCCCGACGACCGACCAGATCGTCGGCCGCTCTCCGCGCACGAGGAACGCCGTCGTGATGCCGACCAGGGGCACGAGCAGCGAGAACGGCGCGACCTGTGCGGCGGGGTGCCGGGACAGCAGCGAGTTCCAGACGCCGTAGCCGAAGAGCGAGGCCAACACTGCGGTGTATGCCGTGGACGCCCAGTTGACGAGCGACAAGTGGGTCAGCGCGTGACCGACGACCGACGGTCCGTCGATCGCGGCGGCGAGCGTCAACAGGGGGACGGGGACGACAAGGCCTGACCACACCGTGAGGGACAGGCCGTTGACTCCCCGCAGCCGCCGGGCGGCAATATTGCCCGCAGCCCAGCACGCCGCTGCCGCCACGCAGAGGCTCAGGCCCATCAGCGGCACCGATCCGCCGCGCCCGAGGGCGATGACGGCCAGGCCAGCGAGGCCGAGTGCGACCCCGATCCGTTGGGCGATCGTCGGGTGCTCCCGCAGCACCAGGCTCCCGAGGATCGCGGTGAACGCTGCCTGCACCTGGAGCACGAGGGAGGCGAGGCCGGGCGGCATACCGGCGGCGAGAGAGGAGTAAAGGAAGCCGAATTGCCCGACGCTCATGAGCGCGCCGACGAGGGCGATGTCCTGCCAGCGGCCGGCCGGGCGGCGGACGAAGAAGACTGCGGGGAAGACGACGAGCAGGAAGCGCAGGGCGACGAACACGAGCGGCGGCACGCCGGTGAGTCCCCATTCGATGACGACGAAGTTCATCCCCCAGACGATCGTCACGAGGACGGCGAGGGCAGTGTCACGGGAGCTCACCGGCATACCTTCCCCTACTGGCAGGGTCGGGCGCCACGCGGTTTGTAGTCTCAACCCCATGCACCACGACCTCATCGTCATCGGTTCCGGGTCCGGCAACTCGCTGCTCACCCCCGAGCTGGCCGGCCTCGACGTGGCGATCATCGACGCGGGCACCTTCGGGGGCACGTGCCTCAACGTCGGGTGCATCCCGACCAAGATGTTCGTCCTGCCGGCCGAGCGGGTGATCGAGGCCGCCGACGCCGCGCGGCTCGGGGTGCACTTCGAGGCCCCAGAGGTCGATTGGCCCGCGATCCGCGACCGGATCTTCGGGCGCATCGACCCCATCTCTGCCGGCGGCGAGCGTTATCGCCGGGAGGATCCCGCAGTGACGGTGTATGCCGCTCGCGCCCGCTTCGTCGGAGACCGCCGTCTCGCGCTGAGCACGGGTGAGCAGCTCTCGGCCGAGCGGATCGTCGTGGCTGCCGGGGGCCGCCCCCTCGGGCTCGACGTGGACGGGTTGAGAGAGGCAGACCCCGAGCGTGGGGTGCATACCTCCGACACGGTCATGCGTGTGGACCGGCTGCCCGCTCGGATGGTTGTGGTCGGTGGTGGTTTCGTCGCGTGCGAGTTCGCGCACATCTTCAGCGCGCTGGGGGTCGACGTCGTGCAGGTCCAGCGGTCAGGGTCGCTGCTGCGGGCCGAGGAGATCGAGGTCCAGGAGGTGGTGACGCGGGTGGCGAGCGCGCGGCATCCGGTGCACCTCGGCGCGACGGTGCGGTCGGCGACGTATGCCGGTGACGCGTGGGAGCTCGAGATCGACACGCCGTCCGGGACCGTGCGGGAGCGGGCCGAGATGGTGCTCCTGGCCGTCGGGCGTCGCCCCAACACCGACCTGCTCGACGCTGCCGCAGGCGGATTGGCCTGTCACGAGGACGGCCGCATCGTCGTCGACGAGCAGCTGCGGACCACTGCTGCCGAGGTGTGGGCGCTCGGTGACGTGAGCTCGTCGCACCAGCTCAAACACGTCGCCAATCACGAAGCTCGGATCGTCGCGCACAATCTCGCGGTGGCATGGGGGCGCATCGAGGGTCCTGCCCAGCAGGTCGATGACCGGCCGATCCCCCACGCGGTGTTCACCGCCCCTCAGGTTGCGTCTTTCGGCCCGACGCGGGCCCAACTTGCCTCTGCCGGAGTCGAGTTCGTCTCTGCGACGCAGAGGTTCGGCGACACGGCATACGGCTGGGCGTTGGAAGACACCGACGGGCTCCTCGTCGTGCACGCGCGACCCGACGGCACGATCCTCGCCGCGCATTGCGTTGGCCCCCAGGCGAGCACGCTCATCCAGCCGTTGATCCAGGCCGCGACCTTCGGGCAGCGAGCCGATGAGGTCGCCCGCGGTCAGTACTGGATCCACCCGGCCCTAGCCGAGGTGGTCGAGAACGCCCTGCTCAACCTCCCAGGAACGCCGTGAGCAGCGCGGCATACATCTGCTGGTCGGGCATCCCCGCGAGCTCGCGGGCACTGTGCATGGAGAGCATCGGGGCGCCGACGTCGACGGCGGTCACGCCGAGCTGACCGGCGGTGATCGGGCCGATCGTCGAGCCGCAGGGCAGGTCCGAGCGGGTGACGAAGGTCTGCAGCGGCACGCCGGCGCGCTCGGCCGCGAGGCGCAGCGCCGCGATCCCGCGCCCGTCGCTGGCATAACGCAACTCCGAGTGGACCTTCAGCACCGGGCCGCCGTGCATCCGCACCTGGTGGGTGGCCTCGGCCAGCTCCGCGTAGTTGGGGTGGGTTGCGTGGGCCATGTCGGCTGACGCGACGATCGTGCCGGCGAGCGCCCGCCAGTGGTCTTCCCGGGTGCCGCCACCGGCCCGCTCGAGGATCGAGCCGAGCAGCGGGGACGCCGCGCCCCGCTCCGATCGACTCCCGACCTCCTCGTGGTCGAACAGGACGATCGCCGGCCGGTATGCCGCGTCGGCCCCAGCACTCCCGGCCTCCCCTGCCGCGGCGAGGAGGGCCTCGGTCGCCGCGTGACAGCTCGCGAGGTTGTCCAGCCGCGCCGAGGCGAGCAGGTCCTGCTGCCGGCCGATGAGGGCCGCCGGCTGGGTGTCGGCCAGCGACAGGTCGTAGCCGAGGATCGCGTCCTCGGGGCAGTCGAGCTGCTCGGCGAGGTATGCCGTGACCCTCCCGGGCACGTCGCCAGCGCCCCACAGGGGCACGAGGTGGGCTTGCGGGTTGAGTTGGAGACCGCGTTCGTTGACCCCGCGGTCGAGGTGGATCGCGAGCTGGGCGATCCGCAGCAGCGCGCGCCGGTCGTGGACGAGCTCGACACGGGTGCCCTCCAGTGCACCGTCATCGCGGAGGATGACGCGGCCGGCGAGGCACAGGTCGCGGTCGAGCCACGAATTGAAAATCGGAGGTCCGTAGGGCTCGACACCGACGCAGATGCCAGCCGGCGCGGCTGAGGTCGGGATGTGGCTTGACCTTGAAGGTCGGGCTGTCGGTGTGGGCGCCGATGATCCGCCACGGGGTCGTCGGAGTGTGGTGCTCGCCCTGCACCCAGGCGACAAGGGCACCGTCGCGCACCACGGCATACCGGCCGGCGGTGGTCGGGAAGGGGTCGCGCTCAGACACGACCCGGAAGCCGCCCTCGGCCTTGAGCCGAGCAGCGACATTGGCGGCCGCGTGGAAAGGAGTGGGGCTCGCGTCGAGGAAGGACAGCAGGGTCACGGCTCGACCTTAGCCCGCCGGGGTGAGGTGCAGGAGCCGTCCGGCTCGACCCGGGCCACCGTCCTCGAGCACCCACAACGAGCCGTCCGGGGCCTGCTCGACCTCTCGGATGCGGGCACCCATCGGGTAGATGTCCGCGGGTCGGCCGGCGGTGGCGCCGTCGAGGTCGACGACGACGAGCGCCTCACCGCTGAGGGCCCCGAAGATTGCGTCACCGCGCCACTGCGGGAACGCCTCGCCGGTGTACATGACGAGAGATCCCGGTGAGATCGACGGATCCCACCACGCCAGCGGTGCGACGTAACCGTCACCCGGCGCGTGATCGGGGATCGGCCGGCCGTCGTAGTGGCTGCCGTTGGACACCCGTGGCCAACCGTAGTTGCCGCCGTGCGTGACGAGGTTGAGCTCGTCACCGCCCTTGGGTCCCATCTCTGTCGACCACAGTCGGCCAGCGGGGTCGAAGGCGAGCCCGAGTGGGTTGCGGTGACCGAGCGACCAGTGTTGCGGGTCCGATCCGTCGAGCCTCATCCGGATGATCTTGCCGAGGTCGGAAGCAGGGTCCTGGGCGGGGCCGAACTTCTGCCGGTCACCGGAGCTGAGGAAGAGGTGCTGCCCGTCAGGCTCGAGGGCGATCCGGTGGCTGAAGTGGCCATCGCCGCTGACTTTGGGCGTCTGGCGCCAGATGACGGCGAGGTTGGTCACGGCCGCCGTGGTGAGATCGAGGGTGCCCCGACCGAGCACTGCCCCGGTGAGCCCGGCCGCATCCGCCTCGACCCACGTCAGGTAGATCCGCACCGCGGTCGCGCCCGCCGGTGCCGGCGCCACCGCGACATCACCCAGACCGCCCTGACCCCGGTCGACGACAGCGGGGAGCCCACTCATGGGCCGCAGGCGACCGTCGGCCTCGCGCAGGTGCATCACCCCGCTCTTGTCGGTGATGACCGCCTGGCCCGTGCCCGGCACGAAGGCCATCGCCCAAGGCGCCGCGAACTCCCCCGCGGCGGTCACCGTGAAGGGCCGGCTCGAGGTCGTGCCGGGGTGTGGCCCAGCACTGCAGGCCGCCAGCCCGGTCAGGGCCGCGACGACCGCCACGAGCGCGAAGGGAGTCCGGACCATGGCAGACAGGGTATGCCGTGCCGCGGCTGCGAGCCCGAGGCGGCCCGTCGTGACGTTTGCACTCGCGAGGTGTCAGAACTGGTCGTCATCGACCCCCGGGAAGCAACCACTGGTGACACCTCACGGCATAATCCGTGGTCGGAGGCGCCGGGGCACAGCGAAGGGGCCCGGACCGAGTGGTCCGAGCCCCTTCGGACTCACCTCAGCAGGTCACTTGGTGACCTTGATGACCTTGCCGGAGCCGACGGTGCGGCCACCCTCGCGGATCGAGAAGCCCTGGCCCTCGTCCATGGCGATCGGCTGGATCAGCGTGACGGCCATCTCGGTGTTGTCACCGGGCATGACCATCTCGGTGCCCTCGGGGAGCTTGACGACGCCAGTCACGTCCGTGGTGCGGAAGTAGAACTGGGGACGGTAGTTGTCGTAGAACGGCGTGTGACGGCCACCTTCGTCCTTCGACAGGATGTAGACCTGCGCGTCGAACTCGGTGTGCGGGGTGATCGAACCCGGCTTGCAGACGACCTGGCCGCGCTCGACGTCTTCGCGCTTGATGCCACGAAGGAGCAGGCCGACGTTTTCGCCCGCACGACCCTCGTCGAGCAGCTTGCGGAACATCTCGATGCCGGTGACGGTGGTCTTGACCGACTTCTCGTGGATGCCGACGATCTCGACCTCCTCGTTGACCTTGAGCAGACCGCGCTCGACACGACCGGTGACGACGGTGCCACGACCGGTGATCGTGAAGACGTCCTCGACGGGCATGAGGAACGGCTTGTCGGTCGCGCGGACCGGCTCCGGGATGTATTCGTCGACTGCGTCCATGAGCTCCAGGACGGTCTTGGCTCCACTCGGGGTCACCCTCGAGCGCCTTGAGCGCCGAGACCTTGACGACCGGGAGGTCGTCGCCGGGGAACTCGTAGGACGAGAGCAGCTCGCGGACCTCAAGCTCGACGAGCTCGAGGATTTCCTCGTCGTCGACCATGTCGGTCTTGTTGAGCGCCACGACGATGAAGGGGACGCCGACCTGGCGGGCCAGGAGGACGTGCTCCTTCGTCTGGGGCATCGGGCCGTCGGTCGCCGCGACCACGAGGATCGCGCCGTCCATCTGAGCGGCACCGGTGATCATGTTCTTGATGTAGTCGGCGTGCCCAGGGCAGTCGACGTGCGCGTAGTGGCGCTTGTCGGTCTGGTACTCGACGTGCGCGATGGAGATCGTGATACCGCGCTGACGCTCTTCAGGTGCCTTGTCGATCTGGTCGAACGGCGTGAAGGGGTTCAGGTCGGGGAACTTGTCGTGCAGAACCTTGGTGATAGCAGCAGTCAGCGTCGTCTTGCCGTGGTCAATGTGACCAATGGTGCCGATGTTGACGTGCGGCTTGGTCCGCTCGAACTTTGCCTTCGCCACTTGTGGTCCTCCTCAGGACTCTCTCTGGTGGAACGCCGTCGCCTGTCAGGTAGGACGTGGCGCTTGCGTGTTTGGGGTTGTGGGCAAGCCTACGGGAGTTTACCCGTCGTCACTCACCACGGGTTTTCTTGACGATCTCCTCGGCCACCGCACGCGGCACCTCGGCATACGAATCGAACTGCATGGAGTAGTTGGCCCGCCCCTGCGTCTTGGAACGCAGGTCACCGACGTAACCGAACATCTCCGACAGGGGGACGAGCGCCCGCACGACCTTCGCGCCGGCGGCGTCCTCCATCGCCTGGATGTGCCCACGACGAGCTGTTGATGTCGCCGATGACGTCACCCATGTATTCCTCGGGCGTGCGCACCTCGACGGCCATCATCGGCTCGAGCAACACGGGGTCGGCCTTGCGGACGGCCTCCTTGAGCACCATCGAGCCGGCGATCTTGAACGCCATTTCCGAGGAGTCGACGTCGTGGTAGGCGCCGTCGACGAGGGTGGCCTTGATCCCAACGAGCGGGTAGCCGGCCAGCACGCCGTACTGCATGGCGTCCTGGATGCCCGCGTCGACCGACGGGATGTACTCACGAGGCACGCGACCACCGGTGACGGCGTTCTCGAACTCGTAGAGCTTGCCCTCGGCCGTGTCGAGCGGCTCGATGGTCACCTGGACCTTGGCGTACTGACCCGAGCCACCGGTCTGCTTCTTGTGGGTGTAGTCGTACTTCGCCACCGAGCGACGGATCGTCTCGCGGTAGGCGACCTGCGGCTTGCCGACGTTGGCCTCGACCTTGAACTCGCGGCGCATGCGGTCGACGAGGATGTCGAGGTGGAGCTCGCCCATCCCCTTGATGATGGTCTGGCCGGTCTCCTGGTCCTGCTCGACCTGGAAGGTCGGGTCTTCTTCGGCGAGCTTCTGGATCGCGACGCCGAGCTTCTCCTGGTCACCCTTGGTCTTGGGCTCGATGGCCACCGAGATGACCGGCTCCGGGAAGGTCATCGACTCGAGGACGACCTGGTTGACCGGGTCGCACAGGGTGTCGCCGGTCGTCGTGTCCTTGAGGCCGATGAACGCGTAGATGTGCCCCGCGGAGGCCTTGTCGACCGGGTTTTCCTTGTTGGAGTGCATCTGGAAGAGCTTCCCGACACGCTCCTTCTTGCCCTTGGTCGAGTTGATGACCTGCGCGCCCGAGGGCACCTCGCCCGAGTAGACCCGGACGTAGGTGAGCTTGCCGAAGAACGGGTGCACGGCGATCTTGAACGCCAGCGCCGAGAAGGGCTCGTCGGACTGAGGCTTGCGGATGATCTCCACTTCCTCGTCGCTGGGCTTGTGGCCGATCATCGGCGGCACGTCCAACGGCGAGGGCAGGTAGTCGACGACCGCATCGAGCATGGGCTGGACACCCTTGTTCTTGAACGCGGTGCCACAGATGACCGGGTTGATCTTGCCGGCGATGGTCAGCGCGCGGATGCCGGCCTTGAGCTCGTCGATGGAGATGTCCTCGCCCTCGAGGTACTTCTCCATGATCGCGTCGTCGGCTTCGGCGACCGATCTCGACGAGGGCCTGACGGTATTCGGCGGCCTTGTCGGCGAGGTCGGCCGGGATGTCCTCGACCGTGTAGTCCTCACCCTTTTGGGTCTCGCCGCGCCACATCAGGGCCTTCATGCGGAGCAGGTCCACGACGCCGGTGAAGGCGCTCTCCTGGCCGATGGGCAGCTGCAGCGGCAGCGGGTGCGCGCCGAGCCGGTCGACCATCGTCTTGACCGTGAAGTAGAAGTCGGCGCCGAGCTTGTCCATCTTGTTGACGAAGCAGATCCGCGGCACGCCGTATTTGTCGGCCTGGCGCCACACCGTCTCGGACTGCGGCTCGACACCTTCCTTGGCGTCGAAGACCGCGCACGCACCGTCGAGCACGCGCAGCGACCGCTCGACCTCGACGGTGAAGTCGACGTGGCCGGGGGTGTCGATGATGTTGATCTGGTGGTTCTTCCAGAACGTCGTCGTCGCCGCCGACGTGATGGTGATGCCGCGCTCCTGCTCCTGCTCCATCCAGTCCATCGTGGCTGCGCCGTCGTGGACCTCACCGATCTTGTAGGTGATGCCGGTGTAGAACAGGATGCGTTCGGTCGTCGTCGTCTTGCCGGCGTCGATGTGCGCCATGATGCCGATGTTGCGGACCTTGGTGAGGTCCGTCAGGACGTCGAGTGCCACGTCAGTTGTCTCGTCTCAGCTCGTGCGGGTGCGTTGCGTGTCGTTGTGCTCAAGTGCTCGTGCAACCGGCAGGTATGCCGTGCGGCCGGTGCGGCGCACGGCATACCTCGCGTGGTTGTTACCAGCGGTAGTGCGCGAAGGCGCGGTTGGACTCGGCCATCTTGTGGGTGTCTTCGCGACGCTTGACGGCGGCGCCGAGACCGTTGGACGCGTCCAGCAGCTCGTTCATGAGGCGCTCGGTCATCGTCTTCTCGCGACGCTGACGGGAGTAGCCGACGAGCCAGCGCAGCGCGAGGGTCGTCGAGCGGCCCGGCTTGACCTCGACCGGCACCTGGTAGGTCGCGCCACCGACGCGGCGGGACTTGACCTCGACGGCGGGCTTGATGTTGTCCAGGGCGCGCTTGAGGGTGACGACCGGGTCGGTGCCCGTCTTGGCGCGGCAGCCTTCGAGGGCGCCGTAGACGATGGTCTCGGCGATCGACTTCTTGCCGTCCAGGAGGATCTTGTTGACCAGCTGGGTCACCAGCGGGCTGCCGTAGACGGGGTCGACGACGAGCGGACGCTTGGGAGCGGGACCTTTACGAGGCATTACTTCACCTTCTTCGCGCCGTAGCGGGAGCGAGCCTGCTTACGGTTCTTGACGCCCTGGGTGTCGAGGGTGCCGCGGATGATCTTGTAGCGGACGCCCGGGAGGTCCTTCACACGACCACCACGCACGAGCACGATCGAGTGCTCCTGGAGGTTGTGGCCGACGCCCGGGATGTATGCCGTGACCTCGATCTGCGAGGTGAGCTTGACACGGGCCACCTTGCGCAGCGCCGAGTTGGGCTTCTTGGGGGTGGTCGTGTAGACGCGGGTGCACACGCCACGGCGCTGGGGCGAACCCTTGAGCGCGGGCGTCTTGGTCTTGCCGACCTTGTCCTGGCGGCCCTTGCGCACCAGTTGGTTGATCGTTGGCAACCTTCACTCCGAACGGTATCGATGTGGTCGGCTCGCGGTGGGCGAGCTCCTTGATCGTTCCCGATCGGACGTGAGGCTTCTCGACGCACGTCAGCTCGCGAGTCACCCCGTGAGCCGATCGCGTCAAGCCCGATCGGGGTGCCCTCCCCTGCACTTCCCGGGCACGGTCTGCGTGATGATCGGCGGTCCGATCGTCGTGCGGATCATGCCGGACTGCCCGGCGAGAGCGGCGAGCTGGGCGGACCCATGCTCAGATGGCTGGGCATGCCCAGACACAGCTGACCAATCTACCCCGTGGCGGGGACCCGGCCAAATCGGCGGCGCTCTCGGCGACGGCCCGTGACGACGATCACGACGAGCAGCGCGGCGCTCGCGCCGGCCGCACCGACGAGCCACCACATCCACGTCTCCATGACGAAGCCGGGGTCTTCCGTGGCCTTGGCTGCCTCAGCGACCGTGCCCTCGAAGGGGACGCGGTGTCCGCGCACGAGCAGGCGGTGACTGTTGACGGCATACGGGGTGCAGGTGAAGAGGGTGGCGAGGTCGGCTCCCGGCTCGGCGATGAGGTCCTTGATCTCCGTCGGGAGCACGACCTTGATCTGGTCGACCTCGTAGGCCAGGGTCTCGCCGGCGACGTCGATGAAGAACAGGTCGCCTTCCTTGAGGTCGATGAGGTGGTCGAGCAGGGTGGCGTTGGACATGCCGGTGTGGCTTGTGAGCACCGTGTGGGTGCCGGCTCCCCCGACCGGCAGCGAGGTGCCGTAAAGGTGGCCGATGCCCTTGGCGATGGTGTCGTCCGAGGTGCCGTGACCGACGGGCAGGTCGACGAAGATCGAGGGCACGCGGACGCGGGCCATCGCGCCGAGGCCGTCGAGTTGGCGGACGTAGTCCATGTAGGGGCCCGAGGTCGGAGTCCCGCTGATCTTCGTCAGCCATGGGTCCAGGATCGGCACGCCCTTGAGGGTGGCGTTGTAAGCCCTGGCTGCCGCGAGTTCTGCTGCGAGGTTGGCCGGATCAGCGGCGACTGCTGCCGCGTGGTAGCTCTGGGCAAACTCGCGCTGCTTGGCGTTGTTGTATTGCGATGCGACGACCGGGTAGACCAACGTGCTGATCCCGAGGAGGACCAGAAGGATGGGGATGAGCTGGCGTCGACGCTGGACCCGCCGGACACCTGCACGACCGGCGGCCGTGACATAGCTGCGCCGATGCCGCCCGCGAGGCTGAGCAGCGGCTCCGCGACCCCCGAGGGTGATGGTGGTCACTGTCTTCTCCCGCGCTCACGCGTCCGCCGGGAGCCCACCACCGCCAGCACGATGCCACCGGTGAGCAAAGCCAGGGCGACAATCAGGGTCGTCACGATCTCCGCGCCCGTCACGGCCAGGGGGCCGGTCGGGGTCGTCGGCGGCGGGCTGGACGGTGGCACCGTGGTCGGCGTCGTCGTCGGGGGCACCGCAGGCACAGCCCGGAACTTGGGGAAGATGTCGATGTCGAAGACCCACTCGGTGTCATCGACGGGGTCGAGCATGGGGACGGTCACGAGGAAGTCGGTCGTCTCCCAGCCGGCGATCGTCGCCGTGGGCTTGGGCAGCGTGGTGGGGTCCAGGTGGACGAGGTAGAGGCCCACCTGGAGGTTGGGGACGACAGTCGTCCCGTCACTTCCTGTCGGCGGCGACGTGACTGTCGCGCCGGCGTGGGCACGCGCGGCGTCGAGGTCGTCGACGTAGCTCTGGGCGAGCGCCCAACCTTCCGGCGTCCGTAGGTCGACGTTCGTGATGAGGGTGACGTCGTAGACGACGCCCGCGATCGGTGTGCCCTGATCGCGCGCAGGCGCCGCGACCCGGTCGTTTCCGCCTCCTTGGTCACCCCCACCGGTGCTGAGCAGTCGGGTGTGGATCGTCGAGAGATCCGGTGGCGCCAGCGGGGATGGGCCCGCCGAAGGTCGGGACTGCTCGGGCTGCCGGGGCGGTCACCAGGGCGACCATGCTCGCGAGGAGCACGAGCGCCAGGGTCCAGCCGTGCATCCACCACCCGCCTCGCGGGTGTCGCTTCGTCATGGTCATGTCGGGGTGCTTTCGTCGGTATGCCGTGCGGCGGCGGCGAGTGTCGCCTTCCGCTCGCGGTCGCGGGCGCGCTTCCGGTCGCGGAGGACCCAGCCGATGATCATCGCGATGACCGCGATGATCGCGGCCGCCGCTCCGAGGAGACGCGGCCACATCCACGACTGGATCGTGAGGTCGACCCCCGCGATGGTGCCGGTCGGCCCCGCCTCGTGGACCGGGGAGTATGGGATTCGTGTCGCCCGCACGAGAAGGCGGTGGCTGTTGACCGCATGCGGCGTGCAGGTGACGAGGGTGAGGTGGTCTGCTCCGGGGGTGGACGCCAGGCCGTCGAGTTGGTCAGGCAGGACGATGGTGATCTTGTCGACGCGATAGGCGATCGTGTCACCCAGCACTTCGATATAGAACTCGTCGCCCTCGGTGAGCCGGTCGAGGTGGTCGAAGAGCGTGGCGTTTGACAGCGAGCTGTGGCCGGTGAGCACGGCATGAGTGCCGGGCCCTCCGACGGGCAGCGCCGTGCCGAAGAAGTGCCCGACGCCTTTGGCGAGGGCGTCGTCGGACGTGCCGTGGAGCACCGGGAGGTCGACCTTGAGCGACGGGATCCTGATCCGCGCCATCGTGTCGAGCAGATCGAGCTGGGTGAGGTATTCCTGGTAGTTGGCGTCGGTCGTTGCCTTCGCCTCGTTCCATGGGTCTCGCAGCAGCTCGGGTCGGAGTCCGGCGTTGTAGCGCCGGGCTCGGGCGAGCTCGGCACGCAGGTCCATCGGGTCCGTCGCTGCCACTTTCGTGGCGTAGTCGCGGGCGAACTCGGTCTGCTTGTAGTTGTTGTAGAACGTGGCCCCGACGGGGTAGACGAGCACGACTGCTCCGAGGAGCAGGAGCAGGACCGGGATCATGCGATCCCGCCACAGCTGCCGACGGCGTTGCCGCAGGACCCGCCGGGTGACCCCCGGTGCGGGTTGCGTCGCGCGCGTCAGCGTCTCTGTCATCGTCTTTCGTCGTTTCCTCGTGTTCGCTCTGGGGGTGTGGTGGGGAGGGCACGGGCTGCGCCCTCCCCACCGTTCCCTGAGAGTGCGGAGGTCACCTAGTCAGCGCTGGTGCGCTGGATCAGATGTCCTGCTCGCGGCGGCGACGCGAGGTCACCACGTAGTAGGCCATGCCGCCACCGACGAGCAGCAGACCCAGCGTGCTGAAGGCGGCTACGCCTGCGCCACCGGTGAGGGGCAGGTTGTTGCCGAGGTTCTTCAGTTCGTTGTAGACGGTGCAGGGCGGTGGAGGCGAGCGCCGTCGTGGCACCAGTCGCGGTCTGCATGATCGTGAACTGGATGGCCTCGGCGTTTAGGTTGTAGCCAACCGGTGCCTTGGTCTCGACGAGGCAGTACTGGATGAGCGCTGTCTGCGTCGCGTTGTTGTAGAAGTCGGACGTCTGCAGACCCTTGATGGTGAGGGTGTTGTCGATGCCCGTGGTGTCCGCGATGACGCCGGTCTTGACCGGGGTGCCGACGACGTCGTCAGCGGTGCAGACGGTGGCTGGGGTCGGGTCGATGTAGACCGCGAACTCGGCGCCCGCCATGTCGGCCGGAGTGGTGGCCTTGGGGTCGAGCTTGGTGATGATGAGGTCGCCGTACTTGGTCTTGACCTCGTTCGACGGGATGCCCGGGTCTTCGCTCGGCGGGTTGTCGACCGGGTTCTCGGGGTCGGTCGTGCCGGTGCCGTTCTGGTTCCACCAGTTCTCGTTCGGGATGAACGACCCCATGTTGGGGACGATGCCGTCGGCGTCTTCCTCGTTGACCTTCGTGTTGAGGGTCGTGAAGAGGTTGAAGGAGCGGTTGGCCTCGAGCTTGGTCAGACCGGCGCTGCTGAGGACGATGGTCACGACCGGGCCGCCGGTGACAGCAGTGCCGTCCCACGCCGTGGCGTTAACGCCCCAGTCGGAAGCCGTGTAGACGGTGTAGTCGCAGTCCGCCGGGGTGTTGACCGCGGTGCAGCGCACGAGCGTCGTCGTGTTGATCTTCAGGCTGACGCCAGTGAAGGTCAGCGACGGGTCGAGGTCGTCGTAGAGCACGTACATCCCCAGCGGGGCGGCGCCGTCGGTGACGGTGGTCTCGAGGGTGTAGTCGATGACGTGGTCGCTCGCGCTCGTCGTCGTGGGGTCCGTGGTGACGGTGCCCTTGTCCTCGACGGTCTTGGTGATCGTGTCCTGCTGGTTCTTGGGGTAGACGTAGACGTCATACATCCACGTCGTGTTGTTGTCGTTCGTCGTGGCAAGGTCACCGTCGGGACCGGCGGGGTTCGTCATCGGCAGGGTCACGAGGAACGGGGCCGCCATGGTGTAACCAGCGGGAGCCGACACCTCCTTGACGTAGTACAGGCCGAGCGGCAGGTCCGTCAGGTCGCACGTGCCCGTGGCCGTGGTCGTGCACGTTCCGGCCATGTCGCCGAGGTTTGCCTCTGCCAGCGTGATGTTGTCGTAGTAGTCGGCGGCGGTCTTCCAGCCCGCGTTGGTGAGGAGGTCGACGCCGGTCACGGGGTAGATCTCATAGGTGACGCCAGCGAGCGGCGTCACTCCCGTCACGCTCTTGGGCAGGCCGTTGTCGTAGGTGGTGCCGAGGGGGGCGCCCGCGTACTTCGTGATGTGCAGCGACCCGGTCTGGTTGGGGTCGACGAGCGCCGGATTGGGCAGGTCGACCGCGGCGAACCCTGTGGGGGCCTGGGCAGCCGGAGCTGCCACGGCCGTGGCCGCCCCCGCAAACGTGAGCACGGCGGCGGAGAACAGAGCCGCAGCGACACGCAGTGGTGATGTGCGCATAGTTGCCATCTTTCTAACTAGGTGTTTCTCAGGGGTTTGTGTGGTGGTGCTGCCGGACGTCCCGCCCTCCCGCGCGGTGACGTCCGGCCCCCGGACGACGTGCTTGGGCATAGCCCAGGGCGAGTCGACCGGAAGTCTTGGTGTGGTAGGCCGCCCCGAAGGCGACGAGGAACATGCCGAACACGAGGTAGGGCACGAAGCCGAGCCCGCCGGCCTTAGGCAGGTCAGCGACGGGTGTGTCGAGCACGGTCAGGGCGAATGCATCGTCTGTCGCAACGGCGACGACGCCGGTGTTGGTCGTCGGGTCGGCGAGGGTGATGCCCGTGGTGCTGACCGTGAACTGCACCGGCGCAGCGAGCATCGAGAACCCGGACGGAGCCTTGGTCTCGACGAGCCAGTAGGTCGCGCCATAGCTCAGCGGTGCCGACGTGAAGACAGCACCCGACGAGTCAGGGGTCATGGCCGTCGGCGTCGCGCCCGCGGTGGTGGGGTTCACGGCATACAGGGCGAAGCTCGCCCCGGGGAGCGGGCAGGTCGCGAGGTCGGTGTCACAGTTGGCGCCGAGCTTGTAGACCGTGATGGTCGTGCTGGGCGGGGTGACCGGCACGCAGGCGTCGTTGTTGGCGCTGCCGTCGGTGTCGCTCGTGAGCGAGACGAAGTTGAAGAAGCCACCGTCGCCGGGCACGCCGTTGCCCGTCGTATTACAGGTGCCAGCCTTCACCCAGTCGACCGTCGAGGGGCTCGTGACTGTCGCGGTGATCTGGACGATGTATTCGACCGTGCCGCCAGGGGCGACCGTCGTAGTGCTCGCCGGGATCGTGAAGCTCGCGGTGGTGCCGGAGTAGACCGTCGTCGTGCCCTGCTTGACCGTGACACTCGTGAGACCGAAACCGGTTGGGAGAGTGAGAGTGTCGGTGATCGCGGGGTGCTTGAGGGTGATGTCTCCGGTGTTGGTGACGACCACCTTGTAGTTGACCGTCACGGTGCCGTCCGCGGCCACCTGGACTGTCCCGCCGGTCGTGCCGGCAGGCGCCCACGCGCTGACGGTGCCGTCGGCAGCCGTCGTGCTCGCGGCGGCCTTGCTCACGGCCCACTGGAGGTTCGCGACGACCGGGACACAGGCGGTGTTGTCCTGGACGGCGATCGTCGAGTAGGTCAGATCCTCGTTCCTGATCGAGGTCATATTGGGTATGCCGCTCGCGAAGGACGTGTAGGTGCCGCCCGTCGAGGATGTGAGTGATTCGCAACTGGACAGCTTGGTGGCATTGGTCTCGTAGACCGTCTGCGTCGAGCCGGCCGGCACGGTGAGGTCGAGCTTGAGCGGGATCGTGATCGTGAAGGAGACCGACCCGTTGTTGGGCAGGTTCGCCACTGACGTCGCCAGAGTTGCCCAGGTGGCGAGCTGAGCCTGGGTCACGCTGCTGACGAGACCGGTCGCAGTGGCGCCGGTGGTGCCCGCGTTGTAGGTCACGGTCGCGGTCTTTGTGCCGTCCCAGAGCAGCCCTGCGGGGACGAGGAAACCGTCGGTGATCGGGCCCGTGGTCGTCGTGAAGCCGGAGGTGTTCGTCACGGTGATCGTGTAGCTCGTCGTGAAGGTGCCGTCGGGCGCCGGGGTGATCGTCTGCCCGATGTGGGTGTTGCCGGCGATCGGCGTCGTCGCGGTCTTGGCGATGTGGACCTTCGGCTTCTTCGTGTTCTTGATCGTGCACTGGATGTCGGAGCCGTTGGGGACGCTGATGGTCCCGTTTGCAGCGACCGGCACGACGGCATTGCCGCTGGCGAGGTTGATGCACGACCAGGTGGCGTAGAGGTCGTACTGCCCGCTCGTGGCGCCGCCGTCATTGCCCTGCTCGCCCAAACGGTAGGTCCCAGGGACGACGTAAGTCTTGGCGCCCACCTCGCCGTTGGTCATCGACTTGTCGATGAAGCCGGTGGTGCCAGCCGCAGTCAGGTCGAAGTACTGCGAGTCGTTGGCCCAGGTGACAGTGCCCGGGACGAGCGTGCCGCTTTGGTCGACGATCTGCTTGACGAGATTGAGCCTCGCCGAGGACACGGGCGCGCATGCGTCGTTATTGCTGACGCCGTCCATGTCATTGGTCAACGAGACCAGGTTGAAGAACCCGCCAGCGTAGACGTTGTCGGCCATCGCGCCACACGTGCCAGCTTGAGTCCAGTTGACCGCGGTGAAGTCGGGCGCCTTGACAGTCATGCTCACGACGTATGACGTGAAGATGGGGCCGGCGTTGCCGAACGGGTCCAGGCTAACCGTCGATGCAGGGATGGTGAACGAGAAGGTCGTGGCAACAGCATCGGTATCCGTCTGCGCCGTCCCGTTGAGCTTGACGCCGACGAACTGGAAACCGGTCGGGATGGTGAGCTTCTCAGGCATCGCCGGGTGGGCGCCGACCGCGGTCCCGACGTTGGTCACGGTTATGACGTAGTCGATCGTCATCGAGCCGTCGGCGTTGAGAGTGCGGGTCGCCCCGGCAAGGCCCTCCGGAGCGATGGAGCCGTCCGGGTTAACGACCGACTTCTGCACCTGGAATGCCGGCCCCGACGGGGGCGCGGTCTTGGACGGATAGGAACACGACGCGAAGTCGGACTCGGTCGGGACGTTAAACCCGACACCCGTGACGGCCGTCACTGTGGGCGTGGTTGCCGTCCACGAGATCTCGTAGAGGGTTTGAGTTGTGGCGGTGCCGCCGCCGCCCATATACAGCTTGCTGCCCACGAAGGCCAGCCCACGAATCAAAGACGGAGACGACAGGGCGTAGCGAGTCGTCAGGGTGACCGCAACGTTCGCTCCTCCGAGGAGGGTCGATGCTGCGAACTTATACAACGAGTTGCGACCTGCCAACCACGCGTTGCCATCTCCGTCGAACGCGAGATCGTAGGCAAGGATGCGGCCGACAGCCGAGCCGTCACTGCCGCTCAGGATCGGCCCGGTGTTCCAGGTCACTGCGCCGCCGGCAAGGTAGGAAGTCACCTGAGCTGCCGTGAGGTACCGCACGTTTCCACCCGTGGTGATGACGATGAGGTTCCCGGCGGGATCGAATGCGGCAGCGGTCGAGCTGCCACCGGGCCACGTGGACGTGCCTTGGCCAGCTACCAAGCCACCTCCAGAGTCATAAACCCGGAAACCCGTCGTGGATCCAGTAGCGGCGTTGTAGTCCACGGCGAAGATGTAAGCCGGGTAGTTCGCGCTGGCAGCGATGGCGTCCGTGCGGAAGGGCGCGACCGGGGACAGGCTGGTCGTCGTGCTCGTCGCCGGGCTCCATTTGGCGAAGGTCGTCGTCGTCGAGCCGGTGCCCGAGTTGCCGGACACGTAGAGGTTGTTGACACACGAGGCCGGCGGCTTCTGGCCGGGTGTCGAGAAGACGTCAACATCGGATCCGCTGGCCGTGGTGTTGGCCCGGGCGATTTCGGTCGAGATGCCGAACTCCCGGTTGGACGTCCCGTCGCCGGTGATGCCTCCTGGCAAACATCCGAGGTAGGTCACTTCGCGCTTGACCTCGATGGTCGTGCCGGCCGGCAGCCACGTGTTGCCGGTCCACGAATCCGGGTCGTAAGACCAGTTCAGCGAGTCGAGCCAGTCCGCGTTCGCAAAGTAGGTCTGATCGCTCGGACTGAGCCCGATATAGAACGGTGAGCTCGGATCAGTCGAGCGATATGTGGCGTTGGCCATGACGGCAGCGGTGATGTCTGTCCCATCGGCCCCGCTGATGACTTTGATCGTGTCGCCCTCGGCGAGCGGATCGTTCCAGGCCCGGATCTGGGTTGCACCGTCCGGCGTCAGGATGACCTTGCCCTCACCTGAGACATCCGCGAATTTCATGTCGGCCAGCCACGCCCCGCTGGCGTCGACCTTTTGGTTGAAGGTGTAGGTCCCAGAACACTGTCCGGGGAACGCCGTCGAGGACACGTTCGTCAACTTGACCAACGGCACGGTGTTGATCTTCGCGCTGGCTGAGCCGATGATGACTTCACCCTCGCCCAGGAGGGAGCTGACCTTGGCCGTCTTTGTGAAGGTGATGGTCCCGTTGGTCTTGATGTTTGCCCAAGTGGCCGTGCACGCGGTCACTGTGCAGTTGCTCAACGTCGGCGCGCCATAGCTGGACGCAAAGTCGCCGGGCACCGGCACGGCCGTCCAGGGAGCGTTGGGATCGGCATTGACCGTGATGACGACCTCGTTGGTCGTGTTCGGCTCGGCCATGTTGCCGAGCGTGAAGGTCGCCTTATAGGTATATGTTTCGCCCTGCTTGGGCTGTGGGCTCGTCGGAGTGTGGAAGACGTCGACGACGATGGTGGGGTCAGAGCCCGAGGCCGGGCTAAAGGAGCCCGGCGTATAGCCCTGGGCATCCTGCGGGACTCCGCCGAGCGTGGTTGCGAGGAAGACGAGCGCGAGGGCAGCAGCAATGGCGCGTCCACGCACCCTGAGACCACGGGTGCGCACGCTGACGCTGCGGGTCATACCCCTCCAGGTATCCCGCAGCCCAGACATGGCAAGCCTGCGCACGTAAAATCCCCACTCCAACGCTCAGTGAAACCGCACTTCATCCGCGTTGCCCCCAGTGCCACCGTCACACCCCCGCATGACGGCCGTAAGCGATCCCCCCGGAAAGCTCCGCTTTCGACAACACCTTCACTTTAACTCGCCCATGCCCCGCTGTCTAGTTGAACCTGGGACCAATCTCGGCGACACGCCCGACTGTGACGGAGCAGACAGATCGGCCGCGGATCAAGCACTCACAAGGTCGCAGACCTTCAGTCCTGGATCCCCATCAGCTCGGGCACGGACATTCGGCGTAGTCGGCGCGCCGAGGTGAGGGTCGCGATGACGATGACGACGGCACCCGCACCGAGAGCGGACATGATGGGTTCAGCTGTCCACTGAGCGACGACCGGCAGGCCTTGAGTGGCCGCAGTGACCTTGGCGAAAACGCCTTGGAGGAGCAAGCCGAAGACGATGCCGACGAGGGTCCCGGACGCGACGATAGCCCCGCTGCGCACCCCGACCATCGCGGTCAGTGTGCCACCCGAGCCACCAAGCGCCCGGACCGTGCCAAACTCCCGGGATTTGGTCGTCGTGTCCAACGCGATGGCGCTGGATGCCACCAGAGCGGCCACAAACAGCCCGACCGCGGACAACGAACGATAGAGCTGGCTGCTGTCAATGACGACCTTCTCTGCAGCATCTGCCAGCTGGCGGCCGGTCGCGACAACTCTCGGTGTCCCGCTCGACTTCAGGCCGGCGGTCAGCCGGGGCGCCACTTCACCGGGATCGTCAGCGACCACCTCGACCGCGCTCACTGAGGTCGCGCCCCACATCGCCCGGGAGTCATCTACGTGCATGACGAGCAGGCCACGCGGCCAGAGGAAAGATTTCACCACGCCCGCCACGGTGAAGGTTCGTTCGCCACCCGATTGGGTCGGCAGGGTGAAGGTGCTGCCGGACGTCAAGCCGAGGTCAGACTCGATCTGGGTCGAGACGAAGACCCGCCCCACTTCCAGCGCGCCGGACGATCGCGTACCTTCGCGCACGACAGGCAGGAGAGAGTTGGGCTCCACCCCCTGCACCACGATGCGCGACCCACGCAGCGTGATATAGCCCATGTTCATCGGTCTGACGGCCTGCACTCCTGGAGTTGCGGCGATCGTCTGGACCGAGGAGGTCGGCAGATCTCGGAGGGTCGGGAGGTCGTCAGACGGAACATTCTGGACCATGAGGTCGACGTCGCTCATGCCAGCCAACGTCGGCATCGAGGAACGCTCAAGGTTGACCGCCGCTCCCCCCAGGGCGACGAGGAGGGCGATCGCCCCGCTGATCACCAGCGCTGACGATCCGAGTTGGTTCGGGCCGCCGCGGTCATCGATCCGCGACAGGAAGCCCGCAGTCGTGCCGGTCAACCGGCCGTCCATCCATCTCATGAGGACCGGCACGACAGCTGCTCCGAGAGTCGCCCACGCAACGACCATCGCCAACGGTCCGATCACCGCTGCCTTCTGAGGGATGAGGATGATCGCCGCGATACCCATCGCCAAGCTCAGGACGCCGATGCCCAAGCCGAGCCACCGGCGTCGCGGTCGGTCCAGCGGAGGAGACTCCCGATAGTGATCCTCGACGGCCAGGATCAGGACGGGACGCAGGGCGGCATACGCAGCGGCGGCACTCACCAGGAGCACCGCCACGACAGCGATAGTCACCACCCACGGAGAGACCCTCACGGCCAGGACGACGGCGGAGGAGTTACGGATGGACGCCGGCACGGAAGTCAGCAGCCCCTCGGCTACGGGACGAGCGGCCAGTGTCCCCAGAAGAGCCCCGAGAAGACCATGAATGAGCGCGGACGACACGGCCAAGCCAGTCAAGCTGGGCCCGGTGGCCCCGAGCGAGCGAAGCAACAACAGTGATCTCCGCTGCGCGATCGTGCCTGCCCGCACAATCGTGTAGATCAACACGATGGCGAGGAGAAATGCAATAACGGCCACGAGGGGCAAGGTCATCAGGACCGAGCGCAAACCCGTGAGCATGGCCTCTCGGGCCTGCTCACGGTCCTGGACCATGATCCCGGGCATGTCGGCAGCCACAGCCTTCACCGCCGCAGCGTCGTTCGCAGTCGATATCGCGACGAGAACCGCCGTCGGCTGTGCAAGGTCGGTCAAGCCCAAAGCCGCCAGGCTGACGCTGCTGGCGACGAGATAACTCGCCCGGTCGAAGCGTTCCTGCCCACTGGCAGCGTCATTGCCCACCACGAATGGGATCAAAACCCCGCCGATGCTGACGGACCCCGTCCCGCCTGCTGACAGCCCGGTTAGCGTGCGCAGCCCCCGGCTCATGGCCACTTCGACCCGGCCGTCGCTCACATTGTTGCTCCTCTGAGCGGCAGGATCGCTCGGCGCGACCACGAGCACCACCGGCTGATTTCCGATCCGGCCTGGCCGGTAACCCACCGGAATCGTCTCGGTGACCCCCGGCACCACACGCAGCCGATCGATAGACGCGAGCGGGATGGGCGCGTCCACCTCGCTGGATACGAGCAGGTGGTGCTGTTCGAATACCGCATCGAGTTGCTCATCTGCGCTTGCGTTGAAAGCGCCGATGACCAGCAAGACACTCACGACCATACCGACGGCTGCAGACACGCCAGCGATAGTCGCCGCCGAACGGGCCCACGACGTGCGAAACAGGGCGAGGGAAAGCCTTAATTGCTGGATCACTTCGCGAGTCCGGCCGACTGTGGGGACGTGGCCGAGATCCGTCCGTCGACGACATATCGACGACTCTCAGCTCGGGCAGCGACCTGCTCGTCGTGTGTGACGACCAGGATGGTGGCGTGATACCGGGAACGCACCTCGTCGAAAGCTTGAAGGATCTCTTCGGTCGACGACGCGTCAAGGTTGCCCGTGGGCTCGTCCGCAGCGAGCAACGGCGGATCGGTGACGAGGGCGCGGGCGATGGCCACCCGCTGCTGCTGGCCACCAGACAAACCGGCGGGGCGACGGTCGGCCACCTGAGCGAGTCCGAGACGGTCGAGTTCGGCGCGAGCTCGCTCCTCCACACCAGGCCCCCGACCCCGACCTGGACCCCGCCCGCGCCGCAGGATCAACGGCACAGCCACGTTCTCCCAGACCGTCAGTCGTGGCAACAGATGGAATGCCTGGAAGACGAAACCCACATGAGCCAGGCGAAACTTCGCTGCCTCCTCCTCGCTACGTCCGTCCAGGCGTTGGCCGCAGACCTCGACGAGCCCAGTAGTCGGGCGCAGCAATCCGGCGATGATGTTGAGCAACGTGCTCTTGCCCGATCCGCTCCGCCCCATGATCGCGACGTACTCGCCCGCTGCGATGTCGAGGTCGAGGTCTGTGAGCACCGGATGGGCAGCAGCTTCTGAGGAGCCGAAAGACTTGGAGACATTTTCCAGACGGACGACGTGGGTCATCAGCGCTCCTTGAGATAGGTGGAATCGGCGGCGACGCCGGTGAGCGTGTCCGGGATAAGCGCGTCCAGAATGGCCCGCCAATCCGCGGTCGCCCCCAGCGCGCCAAGAATCGAATGGACACCGAGGTTGATCCGGTTGAGCAGGGTGAGACCGGCGGGCATCGCGATCTCGCCAGCATCTCCCGACCGAAGCAGCGCGGTGTACTCGTCGAAAAGGCGTCGCCCATAATCGCGGGTATAGCGATAGGGCTGGGCAGATGTCAGGGGTTCGTACAGGGTCTCCAACCATGAACGCAACCGGTCAGACGCGGCACGAATGCCCACCAGCCCGAGCGCCGCTTCAGCACCATCCAGGTCGTGCTCGCGCAGGCACCGATCCACGGTGATCAGGGCGGTCAGCTCACGGGAGCCGACTTCCTTGACGCACCCAAAGTCGAGGAAGGTCACGGAACCGTCGGCGCCGAAGAGGTAATTGCCCGGATGGGGATCGGCGTTGAAGAGGCCGTGACCATAGAGGCTGCCGAAGACGAACCGAAAGATCGCGACGCCCCATCGACTCCGCAAGTCCTCTTCCGAAGCAATCGCATCCGACCACGTCAGTCCGTCCGCCCACTCCATCACGAGGACCTGGCGAGTCGACACCTCGGGGTACACGACGGGAACTCGTACGCCCTCAGTGTCCAGATGGATCTGGGCGAACTGAGCCTGTCGCCGGGCTTCCTGTCGATAGTCCAACTCTTCGCCGATCCGCTCGGAGAGTTCTTTGATGATGGCCGTGGTGTCAATGGCTCCAGCAGGCATGCCGAGCAACCGCATCATGGATCCGAGGAAGCGGGCCATGAGCTTGGCATTCGATAGGTCCGCGCGGATGTTGCTCGCGGCATCGGGGAACTGGAGTTTGACCGCCACGGGCGTGCGCCCATCGAGTATGCCGCGGTGCACTTGACCGATGGAGGCCGCCGCGACCGCCATCGGTTGCACGTCAAGCCGTCCACGTTGACTGCCCAATTCGGCTAACTGACCCGACATGAGGGCGATAGGGCGTGGCACGGCATTGTCTCTCAGCCGGGTGAATGCCTCCCCGAATGCCTCGCTTCCGGGCAGTTCGAGGAAGGAGAGGAGTTGACCTATCTTGAGGACGACTCCGCGGAGTTCGGCGAGTTCGGCCGCGAGGCTGGTCGGCCCTGCCTGCCCGGCAGCTACGGCGAGTGCCTTGAGGGTGCTACCTGCCCGGCGCGCTGCTATGGGAATTATCCGCGAACCCATCGCGGTCGAGCTCGTCCCGCGACGACGTACGACGAGCCGCTTGAGGACCCGGCGACCCGTTTCACCCGAGATCTCGACCCCGTCGGGAGCCAGGACAAACTGTGGCAGCACCGGGCCCAAGGCGGCAAAGGAGACGCGGCTCTCCATCCTGGCGAGCACCGATCCGATGCAGAAGTGCTGCCCTGCGCCGAATGTCAGATGAGCGGGGCCGTCTCGGTCGAGTCGGAAGGTGTCGGGGTCGGGGAAGAGGTCGGCATCATGATTGGCCGACTCAAGGTGGCAGAAGAGGAAAGATCCCGCGTCGATGCCGACCCCTTCGAGGGTGACCGGCGTGACAACGCGGCGCAGCACGGTCGGCGCTGCCGACTCGAAGCGCAACACCTCATCTGTGAATCGGTCCCATCGTCCGCCGCGGGCGGCGCTATCCCAAATGTCAGGCCGCTCTAGCCCCACTCGCATTCCGGTGCCGAGCGTCGTCGCTGTTGTCACGTGACCAGCCAAGGTCAGCGTGATGGCGAGCATGAGGATCTCCGCGTCGTCCAACTGGATGTCCGGGTCGTTGACAAGGGACGAGATAATGTCAGGACCGGGGGTCCGGCGGCGGAAATCCATCAGGGCCGAGAAGTACAACCCCATTTCGGCCAGATCTGGGAAGCTAAAGCGGTGGCTCTCGCTGTCGGAGGAGAAGCTGGCGGTCAAGGCGCTGAAAACCGCGGCGCTCCAGGCATGGAACGCTCCTGAGTCGGACTCGGGGATGCCCAGGACGTGACACACGACGCGGATCGGCAGAGGGTATGCCAGCGCCTCAAGCAGGTCCACCTCCGGCTCTCCCGCGAAAGCGTCGACGAACGTTGCGGCCTGGGCTACGACGTAGGGCTCCAGGCTTCTCACAAAGCGCGAAGTAAGGTGCCGCACCGTCGCAGTGCGATACCGCGCGTGATCGGGGTCGTCGGTCATGAAGATGTTGGGGACCGGAGATGCAAAGGCAGCACTGGAGAAGCGGCGTCCGTCGTCGGCCAACACCTGCGCGACGGTGTCATAGCGGGTGACGAGGTAGCCCCCGAGTTCGGGACTGTAGGCCAGTGGAGCCTGGAGCCGTAGCATCCGATACCAGGCAAAAGGAGCGCTAATGATCTTCGGATCGGCGGCCCCATGGACGACCGGACAGCGCCCCGGCCCCGTGCCATGCCACATCAGGCCATTCATGAATGTCCACCTCCATTCCCGAGGTGGCTTGGGAATGGTTGCATCGTCCGGCAGGCTGTCCAAAAGAGCCGCTGAGACAAACTCGGCACGGCGGGCGCGAATCGCTCCATGACATTGACATAGATGACGTGGGGTGGCCGCCCGTTGGTGAGCGACTCTGCGACCCGCCGCAGGGTGCGCCCCCGGGTCCACAAAGGACGGATCGGTTCCCGTAAACCCCACATTCGAGCTCGTTCAGCCAACACCGTAGAGGGGACGTAGCCGGGGAAGAGGACGTGGACACCGACGCCGTAACTCTCCGCCTCTGCCGCAGAGCA
>JBAOHD010000022.1:0-8836 GCA_037046615.1 Dermatophilaceae bacterium
GACCGCTTCCTCGGCGCTCTTGCCCATGCGCTCGACGAGCGTGTCCTTGGCGGCCGCCTCCTTGCCGCAGGCGACGGCGTGCTCGCGCGCGGAGACCTTGGCGAGCTTCCAGGTAGTGCTCGGCCCAGCCGCGGCACTCGTCCTCGTCGAGGCTGCGGGGGAGCGAGTCGCACGCGACCGCGGAGACGGCGAAGGCGAGGAGCAGGCGCTTCATCGAGCCCGGACTACCGGCGCTCCGAGCCTGTGTCCAGCTGCGAGGCGGCTAGGGCTTGGCGCTCGTGAGCCAGAACGCGTAGTCCCAGTACTCGTCGCACCAGCCGAGGTAGTACGCGCGCAGGTTGCGGGCCTCGAACTTCTGGCCGGCCGCGGTGAACGTGGTCGTCTCGCCCATCCCGATCGTGGCGCGTGCCCGCGAAGCGGTAGGCGTAGTGGTCGGGCGCGGCGCTGCCACCGCACGTCGGCGTGCCCTCGGGGAGGCAGTGCTGGCGGACCTTGTCGATCGCGAACGGCAGCGTCGGGTCGTCGCCGTCGCCGCCCGCGAGGTAGATCTTGCCGCCGACGTCCGCGGGGTTCTTGACGCCGGTCCACGTGTCGACCGAGCGCACGACGATGGAGGTGCTGCAGCCGAAGAAGAAGCTCTCGGTGTACGTCACCTCCACGTAGCTCTTCTCCCGCATGCCCCGCAGGTCGAGCCCCGGCGCGGTCACCTTGAAGGTCGTGATGAGCGGCACGCAGTCGGCGGTGGGCGGGCACGTGTCGAGATCGAACGACGTCGCGTCGACGCGGACGATTCGGCCGGTCATCGGGCCGGGAATCCCCGCGTCGCGCGTGCCGAGGCTGCAGCCGAGGGTGTGGCGCCCGGTGGCCACGATGGTCAGCCGGTCGCTGGCGCGCGCGCAGAGCCCGGTCTCGACGGCGGGGACGTCGGGGCCCGTCTCCGAGACGACGGTGCCCGGTGTCGGCCGCGGCCTCGACGCCACCGTCGGCAGCCTCTCCGGGCACGACGGTGCTGCCACAGGCGGGGAGCACGAGGAAGGTGAGGAGGAGAGAGAGACGGGGAGCCATGCACGGATTCCAGCAAGACTCGTGCGCACGTGCGCCGCGAGAAACCGCCGCAAACGCGGCTCGGGCATGGGTCAGGCTGTGCCGGAGAACGCACCGATCGCGTCAGGGCCTCGCGGCCTCGCGGAGCTGTCGGGGCGTGCGCCCCACGACGGCGCGGAACTCTCGCGAGAAGTGCGCCTGGTCGCTGTACCCGAGCGAGGCGGCGATGGTGGCGAGCGGTGTCGCCGGCTCGCGCTGCACGCGCTCGGCGGCCTCGATGAGCCGGTAGCGCCCGATCACCGCCTTGGGCGTGAGCCCGACCCACGCGCGGAACCGCCGCTCGAGGGTCCGCGCGTCGAGGCCCACCGCCCGGGCCGCGTCGTCGACGCGCACGAGCGGTCCGGTCGTGCTCGATGCGCTCGACGAGATCCCGGATCGCCCGCAGCGGCGGCGACAGCGGAGGCCACGGCGCGTCGCGCAGCAGCGACTCGGCCGCCTGCGCCGCGTCCTCTGGTCGGGTGACGGTGCGGATCGCCTCGCCCACCGCGCCGAGCGCGTCGGCCAGCGCCGTCGAAGCCAGCGTCTCGTGCGGGGAGCAGCGACGGTCTCGCAGCGTGGAGACCGCGCGCGACGCGAGCGCGCCGAAGACCGCCGGGCGGAACTTGAGGGCGAAGACGCGTCCACGACCGGTCAGCGTGCGCGTGAACCGGCGGAGGCTGACGCCCGAGAGCTCACCGCGATCGCCGGGCGTCTCGAACACGAGGTGCAGCGTGGGGTGCGGCAGCGTCTCCACGACGACCGGCGCGGGGACGTCCCAGGTGACCCACCAGAAGTGCGCCAGGTACGGCGCGAGCGGGGGCGAAGGTGCGAAGCGCAGGTGCTCACCTCGCGTCGTCGCGCCCGCTCCGCTGGGCAACACGCCCCGCGGCGGGCCGACCGGGCGCGCGTCCGTCATGTCGGGTTTCTACAAGACGACGGCGCCGGGCGGCAGTACCTCGTCGTGGATGAGCACCGCCCAGGGAACGTTCGACGTCACGATGCGCGCCGAGCCTCCGTACTCCGATCGCGACGGCGTGACCCTCGCCCGCGCCACCTTCGACAAGACCTTCCATGGTCCTCTCACCGCCACGAGTGAGGTGCAGTTCCTCTCCGTGCGCGCCGGTGAGCACGCGGCCTACGTCGCGCTCGAGCGCATCGAGGGCACCCTCGAGGGCCGCAGGGGGAGCTTCGTCGTGACCCACCTGGCCCGGGCTTCGAAGGAGGACAAGACCCTGTGGATTCGAGATCGTCGCCGGCACGGGCACCGGAGACCTCGCCGGGATTGAGGGCACGATGGAGGTCCAGATCGTCGAGAAGCAACACCGCTACACGGTGACGTACACCCTGCCCTGATTCACGAGCGTCGGAGAACGCGTTCACCGACGTCGGTGAATGGAGGGTCACTTCGCGGCGAAGCTCGGAGGGGCGCGGGGCGGCGTGGGCACGAGCTTGCCGTGTTCGCGGGTGTAGGTCCGGATGACCTTGCGCCGCCAGGCCCTCGCGTCGTGGTCGTCCTCGCTCAGAGAGCTCGGAGCACCAGGTCTCCTCGAAGCGCAGCGTCGGTCCCCTCCGGTCCCAGCAGCTTCGTGTCGAGCGACACGTAGCGGCCGGGGAGCGCGAACGCGCCGTTCCCCCAGCTGTGGAACGCGGGGATGCGACCGAGCGGAACGAGGCGCCCGCCGCTCGGTCGGAGGATACGGAAGTCGCCGTCGACGTCGGCCGCGTTCTCACCGCTGTTGGAGGGAGGTGAGCGCTCGACGACCACGAGCTTGCCGTCGAGGTGCGCGATCTGGCCGGGGTTGCAGCCGAGCGCCAAGGTCGCTGCCTCGACCACGATCTCGCCGGCGGACAGCCGAACCAGCGCGAGGAAACCGAAGCAGGCGTCGTCGTAGCCGGAGGTCAGGCCGACGGTCACGTTCACGACCATCTTGCGACCGAGCACCGGTCCGCGCGCCGATTCCGAAAGGGGCCGCGCAGCACGCCAGCGTCCTCTTCCTCGAGGGGTTCGAGGGGCGTGGCGAGGGGCGCGTACCAGCGCGGCTTGGCGTCCGAAGGAGGGCCGAAGAGGAGTTCGTCGCCGACACAGTCGCGCGCGCTCCAGTCGTGGTCGGCGTCCGTGAAGAGCGGGTAGGTGCCGGCGTCGACGTCGACGCCCTCGACGACGGCCGCGGCGAGGACGCGGTCCGGGACGCGCGCGAGCGTGGTGCCGGGCGGGACCTCCGCGCGACAACGGCCTTTCGGGGCTCGAAGTCGAGCTCGTCGAGGACGAGGGCGTCGGCGGCGTCGGTATCGGACACGTCGGCGACATCGGCTTCGGCCTCGACCGCGGTCGACACGGCGTCCGAAAGGAGCGGGATCGGGCCGGGTCCCGGCGCTCGGAGCGGCGGCGTCAGGGGTCTGCGAACGCCTCCGCAGCACAACCGCGACGACCGCGACGACGCAGACGAGCAGGAGGACGACGCGAAGCGATCGAGAGCCACGCATCGCCGATCGAACGACCGGCGCCGCGGAGGTATGCCACGGGCTAGGCCCCTTCGTGGATCTCGGTGCTGCTCCTCGTCGAAGACGAAGCGGTCGTCGCACTCGGTCGAGCGGGGTCCCTGGCCGAACCAGGCCAGCGGCGAGGGCGACGAGGTCCGACGGACGCACGAAAGGAGGAGAACGCACCTGCTGCGCCGGGACAAGGCCGCGACCGAGCGAGTAGAGTCCGCGCCCGGATCCGCTACGGTGGCGGCGCATGCGCGGCCACGCTCTCAGCCTCCTCTTCGCCCCCGTCACTGCGTGTACCGGCGATCCGGTCGAGACGCCGACCGACGCCGGACCGACGCCGGGACCGACGCTGCGACCGACGCTGCGACCGACGCTGCAAGCGACGGGGGGACCGAGAGCGGCGGCGACGCGCGACGCATCGTCGCGTCCACGCGCGCTTCTGACGGGACCTACGAGGACCGCACGGGTCCCGTCCTCGTCGCGACCCTCCAGGAGTGGGGGTATGCCGTGCCGCCGCAGATCGTCGTCCCCGACGGGCCGGAGGTCGGTCACGCGATCGGCGCGGCCCTCGCCTCGTCCCCGGCGGTCGTCATCACGACCGGGGGCACCGGGGTTGCGCCCGGCGACGTGACCCCGGAGCAGACCCGACCGTTCCTCGAGCGGGAGATACCCGGCATACCAGAGCTCGTGCGTCATGTCGGGATCAGCCGCGGTTTGGCGCTCGCGTCGATCACGCGTGGGTTGGCAGGGATCAGCGGGCGGACTCTCGTCGTCAACCTGCCTGGCTCCCGGGGAGGGGTCGCGGACGCCCTGTCGGTGCTGCGCCCCGTGGTCGACCATGTCGTCGACCAGCTCCGTGGCGGCGGTGATCATGATCAGGCTGGCTGACGTGGGGCACCGATGGCCGGTGAGCCTCGTCGTGAGCGACGGCCGTGCGCCGGGGATCGTCCTGCGACCGCTGGGCCGGCGCGACCGGGGCGGGTGGGAGGCCCTGCGCCGCGAGAGCCTGGACTACCTCGCCCGGTGGGAGCCGACGCCCCCTGATGGGGTCGGCAACCGGGTGGGTTTCGCCGGGTATGTCCGGGCGATGAACGATGAGGCGAGGTCGGGCACGACCTTGCCCTTTGCGATCCAGGTGGACGGACATCTTGCCGGTCAGGTCCATCTCTTCGGGATCACCCGGGGATCTGCTGCTGTCAGCCGGCGGCGGGCTATTGGGTCGGTCCGCGGTTCGCCGGGCAGGGCGTGACGACGCGGGCACTGGCCGAGCTGTGTGACTATGCCTTCGGGCCGATGGGTTTGCACCGGGTCGAGGTCAACGTGCGGCCCGAAAACGAGGCTTCCCTCGCGGTTGTCGCGCACCTGCGGATGAGGGACGAAGGAGTCCGGCAGCGGTATATGCACATCGAGGGCCGATGGTGTGATCACCGCACCTTTGCTCTGACGACAGAGGACTGCGACGGCCGCCGCACGATCACTCGATGGGACGAATCCCAACCGTCACACCAGCCTCATCCGCGACACACCGACCGAGGTCCGACCGCCTAGGCGCCTGCCTCCATACCGTGGAGCGGTGCAGCCCTCGTCCTTGATTTTTGTCGCCGTCATCGGCATCTGGGCTGCCTTCCTCGTGCAGCATTGGGTGCGCCGCAGAGAAGACCTCGCCACCGCCCGGTCGCTCGACCGATTCAGCGACGCGATGCGAGTGCTCGACCGTCGTCCTGTGATCGCCGCGCCCACCCCGCGGCCCAGCCTCGCCGTGCGGGAGGCCGCCGAAGGGCATCACGCGAAGGTCTCCTCACCGCCGGCCACCAGCGCTCCGGCATCGCCCTTGATCGCCCGCTCAAGCCAGCGCGCGACGGTCACCCCACCCGACAGCCTGGCCGGGGTCACCCGCACGAACGCTCCCCTGGACACCCGTCCTCGACCAGCCCGTCGTGCGAGCAGGCGCCCCGTGCCGCGGCGCACCATGGTGATCCGCCGCGCCTGGGCACTGCTCGGTGGGCTCGCGATGCTGGCCCTTCCCGTCGTCGGTGTCCTCGCGTTCACGGATGTCATCGCGCGGTGGCTGCCCGTCGTGCCTGTGCTCGCGCTCGTGCTTGCCGTCGGTGCACTGCGGATGGCAGCCGTCCGCGAGCGCACGTCACGGCATACCGGAGCGCAGTTGGCACGCGCGCGCACCGCGTCAGCTCCGGGCCGAGCTGACCAGATCGCCGCGGCTCGGCCAGCCACCCGCTCGCCCCGGCCCGCGCCTGCCGCCGCGCCCTCGGAGACTTCCTCCGCGGCGGCCGTGGAGTCGGTCGCCATCGAGGCCCCAGAGATGCCCGACACGCAGGGGGTGCCCGACGAGCATGAGCGGGTCGCCCCGACGGCGCCGGCCATCGCTCCCGTGCGTCCTGCGGTGGTCGCCTTCGCGGACTTCGGCGTCGACCCCGCCACCGTCGAGATCTCGCACCCCGGCCTCGGTATGCCGTGGAGCCCCGTCGCCGTGCCGCCCCCCACCTACACGCTCAAGGACAAGGCACCTGCGCTGCCCCCCGTTGCACCGCCGCACGCGGCCGGCTCCGAGGCGGGTGCGTGCGATGGCGAGGACTCGTCGCTCGAAATGGCCGTCCCGCGGGCTGTCGGCGACTGACGTCACTGCGCTGGATCGCCACAGAGCACAGCCGAAGCCACGGCCCGCCCGAGCGAATGCTAGGTCGCTGCGGCCGCTGGACCTGACTCGCCCGGATCCGACGAGGCGGGAGGGTGCGGTGCTGCTGGCAGGGCCGGCGCATCATGGCCGGCCAGGTGTTTGCCCACTCCGTTGAGGACGGCGGCGATCGGCACCGCCACGAGCGCTCCGACGATGCCGGCCACGACCACTCCGGCGGCGATCACAAGGATCACCGCCAGGGGATGGACGGCGACGGCCCGGCCCAGCAGGAAGGGCTGGAGCACGTGGGATTCGAGCTGTTGCACCGCGATGACGCCGGCCAACATGAGCAACGCGACGACGGGGCCGTGGGCGACGAGAGCGATGAGGACGGCCACCAGCCCGCTCATGAGCGCGCCGACGATGGGGATGAACGCCCCGAGGAAGACGAGCGCACCGATGGCCAGCGCAAAGGGCACCCGGAGCACGAGCGCGACGATGGTGATGCCAGCGGCGTCCACGAGAGCCACGAGGAGCGTGGCGCGGGTGAAAGCCGTGAGCTGCCGCCACGCCACCTCACCTGATGAGGCGACCTTGGCCCGAGCGTCGCGCGGGAAGAGCCGCACGACCCAGCCCCAGATGCGGTCGCCCTCGTAGAGGAAGAAGAACAGGGCGAAGAGGCTGATGAATGTGCCGGCGATGACGTGGGTCGCGCCGAGGCCGGCCTTGGTCAGCGACCCACGCAGCCCATCGCTCGATGACAGCGCGGCCTTGGCCTCGTCGAGGTAGCGGGCGAACTCGCTGTCGGTGATCTTGAAGGTGGTGCGGACCCACGCTCGGATCTGATCGAGGCCCTGGCCCACCTGCCCGGCCATCTCCGAGAAACCGCCCGTGATCTGACTCCCGATGAGGAACAGCAGCAGCGAGATGGCAGCAATGGTCGCCACGACCGTCACTCCCGCCGCGGCTGCGGGCTTGAGCCGGCGGCGCAGTACCTGCTTGATCGGGTCGAGGAGGGCGGCCAGGAGCACGGCGACGACGATCGGGATGACCGCCTCGGAGACGAAGCCGAGCAGGTATGCCGTCGCGACAACGGCCGCCGCGATGGCCAGCAGGCGCCACGCCCACTCGCTCGCCGCCCGGATCGCCGGGGGCACGGATGGTGGTGTCGACGGCGTGGTGGGCGGCATACGGGTCAGCGTATGCCGGTCGCCTCCGACTCTGCGACCGCAGCCGAGGCCGAGCGGCGGGCCGCGATGAGGCTCGTCGTCGTGACGGTCGCGAGGATGCCGACAATGACCCCGAGGCTCGCGAGGGTCGGGACCGTGGGCACGGCGGGCCACACGCCGTGCGCCCAGTGCAGCACAAGCTTGACGCCGATGAAGGCGAGGATGAGCGCGAGCCCATGGCCGAGGTGGGCCAGCGATGCGAGCGCACCGGCGAGGACGAAGTAGAGCGCGCGCAGACCGAGCAGGGCAAAGGCGTTCGTGGCGAAGACGAGGTAGGGATCGCCGGTGATGCCGTAGACCGCCGGCACCGAGTCGACGGCGAAGACGACGTCGGTGGCGAGAATGGCGACGATGACAAGTGCCATGGGCGTGAGCACGCGCTGCCCGTCACTGCGGACGGACAGCTGCGTGCCGGCATACTCGGTCTGGACCGGCCAGAAGCGGCGCAGGATGCGCACCGTGCGCAGGGAGTCCGATGTCGACGCTGTGATCGGCGCCTCGGACGGCGTCGCGCCCGACCTTGATCGCCGTCGCGAGCAGGATCGCGCCGAAGAGGAGGAAGGTCCACGAGAAGGTGGCGATCAGTCCCGCGCCGAGCGCGATGAAGATGCCGCGGAGGATGAGTGCGCCGGCCACACCGATGAGCAACACCCGTTGCTGCAACTCGCGCGGCACGGCGAAGGCCCCGAGCAGGAGGAGGAAGACGAAGAGGTTGTCGACCGAGAGCGACTTCTCGACGAGATAGCCGGTGAAGAACTCAAGGCCCTGGTCGCCGCCATAGCGCTGCCACAGCCAGACGCCGAAGGCGACGGGGACGGCCACGTAGAAAGCGCTCCAACGCCATGCCTCACCCATGCTGACCTCGTGGGGGCGGCGGGTGATGAGGAAGTCGAGGACGAAGAGCGCGACGACTCCCGCGATGGTGACCCACCAGAGGGTGGGGGAGGCGATCGACGCCGTCGTCGCCGTCGTCGCTGTTGTCGCTGTTGTCGCTGTCGTCGTGGAGGTTTGGGCGACGGATGACGCGAGCGGCAGGAAGGCCGCAGGGAACTCAGGGATCGAAGGGAACACGAGGGGACGCTTTCGGTCGGCCTGAGGTCTCCTTCACCGGCTGGGGCGGCCCCGCCCCGAGAGCGACGTCGGACGCTCGTGATGACCGGGACAGGTCTGGGAAGTACTCCCCTCGTGGCAGGGATGCTAGGCCACCATCCCGAGATTTCGCAACACGAGTATGCCGTTATTGCGTCTTGCGTCGTGCGTCCTTGTCACACTGCGGTGGCCTTGTGGACGGTGGTCGGATCGATTGGCGTGCTCCTGGGGGCGCGGTGTTAGAGTGTCCGTCGCATCCGGGGCTGTGGCGCAGTTGGTAGCGCGTCTCGTTCGCAATGAGAAGGTCAGG
>JBAOHD010000023.1:0-51010 GCA_037046615.1 Dermatophilaceae bacterium
ACCACCCGATCACCCTCAAACCCCTCCTTCCCAGAGTTGGCAGACACGCCATCCAGGATGAGCATGCCTGGCATGTCGAGGCCTCGGTCAATGGCCACCGTGTGGTGTGCGCAGGGCGTGGGCGACGTTCACGAGTGTCTTGAGGCCCTGGCTAGAGAGCTCGTCGAAGGCTCGTCGAGCGCTGCACTTCAGGGAGATAGGTGGTCCGGTTGATCTTGACCGTCAGGAGGTCCCCGAGCTGCGGCACGTGGAGGCCGAGTGAGGTAGTCAACGATCCGCTTCTCGAGCGCTTCGATGTTCTCTTCGGCAGCAGCGACGCTCGTGCTGTGCGCCTCGATCTGCTCTCCAGTTCAACCTTCCGCGCGCGCAGCCCATCGAGGATACCCCGACTGGTCTGCCTGTCGATCGATGAGAGTCAGGTAGCGGTTGATCCAGTCGACATTTGCCTCGACTGTCGCCGTCTCCGCGGCGACGCTCTGCAACTCAGCGGCTCGCGCCAGACGAACGTCTTGCGGTAAGGTTGAGTGAGGCGCCCCGACACGGTGGCCAGCGTGCCCGCGAGGTCTTCCTCGTGCAGCCGCAGTTCGCCCAGCGTCTTGGTTCGCTCGGCGATGAGTTGATCAGTCTCGGCGATCTGGTAAGTGACGCGGTCCTGTTCACGGATGAGAGCGTCACGGTCGGGCGCTGACGTGGGCTCGGGCTGCTCGCAGAGGTAGCAGATCGGGCTCTCGGCACGGTGTTGGTCAACGTCCTGGCCACATCGTGGGCATCACGACGAAGTCAAAGTCGACCATCCACTCGTCCGCCACGATTGAGCGAGTCAATCGCTTGGAAAGCCCCGCGAGCTGGCGTTGAAGCTCGCCAAGATCTCGGAGCTGCCCTTGATGCTGGCGAATCTCAGCGCGGACGGCATCAAGTTCCTGGCGCGCATCGAGTAGCGCCGTTCGCGTGTGACCGATCTCTGTCGCCGGGCTCGGCCGTGCTGGCTCCACTCAGGTTCTTGGCCTGTCACGGAGCTCGGTCAGTCGCGTCTGTTGCAGAGCGAGTTGTGTCCTCCAACTCCTCCGGTTTGCCGATCGGTGGTACCGGCGAGAAACTGGCGAATGACTTCGGCTTCGCTTTCGGAGGCACGAATCGCCAGATCAGTCCTGCGGAGGTTGGCCGGCAGGTTCGCCATCTCCTCGTCGTAGAGGCCATAAGCAATCTCAAAGACCCAGCGACGTTTGAGGTCGCGGAACGGATGCCTGTGCCCGAAGACTTGGGTGTCGAGATCGTCACCGGTGACGATGCAGTACAGGAGCCAGTCGTTGATCGTGACAGGCGACAGTTCGTTCGTTGGCTCGCGTCGCGCCCGCGGCACCGAAACGATCGGCAACCCGAGCTGAGCGAGCAGGAAGTCCACCATAGCCCGCCTTGGCCCCCTGCCGGCAGTCGTACGGCGATGCCCTCTGCGCCCTCCTCGGGTTGGGACGGACGCGACCTCAACTGGCGCCTCGTTGGTCGTCACCATCGGCCTGTAGATGTTCCACGACTGCGCGCCCGAGAAGAGCGCGGCCCCTGATCGCGCGGACGGCTCCCGTCTCGGGAGGCAAGTTGCTCGGAATGCTGCCGAGGAACGCGTGGATGAGGCGGACTCAGTGTCGTCTTCCGGTGGTGATGTCTCCGCGGACAAGGTTGAGGCCCTGCTGGAAGCGCGACCGTGCGCAATCCGCCCACCAGCTCGATCTCGTCGAGTCGGAGGTGATGGGCGTGCTTCGTCGCGATCGCTCAGGCTGGTCCGGTCACGCGAAGCTCCTCGTGCCGCGTCGCGTCCGCCACCTCTGGGAGAGTCGTAGAGCATCTTCTTGAGGGACTCGCCGGTCAGGTCGAGGTGGCGGCGCAGCAGACGTGACCCGCCCGACGACCTCATCGAAGGCGCCGTCGTCCTCGAAATCAGACCAGCGCGGCGCCTGACTGGGTGGTGCGGTGCCCGAGCGCGTTGGTGCCCTGCGCGGGCACGACCTCGATCAACCCGCGTCCGACGAGCGAGCCGAGCACGGCGAAGTAGCTGGGGTCCCAGGGGCCGTACCGGTACCGCATCATCCGGGACTCCAGCGGGCTGTCCTGGCGATCCAGCGTTTGCCGCTCCAGCCTCGCGCAAGCCCTCGGCTCGCGAGGACCGTCGCGAGGTGGCGGGGATAGCGGAGCAGGAAGTCCAGCTTGGCGAGCTTGACCCGGCCTTCCAGGGTGCGAGGGCCAGTCGCCTTCCTGACTGAAACCGTGGATCAAGAAGTAGCAAACGCGAGCCTCGGCTTCGCGGGACGCCCTGAAGTTGCCGCTCGCCTCGAGTCTTCGGACGGACGCGGTTCTGCGGCCGTGCGGGCGTCAGCACTCACGACAGCCCCCACCCGAATCGGCGCTGGTCGGAGACGCCGCACAAGTGGCCGACGACGAGCCGGTGGTCGCGGTCGTAGAGATCCGTCGACGTCAACAGCCAGCCGTGTTGGCGACGTTGCTCATCAGGCTGTGGAAGATGTAGCTCCGGCTCGTGGCGCTGCAGGGTCGCGCCGGTGGACGCTGCCAGGGACGCAAGGCGGACCGGCAGCGGCAAGGAGGAGGCGCGTCTCGAGCGTCCCCCTGCGGTGCTCCAGCTCGTCATCGGCCCGCGACGCCCGCGCCTCCGGTGGCCGCCACGTCGGCGTCGGCTCGCGCGAGGAGGGCGCGCCTCACGGTCGTCTTCCGACGCTCCCGCCCGGACCAAGCTTGAGTTCCAGGAGGGTCGCTTCGCCCGGACGCTGCGCGTGCGACCAGGTCCTGGTCTGTGTCCGGCTGGCGATCGGCGGACAAAGCGCGCGGAGCTGTCCGTCAGGCCAGGGCCTGGGATGCGATGGGCGCCCAGGCGTCGGGGTGACGTTGCTGGGGCAGATCTCAGGGCGGCCCGGATGGCGCTGCGCACAGCTCTGGGGCGTCTCGGCTAGCGCTCTGCGCTGCCAACTCGGCGGCTTGGAGGAGCGCCTCGTAGAGCCGCTCGACCTGCTCCGTCCGACTGCCCGGGCCAAATGGCGCCGATGAGCCTGACGTTGACGGCGTCGACGGCCTGCCTCGCGGGCTGGTGACAGTGGATCGACAGTACTCTCTGCAGGAAAGTCCGCCAGTTTGGCGCCAGGTGAGGCCGAAGGCTCGGATCTTCTTCTTCGACGTCCTCCGTAGCCGACGGTCGGAGCGGCGAAGAAGGCGGTCGTCGCCTTGTGCTCTGGCGGGCGGCCCCTCCAAGCCACGACCTCGAACCGTGACAGGCTTGCTATGCCCGCAGCGTCGGCCAACTTGTAGGAAGCAACGAGCCTCTCGATGGCATGTCCAGCCTCGCAGATCTTGGCCGCGCTCCACGAGCCTTTGTCTCGGGTCTTGAGCTGCGCGAAGCAGAAGCCCGTCGTCTCAACGATGGCGAGATCCTCAACATGCTCACAAACGATCGCCATGGTGTTGGGTCCTCCGAAGACCCGCAGCCAGGCTGCCGTACGGCTGAGCTTGGCTTGCCAGAGGTATCGCTCGAACGTAGTGATCCCAGTGGGGTCCGATGGGAGGGCGGCAAAGGCGGCCATGACCGTGGGGTCGCGAGGACCGAGGGAGTCGCCAAGTTCGCTGGTCATCTCATCGGAGGTCACGCGACATCGACTTCCGATGCGAGTTCGTGGAATGCCTTCGCGAGGGCGAGAATCAGAGTCGAGCGACCGGGGGCATCGGACCAGAAGTAGTCGGCGATCCGTTGTGGGCACCCTGGTTGTCGGCGACCGCGTCGACTACCGCCTCGTCGAAGTCGGGGCTCTCGGCGAACTGCTTCACCGAGTTCACACGCGCCTGCTGCACCAAGCGCCTCGTTCTCCAGCATTCGGTCCATCAGCGCGCGGACGAACGACTCGGGCTGGACTGGCGGTGAACTCCTCTGCGCCGAACAGGTCGTTGAGCCGGTCGATGACCTCCTGGAGGGCGACCAACTTCGGGTCCTGCTTCTCGGCCGACCCGGCCTCGGTCATGCCCTTGAGGCCCGACCCGCTCGCCAAGTCCGAGGTCGGTCTGCCCCTTGTCGATCTGGCGCACCGCGACCAGCGACAGGCTAGAAAGGTCGATGTCGTCCTGGCTCGGTGCGGTCGTGCAAGTCGCTTGGACGAGCAGCCGGTAGAAGATGGAGCGCTTCTCCAGTTCGGCACTTCCGTAGTCGACGATCTGGCTCATGAAGTCGTAGACGCGGACGAAGCTGCCGAGGTCCTTGACGAAGATCGCGAGCGCGTCGAGTTCAGCCTTGTCGTCTGCGACGATCGCGTTGGCTTCGCCGGGTGCGGAACCGCGTCAGCGTCGGCGCAAACGCGGAGTCGAGCGCCTGGTTACCCTTGCCCTTCACCCAGGCGTCGACCACCGCGTCGATGTCGGCGAGCTCGTAGACGCCGGTGGTGTCGAGCTTGGTGGCGATGTCGTGGACGAGGTTCGGGTCGGTCGCGGTCTCCAGGAAGGCATCTGTGTAGTACGGCTCGAAGTCCGCCTGGATCTGCTCGGGCACGTTGACGAAGTCCACGATCATCGTCGTGTCCTTCACCTGCCCCGACGGCGTCCGGTAGGTGCGGTTGAGCCGCGACAGCGTCTGCACTGTCGTCACACCAGAGAGCCGGCGGTCGACGTACATCGCGCACAGCAGGGGCTGGTCGAAGCCGGTCTGGAACTTGTTGGCGACGATCATGACCTTGTACGTGTCGTCCTCGGAACGCCTTGCGCAGGTCACCAGCGCCAGGGTTCATGCGAAGCCTCGGTCGCGTCCTCGATGCCGTACTCGGCGTCGCTGATGGAACCGGAGAAGGCGACGAGCGTGCCGATGTCGTAGCCCTTGGCCGCGACGTACTTGTCGATCTCACGCTTGTAGCGCACGGCAGCGAGCCGTGAGTCGGAGACGACCATCGCCTTAGCGTGGCCTTCGAGCAGTCCCGCGACGTTCTCGTGGAAGTGCTCGACGATGAGGGCCGACTTCTGGGCGATGGTCTGCGGGTTGAGCTTGACCCACCGCTTCACCCGCAGCGTTGCCTCGGCCTGATCGACCTCGACCTCTGCATCCGCCGTGCCGGCGACCCTGAACGCCATCTGGAACGAGTGATAGCCGCGCAGTACGTCGAGGATGTAGCCCTCCTCGATCGCCTGCTTCATCGAGTAGACATGGAACGGGCACCGGCAGTTCTCCGCCATCCGGGCACCCGACCGAACAACTCCAGTGTCTTCGCCTTCGGGGTGGCGGTGAACGCGAAGTAGGAGATGTTGTGCCGAGCTGGCTCGCTCGCTGGCCTCGGCCGCGAGCAGCGCCTCGACGTCGATCTCGCCGCCGTCCTCAGCAGCGGCCATACTCGTCGGCTGTGAGCACGGCCTTGAGTTCCGCAGCGGTGCGGCCCGTCTGGGAGGAGTGCGCCTCGTCAGCAATGACCGCGAAGCTGCTTGCCGCGCAATCCGGCGTTCTCGCGGATCTCCTGCATCGCGAACGGGAACGTCTGGATGGTGACCACGATGATGAGCTTGCCGTTGACCAGCGCCTTGGCGAGCAGCCCGGACTTGGACGTGGCGCCCTGCTTGCGGGCCTCGTCGATGTCGATGGCCGCGACGATGCCCGAGTACGCCTGACCCTGACTGAGCCGTGGCGTCGATCTGCTTGATCGCGTCCTGCAGTTGGGCGTCGAGAACGTTGCGGTCGGTGACCACGATGACCGAGTCGAAGACCTTCTCGTTGTTCACCTGGAGTCGGGCAAGCCGGTGCGCGGTCCAGGCGATCGAGTTCGTCTTGCCCGACCCTGCCGAGTGCTGGATGAGGTAGCGCGCTCCCGGCCCCTCGATCGACACTGCCTCGGTCAGCTTCGTGACCGCGTCCCACTGATGGAACCGAGGGAACAGCAGCGTCGTTGCCTTCGACACCTCGCCCGAGATCGGGTCGCGGCTCGTCCTTGGTCTCAAGGTGCAGGAAGCGGCCGATGATCCCCAGCCAGGTGTCGCGCTCGAAGGATCTCCTCCCACAGGTACGCGGTGGCGGACTTGCCCTCCGCCGCAGGCGGGTTGCCCGCCCCACCGTCGACGGTGCCGCGGTTGAACGGCAGGAAGTGCGTCCTCTCGCCGGCCAGTCTGGTGGTCATCCACACTTCGTCGTTGGACACCGCGAAGTGGACGAGCGCCCGCGTCCCGAACCCGAACATCGGCTGCGGCTTGCCGGTCGCCGGATCTCTCACGGGCCGGTTCGTCTTGTACTGGTTGATCGCGTCCGTCACCGACTGGGTGAAGTCCGTCTTCAGCTCGAGACGTCGCCACCGGGAGCCCGTTGACGAACAGCACCAGGTCGAGCGAGTGGTTGGTCGCGGTCGAGTAGTGGACCTGGCGCATCACCCTGACACGCACCCTGCGATACCGCTCCGATCGTGGCAGGGTTCAGCGTCGACTCCGGCTGGAACTGACACATGTCGAGCCGTGCCGAGATGTGGGAGAAGCCCTTCCGCAGCACGTTCAGCGTGCCGCCACCGGACTCGAGCGGCGTGTCCAGCACCTTCACCAAGCCGGTCGAGCACCTGCGCCCTGCTCCGCGGGCGTGTCCCGCTTGAGTACCTTCGCCAACTCGTCGGGCTGAGTGTCAGCCAGCCAGCCGAAGATGTCCTCGGGGAACAGCGCCCGCTCGCGGTCGTAGCCGTCGTCGTTCGGTGAGTACAACCAGCCGTGAGCAGCGAGATGCTCAGCAATCTCCTGCTCGAACTTGATCTCGTTGTAGTCAGCCATCAGTCACCTATCCTGCCCGCTTCGTCACCAGCGAAGTGGGAAGTCAGGCGACGTCTCGACACGGCGGTCTGGCCCGTCACGGCCGCCGTGATCAATGCAGCGCCGACGCTCTTGGGCCAATCTCGATCAGACGCTCTGCTTGAGCAACGAGCTCGATCCAGTCGTCGGCCACCTGGCGGCGCAAGTTCGGAGCTCTCTGTCAGCTTGCGTGGGCCTGTCCGGCACGTCCATCCGAATCTCGCCTAGGTCCGAGACGTTGATCCGTGGCGTTCTCGCAGTACCCGAGGTCAGCGCTTCCGATGCCCTTAACGCGCTGTCGCCATCTCCGCCACAAAGGCACGGCGTCTTCATGACGGCCGACCAGCCAGCCTGAGTCCACGCCCGAGTCAACTTTGAGAACGGCGTAGTCCGGGCTAACGACCCCGATCTCCGGAGCCAACCCCAGTGCGCCCTGGAATGCACGCATCCTGTTGATCACGAGGTCGCCCGCGTCGCAGACCTTGTAGTTCGAGAGGTCATCGGCCCTCGATAGTTCGTCGGACACCTCGTCGCGCCTGCGCACGCCCCACGAGATCGAGACCGAAAGGAGCGGGAGGTTCGACATCCTGTCGCCCGGCCCTGTGCATCGATCTCCGTCACCGAGCCATTTGAGCCGGCTCACCAGTGCCGACCCGAACTCCAAGCACATCGGCAGCGACCGCCCGCCGCCGTTCAGTCAGGAGTGACACGAGACGCTGCTGCGCCTGCGATCAGTTCGTCGATCTGGGCGGTCTCGTGGTCGAGGTAGTCGTGCGATGGCGCGCTGCTCCTCCAGTGGTGGGAAGGGGCACAGCCAGAGCATCTTTGATCTGCCCGATGTTCCGACGCCTGGATCTGGCGCGGACGTCTGTGAGTGACTGTCCGAGAGTATGCAGTACTCGCAGCATAGTGCCGTCAACCCCAGCGCCCAATCTAGACGCCTGACACTGTTTCCGCCACGATCGCGTGCTCATAGCCACAGAAGTCGCCGGTAACGCAGATGGACGTTTCCGCATAGCGCGCCCTGCCTCGCCGATGAGAATCCTGGTTCCGCTGTGGGTCGTAGTGCGTTGCGTGTATCTCCCGAAGGCCGTTGCCGCCGTAGACCGGGTACCTGCCGCTCGGGCTGAGATGTCATCGGCCGTGATGGCTTCGCCGGACCTCGCATGTCGCGTACGAGGTACTTGACGCTTGGTCTCGTGACCAGCGCGCCGGGATCGACAGACCTTCGAGCCATGGAATACCGAGTCCGCCTCGCGATCAGGTCTCCACCTTCCACCTCGCGCAACAGATCGAGGATCTTGGCGACCTGCGCCTCTAGATCTGCGTCGATCTCCGCAAGCGGTCTGGGCGGAACGTACTTGTAGAAGCTGTCGCGTGAACGGGATCTCGTAGCCGACCTTCGTCTTCTTGTCATCGATCCAGGCGTCTGGGACGTGCGGGCAGGACCTCGGCCTTGAAGTAGCGTGCTGATGCCGCCCTCGTAGCTGAACGGGACGTTCTCCGTGTCGCGCAACTTCGGGTCAGGCTTCGGGCGACCCTTGGAATCTGTATGAACACTGCCGTTCTCGTCGACGAGCGGTCGTTCGACAGTGATGGTCCAGTAGCCGAAGGAGTCGGTGTCGAAGATCTTGGAGTGCTCGTTCTCTGCGAAGTCGTCGTAGAGCTTGAGGATGCGCTCGCGGTCGTCGGCGCCGACCTCGCGGCCCTTCGCACCGAGGTTCTTGCGGAGCTTGGTCCAGAAGCCCGGTGGCGTCGATGAGCTGGACCTTGCCCTTGCGCTCGGGAGCCTTGGTGTTGTCGAGGATCCAGATGTAGGTCGCGATGCCCGTGTTGAAGAACATGTTCGTCGGAAGCGCCACGATCGCGTCGACGAGGTCGGATTCCAGCAGCCAGCGCCGGATCTCGCTCGGACCGGACTCGGCGGCCACCGTTGAACAGTGGCGAGCCGTTGAGGACGATGCCGGCCCGGCCGCCGCCTTCGTGGGCGGGCCGCATCTTGTGCGCGAGGTGCGTCAGGAACAGCATCTGGCCGTCGGAGATCGGCGGCAGACCGTGACCGAACCGGCCCTGTCGGCATTGCTGCGGCCTCGGCCTTCACCGACTCCTGGGCGGCCTTCCAATCAACGCCGTATGGCGGGTTGGACATGCAGAAGTCGAACGTGCGGCCGGCGAACTTGTCGTCGATGAGCGTGTCGCCAAGCTGGATGTTGGAGGCGTCCTGACCCTTGGCGAGCATGTCGGACTTGCAGATCGCGTACGACTGGTCGTTGAGCTCCTGGCCGTAGAGCGCGAGGCGGGCCTGTGGGTTGCGCTCCAGCAGCCGCTCCTCGGCGACCGACAGCATGCCGCCCGTGCCGGCGGTCGGGTCGTAGATGCTGCGGACGACGCCGGGCTCCAAGAGCGCGGCGTTGTCCTCGGCGAAGAGCAGGTCGACCATGAGCCGGATCGCGTCACGGGGGGTGTAGTGCTCGCCCGCCTCCTCGTTGGACGCCTCGGCGAACTTGCGGATCAGCTCCTCGAACAGGTCGCCCATCGCGGCGTTGGGCACGACGTCGGGGTGGAGGTCGACTTCGGCGAACTTCGAGACGACGAGGTAGAGGCGGCCCTTCTCGTCGAGGGTGGCGATCTCGTTCTCGAACTTGAAGCGCTCGAAGACGTCGATGTTCGCGCTGAACCGGCTGATGTAGTCGATCAGGTTCGATCGCAGCCCCTCGGGGTCGGCGAGCAGCTTGGCGAAGTCGAACTCACTGGTGTTGTAGAAGCGAAATCCGGTCTGCCGCCTGACCTGCACGTCGAGGGAGCCGCCCTCATGCTTCTGCGCGAGTCCGCGAACCACGTCGCGGGATGGCTCGAGGATGCAGTCGAGCCGTCGCAGGATCGTGAACGGCAGGATCGACCCCGCCGTACTGATGCGGCTTGTAGACACCACGGAGCTGGTCCGCGATCGACCAGACGAAGTTGCCGAGACTACTCATCCCTCAGCTCCGCACGATCCCGTCATTCCGGCCCCCTATGCCTCACGCCCTGTCGTCGTTGGAGGCTAGCGAGAGGAACGGGGGCCCATGCAGGCGGGTTACCGGCGCTCGGGAACCACTCGAAGCGACCCGGCACGAATCGATGGCGGCTGCGCGGCTCGGGACCACGTCGGCCCCCGCCAACGCCGCCCCTGGTTCTTGACATTCGCGATGCACGAGATTGACCGACTGGTTGTCCACGGACAGATGAGGTCACAATCGGCTGGCCACTGCCATTCGAGGATATCCCCGGACAGCACCAATCCGGGAGCGTTCAGACTCTGCGGTCAAAGTGCGGTCACATGGAAAGAGGCACGATCACCAAGATCGGTGATCATGCCTCTGACCTGCACTTATTCCGTAGCGGGGGCACCCAGGACGGCAAGAAGGCAAAAAACCACCTCCTCGAGGCCAACCTCCGTCTCGTGGTCAGCCTGGCCAAGCGCTACACCGGTCGCGGCATGCTTTTCCTCGACCTCATCCAGGAGGGCAACCTCGGCCTCATTCGCGCGGTGGAGAAGTTCGACTACACCAAGGGTTACAAGTTCTCGACGTATGCCACGTGGTGGATCCGTCAAGCCATCACCCGGGCGATGGCCGACCAGGCGCGCACCATCCGGATCCCAGTCCACATGGTGGAGGTCATCAACAAGCTGGCCCGTGTCCAGCGACAGATGCTCCAGGACCTCGGTCGGGAGCCCACGCCGGAGGAACTCGCCAAAGAACTCGACATGACCCCCGAGAAGGTGGTCGAGGTCCAGAAGTACGGTCGGGAGCCGATCTCCCTGCACACCCCGCTCGGGCGAGGACGGTGACAGCGAGTTCGGTGACCTCATCGAGGACTCCGAGGCCGTCGTGCCGGCGGAGGCCGTGTCGTTCACCCTCCTGCAGGAGCAGTTGCACTCCGTCCTCGACACTCTGTCGGAGCGTGAGGCAGGGGTCGTCTCGATGCGCTTTGGGCTCACCGACGGCCAGCCCAAGACGCTGGACGAGATCGGCAAGGTTTACGGCGTGACTCGCGAGCGCATCCGGCAGATCGAGTCCAAGACGATGAGCAAGCTGCGCCACCCCTCGCGTTCGCAGGTGCTGCGCGACTACCTCGACTGACGCCAGACCCTGCGACCGGCCCGCGACTCCACGCAGTTGCGGGCCGGTTCAGCGTTGTCGGCGCCCCGAGCGGGTCAGCTTGACGGTAGACCACGAGGTATACCCCCGGGCTTGTGCCCACCACCACTCACGCGCGATGGACGGCGCCAGGGCGGCCCGGACGCGCCGGGACCAGCGGGTGACCCCGCGGACGGCGCGCCGCACGACATCGGCGAGGTCCCGTGCTCTTGCCGCCGAATTGCCGGCGGCCCCGAGGTCGTTGTGGGAGGACTGTGGACGGCTGTAGCGCTCGTGCTCCACGAGGCTGGCGAGAGTCGCCAGCGCCTCGGAGGCATCGCTAGGCAGACGCCGCCCGATCAGGATCGCATCAGCGTTCTCTCGGATGGTCCCTCCGCTGGGGAGCGCGATCCCGAGGTCGGTGAGGTCACTGAGCAGCCGCGACCACTCCTGATCGATCGGTCCGGAGGCATCCAGACCTCCGCGGCGGCGTCGGATTGCAGCCGTGACCGGCAGGACGGCGAGGGCGATGAACGCGATGACGCCCATGACGAGTAAGGCGTGCCAGGGGTCGGTCAGCCAACCTCGTGCTCGATCGATCCATGGTTGCTGGACTTCCGCGAGGACTTCGCCGTCAAGTGGCTCAAGGCCTCGGTCTGGCCCCTCGGACGGCCCCGTCGTCGCTTGCGGTGTGGTGGGGGCAGCCGTGGGATCGGGTCCTGAGGTCGGGCCGGTGGCAGGGAGGGACCAGACCGGCGGAGAGCCCACATGGCCGCTCGGCGTCGGTTCGAATCGGACCCAGCCCGCACCGGGAAAATACAGCTCGGGCCAGGAGTGGGCGTCCGCAGACGTCACGGCATACTCGCCGTTGTTCCAGGCGCCCGGCAGGAAGCCGATCGCCATGCGCGCGGGGATCCCACGCGCCCGAGCCATCATGACCATCGTCGTCGCGAACTGGACGCAGTACCCACGCCGGGTGTCGAGGAATCGGGTGACGGGGTCGCCAGCCGATGAGCTCTGCGCGCCGGTCGTGCTCGTCGGTTCGTCGCCGAGATCGAGCGAGTAGGTGAAGCCGCCTTGGTCACGAAGCCACCGCTGGATCGCGACTGCCGCGTCATACCGGTTCGTCGTCCCCGCGGTGACGCTGGCCGTGAGCTCCGCGATCCGCGGTGCCGATGCCGGGTCGAGCTGCAGTGATTGCTGGACGAGGCGATTGGTCGGGAGCCGGTCGTCGCCGGGGCGGCCGTCCACCCCGTCGCGCAGGAGCGCCGGCGTGATGTCAGCCGCGAGATAGGTGACCGAGTAGTCGCTCGGCCGGGCGGTGACGTGAACGTCGCCGGTCGTGGTGTCGACCTGCCAGCCTACTCCCTTGAAGTCCCCGCCAGACAAGGGTTGCGGAGTAGCCAGCGCGGGGGCCGCGAGCCGGTTGTCGGTCACCGTCACCGTCTGCTCGGTCCGTGGCACCGCCGCCGCCAGATCCACCCGGACCGTGGAGCCGAGATTGGGGCTGGGGCGGCTCCACACGCCTTGGTCGTATGCCGTGGCCACGAGCACGCGCAGGGCGCTGGGGGACTGCGCGGTCGTGCGGTAGCGCAGGAGTTCTGCCGTGTCGCCACTGCGCAGGCTCCGGCTGACATCGAGCGTCGACGAGTAGCCGATGCGGGAGCCGCCCGCGCGTCCACCGGCACCGTCGGCGAGCCCGTCGAGGAAGAACCGCGTCGGCAGGTGCGGCACGATGGCCCCGACGACGAGCGCGGTGACGAGCCCGATGATCCCCAACGAGACCGTGCGGCTGCCGAGCCCGGTCGCCGCTTGATCCTCTGAGCGAGGAGTGCCGGTCGGGGTGAGGGCATGGGCGGGGACCGTCGACCATCGCGACAACGCGCCCGCGGTGTCACGACCGATGAGCAGGAGCCAGCCGGCGGCGGGCGCGGTGAAGCTCAACCAGGACATCCCGGACGCGTCGTTGGCGATGGCAGCGGCGACCGGAAGGAAGAGGATCAACCCGGCGGCACCGGGTGCCCGGAAGCCGATGGCGACGAGGTGCACGGCGATGGCGATGACACACGTGACGCTCACGAGAGTGCACGTGAGTGCGGTGGTCAGCGCCAATGGTGCTGCGCCCGTGATGACTTCGGAGACGGCGCTCCGGTAGTGCTGGCCGAGTCGTCCGAGCGTCGTCCACGTCGGCAGACCCCAGAATGTGGACCCGCCAAACCACCAGCCGCATACGACGACGCTGACGGCGACCTGGGCGAGCGCGATGAGGGCGCGCGACGAGGTCAGGCGGTGCAGGAGCAGAGCGACCGACGCGATGATGGCCAGGACGACGCCGGTGACGAGGATCCACGCCGCACTGTCGAACAAGGGGGTCAGCGTGGCGGATGCGAGCAGGGCGGCACACGCCGCCGTGAATGCGGGTGCGCTCTGACGGCGGGAGACGCTCGTCATGCCCGACCCCGCGGTGCGCTGCGCCGCCCGCTGAGGGCCTGCCAGGCCTCAGGTATGCCGTCCGTCGAGGTCGCCACGACAGTCGCCCAGCCGCCCTGGATGAACAGCGCCGCAGTGGGTGAAGGAGAGCCTTCGGGGAATCCGACGACGATGGCGCGCGCGTTGCCGCCGGCGGGGCGGACTGCGAGGAGTTCGCGGATGTCAGCGACCTCGGCGGACGTGGCGGTGGGCGCCTCCCCGAGGACCGCAATCATCACGGCTGCGGAGTTCACGAGGCTCCTGGCGTTAGCGGTCGCCAGGGGCAGGGTGGCGTAGGCCGACGGCATCACCGTGGCCCCGAACCCGAGGATCGTGTCGGCATCGGACTCGGGATCGCCACCCCCGATGGTGTCGGAAGAGGTCACGAGGCTCACGGCATACCCCTCGGACAGCAGGTGGAGGGCGATTGATGTCGCGGCACTGAGGGCCCACTCGAACCGAGGGCTCGCAGCGCCGAGGGTGTCAAAGACCGAGGTGCGCGTGTCGAGGAGGACGACCGCTCGGCGCCGCCCAGGCCGGTCTTCGTGCCGGACCATGAGGTCGCCGGTCCGGGCCGTGGCCGGCCAGTGGATCCGTCGCCGGTCGTCGCCGTCACGGTATTCGCGGACGGTCTGGTCCTCGTCGCCGCGGGCGGCGATGACGAACGGCTGATCGCCTTCGCCGCCCGCGGGCGCTCGGAGCGACCGGACGGGCTCGAGCGTCCAGGTGCGGGGCACAACAAGGAGGTCGTCGTGGGTGCCGATGGGGAGATGCCGTGTCGTGAGACCGAACGGGTCGCGAACGACGACGGTGCTCGGACCGAGGGGGACCCGCCCGCGCAATGGGGGAGTCACGGCATACCGGATGGCGCGGGCCCCGCCAGGAGCGAGGGACCCGAGGGCAGCTCGGGGGGCGGGGCCACACTCCTGCGGGAGTTGCTCTGTCACGAGAAGCAGGGGGGTTGCGCGCGGACCGTGGTGACTCAAGGTCACGTCGACGTGAGCGGTGTCGCCCGCAGCGACCGACGCGGGAGTAACGGCACGGGTCACGTTCAGCTCGATCGGACGGCGGTCCAGCAGGAGTGCGAGCAGGGGGAGAACGGTGACGAGGGCGCCGAAGCGGGTGAAGTCGCGCAGGCCCAGGAGAACCCCTGCGGCGATCAAGGTCAGGCCGGCGCCGAGGAAGGCCTGACCACGTGGGGTCAAGCCGGATCCGCGTCGCCTCCGTGACATGGGGATGTCAGCGGGGCGCGGCGGGGATCGGGGTCCTGCGCAGCAGGTCGGTGACGATCTCGTCGGGCGAGCGGCGGGCCACCAGAGCATCTGGCGACAGCACGAGCCGGTGCCGCAAGACGGCATGGGCAACACGGCGGATGTCCTCGGGGAGGGCATAGTCGCGTCCCTCCAGAGCGGCGTGTGCGCGGGCCGCTCGGACGAGATGAATCGCAGCCCGAGGGGATGCGCCCAGACGCAGCGACGTGTCCGCGCGGGAGGCGGTGACGAGGGCAACGACGTACTGTCGCAGCGCCGGAGAGGCGTAGACGCCGTGGACGACGTGGACGAGCCGGGCGATCGTCGTCGCGTCCGTCACCGGCTCGAGGTCCTCGAGGGGGGAGCGGCCGCTGTGATTGTCGAGCATCGCGATCTCCGCAGACGGATCTGGGTAGCCCATGGCGATGCGAGCGAGGAACCGATCGCGCTGAGCTTCGGGGAGCGGGTAGGTGCCCTCCATCTCGAGGGGGTTCTGGGTCGCCATGACGATGAACGGCTGGGGCAGGAGGTAGGTCTGCCCGTCGACGGTCACCTGCCCCTCTTCCATCGACTCGAGCAGCGCGGACTGGACCTTGGGCGACGCACGGTTGATCTCGTCGCAGACGACGACATGGGCGAAGACCGCTCCTGGGCGGAACTCGAAGTGCCGAGTCTCCGGGTTGAACACGCTTACCCCGGTGATGTCGCTCGGGAGAAGGTCGGGGGTGAACTGGATCCGCCGGACGGTGCAGGCGACGCTCTTGGCGAGGGCCTTGGCGAGCATCGTCTTACCGACGCCCGGCACGTCCTCGATGAGCAGATGTCCTCCGGCGAGGAGCGCGGTGATCGTCGTGCGGATGACGGCGGGCTTGCCCTCGATGACCGTCTCCATCGCGCGAGTCAGCCGGCTGGCGACGGCGCGCACCTCGTCGATGGCTGCGGTGCGATCCGGCATGGGCACCTGCGCAGCGGTGGCGCTCGAGGCCGACGTCTCTGCCATCGATGCTCCTCGTCTCGTATGGGGTGCGCTGAGCTTACGTCGCCGATCTAGCTGGCCGGTCACCTTCGTCGGACGCTCACGGGGAGGCAGGGGAGCGTTCGGGGGAAAGTTTGGCGCAAGGTGGGTCGAAGTGGAGGGAAATGGAGTACTGTGGGGCGCCAAGGAGCGGTGGGGGTCGACCAACCGTTCAGAGTCACGATTCCGTCCATCCGGGTGGGGTCGTCGGTGTGGCGGATCGTCCGCGCGGCATTCGCGGGTGACGGGGAGGGGTGGCGCGAGTGTTCCTCGGCACGTACCGTCCCCGGCTCGACGACAAAGGTCGACTCATCCTTCCGGCGAAGTTCCGGGACCAACTGGCCGATGGCCTGGTGATGACCAAGGGGCAGGAGCACTGCCTCTTCGTCCACCGCCGTGACGATTTCGCCGAGCAGGTCGCCAAGATGCAGAGCGCACCGAGCTCGGTCCGCGCCGTCCGAGACCACTCCAGGGTCTACCTGTCGAGCGCCGTCGACGAGGTGCCCGACCGGCAGGGGCGCATCACCATCCCGGCCTCCCTGCGTGACTACGCCCGCCTCGACCGCGACGTGGCCGTCATCGGCAACGGGCTGCGCGCCGAGATCTGGGACGTCCAGGCATGGGACGACTACGTCGCCGCCGCCGAGCAGACCTTCGCCGACCAAGAACACGAGGTGATGCCGGGGTTCTTCTAGGCCCGAGTCGCCAGCACGACCAGCACGACCAGCACCACCAGCACCACCGCACGGCAGCCTGCGCGCTGGTCTCCAGCCGCTTCGTGAGTCCCGACGCGACTTCCCCCGCGCCGGGCCGCGACGGCCCACGTCTCTTCGGAGCGGATGGAGACCAGGACGCAGGGCGCCGCGTCGCACGACCGCTGATCCACCGCTTGGACACGATCCACCTGATCCACCTGATCCACCCGAACAACGCGGGCCGAGCGCCCGCACCGCACCCGAAGGGCGACCATGGGCAAGCTCACCGCTGACCGGCACACCCCGGTCATGCGTGCGCGGATCCTTGAGCTGCTCGCCCCAGCCCTCGGCCGCCCCGGGTCGGTCGTCGTCGACGGCACCCTCGGGATGGGGGGTCACGCGGAAGGACTTCTCGAGACCTTCCCTGAGGTGCGTCTCGTGGCCATCGACCGCGACCGCGACGCGCTCGAGCTCGCGGGCGAGCGGCTGGCCCACTTTGGCGACCGGGTCCACCTCGCCCACGCCGTCTACGACGCTCTGCCCGACGTGCTCCGGGAGGCCGGGGTAGCCCGAATCGACGGCGCCCTCTTCGACCTCGGGGTGTCCTCCCTCCACCTCGACGAGGCCGACCGTGGGTTTGCCTACCGGCTCGATGCCCCTCTGGATATGCGGATGGACCAGTCGACCGGTCCGACGGCCGCCGACATCCTCAACTCGTACGAGCCGACCCGGCTCGAGCAGGTCATCAAGGAATACGGCGAAGAGCGCTACGCCCGATCCATCGTCCGCGCGATCGTGGCCGAGCGCGAGCGCACACCCTTCGTCACCTCCGCACCCCTCGTCGACTTGCTCAAGCGTGTCGTGCCGGCCGCGTCGCAGCGCAGCGGCGGTCACCCCGCCAAGCGGACGTTCCAGGCTTTGCGCATCGAGGTCAACGCCGAACTCGATGCCTGGCGCCGGGCCCTGCCGGCCGCGATCGCCGCCCTGCGCGTTGGTGGGCGGATCGCGGTCCTGTCATATCACTCGCTGGAAGACCGCATCACCAAGCGTGGCCTTGCGCACGGTGCCACGTCGCGAGCCGTCCCCGCTATGCCGGTGGAGCGGGCCGAGGACGCGGCATACCTGCGGCTGCTCACGAGGGGAGCAGAGGTGCCCACCGACGCCGAAGTGGCAGACAACCCGCGGGCGGCCTCGGCCCGACTGCGGGCAGCCGAACGGATCCGCGAAACCCTGGGGGAGTCATCATGACGCAGGCGACCACATCGCTCCGGGCGGTTTCGCCGCGGCAGACGTCCCGGTCGGCACCGCGACGGCCGACCCTCCGCGTCGTCCCGGCGGCGATCGCACGGACGCGCAACGGTGTCTTCGCCGGCGCATGCATGGCGGTCCTCGTCCTCGGCCTGCTGACCCTGCTCCTGCTCAACACCCAGCTGGCCCAGGGTGCCTTCGTCCTCAAGGACCTCAACCGGCAGCAGGTGGCCTTGACCGACCAGAAGCTCGAACTCAGCCGCGCCATCGACGTCCAGCGCTCCCCGGCCAATGTCGCCGCCAAGGCCAAGGCTCTGGGCATGGTGCCGGCGGCCTCGATGGCCTTCATCGACCTCGAAACCGGGCGCATCATCGGGGAGGCCCGCGCTGCCGGCGCGCCCCCCGCGGCACCGGCTCCGGCCCCCGCGCCGGCCCCGGCAGCGCCGCCCGGTGCGGCGGCACCAGCAGCCCCGGCGCCCGCGCCGCCTGTCGGCCTGCCGTCCGGGGATGCGCCCGACACGCCTGTCGGTCCTCCCGCCGCCGCGACCCCCGCGGCGGGCTGAGGTATGCCGTCCCGCCCCGGTCCGGGCCACGACCGTGCCGCTCGACCTGCTCGGCGAGCTGCGCGACCAGCAGCTCGCCCGGCACCTCGCCCATCAGCACGCCCGGCACCTCGCCCGGCTGCACGGCCGTCGGCGCGTCGCGCGCCTGGTCCCCTCACCCGCCTCGCAGCGTCGGCCATCAGCACCAGCCGACGCCGACGCGGAGGGGGCCGCCCGCCGCGCGTCGGAGCCACCCGAGGCCGGATGCGCACGCTCTACATCGCGTCGTTGTTCATCCTCACGGTGTTCGCGGCCCAACTCGTGCGGGTGCAGGCATTCGACGCCGCTGACAACCAAAAGGCCGCGTTGACCAAGCGGCTGGCGACATCGGTCGTGCCCGCTGTGCGAGGGCGCATCCTCGACAGCAAGGGGACCGTCTTCGCCGCGAGCGTCGAACGCCGCACCATCACCGTCAACCAGACCGCCATCACGAAATACCAGCGCACCATCGACAAGAAGCTCGTGACCGTCGGGGTCGTCGGCGCGGCACAGCGGCTGGCCCCCTTGCTCGACACGACCCCCGAGGCGCTGCTGCCCCAGCTCATGGGCACGAGCACCTATCGCGTCATCGCCAAGAACATCACGCCAACGGTGTGGCGGCAGATCGAGGCGATGGGCATCCCCGGCATCGCGAGTGAGATCACCTTCCAGCGGGAGTACCCCGCCGGTGGGGTTGCGGCCCCGATCGTCGGATTCGTCAACGCGGCAGCCAATGACACCATCGCCGGTGGAGCGGGTGTCGAGCAGATGGAAGAGGCTGCGCTCGCGGGGACACCCGGGCACACGGCATACGAGCGCGCCCGTGACGGAAGCCAGATCCCCTGGGCGCAGGTCTTCTGATGTCGCCGCCGTCAACGGCAGCGACGTCCATCTCACGATCGACGCGGACCTGCAGTGGTATGCCCAGAACGCGATCGCCGACCAGGTTGCCAAGACCGGCGCGGTGTCGGGCTCGATCATCGTCATGGAAGCCAAAACGGGGAAACTCCGCGCGGTCGCCTCGAGCCCGACCTTTGACCCGACCAACTTCGCCAAGGCGACGCCCAGCCAGTTGCGCAGCCCGGCGTTCCAGGACGTGTATGAGCCGGGTTCGACCGTCAAGGTTCTGAGCTTCGCCGCAGCGCTCGAAGAAAAGCTCATCACCCCGAGCACCGGGGTCATCGTGCCCAACCGCCTGCGCCGGGGTGACACCACCTTCAAGGACTACGTCGATCACCCCACCCAGGAACTCACCGCCACCGGCGTCTTGGCCAAGTCGAGCAACATCGGCACGATCCTGGCCACCGAGGCGGTGCCCCCGAGCACGATCGAGAAGTACTACCGAGCCTTTGGCCTCGGCGCCAAGCCAGGCACCGGTTTCCCAGGCGAGCCGTCCGGCCTGGTCACCCCGGCCGCTGCCCTGAGCGGGTCCCAGCGCTACACCGAGCTCTACGGACAGGGTATTTCGGTCAGCACCCTCCAGATGACCAGCGTCTTCCAGACGATCGCCAACGGTGGGGTCCGGGTCACCCCACGACTCATCGACAGCATCGACGGGCCCCAGGGTCTCGTCACGCCTGCGATCCCTGAGCCCACCCGGGTCTTTTCGCCCGACACCGCCAAGGATCTCAGCGCCATGCTCGAGGCGGTCGTCGGCCCAGGCGGCACGGGCAGCCGGATCAGCGTCCCGGGCTACCGGCTCGCGGGGAAGTCCGGCACGGCATACCGATATGACGACGCGCTGCGCGACTACAACGGCTACACCCTGTCGTTCATCGGCTACGCCCCGGCGGAAGACCCGGAGTTCGTTGTCGCCGTCGTCTTGCAGAAGCCGGCCTTGAGCAACCCAAGCAGCAGTGGGCTCTGCGGCCCGCTCTTTGCGAGCGTCATGAACTACGCCCTCCAGTCCTATCGCATTGCCCCGTCGGGCGCTCCGGCCCCGGGGTTCCCGGTCCTCATCAGCGGGCTGCCCGGTGGCACGGCCTCCGTCGTGATCCGCGACAGCCGCGCGAGCGGTTAGCCTTCGCCTGTGCGCTTGCCACGCCCTCAGGGCCAGTCCGCGCTGTCGCTCGACGAGGTCGCGCGACTGCTCGGCACACCCGCTCCCGAGGCGCCCGCACTCGGGCCCGTGACCGGGGTCACCCTCGACTCGCGCACGGTCCTCCCCGGGGATCTGTATGCCGCTCTCCCAGGGGCCAATGTCCACGGTGCCACGTTCGCCAGTGCGGCTGTGGGCGCGGGAGCGGTGGCCGTCGTGACCGACAGCGCCGGAGCGGCGCTCATCGACGATGCGCGGCAGGGAAGTGACCACCGGAGGGTCCCCCATTCTCGTCGTGCCCGACCCACGGGCGACCCTCGGTGCCGTCGCGAGTGCCGTGTACGGCAGGCCAGCCGAGTCCTTGCAGACCTTCGGGATCACAGGCACCAATGGCAAGACAACGACGGCATACCTGCTGGCGGCGGGATTGCGCGGGCTGGAGGTCCGCACGGGACTCATCGGCACCGTCGAGACCCGACTCGGCGACGAGAGCCTGCCCTCGGCGAGGACGACCCCGGAGGCGCCCGAACTGCATGCGCTCATGGCCGTCATGCGCGAGCGTGGTGCCCAAGCGTTGGTGATGGAGGTCTCGAGCCACGCGCTGGCGCAGCATCGCGTCGACGGCGTCGTCTACGACGTGGCGATCTTCACGAATCTTTCCCAGGACCACCTCGACTTCCACGCGACGATGGCCGACTACTTCAAGGCCAAGGCCGACTTGTTCACTCGGGCACGCGCCCGCCGCGGTGTGGTGTGCGTCGGCGACACCTGGGGCGTGCGGCTGGCCGCAGAGGCGGCCATCCCGATCACGACCGTCGGGCCCCAGCCCGAAGCCGACTGGCGGGTCAGCGGGGTCACCGACGGGTGCTTCACCATGGCGGGACCCAGCGGGGATCTCACACTGCCGGCTCACCTGCCGGGCACCTTCAACGTCATGAATGCCGCCGTCGCCGCGGTGGCCCTCGTCACCGCCGGGTATGCCGTGCCCGATGTCGAGCGCGCTATGCACGAACCCCCGGCTGTCCCGGGTCGGATGGAGATCGTGCCGGGTGGTCCCGGCGACCCGCGATGCATCGTCGACTTCGCACACACCGCCGAAGCGGTCCACTCGGCCCTGGCGGCGCTGCGCCCCACGACCCCCGGCCGCCTCATCGCCGTCGTCGGTGCAGGCGGTGACCGGGATCGAGGCAAACGCGCCCTCATGGGCGCCGCCGCCGCGACCTGGGCCGACGACGTCGTCGTCACCGACGACAACCCTCGCACCGAGGATCCCGCGTCGATCCGCCACGAAGTCACGCTGGGCGCAGCATCGATCGGGCGGCACCGTCAGGTCGTCGCCGGACAGGACGACGGGCACGACGCACACGACGCTCCCGACGCAACGGACGAGCGGGTGCTCACTGAATCGGGCCGAGGCCGTGCGGCGGACATCGCCTGGGCGGTCCAACGCGCGCGACGATCCCGGCCCGCGGCGGACAATACTGTCGTCGTGCTCGGCAAGGGGCATGAGACGGGCCAGGAGATCGCGGGAGTCAAGCACCCGTTCGACGACCGCGATGCGGTCGCGAGCGCACTGGCGGGCCGTCCGTACCGGCCCTCCCTCGACATCCGCGACATCCCAGGAGCGTCCGCATGATCCCCCTGACCGTGGCGCAGCTCGCCCGCGCGACCGGCGGCCAGATCATCGGACCCGAGGGCAGCGAGCACGTGGTCATCGACGGCCCGGTCGTCACCGACTCCCGGGCGGTGGCCAGGGGTGGGCTCTACGTCGCCCGCGTCGGGGAGCAGGCCGACGGCCACGCATTCGTCGGCGCTGCTCGACGGGCCGGGGCGGTCGCGGCCCTCACCTCCCACGCCGTCCCTGAGTCCGCGAAGATGCCGTGCCTCGTCGTCGACGACGTCCAGGCCGCCTTCGGGGCGGTTGCTCGGGCGGTGCTCGACCGGGCCGGTGCCGAGGGCTTCGGTCCAACGGTTGTCGGAGTGACGGGCTCGTCGGGCAAGACCAGCACGAAGGACCTCCTGGCCCAAGTCCTCGGCCAGGCCGGGGAAACGGTCGCTCCGGTCAACTCGCTCAACGGCGAGATCGGCGTGCCCCTCACGGTCTGTCGGATCACGACCGCCACCCGTTTTCTCGTCGTCGAGATGGGGGCCCGGGGGATCGGCCACGTTCGCTATCTCACGGACATCGCCCCACCCCGGATCGGGGTCGTCCTTAACGTCGGCACGGCCCATGTCGGCGAGTTCGGTGGTCGCGAGGCCATTGCCACGGCCAAGGGTGAGCTTGTCGAGGCTCTCCCGGCGACGGGCCTGGCGGTGCTCAACGCCGACGACTCAGCCGTGGCCGCCATGGCCACGCGCACTCGCGCCCGGGTCGTGCTCGTCGGCGAGTCACCCGAGGCAGCTGTCCGGGCGACGGATGTGCGTCTCGACCGCCAGGGCCGAGCCGCATTCAGGGTGAGCACCCCGGAGGGCAGCGCCGAAGTCCGGCTCGCCCTGCACGGCCGGCACCACGTCGGGAACGCCCTCGCGGTCGTCGCCGTCGCGCTCGAGTGCGGTATGCCGCTCGCCGCCGTCATCGATGCGCTCGAGAGTTCCGGCCCGGTGAGCCGCTGGCGGATGGAAGTCACCGAGCGGGCCGACGGCGTCACGGTCGTGAACGACGCCTACAACGCCAACCCCGACTCCATGTCCGCCGCGCTCGCCGCTCTCACCGCCATGTCCTGCCCCGAGGGTGGCGCACGTCGGCGCTCGGTGGCGGTGCTGGGGGAGATGCTCGAACTCGGGAGCGACGCGCGGTCGGCCCACGAAGCCGTGGGAGCCGAGGTGGCGGCCCGCCACGTCGACGTCCTGGTCACCGTCGGTCAGGGCGCCGACGCGATGGCCGACGGCGCCGAGCGCTCCGCCGACGCGACGGCTGCACCCGGCACAGCGCGCCCGCAGACCTACCGCGCGAGTGACGCGGACACGGCATACGCCCTCTTGCGGGAGAAACTCCGCCCCGGTGACGTCGTGTTGTTCAAGTCCAGCAACGCCGCCGGGCTACGGTGGCTCGGTGAGCGGGTGGCGGCGATGGAGGTGACCACGTGAAAGGAGTCCTCGTCGCAGCGGCGACAGCCCTCGTGCTCACTCTCATTGGCACCCCGTGGTTTATCCGATTCCTCGTGCGCCGCCAGTACGGACAGTTCGTCCGGGATGACGGGCCGACCTCCCACCACACCAAGCGCGGCACCCCCACGATGGGCGGCGCCGTCATCGTCGGGGCGACGCTCGTGTCCTACGGCCTCTCGCACGCCTACCTCATGCTCGACCGCAGTGCCCGAGGCCTCACGCCCGACGAGGGCGGACCGAGCGCTGGCGGCCTGCTGGTGCTCTATCTCATGGCCGGCCTCGCCCTCGTCGGCTTCGCGGACGACTTCATCAAGATTTCGCGGCAACGCAGTCTCGGTCTGACGACCAAGCAGAAACTCGTGGGTCAGGGCTTCATCGGGATCACCTTCGCGGTGATGGCCCTGCAGTTTCCCGACAAGCAAGGCGTGACGCCGGCGTCGACCGCGTTGTCGTTCGTCCGCGACACCAGCATCGACCTCGCAGTCGCCGGACCGGTCGCGGGTGTCGTGCTGTTCGTCCTCTGGGCCAACTTCATCATCACCGCGATGTCCAACGGCGCCAACCTCACCGATGGCCTCGACGGGCTCGCCGCCGGTGCGTCGACGATGATCTTCGGCGCTTACCTGCTCATCGGCATCTGGACGTCCAACCAGAACTGCTCAACAACGTTCGGGCCCAAGTGCTACGAGGTCCGCGACTCGATGGACCTTGCCATCGTCGCCGCGAGTCTCATGGGAGCCTGCTTCGGCTTCCTGTGGTGGAACGCTTCTCCGGCCAAGATCTTCATGGGCGACACCGGCTCCCTCGGGCTCGGCGGAGCCATCGCGGGCCTGGCGATCATGACCCGCACCGAGTTCCTCTCGGTCATCCTTGCCGGTCTGTTCGTCATCGAAAACCTCTCGGTCATGATCCAGGTGGCGGTCTTCAAAACGACCCGAAAGCGCTTTTTCCGCATGGCGCCGCTGCATCACCACTTCGAGATGATCGGGTGGGAGCAGATCACCGTCGTTGTCAGGTTCTGGATCATCGCCGGGCTCTTCGTCGCCTTCGGGCTCGGTGTGTTCTACGCCGAATGGGTGGTGGGCTCCACATGACCAGCCTCGATGACGTCCGGGACCCCTGGGAGCCCCGCCCGGGGCTGACCCACCGGGACGCGGACTGGCGTGGCCTGCGAGTCCTCGTCGCCGGCCTCGGGATCAGCGGCTTCGCTGCGGCAGACGCACTCTGGGAGCGGGGAGCGATCGTCACGGTGGTCGACGGCGCGTCGCCCGGGACGCATCGGGCGGTCGACGAGCGCGCCCAAATCCTCGACGTCCTCGGCGTCACCGTGCGCCTCGGCCCCGCACACACCGCTCGTATGCCGTCCGATGGTGACGTCGACCTCGTGGTCACCTCCCCGGGCTGGGCACCGACCCAGCCGCTGCTGGCGGCGGCGGCGCAGGCCGGCATACCCATCTGGGGCGAGGTCGAGCTGGCATGGCGCATGCGTCCGGCCTCCGGTGCCGCCCCGTGGCTCACCGTGACGGGCACCAACGGCAAGACGACGACCGTCAACATGGTCGCCTCGATCCTCCGGGCCAGCGGGCTCCGGGCCACGAGCGCCGGAAACGTGGGCACCCCGATCCTCGAGGCGGTCCTTCACCCGGACCCCTACGACGTCATTGCGGTCGAACTCTCGAGCTTCCAGTTGCATTGGCAACGGTCGGTGTCGGCGCTGGCCGCCGTGTGTCTGAACGTCGCCCCAGACCACATCGACTGGCATGGCTCGTTCGAGGACTACCTCGAAGCCAAGGGACGGATCTACCAGAACGCCCAGGTCGCGTGCGTCTACAACGTCGCCGATCCGCTGACCGAGAAACTCGTGCGCAACGCTGAGGTCGTCGAGGGCTGTCGCGCGGTGGGTTTCACGCTCGGTGTGCCCGCGATCTCGATGCTCGGCCTCGTGGAAGACGTCCTGGCTGACCGAGCCTTCGTCGAGCAGCGCCACCACTCTGCTGCAGAACTGGCCAGCCTCGATGACCTCCGCGGGGGCACGGGCGGCCCGTCGACCCCAGTGCCACCGCACTATGTCGCGAATGCTCTCGCCGCCGCTGCCCTGACCCGTGCTGCCGGCGTCGGACCGCTGTCAGTCCGCGAGGGCCTGCGGCACTTCCGGCCCGACCCACACCGGATTGCCGATGCGGGCACCATCGACGGGGTCCGCTACGTCGATGACTCGAAGGCCACCAACCCGCACGCTGCGGCCGCTGCGCTGGCGTCCTTCGACACGGTCGTCTGGATCGCTGGCGGGCTGCTCAAGGGCGCTGACGTGGACTCGCTCGTCGCGCGTTTCGCCGGACGGCTCCGGGGCGTCGTCCTGCTCGGTCAGGACCGCGACGCCATCGCGACTGCCCTCGCTGCGCACGCACCGGCCATCCCCGTCCTGGACATCGGGGGCGCGGAGACGCTGGACGGCACCCGTCGCGACCCCGACGACGTCATGGATGCCGTCGTCGCGGCCGCCGCCTCGCTCGCCCAACCCGGTGACACCGTGCTGCTCGCCCCGGCAGCAGCGTCGATGGACATGTTCAGCAACTACGGCGAGCGCGGGCGCTCCTTCGCTGGCGCTGTCCAGCGGCTGGCCTCCCGGGAGGGGCGATGACGACGACGAGCACGCGCCGTCCCGCGGCAGGGCGGAGGAAAGACTCCACAGTCACCGACACCCGTCCGACCCTTCGGCGGCTCCGGACCCTCCTGTCCTCCCCGGTCTCCCCCTACTACCTGCTCATCGGCTCGACTGCGGCCCTCGTCGTCATCGGGCTCGTCATGGTGCTCTCGGCCTCGATGATCACGGCATACAAGCTGGAAGGGTCCTCGTTCGCGGTCTTCACCGACCAGGCGAAGTATGCCGTGATCGGTCTCGTCGCGGCCTGGATCGCCTCCCGCCTGCCGGTGCGCGCCTGGAAACGCTTCGCCGTGCCCTTGCTCAGCGGCGCGATCTTGCTCCAGGCGCTCGTGTTCTCGCCGCTCGGCCTGGTCAAGAACGGCAACCGCAACTGGTTGCGGCTGCCCGGGGTGACCCTGCAGCCCTCGGAGCTGACCAAACTCGGGCTCATCCTTGTCGGGGCCTTCTTCCTGGCCCGCCACCAGCGCGAACTCCACCGGATGGTCCGTGTCATCGTGCCCTATCTCGTGCCGTTCGTCGCCGTGACAATCGCGCTCGTCCTGGCTGGCCATGACCTCGGCACTGCGCTCGTCCTGCTGGCCATCGTCGCAGCGGTGCTCTTTGGAGCGGGCGTCCCGCGCCGGGTCTTCGCCGTCGCCGGAGCGGTCGCTGTGGCCGCAGTGGCCTTCCTCGTCGTCACGAGCGGCAACCGCATGGGCCGCATCACCAACTGGCTCTCCGGCTCCTGCACCGACCCCAACGGTGAGTGCGGACAGTCCGTGCACGGGCTCTATGCCCTCGCCGACGGCGGCTGGTGGGGAGTCGGCCTCGGGGCCAGCAAGGAGAAGTGGGCCTGGCTCCCCGAGGCCCACAACGACTTCATTTTCGCCATCATCGGCGAGGAACTCGGCCTCCCCGGCACCTTCGTCATCCTCGCCCTCTTCGCGTTGTTCGCGACCGCGTGCGTCCTGCTCGTCATGCGCTCCACCGACCAGTTCGTCCGGATCACGACGGTGGGTGTCATGGCATGGGTCCTCGGCCAGGCCATGATCAACATCGGGGCCGTCATCGGCCTTCTCCCGGTCATCGGGGTCCCGCTGCCGTTCGTGTCCGCCGGTGGCTCGGCCTTGGTTTCCACCCTCGTCGGGGTCGGGGTCCTCGTCTCGTGCGCGCGCCACGACCCGGCCGCCCGGGCCATCCTCGCGACCCGTCCGAGCGTCGTCCACCGATCGCGCGCGATCTTCCCTCGGCGCCGCTCGACGACCTGAGGACTCGTTCCTGACGACCCAAGGGATTCACCATGGCAGACACGCTCACCTCGTCACCGCGCCCGGCGACCCCGCCGGGGCCACGGTCGGTCCTCCTCGCCGGTGGCGGTAGCGCAGGTCACGTGTCGCCCCTGCTGGCGCTCGCAGACACGCTGCGAGCCCGGTGGCCCAAGATGGCGGTGACTGCGCTCGGCACCTCGTCGGGCCTTGAGGCGCGACTCGTGCCCCTGCGCGGCTACGAACTGCGGGTGATCCCGCGCGTCCCCATGCCACGCCGGCCCTCCGTGCAGGCGCTGCGATTCCCAGGGTCGCTCGCGGCGGCTGTCCGCGCGGCCGGTGCAGCGATCGACGCCGTGGGCGCCGAGGTCGTCGTGGGTTTCGGTGGCTACGTGTCGTCGCCGGCCTACCTCGCCGCACGCCGTCGCCGCATCCCCATCGTCGTCCACGAGCAGAACGCTCGCCCTGGCTTCGCCAACCGCCTCGGAGCCAGGCTCACGCCCTACGTCGCCACGACCTTCGCGAGCACCTCCCTGCCCCACGCCACCCTCGTCGGTATGCCGTTGCGTCCGGAAATCACCTCCCTCGACCGAGCCTCGTTGCGCGCCGAGGCGCGGGCGTTCTTCGGCCTGACGCCGCAGGCACCGACCGTGCTGGTCACCGGAGGGTCTCTGGGCGCCAAGCGGCTCAACGACGCTTTCGAGGCCGCGGCCGCGCGGTTCGCACCGGCTGGTGTCCAGGTGCTCCATGCGACCGGTGCAGGAAAGGAGTTCGTCCCTGCACCCACGCCGGCAGGTGCCCCGCCTTATGTCGTCCGCGAGTACCTCGACCGGATGGATCTCGCCTTCGCCGCGGCCGACCTCGTCGTGGCCCGGGCCGGCGCCAACACGGTGTGTGAGCTCACCGCCGTGGGTCTGCCGGCGATTTATGTCCCTCTGCCGATCGGTAACGGTGAGCAGCGGTTCAACGTCGCCGATGTCGTCGCGGCCGGCGGTGGCCTCGTCGTCGACGATGCCGATGTCACCGCTGAGTGGGTGACCTCGACGGTCCTTCCCCTGGCCCTGGATCCTGCCCGGCTCCAGGCCATGGGCGCGGCGGCCCGGGCGGTGGGACGGCTCGACGCTGCCGACCACCTCGCCGACCTCGTCGTCGAGGCCTGGCGCTCGAGGCGAGCTGACACAGGGGAGTCGTCGTGACACTGCCCCCCACGAGGTTCGACTATGGCGCGCCCGTCCCCGTCGACAGCGACCTGGGAGTCGTGCACTTCGTCGCGATCGGTGGCGCCGGCATGTCCGGTGTCGCTCGGATCATGCTCGACCACAGGGTGAGCGTCCAAGGCTCCGACATGGCCACGTCGGCCGTCCTTGGGGACCTTGCCGCGCGCGGCGCCCGGATCCACGAGGGCCACGACGCGGCATACCTCGACGGAGCCGACACGGTCGTCGTGTCATCGGCCATCCGCGAGACCAATGTCGAACTCGCGAACGCCCGGGCCCGGGGCCTTCGGGTGCTCCACCGGGCTCAGGGTCTCGCGGCGACCATGCAGGGCGCAGCCGCCCGCATCGCGGTGGCCGGAGCCAACGGCAAGACCACGACGACGGCCATGCTGGTCGCCACCCTCGTCGAGTGCGGCGAGGATCCGTCGTTCGCCGTCGGCGGCGAGCTCGTCGGGCTGGACACCAATGCCCGGGCGGGCGCCGGGCGCGCCTTTGTCGTCGAGGCCGACGAAAGCGACGGGTCATTCCTCGTCTACCGCCCGCATATCGCGCTCGTGACGAGCGTCCAGCCCGACCACCTCGATCACTACGGTTCGGCGGCCGTCGTCGAGGAGGCATACCGGGCCTTCGTCGACACCATCGAGCCCGGGGGGCTGCTCGTCGCCTGTGTCGACGATCCGGGGGCTGCGGCGCTGGCACGCTGGGCCCGGAAGTCCGGACGGATCCGGGTCATCGGCTACGGCACCGATCCGAGCGCTGACGTCATGCTCGGCGCCGTGGTCCTCGACGGCCGGAGCTCGACGGCCCGCATCGACGTCGACGGTCAGTCCGCGACGGTGCGGTTGCCGGTGCCCGGGGACTACAACCTGCGCAACGCTGCTGCGGTCGTCGCGGCGACGGTGTGCGGTCTCGGGCTACCCCTGGATCAGGTATGCCGCGCGCTCGCCGGTTTCCGTGGCGTGCGACGCCGGTTCGAGTTCCGCGGTGATGAGGGCGGGGTGAGCGTCGTGGACGACTACGCGCACAACCCGGCAAAAGTCGCCGCGGTCGTGTCCAGCGGTGCTCGCTTCGTCGCCGGACGAGGGCGACTCATCGCCGTCTTCCAACCTCACCTCTTCAGCCGGACGCGCGACTTCGCGGCCGAGTTTGCCGCCGCCCTCGCGCCCGCTGACGTCGTGCTCGTGCTCGATGTGTATGCCGCGCGCGAAGACCCGATGCCTGGGGTGGGGAGCCACCTGGTCGTCGATGAGCTCCGCACCCGATGGACGGCTGACGCGGTGGGGGATGGCGGGGGAGACGGAGTGGGGGATGGAGTGGGGAACAAGCACCTCGTCAACGACGACCTGGCTTCCTCTGGCGGCGTGGACCTCGCGGAACTGTCGGTCGCGGCCGACCTCATCGTCTCCCTGGCTCGACCGGGCGACCTCGTCCTGACCATCGGCGCAGGTGACGTCACCACCATCGCTCCACGGGTGCTCGCCGGGCTGCGCGCCAGAGGCGACTCGTGAACGGCTGGCGGGCGCGCTCGGCTCGGCTGCGCACCGGGGTCGCGTCATCGCGGGTGCGGTTCGAGCAACGGGCCGCCGAGGTGCGCCGGCGCCCCCAGCGGGCTCTCGCGTGGGGTGCGGGGGCCGCCGCACTCGTCCTCGTGCTCGGGGTGGGTCTTCTTCATGTCGCCCCTGCTCGCCGTCGAGGAGGTCTCCGTTGAGGGTGCCCCGCCTAACGCGACGACCGCTGTTGTCGCGGCAGCCGGGATCGCCGTCGGGACTCCGCTGGCGAGGGTTGACGGAACGGCCGTGGCTGCCCGGGTCGAACGAGACCTGTCCTGGGTCGATGAGGTGAAGGTGATCCGGCAGTGGCCTCGGGCCGTGGTGGTCGCCGTCACGCCGCGCGTGCCGGTCCTCGCCTTCCGCGGATCCGATGGGGCTTACACCCTGATCGACAAAGACGCCGTCCTCTTCGAAACGGTCCCGACGCTCCCTGCAGGGGTCGTCCTCGTGACGCCGGCCAGCGCGACTCCGGATGTCGACGGCGTCAGGGCCGTCCTGGAAATCCTCGATCGGTTGTCGCCGCAGCAGCGCGCGTCGGTGAGCAACGTGAGGATCGCCAGCGCGAGTTCGGTGAGCTTCATGATCGGCAAGGTCGACGTGATCTGGGGCGGGCCTGGCGAGTTGGACAAGAAGCTCAAGGTCCTGGCGATCCTCCTCGGGACGAACCCAGCCGTCGTCGACGTCTCCACACCGGACACTCCCGTGACCCGCTGAGAGGCCTGCACGGCATACCCGAAGGCTCAACTTCAGGGTGAGGCGATCTCACCGCGGACCGAGAGACACGCCGACAGCGTGTTTGCCCGGCCGTGGACTGACGCATACCGTCGCCCTGACGGGCCAGGGTCGATCAGATCTACCTCGACTGGACCTTCAGGGTTGAGAGCTCAGGGCAACGCCCGACCGGGTGACGGACGTCAGGACCGCCGCGCGCACAGCAGGAAGGCCACCATCGTGGGTGCAACACCGCAGAACTACCTCGCCGTCATCAAGGTCGTCGGCATCGGTGGGGGTGGCGTCAACGCCATCAACCGGATGATCGACAAGGGCCTCAAGGGCGTGGAGTTCATCGCGATCAACACCGACGCCCAGGCGCTGTTGATGAGCGACGCCGACGTCAAGCTCGACGTGGGCCGTGAGCTCACCCGCGGTCTCGGCGCCGGCGCCGACCCCGAGGTGGGCCGCAAGGCCGCCGAGGACCACGCCGAGGAGATCGAAGAGGTCCTGCAGGGGGGCCGACATGGTCTTCGTCACCGCCGGGGAGGGCGGTGGCACCGGCACCGGCGGGGCTCCGGTCGTCGCCAAGATCGCCCGCGGTCTCGGGCGCGCTGACGATCGGTGTCGTGACCCGCCCGTTCACCTTCGAGGGCCGCCGCCGCGCCAACCAGGCCGAGTCCGGCATCGGCACGGCCTGCGCGAAGAGGTCGACACCCTCATCGTCATCCCCAACGACCGCCTGCTGTCGATCAGCGATCGCAATATCTCGATGATGGACGCCTTCCGCAGCGCCGACCAGGTGCTGCTGTCCGGCGTCCAGGGCATCACCGACCTCATCACGACCCCCGGTCTGATCAACCTCGACTTCGCCGACGTCAAGTCGGTCATGCAGGGTGCGGGCTCCGCTCTCATGGGCATCGGGTCCGCTCGTGGCGAGGACCGTGCGGTCCAGGCAGCCGAGGCCGCGATCTCCTCACCGCTGCTCGAAGCCTCCATCGACGGCGCCCACGGCGTGCTGTTGTCCATCTCCGGTGGCTCGGACCTCGGCCTGTTCGAGATCAACGAGGCGGCGCGCCTCGTCCAAGAGGCCGCGCACCCCGAGGCCAACATCATCTTCGGCACCGTCATCGACGACGCCCTCGGCGACGAGGTCCGGGTCACGGTCATCGCGGCCGGTTTCGACGGGGGACACCCGACTCCGCGGGCACCCGAGCCGGCTCGCCAGGCGCCCCGCCCGGCCCAGTCCCCAGCCATGGCAGCCCCGGTCGCACCTCCGGTCCAGCCGGTGCAGCCCACCCAGCCGGTCCAGCCGGTCCAGCCGGTCCAGCCTGCACCCGTCGCCGCGCCGTCGGCACCGCCGCAGCAGCCGCGCCCCCTCGGCAGCGACGAGGGCGACGACCTCGACGTGCCCGACTTCCTCAAGTAGCCGACCGCTCGCGGCGGTCGACCACCCCGCAGGAGAGACGACGTGATCCGGTGGCAGGCCCAGCGCGGTGCCATCGGGTATGCCGTGACCGACCGCCTCGGCGGGGTGAGTTCCGGCGCCTACGACGGATGCAATCTCGCGACCCACGTCGGTGACCGTGCCGACGACGTGAGGACCAACCGCCAGCGTGTGGCCGCGGCCCTCGACCTCGACCCGGCGCGGATCGTCGTCATGGACCAAGTCCACGGCGCGGACGTCACGATCGTGGAGTCGGCCTCTGGCGGCGAGATCCCGCGATGCGACGCGGTCGTGACGCACACCCCGGGGCTCGCGCTGGCCGTCCTGGTGGCCGATTGCGTCCCGATCCTCCTGGCCGACGAGCGCGCGGGCATCGTCGCTGCGGCTCATGCCGGTCGACCGGGGTTCACGGCGAGGATCGTCGATCGCACGATCGACGCCATGTGTGACCTGGGCGCGCACGCGATCGAGGCTGTCGTCGGGCCGAGCATCTGCGGCCGGTGCTACGAAGTCCCAGTCGGCATGGTGTCGGCCGCGGCCGCGGTGTCGCCGGCCTGCACCGCGGTGAGTTGGAGTGGCACCCCCGCCATGGACGTCGCGGCCGGAGTGGTGGACCGCCTCGCCGACCGGGGTGTCGCCGTCACCTGGTTGCCAGGGTGTTCCCGCGAAGACTCCACGCTCTACTCCTACCGCCGGGATGGCACGACGGGCCGGTATGCCGGTCTCGTCTGGCGCTCTGGGATCTCTCCGGCATCGCAGTCGGGGGCAGGGACGTGACGACGCGGCATACCGACATCGCGATGGCTCTGACCGCGGTCCGCGAGCGGATCGCCCGGGCGGCGGACGCTGCTGATCGAGACCCGGCCGAGCTGACTCTCATCGTCGTCACGAAGTTCTTCCCCGTGACCGATGTGCGCAGCCTCCTCGAGTTGGGGGTGCGGGATTTCGGCGAGAGCCGCGATCAGGAGGCGAGCGTCAAGTTCGCCGAAGTCCGCGATTGGGCGCCCGAGGCACGGATCCACTTCATCGGCCAGGTCCAGAGCAACAAGGCAGCGTCCGTCGCGACCTACGCCGATGTCGTCCATGCGATCGACCGCCACCGACTCGTCGCGGCCCTCGACCGTGGCGCCCAGCACGCCGGGCGCGCCCTGGACGTGCTCGTGCAGGTCGATCTCGACGAGCGACCACGGGACCGCGCCGACGGCCTGCGCGGTGGCGCGTCCGCGGCGCTGGCGCCAGACCTGGCGACGGCCGTGACCAGGAGCACGGCACTGACCCTGCGGGGGGTCATGGCAGTCGCCCCCCTCGGGGTCGACCCCGGGCCGGCCTTCGGGCGGCTCGCGAAGATCTCGGCCGCACTGCGGCATAGCCACCCAGGCGCGTCATGGATCTCCGCCGGCATGAGCGGCGACCTCGAGGCTGCAGTCGCTCACGGCGCGACACACCTGCGTGTCGGCACCGCAATCCTCGGATCACGCCCGCCTCTTCGCTAACGTCAAACCACGTCCGACCATCAGGTGCCTTCGGCATGCTGGCGTCGGCAGCAGTGACAGAAGTGCAATCACCACGTCCGACTTGGACACGACAAGGGGTGCCGCCATGGCCGGAGCTTTGCGCAAGACAATGGTGTACCTCGGGCTTGCCGAGGAGGACGGCCGTTACGACGGCTACGACGACTACGACGACGAGCACGATGACCGTCGTCCGGAGACCTCCGAGACCGGTGGAGCCGCTGTCACCCAACTGCCGACCCGCCCGACGGCGGTGGCCAGCGTCGTCCGTGAGCCCAAGGTCGGCACGCTCAACCGGATCACGACGATCCACCCGACGACCTACAACGACGCCAAGGCCATCGGCGAGGCGTTCCGCGACGGCACGCCGGTCATCATGAACCTCACCGACATGGACGACACTGACGCCAAGAGGCTGGTCGACTTCGGGGCGGGCCTCGTCTTCGGCCTCAGTGGGACGATCGAGCGCGTGACCAACAAGGTCTTCCTGCTCTCGCCGGCTCATGTCGAGGTTGCGGCAGACACGGCACCGCCTCGCACCGTGCGCGGCCCCTTCAACCAAAGCTGATCGACCTCAGGGTCGGCGGCAAGTCCTTATGGGTGCGCTCTGGCAGGTCATCAGTCCACTGCTGTTCATCTTCTTCCTGTTCCTCATGGGTCGCCTCGTGTTGGAGTGGGTGCAGGTGTTTGCCCGGCAGTGGCGGCCGACGGGCATCCTTCTCGTGCTCGCCGAAGCCATCTACACGGTGACCGATCCGCCCCTGCGTTTCACCCGACGGATCGTCCCCGCACTCAACCTCGGCGGGGTCCGGATCGACCTGGCGTTCATCGTCCTGTTTCTCGTCACGACCACGCTCATGGGGCTGAAGTTCTAAAGACCTGCCCGCAGGCATGACCGCTGGTTAGGCTCCCCGCGAGCGATTCGGTAACGTTGACCTGTCCATTCACGCGATCTTGAGGTGACCCATGGCGCTCACGCCCGAACAAGTCCTCAACAAGCATTTCCAAACGACGCAGTTCCGCAAGGGCTACGACGAGCGCGACGTTGACGACTTCCTCGACGAGATCGTTGCCGAGATGAAGTCCCTCATCGCGCAGCGCGACGACTACAAGCAGCAGCTCAACGACTGCCGCGCCGGACGTGGCGTGGGTCCGGTGACCGACACGATGCCGGCTGCCGCGCCGGTCGACGGCGCTGCCCTGGCCGCCGCCCAGTCGGAGTTGGTCAACACCGAGCGTGAGCTCGCCGCCGCCAAGGCCCGTCTCGAGCAACTGCAGGGCGCGCTCGGCGAAACCGAAGCCGAGCAGGCACGTCTGGCCTCGGCCGCCGAGGCTGCGAAGTCCGAGCACGCGGCGGCCACTGACAACCTGGCAGCCGCCAAGGCCGAGCTCTCCGAGGTCCAGGGTCAGCTCGTCGCGGCACGCGACGAAGCCGGCGCTGCGGCAGTGGCCCGGGATGACGCCAGCGCCCAGCAGCACGTCGACCGCGCGGCACTCGACGAGGCCAACCGGCGCGCCGACGCCGCCGAAGCCCGCGCCCAGGAGGCGGAGGCACGCCTGCACGAAGCGCGCGAGCAGCTCGCCGCCGCCGAAGGCCGCGCGGCCGAGGCGTCAGCTGCGCTGCAGGCCGCTGAAGGCCGCGCTCAGGACGCCGAAGGTCGCCTCGCCGCGGCCCCAGCCCCGTCCTCCGGACCGTCGACCGGTGCCATGGCCGCCGTCGCAGGCCTCGGGGCGACCGGCGGAGCTGCCAGCGCAGCCGGCCTCATCGAGCTGGCCCAGCGCCTGCACGACGAGCACGTCGCTGCCGGTGAAAACAAGCGCGCCGCCCTCATCGGTGAGGCCGAAGCCCGCCACCACGAGCTCATCACGACCGCCCAGAACCGCCACGACGAGTTGCTCTCGACTGGTCAGGCCAAGTTCGACGAACTCGTCGGCACCGGCGAGAGCCGTCATCACGAGCTCATCACCACCGCCCAGACGCGTCACGACGAGCTCGTCGGCACCGCGCAGCGCCAGCACGACGAGATGCTTGCCGAGGCCGCGAACCTCAAGGAGCAGATGATCACTGAGGCGCGCGAGCGCGCCACGGGCATGGTCGCCGAGGCGCAGCAGAAGAAGGCTGCTGTCCTCGAAGAGCTTGAGTCGCAGCGGCACCTCATCGAGCGCAAGATCGACGAACTGCGGGGCTTCGAGCGCACCTACCGCTCGCAGCTGCGGGAGTACTTCGAGGGCAAGCTCGGCGAGCTCGCCCAGGTCGGCGCCGACCAGCAGGGCTGATCTGGATCACGGATCGAGACATCAACACCGGGGCACGGACCATCACGGTCCGTGCCCCGGTGCCGTCACACGGAGTGTCCCTGTGGTCCGGACGACCCGGCAGGTCACCGTCGGATAACGTCCGCTCGCCAGCAGGGGGCTGGAGCGCCACGAGATGCGCGCGTGCCCTATCCTCAGCCGCGTTCGGACAACGCGGATCACTTCCGAAGGGGCACAGGCACCGCATGGCTTCCAAGTCAGGGTCAAAGGCGAACTCGGGGCGCACCGCGTCGAAGAAGTCCGACGCCAAGCACGCCAAGTCCAAGAGTGCGAAAGCGAAGAAGGTCGCAGCCGCCTATGTGCCGCCCGTCAGAGGTGACGAAAAGCCCTGGACCACAGCGGAACTCACCGAGATCAGGCACGACCTCGAGCGAGACATCGCCCGTGCGCTCGCCGATCTCAAGACGGCCGAGGAAGACCTCCAGGGATTGATCTGGGACGCCGGCGACGGGTCGGGCGACGACCAGGCCGACGCGGGCGCCAAGACCTACGAGCGTGAGCAAGAACTCTCCCTCGCCAACATCTCCCGGGACAAGCTCGACCAGGTGCGCCATGCGCTCGCGCGGCTCGACGACGGCACCTACGGGGTGTGCGAAGCATGCGGCGAGGCGATCGGCAAGTTTCGACTTCAAGCGGCTCCCCGTGCGACGCTATGCCGGTCATGCAAAGAGAAGACCGAGCGCGGCTGAGCGCCACCCCTCCACCGGCACACCCGCCTGCGCGCCCCGCGGCGTCGGGTCGCCTCGTGCGTCTGACCGCACTCATCGCTGGCATTGCGTATGCCGCGGACCAGGGCACGAAGGCCTGGGCCCTCGCCACCCTCGCCGGTGACCAAGGGCGCGACCTGGTCGGCTCGTTTATCCGGCTCTTCCTCATCCGCAATCCCGGTGCGGCGTTCTCCATGGGCACCGGCAGCACGTGGATCCTCACCCTCCTCGCGGTCGCCATCGTCGTCGTCGTCATCAGCTCGGCTCGCAAACTCGGCAGCACACGGTGGGCAGTGGCCTTCGGGCTCCTCCTCGGCGGCGCCCTCGGCAACCTCACGGACCGGCTCCTGCGGGAGCCTGGGTTCGGGCAAGGGCACGTCGTCGACTTCATCGACTACAACGGCTGGTTCATCGGCAACGTCGCCGACATCGCCATCGTCGGTGCCGCCGGCCTCATCGCCTGGTTGGCATTCTCCGGAGAGGGCATCGACGGGCGCATCGGCGAGTCTGGGACGGATGGCGGTGGAGAGCAGGTCCACGCTGCCGACACGCCCACCGACGGCAGCCTCTCCGACGGCGGCGATGACTGACCGTCGCACGCTCTTCGTCCCCGACGGGCTCGACGGCGAACGGATCGACGCGGCCCTCGCGCGCCTATTCGGGCTGTCCCGGTCCAAGGCTGCCGACCTCGTTGACGCCGGCAAGGTCAGTGCAGGCGGCAGACCGCTCGCGAAATCGGCACGCGTGCGGGCAGGGGAGATGCTCGACGTCGAACTCCCGTCGGTCGCATCGGGACCGGCCGTGACGGTCGTGCCCGCACCCGTCCCCGGGATGACGATCGTCCACGACGACGACGACATCGTCGTCGTCGACAAACCCGTCGGCGTCGCCGCGCACCCCAGCGTCGGGTGGAGTGGCCCCAATGTCGTCGCCGGGCTCGCCGCCGCCGGCTATCGCATCGCGACCTCGGGAGCCAGCGAGCGCCAAGGGATCGTCAGCCGGCTCGATGTCGGCACCTCGGGCCTCATGGTCGTCGCCAAGAGCGAAACGGCATACAGCCGCCTCAAGTGGGCCTTCAAGAGCCGCACCGTCGACAAGACCTACCACGCCCTCGTCCAGGGCCTGCCCGACCCGATGGTGGGCACGGTCGACGCGCCGATCAAGCGGCACCCCGCGCACGACTTCAAGTTTGCGGTCATGGACGGCGGCAAACGCGCGGTGACCCACTACGAGGTGATCGAGGCATTCCGCGGCGCCTCCCTCCTGGAAATCCACCTCGAAACCGGCCGCACTCACCAGATCCGGGTCCATCTGGCGGCCCTGCGGCACCCGTGTTGCGGGGATCCGCTCTACGGCGCCGACCCCCGCCTGGCCGCGCGGCTCGGGCTGCAGCGGCAGTGGCTGCACGCCGTCGGCCTGGGATTCGAGCACCCGGGCACCGGGGACTGGGTGACCTTCACGAGCGGCTACCCAGCGGACCTCGAGCACGCTCTCGAAGTCCTCGCTTCCGGTAGTTGAGACGGTGCGGGTCCAGGGCCTGGACGGGAGCCGAGGCAGGGTGAGTGTCTGACGCGGACTGTCGGCGGGGCGGCATACAGTAGCGACGATGACCGCCGCGCCCAGCTCCGATGCCAGCTTTGTGCACCTTCACGTGCACACCGAGTACTCCATGCTCGACGGCGCGGCCCGGATCGGCGACCTGTTCGCCAAGGCGGCAGAGCTCGGCATGCCGGCCCTCGCGTCGACCGACCACGGTTACCTCTTCGGGGCCTACGAGTTCTGGCGCAAGGCGCAGGGCACGGGTGTCAAGCCGATCATCGGGGTCGAGGCCTACGTCACGCCGGGCACCCACCGCACCGACAAGACGCGCGTGTCGTGGGGTGACAAGCGGGCCCAGGGGCTCAAGGACGAAGACGATGTCTCCGGCTCGGGCGCCTACACCCACATGACGCTTGCTCGCCCGGGACAACACCGGGCATGCGCAACCTCTTCAAGCTCGACTCGCAGGCCTCCCTCGATCAGGCTCTACGCCAAGTGGCCGCGGATCGACCGCGAGTTGCTCGACAGCTACAGCACCGGCCTCATCGCGACGACCGGGTGCCCGTCCGGCGAGATCCAGACCCGGCTGCGGCTCGGTCAGTACGACGCGTGCGCGCCAGGCGGCATCCGAGTTACCGCGACATCTTCGGCGCCGACAACTACTTCTGCGAGGTCATGGATCACGGCATCGACATCGAGCGTCGGGCCATCAAGGATCTCCTGCGGCTGGCCAAGGAGCTTGACCTCCCGCTGCTGGCTACCAACGACCTCGCACTACACGCACCGCCGAGGACGCCACCGCTCACGCCGCGCTCCTGTGCGTCGCAGTCCGGCGTCGACGCTCAACGACCCCGGACCGCTTCAAGTTCGACGGCGACGGGCTATTACCTCCAGAGCCGCCGGCGGAGATGCGGCATACCTGGCGTGAGCTCCCGGAGGCGTGCGACAACACCCTCCTGGTCGCCGAGCGCTGCGAGGTGTCCTTCCATGAGGAGGAGGGGCGCTACATGCCCCGATTCCCTGTGCCCGCCAGGGGAGTCGGAGACAGCCTGGTTCCTCAAGGAGGTCCAGCGAGGGCTCGCACAAGCGCTACCCCGACGGCGTCCCGGCCGAGGTCGCAGGCGCGCGCCGACTTCGAGGCCGACGTCATCCTCAGCAAGGGCTACCCGGGCTACTTCCTCGTCGTCGCCGACTTCATCAACTGGGCCAAGGATCAACGGGATCCGCGTCGGCCCGGGCCGAGGTTCGGGTGCCGGGTCGATGTGCGCTTACGCCATGGGGATCACCGACCTCGACCCGATCCCGCACGGGCTGCTCTTCGAGCGCTTCCTCAACCCCGAGCGCGCCATCGATGCCCGACTTCGACGTCGACTTCGACGAGCGTCGCCGCGGCGAGGTCATCACCTACGTCACCGAGAAGTACGGCGAGGACCGTGTCGCCCAGATCGTCACCTACGGCACGATCAAGGCCAAGCAGGCGGTCAAGGACGCCGCTCGCGTCATGGGACACCCGTTCAACGTCGGGGAGTCGCCTCACCAAGGCCATGCCCCCGGCCGTGATGGGCAAGGACGTCTCCGCTCGCCGACATCTACAACCCCGAGTCACAAGCGCTACGACGAAGGCAAGCGAGTTCCGCGAACTCGTTGCGAGGGAGACCCGACCTGCAGGAGGTCGTTGAGACGGCCAAGGGGCTGGAAGGGCCTCAAGCGCCAGTGGGGGGTGCACGCGGCCGGGGTCATCATGTCGCAGCGAGCCGCTCATGGACATCATCCCGATCATGCGGCGGCGCGCAGGACGGCCAGATCATCACGCAGTTCGACTACCCGTCCTGCGAGAAGCTCGGGCTGGTCAAGATGGACTTCCTCGGGCTGCGCAACCTCACGATCCTCGATGACGCGATCGCCAACGTCGAAAGCCAACCGCGGCGATCGACGTCGACCTCGACGAGTTGTCCCAGACCCTCGACGACCGGGCGACCTACGAGCTGCTCGCCCGGGCCGACACCCTCGGGGTGTTCCAGCTCGACGGCGGCGGCATGCGCACGCTCTTGCGGCTCATGCAGCCGGACAACTTCGAGGACATCTCTGCGGCCCTGGCGCTCTATCGCCCCGGCCCGATGGGCGCCAACAGCCACACCAACTACGCGCTGCGCAAGACCGGCAAGCAGGAGATCACAGCCGATCCACCCGGAGCTCGACCGAAGCCGCTCGCTGACATCCTCGACGCCGACCTACGGCCTGATCATCTACCAGGAGCAGGTCCATGCACGATCGCCCAGCGGGTCGCCGGGTTACTCGCTCGGCAAGGCCGACATGCTCCGGCGGGCCATGGGCAAGAAGAAGAAGGAGATCCTCGACGCCGAGTTCGGCCCGTTCGAGCGCGGCATGACGGCCAACGGCTACTCGCCGCGCTGCGGTCAAGGCGCTGTGGGACATCCTCGTGCCGTTCTCGGACTACGCCTTCAACAAGTCGCACACTGCGGCATACGGACTCGTCTCCTACTGGACCGGCTACCTCAAGGCCAACTACCCGGCCGAATACATGGCGGCCCTGCTCACCAGCGTCCGCGATGACAAGGACAAGTCGGCTCTCTACCTCAACGAGTGCCGTCACATGGGCATCAAGGTGCTGCCACCCGACGTCAACTCGTCGATCGGCAACTTCGCCGCGGTCGGGGCCGACATCCGGTTCGGGCTCGAAGCGATCCGCAACGTCGGGCGCAACGTCGTCGAGTCGATCGTCGCCGCGCGTCGGGAACGGGGGGCGTTCACGAGTTTCGAGGACTTCCTGCGCAAGTGCCCTGCGCCGGTGCTCAACAAGCGCACCGTCGAGTCGCTGATCAAGGCAGGGCGCCTTCGACTCCCTGGGTCACCCGCGCGGCGGCCTCGCCCGGGTCTCCGAGGCCTACGTCGACGCGCTGGCCGATGAGAAACGCCAGGAGGCCATCGGCCAGGACTCGCTTTTCGCCGACTTCGGTTTCGGCGACGCAGACTCCCCAGGTGTCTCCCTCGTGGCTCTCCCCGCGATCCCCGACACCGAGTGGGACAAGCAGACCCTGCTGACCTTCGAGCGCGACATGCTCGGGCTCTACGTCTCCGACCACCCGCTCTTCGGCATCGAGCACATCCTTGCCGCCCACGCCGACACCGCGATCGCGACGCTCATGGGGGAGGAGCGGCGACGTGACGGCGACACCGTCACCATCGCAGGGCTCGTCACCGCGGTCGCTCTCAAGCGCAACAAGAAGGGTGACATCTGGGCGATCGTCACGGTCGAAGACCTCGAAGGTGCCATCGAGTGTCTGTTCTTCCCAGCGACCTACAACCAGGTCGCGACGATGCTCACGACCGACATCGTGGTCGCCGTCCGAGGGCGGGTCAACCTCCGCGACGATTCCATCTCGATCTACGCGCAAGACCTCATGGTCCCCGACACGAGCCAGGGCGAGCGTGGGCCAGTCGTCCTCGCGATGAGTGTCCGGCAGGCCACAGGTGGCCGCGTCGAAGAACTGCGCCGCATCCTCGGTCAGCACCCGGGGGGCACCGAGGTGCATGTGCGGCTCAAGCAGCCCGGCCGCGAGGTCCTCATGCGCCTCGAAGACACCTACCGGGTGACACCGTCCCCGGCGCTCTTCGGAGACCTCAAGGCGCTGCTCGGGCCGAGCTGCCTGGTCGGCTGATGGCTCGCGGCGGCATCCCCGCCTCGCCGCTGCCGCACCGCGACGGAGTCGACGCGATGCGCCTGCGAATGCCGCAGGCCGGTCCCTGGGCGACCCTCCGTGACCACCTCGTCGAACGCACCCCATCGCTGAGTCCGGACGTCATCGACCGCATGCTCGCGGCCGGTGAGTTCGTCGACGCGGCCGGCGCTCCGGTCACGCGCGATGCGCCCTTCGTCCCGCGATCAGCGGTCTGGGTGCATCGGGACTTCCCCGACGAAGTGCAGGTGCCCTACGACCTGCCGGTGCTTTATCGCGACGAGCGCATCCTCGTGGTCGACAAGCCTCCCTTCCTCGCGACGACGCCCCGGGGCGCGCATATCCGGGAGACGGCGCTGGCCCGGTTGCGCCGCACGCATGACCTGCCGCGGCTGGCCCCCGCCCACCGGCTCGACCGGCTCACGACCGGCGTGCTCCTGTTCACGACCGAGCAACGCTGGCGCGGCGCCTATCAGCAGGCATTCGCCACCGGGCAGGTGGCCAAGGAGTATGCCGCGCTCGCGCCCCTCGACGAGCGTTTCGCCGCAGGCGTGACCGTGAGGGTGCACCTGGACAAACCCCACGGCGCCCTCCAGGCCCGCGTGAGGGAGGACCGCGCTCCCAACAGCAGCACGTCGATTCGCCTCGTCGGCCCCGCGGAAGGCCGGCTCGGGATCGGTGTCTACGCCCTGGCTCCGCACACCGGACGCACCCATCAACTTCGGGCCACGATGGCGTGGCTCGGCCTGCCGATCATCGGCGACCCGCTCTATCCCGTGGTCCGGGAGGTGCCCGACGGCGACTTCCGTGATCCGCTGCAGCTGTATGCCGTGCAACTGGCCTTTCGTGACCCGGTCGACGGCACGCCGCGACGATTCGACTCCCGGTGGGGCCCCGCCAATCCGCCGATGCCCACGCAATAGGCTGGCTCAATGCGCCCACCTCGTGCCCCGCGCAGTCCGGTGGCGCGCACGATCCACGGGGACACCGTCGTCGACGATTACGCCTGGATGGCCGACCGAGACGATCCCCGCCTCGCGGCATACCTCGAAGCCGAGAACGCCTACGCGGCCCATCGCACGGCCCATGTCGCGCCGCTGGCGACCCAGATCTACGACGAGATCGCGGCCCGCACGGTCGAGACCGATCTGTCGGTGCCGGTCCGGCACAGCCGCTGGTGGTATTACAGCCGCACCGTCGAGGGCCTGGCCTACCCGATCCACGCTCGAGTGACAATCGATTGCTCTCCCGAGCGGCCGGACCCCGCCGACGGCGGTCCGCCGGCGGGCGAGGAGATCCTCCTCGACGAAAACGTCGCGGCGGCCGGGGGCGATTACTTTGCCCTCGCCGCCTGCGAAGTGAGCCCGGATGGACTCCTCGTGGCGTGGGCAGCAGATCGGACCGGCGACGAGCGCTATGACGTCGTCGTGACGGAGATCGCGACCGGCCGGGTCGTCGATGAGACCGTGATCGGTGCGGGGGAGACCCTGGCGTGGGCGGGCGACTCGTCTGCCTTCATCTACACGCGAATCGACGAGTCCTGGCGACCTCACGAGGTGTGGCGACACGTCCTCGGATCCGACCCGAAGGACGACACCCTCGTCCTGGCCGAACCGGACGGGCACTTCTTCCTCGCCGTCGGCGTGAGCAAAGACGAGCGCTGGATCGTCGTCGTGTCCTCGTCCAAGGCGACCACCCGGGTCTGGCTGCTCGATGCCGCTCGCACCGAAGCGCCCCCCTACCCGATTGCACCCTCGCGCGAGGGCGTGCTCATGGATGTCGAGCCGTATGCCGGTGGCCTCCTCGTGACCCACAACAGCAACCGGCGCAACTTCGAGGTGTCCTGGCTGCCGTGGCCGACGCTCGACGCCGAGGACATGCCCGGCTTGATCACCCTCGGCTGGACCTCGCCGGAGGAGTTGGTCGTCGGCGTCGAGGCGTATGCCGGCTCGATCGTCATTGCGCTGCGCTCCGGGGGCCGCCCGGGACTGCGCGTCGTCCCGATCGACGACCCAGATGAGGTCGGCCCCGCTGCCTTCGGCGTTGCCCATGACGTGGTTGTGGCCGGGGAGACGACCGTCCTCACCCTGGGCTCGACCCCCGACCCCGACTCGCCGACGGTCCAGGTCGTCCTCGAGTCGATGGCCCGCCCTGCGGCGGTCTACGACTATGACGTCACGACCCGGTCGTTCACCTTGCTCAAGCAGCGGGTGGTGCCCCACTACGACCTTGGTGTCCTCCGCGAGCGCCGGTTGTGGGCGGCAGCGCCCGACGGAGCCCGCGTGCCTGTGAGCCTCGTCTACCACGAGCGGGTCACCCCTGACGGGACGGCACCTGTCCTGCTCACCGGCTACGGCGCCTACGGCATCGCGTCCGACCCCTACTTCTCTGTGGCCCGGCTCTCGCTCCTGGACAGGGGTGTCGTCGTGGCGATCGCCCACGTGCGAGGGGGCACCGAGCTCGGCTGGGATTGGTACGAGTCGGGTCGGCTCACGGCCAAGCCAGCGACTTTCTCGGATTTCCTCGCCTGCGCCGACCTCCTCGTCGAGAGCGGCTGGGCAGCACCCGATCAGGTTGCCGCAGAAGGAGGTTCAGCGGGGGGCCTGCTCATCGGTGCAGTGGTCAACGCGCGCCCCGAGCGTTTCCGGGTCGTGCACGCGCAGGTCCCGTTCGTCGACTCCCTCACGACCATGCTCGACCCGACGCTGCCGTTGACGATGGCCGAGCAGGAGGAGTGGGGCGACCCGATCACCGATCCCGCGGCATACGAGCTCCTGCGCAGCTATTCGCCCTACGACAACATCGCCCCCGCCGACTACCCAGCCATCCTCGTGACGACCAACCTCAACGACACTCGGGTTTTCGTGACGGAGCCGGCCAAGTGGGTTGCTCGCCTGCGGGATCGCACGAACGCCGACGAGGCGCGGCGTCCGGTCGTCTTCCGCACCGATTTGTCGTCCGGTCACGCGGGACGGTCGGGGCGCTATCAGGCGTGGGAGGACGTCGCCTGGGAGTGGGCGGTGACGCTCGATCCTGCTGGGGGTCGACTGGGGCGGCGCCTCGGTGTAATCCGTCAGCCCAAGCGCCCACGCGCGACGAGCTCGAGGGTGAGCACGGACGCGACCACCGCGACAAGGAGCAAGGCGACGAGCACGACGAGTTGCACTGCAGCAGCCTCGATCGGTGTCGCACCGCCGAGCAACATCCCGACGAAGGCGCCGGGGAGAGTGACGAGGCCGACCGTCCTGGTCTGGTCGAGGCCAGGCACGAGGGCCAGACCCGCCTCGGGTCTGCCGATGAGCAGGCGCGCGTCACGATCCATGAACCCCAGGGCCAGGGCTGCTTCCACCTCACCGTGGCGCGACGTGATGGCGTCGATGACCCGTCGCCCGGCCAGACTTGTCGCCGTCATGGCGCCGCCGACGAGGATGCCCATCACCGGGACGACCGAAATCGGTCGCACCGGCACGAGTCCAGAGCCGAGGAGAGCCGCCGCGACAGGCAGGGCGCCCACAGCGACAGGAATGGCCGCCCAGACCCATCGACCCCCGGGGGAGACGCGCCGTCCGGCCGTGACGCTCGCGACGACGACCATGAGGCTCGCGAAAGCGGCCGCGAGAGGCCACGAGTCGAGGACGGCGGCGATGACGGCACCGACAACGGCAAGTTGGGCGGTCGCCCGCGCCGTCGCGGTGAGCTGGGCCCGGCCGTAACCCAGGCCACCCGCGCGGGACACGGCCGCGGCGGGTCGTGCCAGGACGAGGACGACGACACCGAGCCGGACGTAGTCCGCCGCGGCTCGACACCGAGACGAGGGCTTCGGTGGGAATCGACACGTCCGTCATTGTCCGGCACGAGGCAGACGGTGACGGACGGGGGTGGTGTCGCTCATGGACCGTCCGGGAGCGGGCACGCGAGACCGGCCTAGACTTGCCGCCATGATTGTCCCGGACCGACGTGCGAGGTCAGCGGCTCACGGTGCGTGCTTGTGCGTCACGCGCTCCCTCGCGCGGAATTCGACGTGGCGGCCGCGGCCACCGACCAGGTCCGTCCCGTCGTCGATGCCGTCGCCGAGCGCGGAGCTGTCGCCGTGCGTGAGTTCACGGCACGATTCGACGGCGTGACCCCGCCGCACCTGCGCGTGCCGCAGCCCGTCATCGACGCCGCCCTCGACACCCTCGACCTCGACCTGCGCGCTGCGCTCGAGGAGTCGATCCGTCGGGCCCGGCTTGTCCACGCCGACCAGCGCCGCACGGATGTCACGACGACCGTCGTGGCCGGGGGCACGGTCACCGAGCGGTGGGTCCCCGTCGACCGAGTCGGGCTTTACGTCCCCGGTGGACTCGCGGTCTATCCCTCAAGCGTCATCATGAACGTCGTCCCGGCGCAGCTCGCCGGCGTCGGCTCGATCGCCGTGACGTCACCGCCGCAGCGCGAAAACGTCGGCATCTTCACCGGCTACCCCAACCCCACCATCCTCGCGACGTGTGCCCTGCTAGGGATCGACGAGGTGTATGCCGCCGGCGGCGCCCAGGCCATCGCGATGCTCGCCTACGGTTTCGACCACGACGCGGAGGCCGACGGGACCGTGCTGGACACTCGCGCCTGCGAGCCCGTGTCGATGATCACCGGCCCGGGGAGCATCTGGGTCACGGCGGCCAAGCGGCTCGTCCAGGGACTCGTGGGGATCGATGCCGAGGCCGGGCCGACCGGAAATCGCCGATCCTCGCCGACGACTCGGCCGACCCCGACCATGTTGCGGCCGACCTGATCAGCCAGGCCGAACATGACCCCCTCGCCGCGTCGGTGCTCGTCACCGACAGTGAGGCCCTGGCCGACGCCGTCGACGAGTCGCTCGCCCGCCGCGTCCCGGCGGCCAAGCACGCCGAGCGCATCGCCGAGGCCCTGGGCGGCACGCAGTCGCGCATCGTCCTGGTCGACGACCTCGACGCAGGGGTCCTCGTGTGCGACGTGTATGCCGCCGAGCACCTCGAAATCCAGACCCGCGACGCGGACGCGGTCGCCGCCCGGATCCGCAATGCCGGAGCCATTTTTGTCGGTCCCTATGCACCGGTGAGCCTCGGCGATTATGCCGCTGGGTCCAACCACGTCCTTCCGACGGCCGGGTCGGCAGCCCACTCGAGTGGCTTGTCGGTCCAGTCGTTCCTCCGCGGCATCCACGTCGTGACCTACGACGAGGCAGCTCTGCGCGAGGTCGCGCCCCACGTCGTCACCCTCGCTCAGGCCGAGGACCTCCCTGGGCACGGCCAGGCGATCACGGCGCGCTTCGGTGACGAGGTGCCGCGGTGAGCCCGACGCGAGCCGAGCTGATCCGCGGGCTCCTGCGCGAGGACCTGCGGGGGCGAGACCGCCTACGGTGCCCCCCAACTCGACGTGCCGGTGCGGCTCAACACCAACGAGAACTCGTATGCCGTCCCACCCGCCGTCGTCGAGGCGATGACCGCGGCGTTCGCCGCCTCCGCAGCAGACCTCAATCGCTACCCCGATCGTGAATTCACTGCTCTCCGTGAGGATTTAGCGTCCTGGCTCACGGACCAGACCGGGGTCCCACTCAGCCGGGAGCAGATGTGGGCTGGCAACGGCTCCAATGAGGTGCTGCAGCACATCGTCCAGGCGTTCGCCGGGCCGGGCCGGGTCGCGCTCGGCTTCACCCCGGCATACTCCATGCACCCCATCATCAGCCGCACCATGGGCACGACCTGGATCGACGGCCGCCGCGGGGCACCGACGGGGCCTTTCGACCTCACCGTCGGCGGCGTCGTCGAGCAGGTGCGCACCCACCGGCCGCACGTCGTCTTCCTGTGCTCGCCCAACAACCCGACCGGCACAGCCCTCGGGCTCGACATCGTGCAGGCCGTGCTCGATGCCGCCCCCGCGACGATCGTCGTCGTCGACGAGGCGTATGCCGAGTTCGCCAGGCCAGGGACGCCGTCGGCGATCGAGCTGCTCGCGGCCTCCCCGACGCTCGTCGTGACCCGCACGATGAGCAAGGCCTTCGCGCTCGCGGGGGGACGCCTGGGCTACCTCGCCGCCGACCCCGCGGTCATCGACGCGCTGCGGCTCGTGCGGATGCCCTACCACCTGTCGACCCAGACCCAGGTCGTCGCCCGGGCCGCGCTGGCGCACCGAGGTGCTCTGCTGGCGGAGGTCGACGCGATCAAACGTCAGCGCGACCGGATCGTCGACACGCTCACGGAGCTGGGTTACCCCCCGGTGCCGAGCGACGCCAACTTCGTCCTCTTTGGTGGGCTCGCGGATGCGCCCGACACGTGGCAGGCCCTCCTGGACCGCGGGGTCCTCATCCGCGACGTCGGCATCGCCGGACACTTGCGAGTGACGGCCGGCACGCCCGAGGAGACGTCCGCCTTCCTCGATGCCATGGCGGCGCTCGTCCCCTCGCACCGTGACCCCTCCTTACCCTCGCCCACACTGCAAGGAGCGTCCGGATGACAGCCCGAGCACCACGTCAGGCGACCATCTCCCGCACGACCGGAGAGTCCTCGGTCCGGCTCAGTGTCGACCTCGACGGCACCGGCACCTCGTCGATCTCGACAGGGGTGCGCTTCTACGACCACATGCTCTCCTCGCTCGCGCGCCACGCCCTGCTGGACCTCACGATCGAGGCCGCCGGGGATGTCGACGTCGATGCCCACCACACGGTCGAAGACGTCGCGATCGTCCTCGGAGACGCGCTGCGACAAGCCCTCGGCGACAAGCGCGGGATCGCCCGCTTCGGCGACGCCACCGTCCCGCTCGACGAGGCTCTCGTCCAGGCCGTCGTCGACGTCGCCGGACGCCCGTACTGCGTCCACACGGGAGAGCCTGCCGGTCAGGAATACGTCCTCATTGGTGGGTCATACGTCGGATCGTTGACACGGCACGTCTTCGAGACCCTCGCACACCACGCCGGGATCGCCCTGCACGTCCGAGTCCTCGACGGGCGCGACCCCCACCACCTCGTCGAAGCCCAGTTCAAGGCGGTCGCCCGCGCGCTTCGTGTCGCCATCGCGTGGGACCCGCGGGTGATCGGGGTGCCCAGCGAAAAGGGGACCCTGTCGGCGTGACCGACCGCGGCCTGCTCCTGCTGCACGGCGATGCCGACCGGGTCGTGTCCTGGGCGCGCCGGGGACTTGTCGCGGTCTCCGTCCTGCCGCTGTCCGAGGGGTGGGTCGCAGTCGTGCCCGACGGGCCCCTGGCCGCGGCCCAGCCCCCCTACGAGGATGCCCTCGGTGTCCTGCTCGCTCGCCCTGTGCCCAGGCGGCTCTGCCCAGCGCTGGGTCTCGCGCACGTCGGGGGCCGACTTGTCGTCGCGGTGACCTCGGCCGCCATCAAAACTCGTCGCATGTGGCTGGCGTGGGAGCCGGGCGTCGGGCTGATCCGCCCAGGTGCCCTGCCGATCACGACGGTCGCGACGCTGGCGCGCTCCGTCGGAGCGCCCGCGGCCGTCGACCGTGCCTCGCGGTTGCTCCGTGACGCCCGCGGCGACTCCGGTCAGGTCGCGGGGGAGTTGTTGACCGTCCTCGGGCTCCCCGGGGTGGCGCTCGCGGCGGCACCGCCGGACGACATCGACCGAATGCTCGCTGCGGGGCGCCGAGTCGTGCCTGACGCGTCGGGTGTGCGCCGCTTCGACCGGAGGATGAGCGATGATTCCCGATGGCGAGAGGAGGTCGGAGCATGAGCCAGGCATCGGTGGTTGTCTTCGACTACGGCAGCGGCAATGTCCGCAGTGCAGTCCGGGCCCTGGAGCGCGTCGGTGCACAAGTCACGCTCACTCGGGACGCGAGGACCGCCCTCGCCGCTGACGGCCTCTTCGTCCCCGGCGTCGGCAACTTCCACGCCTGCCTCGAGGGCCTCAAGGCCGCCGACGGGCCGAGAATCATCGACCTACGATTGGCCGGAGGGCGCCCGGTCCTCGGTGTCTGCGTCGGCATGCAGGTCCTCTTCGAGGGCTCCACCGAGCCCTCCTCGAGCCGCGAGGAGGGGCTCGGCGAATGGCCAGGGGTCGTCGACAGGCTCCGCGCTCCCGTCGTCCCGCACATGGGCTGGTCGCCGGTCGTGGTCGGTGACGGTTCTCGGCTCTTCGCCGGGATCGCTGACGCGCGGTTCTACTTCGTGCACTCGTATGCCGCGCACACCTGGTCGCTGCATCCCGAGGGCGCCTTCGCCTCAGTCACGCCGATCGTCACGTGGAGTCGGCACGGCGAGCCCTTCATCGCAGCGGTCGAAAACGGTCCGTTGTGCGCAACCCAGTTCCACCCCGAGAAGTCGGGGGACGCTGGGGCGCACCTGCTCGAAAACTGGGTGAAGACGTTATGAGTGCCACGCCGAAGCGTCGGTCGACATCGGCCACCTCGACTCGCTCCACTACCTCTCGGCGCACGACCTCGCGGCAGACCGCCTCGCGTCGCAGCTCCACCGCGCGTGCTCCTCGCGGCTACCCGCGCCGCCGCCGACGCACCCCCGGGCTCTCGACGACGATCGGGGGAGCACTCGGCACCCTGATCGTGACCGCGCTGCTCGACACGAGTTGGCCGGTGCGGATCGCGCTCTTCGCGGCTGTCGTCCTCGTCGGGCTCGCCGTCATCCTGTGGAAGCACCGGGCCGAGATCGCCGCGCAGGCGCAGGCGCAGGCGCAGGCGCAGGCGCAGGCAACCGGCATACCCGCAGACGAGCAGGACGATCTCGTCACCGATCCACCGACCGACCCCCCCTCTGACCCACCCACTGACGCGTCCACTCAAGGAGACCACCCGTGAGCCGCCTCGAACTTCTGCCCGCCGTTGACATCTCCGAGGGAGGTGCGGTCCAACTGCAGCAGGGCGTCGCGGGCTCCGGTTGGAAGTTCGGCGATCCGTGGCTGGCCGCCAAGCGGTGGCAGGACGACGGCGCTGAGTGGATCCACCTCGTCGACCTCGATGCGGCCTTCGGCCGCGGCCATAACCGGGAGATCATCCGCGAGATCGTCGCCCGGCTTGACCTCAAGGTCGAACTATCCGGCGGGATCCGCGACGCCGAATCCCTCGACATCGCCCTCGCCACGGGATGCCGCCGCGTCAACATCGGCACGGCCGCG
>JBAOHD010000024.1:0-68031 GCA_037046615.1 Dermatophilaceae bacterium
GCGCACCGCGAAGCAGGCGCTCGGCATGCTCGTGCTCGTGAAGGAGACGCTCGGCGACGACTGGCTGACGCCCGAGCGCTTCCGGATCGGCGCCTCGTCGCTGCTCAACGACCTCCTGATGCAGCTCGGCCGCCTCGAGCGCGGCGCCTACCCGTCCCCCGACGCCTACAGCCCGGCCTAGGCGAGGAGCCCGCCGATGAGCGCGTTCGAGTACGCCCCCGCGCCCGAGAGCACGGCGATCGTGCGCCTCCGGCCCGCCTACGGGCTGTTCGTGGACGGCGCGCTTCGTCGACGGCGCTCGACGGCGAGCGCCGCCCGACCGTGAACCCGGCCAGCGAGGAGCCGCTCGCCGAGGTCTGGCACGCCGGCCCCGCCGACGTCGACCGCGCCGTCGCGGCCGCGCGGGCGGCCTTCCCCGCCTGGTCGCGCCTGCCGGGCGCCGAGCGCGGCAAGTACCTCTACCGCCTCGCCCGCCTCGTGCAGGAGCGCAGCCGCGAGCTCGCCGTCGCTCGAGGCGCTCGACGGCGGCAAGCCGATCCAGCGAGGCGCGCGACGTCGACCTGCCGCTCGTCGCGGCGCACTTCTTCCACCACGCCGGCTGGGCCGACAAGCTGCGCTACGCCGTGCCGGACGGCGACCCGCGGCCGCTCGGCGTCGTCGGCGCCGATGATCCCGTGGAACTTCCCGCTCCTGATGGCCGCCTGGAAGCTCGCGCCCGGCGCTCGCGTGCGGCAACACCGTCGTCCTCAAGCCGGCGGAGACGACGCCGCTCACGGCGCTCCTCCTCGCGGAGATCGTCGCAGGAGGCCGAGCTTCCCGCCCGGCGTCGTGAACATCGTCACGGGCGGTCCGGCAGACGGGCGCGGCGCTCGTCCAGCCACCCCGACGTCGACGAAGGTCGCCTTCACGGGCTCGACCGCCGTCGGCAAGGAGATCGCAGCGGCCGATCGCGGGCACGGGCGTAGCGCCTCACCCTCGAGCTCGGCGGCAAGGCCGCGAACATCGTCTTCGCCGACGCGCCGCTCGACCAGGCGGTCGAGGGCATCGTCAACGGCATCTACTTCAACCAGGGCCACGTCTGCTGCGCCGGCTCGCGCCTGCTCGTCGAGGAGAGCGGTCGCTCGACGAGGTCGTGCGCCGAGCTCGACGCGCCGCATGCCGCACGCTCCGCGTCGGCGACCCGCTCGACAAGAACACGGACGTCGGCGCGATCAACTCGGCGGCGCAGCTCGCGCGCATCCGCGAGCTCGTCGCGGCGGGCGTGGAGGAGGGCGCGCGCGCTCCACCAGGCCGCCGTGCGACCTGCCGGAGCGCGGCTTCTGGTTCCCGCCGACGTACTTCACGGAGCGTCGCGCCAGCGCACCGCATCGCCCGCGAGGAGATCTTCGGCCCCGTGCTCTCCGTGCTCACCTTCCGCACGCCGGACGAGGCGGTCGAGCTCGCGAACAACGACGCGCTACGGCCTCTCGGCGGGCGTCTGGACGGACAAGGGCGCGAAGGCCTTCGCGCTCGCGCGGCCGGCTGCGGGCTGGCGTGGTCTGGGCGAACACGTTCAACGTCTTCGACCCGTCGTCGCCGTTCGGCGGCATGCAGGGAGTCGGGCTACGGGCGCGAGGGCGGCCTCGCCGGGCTCAGGGAGTACCTGGCATGAGCGGCGCGGACGGCGGCGCGGGCGCGGGGCGCCTCGACGTGCGCAAGACCTGGAAGCTGCTGATCGGCGGCGCCTTCGTGCGCAGCGAGTCGGGGCGCGTGCTCGCGGTCGCCGGCGCGGACGGCGCGCACGTCGCGAACGTCGCACAGGCCTCCCGCAAGGACGCGCGAGACGCGGTGCGCGCGGCGCGGGCCGCGCAGCCCGGCTGGGCGGGCCGCACCGCCTACAACCGCGGGCAGATCCTCTACCGGCTCGCCGAGGTGCTCGAGGCGCGCACGGAGGAGCTCGCGGCGCGGATCGACGCGACGCGCGGGATCGGCCGCGAGGCCGCGCGCGTCGAGGTCGCCGCCGCCGTCGAGCATGCCGTGCACCACGCCGGCTGGACGGACAAGCTGCACGCGGTGCTCGGCGGGGTCGCGCCGGTCGCCGCGCCGTACTTCGCGGTCGTCACCCCGGAGCCGGTCGGCGTCGTCGCCATCGCCTGCCCCGACGAGCCGTGCCTCGTCGGCGCCGTCGCGCTGCTCGCGCCCGTGCTCGCCGGCGGCAGCACGGCCGTCCTGCTCGTCTCGGAGCGCCACCCGCTCGCGGCCTGCGACCTCGGCGAGTGCCTCGCGACGAGCGATGTCCCGGGCGGCGTCGCGAACGTCCTCACGGGCCTGCGCGCCGAGGTCGCGCCGGTGCTCGCCGCGCACGGCGACGTCGACGCGATCGTCGACGGCACGGGCGACGCCGCGCTCGGCGCCGAGCTCGAGCGCGCCGCGGCGACCACGGTCGCCCGCTACCGCGCCGTCGACCCGGCGACGCTCGCCGTCGGCGTCGACCCCGCCGCGCACGGCCTCGCCGCCTGCGCGCGGACGCTCGAGCTGAAGACCGCGTGGCACCCCGTGGGGCTCTAGCGGTGCACGACGAGCCCTGGGACGTGCGCGCGACGCGCGTCCTCCACGACACGGTCGTGCGCGTCGAGGAGCACGACGTCGTCACGCCGGACGGCCGCTCCTTCGCGTACCTGCTCCTGCGCACGCGCGGCTTCGTCAAGGTCGTGCCGGTCACGGCGGCGGGCGAGATCGTCTTCGTGCACCAGTACCGCCACGCGTTCGGGCGCACGACGCTCGAGCTGCCCGCGGGCGGCATCGACCCCGGCGAGACGCCGGAGGACGCGGCCCGCCGGGAGCTCGCGGAGGAGGCGCTCCTGCGCGCCGAGGCGCTCGAGCCGCTCGGCGTGTTCGCGACGAGCCCGGGCCGCTCCGACGAGGTCGGCCACATCTTCCTCGCGACGGGCTGCGTGCCCGCGCCCGACGCGGTCCAGCACGAGCCGACGGCGCCGCTCCACGTGCCCGTCGCCGAGGCCTACGGGCTGATCGGCGCGGAGGTCACGGACGCGATGAGCGTCGTCGCCCTGATGCTCGCGCGGCCCCGCCTGCCCGGCGCGCCCGCGTGAGCGACGGCGCGTAGTACGCTTCGTCCGCCGTGGAAGAAGCCGTCGTCTGGATCGTGATCGGCGTCCTCTGCCTGATCGCCGAGGCGCTCACCGTCGGGTTCGTGGCCGCGTACTTCGGCGTCGGCGCGTTCGCCGCGGCGGCCGCCGCCTGGCTCGGCGCCCCGATCGGCGGCCAGCTCGCCGTCTTCGCGATCGTCTCGGTCGCCCTGCTCGCGTTCACCCGCCGCACGATGCTCGACGCCCTCCAGGGCAAGGACGAGCCGGTGCCCTCGAACGTCGACGTGATGCTCGGCAAGAGCGGCATCGTCACCATCCCGATCTCGAACGACCTCTCGACGGGCCAGATCCGCGTCGGCACCGAGTTCTGGACGGCGCGCCTGCTCGGCGACGGCTCGGCCACGGTTCCGGCAGGCGCGAAGGTGGAGATCGTGGAGGTCAAGGGCGTGACCGCCCTCGTCCGGCTCCGCGAGGAGTCCGGGCACGCCGCCACGCACGGCGCCTGAGCCTCGCCACCGCCACCGCACCCGGAGCCCCATGCCCCAGCTCGACCCCGATCCCAAGCTCGCCGCCTACGCGCACCCCGAGCGGCTCGTCACGACGGCCTGGCTCGCCGCGCACCTCGACGACCCGGACGTCGTCGATCGTCGAGTCGGACGAGGACGTGCTGCTCTACGACACCGGGCCACATCCCGGGCGCGGTCAAGGTCGACTGGCACGCCGACCTGAACGACCAGGTCGCGCGCGACTACGTCGACGCCGCCGGCTTCGCCGCGCTGATGCGCCGCGAAGGGCATCGCGCCGCGACCAGCACCGTCGTCATCTACGGCGACAACATCAACTGGTGGGCCGCGTACGCGCTCTGGGTGTTCACCCTGTTCGGCCACGAGCGACGTGCGCGCTGCTCGACGGCGGCCGCGCGAAGTGGATCGCCGAGGGCCGCGCGCTCGACCACGCGACGTGCCCGCACGGACGCGCGAGCGACTACCCCGTGGTCGCCGCGCGACGACAGCCGCGATCCGCGCCTTCCGGGACGACGTGCTCGCCGCACGTGCGCGCGGGCGGCCGCTCGATCGACGTGCGCTCCCCCGGCGAGTACACCGGCGAGCTCACTGCACATGCCGGACTACCCGCAGGAGGGCGCGCTGCGCGGCGGCCACATCCCGGGCGCGGCGATCGATGCCGTGGGCGCAGGCGGCGAACGACGACGGCACCTTCAAGACCGCCGCCGAGCTGCGCGCGATCTACGCGGGCGAGCTCGGCCTCGACGCCGGACGAGCCGATCGTCGCCTACTGCCGGATCGGCGAGCGCTCGAGCCACACCTGGTTCGTGCTCACGCACCTGCTCGGCTACCCGGACGTCCGCAACTACGACGGCTCGTGGGCGGAGTGGGGCAACAGCGTGCGCGTGCCGATCGAGCGGCCGGGCCAGCCGGTGCGCCCCGCGGAGGCGTGATGCGCGCAGGCGCTCTCCGAGATCGTCGAGGAGTTCGCGCGAGGCCGACCGGGAGGAGCGCGCTGCAGCTCCTGCTCGAGTTCGGCGAGCGCCTGCCGCCGCTGCCGCCGCGCCTCGCCGCCGCCGGCGAGGCCGCGCTCGAGCGGGTCGTCGAGTGCCAGTCGCCGCTCTTCCTCGCCGTCGAGGTCGGCGGCGAGGGCCGCGTGCGCGCTCTGGTTCGACGCGCCGCCCGAGGCGCCGACGACCCGCGGCTTCGCCGGGATCCTCCACGCGGGGCTCGACGGCGCCACCGTCGACGAGGTGCTGACGACGCCGGGCGAGCTGACGGCGGAGCTGCGCCTCGCCGAGGTCGTGTCGCCGCTCCGCATGCGGGGCATGGCGGCGATGCTGGCCCGCATCAAGCGCCTCGTCGCCGCGGGCTGACGGCGCACCCGCCGAGCGGCGGGGCGCCGCGCGTTCGACTACGCTTCGCGCACCCGTCCGCGATTCGGGAGGACCATCCGTGAGTGTCGGACTGATCGTGGCGCTCGCCATCGTCGTGCTCGTGCTCGTGCTGGCGCTGCGCTACGTCCGCGTGGTGCGCCAGAGCACCACCCTCGTCGTCGAGCGCCTCGGCCGGTACTCGCGCACCCTCTCGCCCGGGCTCAACTTCCTGATCCCGTTCGTGGAGAGCGTCCGGCAGGAGATCGACATGCGCGAGCAGGTCGTCTCGTTCCCGCCGCAGCCCGTGATCACCGAGGACAACGTGACGATCTCCATCGACACGGTCTTCTACTTCCAGGTCACGGACCCGTTCCGCGCCGTCTACGAGGTCGCGAACCTGCTCGTCGCGGTCGAGCAGCTGACGACGACCACGCTCCGCAACGTGATCGGCTCGCTCTCCCTCGAGGAGACGCTGACGAGCCGCGACAAGATCAACGCCGACCTCCGCGTCGTGCTCGACGAGGCGACGGAGCGCTGGGGCATCCGCGTCAGCCGCATCGAGCTGAAGTCGATCGACCCGCCGATGTCCATCCAGGAGGCGATGGAGAAGCAGATGCGGGCCGAGCGCGACAAGCGCGCGGCGATCCTCACGGCCGAGGGCGACAAGCAGTCCGCGGTGCTCACGGCCGAGGGCGAGCGGCAGGCCGCGATCCTGCGCGCCGAGGCCGAGCAGCAGCGCGGCGATCCTCCGCGCCGAGGGCGACAAGCAGGCGAAGATCCTGCGCGCCCAGGGCGACGCCGAGGCCGTGCGCCAGGTCTTCCACGCGATCCACGAGGGCGACCCGACGCCCGACCTGCTCACGTACAAGTACCTCGAGCAGCTGCCGCTGCTCGCGAACGGGCAGGCGACGAAGCTGCTGATGGTGCCGAGCGACGCCGTGCAGGCGCTCGGCTCGATGGCCTCCCTCGGGGCGGCCTTCCAGACCGGGCAGGACGTGGCGGGCGGCGACGGGCGGCCGGCCGGCGGCCGCGGGCCGGGTGGCGCCGCGTGAGCGCGATCGAGGCGGCGGGGCCGCGCGCGGAGGGCGTCCGCTGGGACTCTCGCCCGGATCGTCGCCGACGACGACGCGGCGCGCGGCGCTGCTCGACGACGCGCTGGCCGCGTCCGCGGCCTTCGCGGAGCGCTACCGCGGGCGCGTCGCGGAGCTCGATCGCGGAGCAGCTCGCAGCGGCGCTCGCCGAGCTCGGCGAGCTCGGCAACGCGCTCGGCGCGCGTCGGCTCGTACGCCGGCCTCGCGCGTTCCGTCGACGTGAACGACGTCGAGGCGCGCGACCTCGAGGCGGTCGTCGACCAGGGGCATGGTCGCCGCCGGCAACGCGCTGCGCTTCTTCGAGCTCGAGTGGATCGCGCTCGACGACGCCCGCGCCGAGGAGCTCCTGGCCGACGAGCGCCTCGCCGCGGACCGCCACCACCTCGCCGCCGAGCGCCGCTACCGGCCGCACCGGCTGAGCGAGCCCGAGGAGCGCATGCTCGCCGAGCGCGAGCCCGTCGTGCAGGCGTGGTCGAGCCTCTTCGACCAGACCGTCGCGAACGTCCGCACGACGTTCGACGACGGGCGCCGGGCGAGCGCCCGCACACGGTCGAGGAGCTGCTCTCGTACGTGCACCGGCCCGCAGCGCGAGCTGCGCCTGCGCGCGCTCGACACGCTCTACGCCGCGCTCGAGCCGCAGACGCCGGTGCTCGCGAGCTGCTACGACGCGATCGTCGCCGACCGGCTCGTGCAGGACCGCCTGCGCGCCTACCCGGATCCCGCTCGCCGCGCGCCACCTCTCGAACGAGCTCGAGCCGGCCGCGGTCGACGCGATGATGGCGGCGATCGAGGAGCGCTACGACATCGCGCAGCGCTGGTTCCGGCGCAAGGCGGAGCTGCTCGGCCTCGAGCGCCTCCACCTCGCCGACCAGTACGCGCCGCTCGACGCGGGCCGCGTCGTCTCGTACGCCGAGTCGCAGGGCCCTCGTGCGCGACGCCTTCGGCCGCTTCTCGCCCGAGGTGCGCGACCTCTGCGAGGCGTTCTTCGAGGAGCGCCGCGTCGACGCCGAGCCGCGGCCGGGCAAGCGCGGCGGCGCGTTCTGCGCGAGCGTCGCCCAGGACGCCTCCCCGTACGTGCTCCTGAACTACACGGACACGCTGCGCGACGTGATGACGATGGCCCACGAGCTCGGCCACGGCATGCACTTCGCCTACTCCCGGGCGCAGACGCCGCACTCGTTCCACGCGCCGCTCGCCCTCTGCGAGGTGCCGAGCACGTTCGCCGAGCTGCTCGTCTTCGACCGCATGCTCGAGACCGAGGAGGACCCGGCGACGCGCGCCGCGCTCGTCCGCGGCGAGCTCGAGAGCGGCTTCGCCACCGTCTTCCGCCAGACGATGATGGTGCGCTACGAGCAGGACTCGTACGGCACGCGCGGCGGGCGGCCAGGCGCTCACGCCGGAGCGGCTCTCCGACTTCTGGCTCGATCGCAACCGGCGCTACTACGGCGACTCGATGGAGCTGCCGGAGGGCTACCGGCTCGGCTGGTCGTACATCCCGCACTTCATCCACACGCGCTTCTACACGTACGCGTACGCGTTCGCGCACCTCGCGAGCCTCGTCCTCTACGCCCTCTACCGCGACGAGGGCGCGTCGGCGTTCGTGCCGCGCTACCTGCAGCTGCTCCAGACGGGCGGCTCCGCCGCGCCGGGCGACCAGCTCGGCGCGTTCGGCATCGACCTCGCCGACGTCGGAACGTGGCGGCGCGGGCTCGACGAGATGGAGCGGATGCTCGACGCGGCGCTCGCCGGCTGACCGCCGGCGGGAGCGCGAGTGCCGAAGGCGGGAGTCGAACCCGCACGCCCTCTCGGGCGACCGATTTTGAGTCGGCCGCGTCTACCGTTCCGCCACTTCGGCGCCGTCCGAGCATACACGCGCACGCCCCGGCGGCGCGCGGCGGCGCTCGTGCTCGCGGTCGCGCTCGCCGCGGTCGCGCTCGCGGCCTGCGACGACGAGCGGCGCGACGCGGCGAGCGGGGCGACGGAGCCGCGCGGCGGACGCCCCGCGCCGCGGACCGTCGCTCGCGCCGCTGCTGCGCGGCCCGCGCGCGGCGCTCGGCGCGAGCGCGGCTCGCCGCCGTGCGCGCGGTCGTCGACGCGCGCGGCGGACGGCGCGGCCGCCGCCGGCTCGTCGTCGAGCGGCGTCGACATCGGCCGCGCGCGGCTGCACGTCGGCACGGCCGCGGAGGCCGCCGCGCGACGCCGCGCACCGCCGCCGTGGTCGGCGGGGCTCGGACGAGCGCCTGCGCCGACGGCGATCGCGCGCCGTCGACGGCGCCGAGCGGGGCTCGCCCTGCTCGCCGACGGACGCGGGCGGCGCGCCCGCGCCGGACGCGGGTCTGCCTGCGCCTGACACCGACGGCGGGCTGGAGCGATGGCGCGTCGCCGCCGTCGCGCCTCGCCGCCGACCTCGGCGCCGAGCGCGGGTGGCGGTGCTCGAGGACGGCAGCGCGGGAGGCCGTCGGCCTCGGCGACGCCGTCGCCCGCGGCCGCGGCGGCGGCGGGCGTCGCGGTGGCGGAGCGCGTGCGGGTCGACGCGACCGGGACGCCGCGAGCGACGCTGCGTCCGCGGCCTCGGCCGGACGTGGACGCCGTGATCCTGCTGGCGGCGCCCGCGCCCGCCGGGCTCGCCGCGCTCGCGGGCCGGGCGGCGGCGGGCGGCGCCGGGGCCGCCGCGGTGCCGGTGATCGCGCCGGACGCGTACGCGATCGGCGGCTGCTCGCAGCACTCCCGGCGCCGGCAGCTCGCGGGCGTCGCGCGTGCTCTTCCCGGGCGTCGCGCCGCCCGTCGTGCTCCGCGGCCGCGGCGGCGGCGCCGCGGCGCCTCGCGGAGGCGCTCGCGGCGGAGGACGCGAGCCTCGAGCCGCTGGCGGCGGAGGCGGCGGCGGCGGCGCAGGCCGTGCTCGCCGCACCCTCCGACGAGACGCCGACGGCAGCCGCGGCGGCGCGTGCGCGCGGCCGCGGGCGGGGTGCGCCTCGACGCCGGCACGCGCGGCGACGGGCGCCGCGCGTCGGCGTTCGCGGCCGGACGGCAGCGCGGCCGTGCGCACCCTCTCCGTGCTCGTCGCCCGCCCGCCGCGGCTCGGCGTCGAGCGCACGCTCGTGCTGCCGTAGCGTCGCCCGCTCCGGCGCGGCGCGCCGCGGAGCGCTGGTAGCCTCCGTCCGGCCTGGCGAGGCCGGCGGTCAGCTCGCCGCCGCGCCGCTCGCGCGCCGCCCCCTCCTCGATGCCCGCTCCCTCCGCCGAGACGACCCTCCTGCGCGTCGCGCTGCCGGACCGCCCGGGCGCGCTCGCGAGCCTCGCGCGCTGCCTCGGCGCCTGCGGCGTCGACATCCAGGGCGTCGAGGTCGTCGGCCACGAGGACGGCGTCGCGATCGACGACATCCTCGTCCACGGCGGCGATCTCGAGCCGGGCGCTCGGCGCCCTCGACGACGACGTGCGGGTGCTCGGCCGCGTGGCGGGCGCGAGCCTGCCCGACCCGGGCCTCCTGATGGCGGAGGCGCTCGGGGCGGTGCTCGCCGCGCCGACCGTGGAGGCCGCGCGGGCCGCGATCGTGCGCGCCGCGCGGTGCGGATCGGGGCCGGCTCCGGCGGCGGCGCTGCTCCGGCGCTCGGGGGCCGACGACCGCCTCTCGCCTCGACCGGCGCGACCGTGCCCGGGCCTCGGGGACGTCCCCGCCTACCAGCCGTCGCTCGCGCGGCGCGCGCTCCGCGCGCGGGCCGGCCGCTCGCCGCCGCCGCGGCCGACGAGGGCTGGGCGCCGCCCGCCTGGCGCGAGGCGCTGCCGGGACGCCAGGTCGCCGCGGTGCCGGTCGTCGTCGGCGACGACGCCGCCTGCTCGTCGTGCGCGACGCGGACGTCCCGTTCGTCGACGCCGAGGTCGACCGTCTCGCGGCGCTCCTGCGGGTCGTCCTCTCTCCCCGAACGGGTAGGCGATCTGCGGGCGGCCACCCGGGCGGTCCGACGCCGACCGCGAAGTGGGTCTAGGGTGCGACGGTGATCGCCCCCCGCGTCGTCGTCGCCGGCCTCGCGCGCGCCCTCGCTGCGCCGACCGCCACCGCCGCGGTGCCGACGGCGCCCGCGCGCGTCTGGTACCGTGCCGAGCTCGCCTGTCCTAGGCGAGACGCTCCGTGCGAGCGGCGCGGGCGACCAGCAGACGACCGCCGCCACGCGGCTCGCGCTCGTCCTGCGGAGCTGGCGCCCCGCATGCCGTTCACGCGCACCGTGCACGCCACGGCCGTGCGCCCGCGCCGCGGCGCCGCTGAGTCAGCGGCGCGCGCACGGCGGCTCGGCTACCGGGAGCAGCTCGCGTTCGCCGCGCCGCTCGCCGGCGCGTTCGGCGCGACGGGCGTCGTCGAGCTCGTCGAGACGCGCCGCGCGTACCGCCCGGGGGAGGGCGTGCCGTGCGCCACGCTCGTCAGCGACGGCGTCGCAGGGCCGAGGCCGCTCGAGTGGCATCGACCGGCCGCGGCGGCTTCGTCGGCTGGGGCCTCGCGCTCACGGGCGCGCGCCGCGCCGAGATGCGCGGCTCGCGCCTGGCGCGACGTGCCCCGCCCGCGTCGGCCGCGCGGGCATCGTCGACGTCGCAGGGACGCCGGTGCCGGCGGACGTGCTCGACGTGCCGGGCCTGCGCGTCCGGCGGGGCTGCCGCGCGGCGCCGCGCTGCGCGCCCGACGCCGCGCGGCTCGTCGTGGGGCGGCGCTTCGGACGGCCGCTCCGCTTCGTCTGGGACGGCCGCCAGCGGCGCGGCGTCCTCACCGTGCTCTCGCAGCACGTCCAGATCGCGCTCGTCCCGTGCGGCAGCGGGCGGCGACCTGGCCGCTGCGGCTGAGCCGAGCTCGCGCACGGGGGCGTGGGCTCACGCGCCGTCGCGGGCGCGCAGCGCGCCGTCGAGCGGCGCGAGGCTCTCGCGTCGTCCGCGTCGTCGAACGCGTCGGTGCGCTCCTGGCCGCCGAGCGACGAGGACGAGCGCGGTAGCTCGTAGCAGTCGGCGCAGCCCGTCTCGCCCGACGGCGGCGCGGGCAGGGGATCGGGCACGAGCCCGGCGAGCTCCGCGAGACCGGCCTCGTCCGAGACCGACCACCGTGCGGGCAGGCTGGCCCGTGAAGCCGCCCGACCACGTCAGCGACGCGCGCTCGAGCGGCGCGGCGACGAGCGTGGTGCCGGTCGAGGAGCCGGTGCCGACGTCGCTCGTGGCGACCCCGCCGAAGCCGAGGAAGGCGAGGAGCGCTGCGAGGATCGCGATCATGGACATCGGACGCACTGTAGCCCGCGGGGGTTCCCGCGTCGCGGCCGAGGGGTCGCCTGCTACGCTGTCGCGCGCTGGCAGTGCTGCTGGCACGACGCGATGCGGCGTCCCCGTCCGGGGAGTCGTGCGCCCTCCCGAGGGGGACGCAGGACAAGGAGGACGGCGTGGACAAGCGCGACTTGATCGAGAAGTGCCGCGAGCACAACGTGCGCTTCGTGCGGCTCCAGTTCACCGAGCTCTACGGGCACATGAAGAACGTCTCGATCCCGGTCGAGGAGCTCGAGAAGGCGCTGGACAACGAGCTCATGTTCGACGGCTCGTCGATCCGCGGCTACAAGCGGATCGAGCAGTCGGACATGTACTTCCGCCCCGATCCGGACACCTTCACGATCCTGCCGTGGCGCCACCGCGCCTCGGGCGCCGTCGCCCGCCTCATCTGCGACGTCGCCGACCCCGACGGCACGCCGTTCGCGGGCGACCCGCGCGTCGCGCTCAAGAAGGTCGTCGCGCAGGCGGCCGAGCTCGGCTACACAGATGGGCGTCGGCCCGGAGGCGGAGTTCTTCCTCTTCAAGCGCGACGCGCTCGGGCGCCCCGACGGTGGACACGCACGACAAGGCCGGCTACTTCGACGTGGCGCCGTCCGACCTCGGCGAGAACACGCGGCGCGACATCGAGGACACGCTGCACGAGATGGGCTTCGCGCTCGAGGCATCGCACCACGAGGTCGCGATCGGCCAGCACGAGATCGACTTCCGGCACGCCGAGCCCGATCACGACTGCGCCGACAACCTCGTCACGTTCCGCTGGGTCGTGCGCGTGATCGCAGCCGAGCACGGCATGCACGCGACGTTCATGCCGAAGCCGATCTTCGGCGAGAACGGCTCGGGCATGCACGTCAACCAGTCGCTCGCGACGGGACGGCGAGAACGCGTTCTACGACCCGAGCGGCGAGCTCGAGCTGTCCGGCCCGGCGTACGGCTACATCGCCGGCCTGCTCGACGCACGTGAAGGCGATCACCGGCGATCGCGAACCCGACCGTCAACTCGTACAAGCGGCTCGTGCCGGGCTACGAGGCGCCGGTCTACATCGCGTGGTCGCCGCGGCAACCGCTCCGCCGCGATCCGCATCCCGGCGAAGCGCGGCCGCTCGACCCGCGTCGAGCTGCGCACCCCGGACCCGACGGCGAACCCGTACCTCGCCTTCGCGGTCATGCTCGCGGCCGGCCTCGACGGCATCAAGAACGGCCTCACGCCGCCGGCGCCGGTCAACAAGAACATCTACCACCTCTCCGGACGAGGAGCAGCAGGAGCTCGGCATCGACTCCCTGCCGCACAACCTCGAGGATGCGCTCGACGCGCTCGAGGCGGACGAGGTGATCCGCGACGCCCTCGGCGAGCACATCTTCGAGGCGTTCCTCGCCGAGAAGCGCGCGGAGTGGAACGACTACCGCAGCGACCGTGCACCAGTGGGAGCTCGACCGCTACATGGAGTCGTTCTAGCGTCTCCGTCGACGGGCTCCGGGCGCGAGGGCGCGATCGGCCTCGCCGGGGGCGGCCGCCCGGCCGCCCCGCGGCGCCTCCCGGCCCGGGCCCGCCGCTACGGTGGCGCGCCATGCGCGCGCTGATCGTCCTCAGCGCATCCCGGAGCCGCGCTCGTTCAACGGGCGCCTCGCCGCGCGCCGCGGCGGACGAGCTCGCGGCGGCGCGGCTACGAGGTCGACCTCGACGACCTCCACGCGGAGGGCTTCGACCCGGTCGAGGCCGCCCCGCTTCTTCCCGGGGCGCGCCCCGGGGCCGTTCGACCCGCAGGCCGAGCAGCGGCGGGCGCACTGGGAGGCGGGGACGACGGCGCCGGACGTGGCGCGGGAGCTCGAGCGCCTGCGCGCGGCCGACCTCGTCGTCTTCCAGTTCCCGATGTGGTGGCACGCCCAGCCCGGGATGCTCAAGGGCTGGCTCGACCGGGTGCTCGCCTACGGCGGCGCTCTTCACGGGCAGCGGAGCGCTACGACCGCGGGATGCTGCGCGGGCGGCGCGCGCTCCTCTCCGTGACGGCGGGCGCGCCCGAGAGCGACGTTCCTGCACGACGGCAGGAGCGGCGAGCTCGACCTCCTGCTCTGGCCGATGGCGTACTCGCTCTTCTACGTCGGGCTCGACGTGCTGCCGCACCAGGTCGCGTACGAGATCTCCGGGTGCGATCAGCCTACGGGGAGGCGGACGGCACGGCGCGCCGCGACCGCTACGAGGCCGGCGCTGCGCGCGCGCCTGCGCAGCGCGGCGACCGATCCCGTGCTGCCGTTCAACGGCTGGGGCGACCTCGGGCCGGACGGGCGCCTGCGCCCCGGCGTGCGCGGGACGAGCGCGTTCGTGCGCGACGACCCGGCCCGCATCCCCGGCCGCTGACCGGAGCCGGCGCTCGGGGCCGCTGCTACGCTCCCGTCCAGACCGGGCCCCCGGCCGCGTGCTCGTGCGCGCAGCGCTGGTACCCAGGTGACGACCAGGAGGTCACATGGCGCTCACGGGCGAGAAGAAGCGCGAGATCATCGAGAAGCACGGCAAGGGCCCGGAGGACACGGGCTCGCCGGAGGTGCAGGTGGCGCTCCTCACGCTTCCGCATCAACGAGCTCACCGAGCACATGCGGGCGCACAAGCACGACCACCACTCGCGGCGCGGGCTGCTCATGCTCGTCGGCCGGCGCCGGCGGCTGCTGCAGTACCTGCAGCGCGAGGACGTCGAGCGCTACCGCGCGCTGATCAAGGAGCTCGGCCTCCGGCGCTGAGACCTCCCCGTACGGGGATGACGAAGACCTGAGCGAGCCCGGCGCGACGTGCGCCGGGACCGCACGAACGCGGATGTCCGGGCGGTTGGTGCGCGCGGACGAGAAGGGACGTAGGACCACATGACAGGTACGACCGTGGCCGGCGAGATCACCGTCGAGGTGGAGGTCGGCGCGGGACGCGTCACGCTCTCCTGCCGGGCGCCTCGCCAAGCAGGCCGACGGCGCGGTGCTGGCGCGGAGCGGGCGACACCGTCGTCCTCGCGACGGCCGTCGGGCCGGCACGGAGGCGCGCGAGGGGACCGGACTTCTTCCCGCTGACGGTCGACATCGAGGAGAAGATGTACGCCGCGGGCAAGATCCCCGGCGGCTTCTTCAAGCGCGAGGGCAAGGCGTCCGAGAAGGCGACCCTGAACGCGCGGATGATCGACCGCCCGATCCGGCCGCTCTGGCCGAAGGGCTTCCGGAACGAGATCCAGGTGATCGGGACCGTGCTGTCGGCCGACATGGTCAACGCGCACGACATCCTCTGCGATCAACGGCGCCTCCGCGGCGCTCGACGATCTCCTCGCTGCCGTTCCTCGGCCCGGTCGGCGCCGTGCGCATCGCGACTGCTCGACGGCGAGCTCGTCGTCAACCCGGCGCTGCGAGGAGCATGAGGATCTCCGACCTCGACCTGATCGTCGTGCGGCACGCAGGACGCGATCACGATGGTCGAGGCCGGCGCGCGACGAGGTGCCGGAGGAGCACGCTGCTCGAGGCGCTCGCGCTCGCGCACGCCGAGATCCGACGCTCTGCGACGCGCAGCATCGACCTGGCGCGCCAGGCCGGCAAGCCGAAGTGGGTCGACGCCGGCGGTGAACGCCGAGATGGCGTCGACGCACGGCGACCGCATCGACGGCGCTCGTCGCCGAGCGCGGCCTCGCCGGGCGTGGCCGCCGGCGGTCGCCGAGGCGATCGCCGCCGAGCTGCCGCCGCGATCGCGACGGACGTCGGCCGAGGCCGACGATGGTGCGCGCGCACGCAGGTCGCGCTGGGCCGCTCGCAGTTCCTCGCCGACGAGCGCCGCGCCGCGGCCGTCAAGGCCGTCGTCGCAGACGCAGTTCGGCGACGCGATCCGCGGCGCTCTCGGACGCCGAGCAGGACTCGAAGGAGCTGAAGTCGCGCGAAGCGCGACGCGCTGGTCGAGACAGATCCTCGCGACGATCCGCGCTGCCGTTCCCGGGCGGCGCGCGCGGACGGCGGCATCGACGCCGCCACGCGCACGGCGCGATCAAGAAGGCGGTCGACGTCGGTCTACAAGGACCATCGTCCGCACGAAGATCGCGGTCGAGAAGCGCCGCCCCGACGGCCGCTGCGCGAGACGGAGATCCGCCCGATCTGGTGCGAGGTCGGCGGCGATCGCCGCGCACGCACGGCTCGGCGGTCTTCACGCGCGGCCAGACGCAGGTGCTGACGGTCGTGCACGCTCGGCACGACCGACGGAGGAGCAGCGCCTCGACGACCTGTCGCTCGAGACCGCGCAAGCGCTACATCCACCACTACAACTTCCCGCCCTTCTCGCGTGGGCGAGGCGCGGCTGCATGCGCGGCCCGAAGCCGCCGCGACATCGGCCACGGCGCGCTCGCCGAGCGCGCGCTGCTGCGCGGTGATCCCGTCGACGCCGAGGACTTCCCGTACACGATCCGCGCTCGTCTCCGAGATCGCTCGAGTCGAACGGCTCGTCCTCGATGGCCTCGCGTCTGCGGCTCGACCCTGGCGCTGATGGACGCCGGCGTGCCGATCACGGCGCCCGTCGCCGGCATCGCGATGGGCCTCGATCAAGGAGGGCGACTCGACTACGTCGATCCTCACCGACATCCAGGGCGCCGAGGACCACCTCGGCGACATGGACTTCAAGGTCGCCGGCACCGCCGAGGGCGTCACCGCCCTCCAGATGGACATCAAGATCACGCGGCGTCACGCAGGAGATCATGCGGGACGCGCTCGCGCAGGCGCCGCGACGCGCGCGTCAGCATCCTCGGCACCATGGCCGAGACGATCGCCGAGCCGCGGGCCGAGCTCGCCGGCGCCACGCGCCGCGCGTGCTCGACGAGTCAAGATCAACGCCGGAGCAGATCGGCCTGCTGATCGGCAAGGGCGGCGAGACGATCCGCGGCGCTCGAGGAGGAGTACGACGTCCAGATCGACATCGAGGAGGACGGCACCGATCCGCGTCTACGCCGCGTCGGGCGACGGCGCCGACGCGCTGCATCAGGAGCACATCGACGCAGATGATGAACGCCCCGTGCAGGCCGGGCGACGTCGTACACGCGAGAAGCGCGTCGTGAAGATCGACCGACTTCGGCGCCTTCGTCGAGCTGCAGCAAGGGCACGGACGGCGCTGCTCCACGTCTCCGACGTGATCGCCCCGGCCGCGTCGCGCATCCAGTCGACGGACCAGGTGCTCGACCGGAACGACGTCGTCTCGACGTCGAGGTGCAGTCGAGGTCGACCAGGACCGCGGCCGCATCGCGCTCAAGCTGATCGCGAAGCACGAGGACGGCGTCGAGATCACGCCGGAGGCGCTCGGCGAGCGCTACGTCGAGGCCCATCCCGACGCCGCCCGCGGCGGCCGCCCCGACGGCGACCGCCCCGACCGCGGCCCGCGCGAGGGCGGCGACGGCGGCGGCCGGCGCAGGCGGGGCCCGCGCCCCGGCGGCGACCGCTGAGCCGCTCGTCGTCTCGAGCGAGGCGAAGGAGCGAGGGCCGGGGGAGACCCCGGCCCTCGCGCGTTCCAGGCGTCGCGTGCCGCGTGGAGTACACTCGCGGGCCGTGGCAGACGACCCGCGCGCGGCGCCGATCGGCGTGTTCGACTCCGGCGTCGGCGGGCTCTCGGTGCTGCGCGAGCTGCGCCGGCTCCTGCCGCACGAGGACGTCGTCTACGTCGCCGACCACGCCTACGTGCCGTACGGGCGGCGCGACGCCAACGAGATCGTCGCGCGCAGCGAGGCGATCGCGGCGTCGTCGCCGTGCTCCTGGCCGCCCTCCTCGACCCGATCAAGCAGGTACTGCGCCGCCGGCTCAAGCCCGCAGCCGCGGCGGGAGTGACGGTCGTGGCGACCATTGCTGCCATCTCGCTGCTGCTGTTCCTCATCGGGAGTCAGATCACGGGCGGTTTCTCGGAGATGGCCGGGCAGGTGGGCCAGGGCCTCGATCAGATCCGAGCGTGGGTCCGCACCACCTTCAAGATCACCGACAGCGAGTTCGCCCGCTACCTCGACGAGGCCAAGGCCGCGCTGTCATCGAGCGATGGGCTGCGTGGGTCGCTGACCAAGGCCGGCCTCGGCGCGACCCACGTCATCGCCGGCACATTCATCAGCCTCTTCGCCCTGTTCTTCTTCCTCTACGAGGGCGACCGCATCTGGGGCTGGGTCGTGCGGCTCTTCCCGCGCGACGCTCGGGCCAAGGTCGCCTCATCAGGTGAGGTGGCGTGGCGGCAGCTCACGGCTTTCACCCGCGCCACGCTCCTCGTGGCTCTCGTGGACGCCGCTGGCATCACCATCGTCGCGCTCGTGCTCCGGGTGCCCTTTGCGCTGGCCATCGGTGCGCTCGTCTTCCTCGGGGCGTTCATCCCCATCGTCGGCGCGCTCATGAGCGGGCTGGTGGCCGTCCTCATCGCTCTCGTCGCCCACGGCCCCGTCGTCGCGTTGCTCATGTTGGCCGGCGTCATCGCGGTGCAACAGCTCGAATCCCACGTGCTCCAGCCCTTCCTGCTGGGCCGGGCCGTCGCCGTCCATCCCCTGGCGGTGATCCTTGTGATCGCCGCCGGAGTGGTCGTGGCCGGCATCGTCGGAGCGCTCGTGGCGGTGCCGATCGCCGCCGTCCTCAACGGAGTGGGCAAACACCTGGCCGGCCATGATGCGCCGGCCCTGCCAGCAGCACCGCACCCTCCCGCCTCGTCGGATCCGGGCGAGTCAGGTCCAGCGGCCGCAGCGACCTAGCATTCGCTCGGGCGGGCCGTGGCTTCGGCTGTGCTCTGTGGCGATCCAGCGCAGTGACGTCAGTCGCCGACAGCCCGCGGGACGGCCATTTCGAGCGACGAGTCCTCGCCATCGCACGCACCCGCCTCGGAGCCGGCCGCGTGCGGCGGTGCAACGGGGGGCAGCGCAGGTGCCTTGTCCTTGAGCGTGTAGGTGGGGGGCGGCACGGCGACGGGGCTCCACGGCATACCGAGGCCGGGGTGCGAGATCTCGACGGTGGCGGGGTCGACGCCGAAGTCCGCGAAGGCGACCACCGCAGGACGCACGGGAGCGATGGCCGGCGCCGTCGGGGCGACCCGCTCATGCTCGTCGGGCACCCCCTGCGTGTCGGGCATCTCTGGGGCCTCGATGGCGACCGACTCCACGGCCGCCGCGGAGGAAGTCTCCGAGGGCGCGGCGGCAGGCGCGGGCCGGGGCGAGCGGGTGGCTGGCCGAGCCGCGGCGATCTGGTCAGCTCGGCCCGGAGCTGACGCGGTGCGCGCGCGTGCCAACTGCGCTCCGGTATGCCGTGACGTGCGCTCGCGGACGGCTGCCATCCGCAGTGCACCGACGGCAAGCACGAGCGCGAGCACAGGCACGACGGGCAGCCACCGCGCGATGACATCCGTGAACGCGAGGACACCGACGACGGGAAGGGCCAGCATCGCGAGCCCACCGAGCAGTGCCCAGGCGCGGCGGATCACCATGGTGCGCCGCGGCACGGGGCGCCTGCTCGCACGACGGGCTGGTCGAGGACGGGTGTCCAGGGGAGCGTTCGTGCGGGTGACCCCGGCCAGGCTGTCGGGTGGGGTGACCGTCGCGCGCTGGCTTGAGCGGGCGATCAAGGGCGATGCCGGAGCGCTGGTGGCCGGCGGTGAGGAGACCTTCGCGTGATGCCCTTCGGCGGCCTCCCGCACGGCGAGGCTGGGCCGCGGGGTGGGCGCGGCGATCACAGGACGACGGTCGAGCACTCGCATCGCGTCGCTGAATCGGTCGAGCGACCGGGCGGTGGCGAGGTCTTCTCTGCGGCGCACCCAATGCTGCACGAGGAAGGCAGCCCAGATGCCGATGACGGCGACAAAAATCAAGGACGAGGGCTGCACCGCTCCACGGTATGGAGGCAGGCGCCTAGGCGGTCGGACCTCGGTCGGTGTGTCGCGGATGAGGCTGGTGTGACGGTTGGGATTCGTCCCATCGAGTGATCGTGCGGCGGCCGTCGCAGTCCTCTGTCGTCAGAGCAAAGGTGCGGTGATCACACCATCGGCCCTCGATGTGCATATACCGCTGCCGGACTCCTTCGTCCCTCATCCGCAGGTGCGCGACAACCGCGAGGGAAGCCTCGTTTTCGGGCCGCACGTTGACCTCGACCCGGTGCAAACCCATCGGCCCGAAGGCATAGTCACACAGCTCGGCCAGTGCCCGCGTCGTCACGCCCTGCCCGGCGAACCGCGGACCGACCCAATAGCCCGCCGCCGGCTGACAGCAGCAGATCCCCGGGTGATCCCGAAGAGATGGACCTGACCGGCAAGGTGTCCGTCCACCTGGATCGCAAAGGGCAAGGTCGTGCCCGACCTCGCCTCATCGTTCATCGCCCGGACATACCCCGCGAAACCCACCCGGTTGCCGACCCCATCAGGGGGCGTCGGCTCCCACCGGGCGAGGTAGTCCAGGCTCTCGCGGCGCAGGGCCTCCCACCCGCCCCGGTCGCGCCGGCCGAGCGGTCGCAGGACGATCCCCGGCGCACGGCCGTCGCTCACGACGAGGCTCACCGGCCATCGGTGCCCCACGTCAGCCAGCCTGATCATGATCACCGCCGCCACGGAGCTGGTCGACCACATGGTCGACCACGGGGCGCAGCACCGACAGGGCGTCCGCGACCCCTCCCCGGGAGCCAGGCAGGTTGACGACGAGAGTCCGCCCGCTGATCCCTGCCAACCCACGCGTGATCGACGCGAGCGCCAAACCGCGGCTGATCCCGACATGACGCACGAGCTCTGGTATGCCGGGTATCTCCCGCTCGAGGAACGGTCGGGTCTGCTCCGGGGTCACGTCGCCGGGCGCAACCCCGGTGCCCCCGGTCGTGATGACGACCGCCGGGGACGAGGCGAGGGCCGCGCCGATCGCGTGACCGACCTCCGGCCCGTCGGGGACGACGATCTGCGGCGGCACGGCATACCCCCACTCCTGGAGGGTCGCGACGAGGACGGGACCCGTGCGGTCCTCGTAGGTCCCGTCAGAAGCGCGCGTGGACGCGACGATGACGACCGCGCGCGGCGCCGCCGCACCCCCGAGCGATCCCGTCATGCGGTCGTCACCTCTCGCCAATCTCCCGAGCGGCCGCCGGCCTTGGCGGTCACCCGGATGTCGGTGATGCGGGCGTGCCGGTCGACCGCCTTCACCATGTCGACGAGGGCGAGCGCCGCGACGGCGACGGCCGTGAGCGCTTCCATCTCGATGCCGGTGCGATCGGCGGTGCGGACGCTCGCCTCGATGTCCACGCCGTCGTCGACGACGGTCAGGTCGACGGCTGCGAAGTGGACTGCCACCGGGTGAGCCAGCGGGATGAGCTCCGGGGTGCGTTTGACCGCCTGGATGCCGGCGATCCGCGCCACCGCAAGCGCGTCGCCCTTGGGCACGGCGCCATCGTGCAGCGCGGCGATCGCCGCAGGAGACAGGAGCACGCGTCCGGCCGCGCTCGCACTCCGAGCGGTGATCGCCTTCGCGCTCACGTCGACCATGGCGGCCGTGCCGTCGTCTCGGACATGGGTCAGCCGGGCTGGGGTGTCACTCATCGCTGGCCTCCTTCGGGTGAGCCCACGACGATCGCCTCGGCCTCGTCGCCTGCGGACAAGGCTGTCACCTCGGCGGGCACGAGCAGGTATGCCGTTGCTTCGGCCAGATCGGCGACGAAATGCGACCCCTGGCCGGACACCGGGTGAGCCATGAGTCGGTCGCCGTCTTGTGAGAGGAGGGCTCGGGCGATCTGCAGTTTGCCCGCGGGCGATCGCATCCCCGCCGCGAGCGTGACGCGGACGGTCGCGGTGGCCGGGTCGAGCCCGAGCAGGCGGCGGATCGCCGGACGGACGAACATCTCGAACGACACTGCGGCCGAGACCGGGTTGCCGGGCAATCCGAAAAACGTCACGCGAGCTGCGCCGAGGAAACCGAACCCCTGCGGCTTGCCCGGTTGCATCGCGACCTGGACGAACTCCACCGTGCCTGAGTCGCGCAGCACGTCCTTGACGACGTCGTGGACCCCCATGCTCACGCCGCCTGACGTGATGACGATGTCGACCTCGTTGGCTAGGCGGTCGAGCAATTCCCGAACGCTCGCCGGGTCGTCGCCGACGCTCCCCCGGTATGCCGTCCGCCCACCACAGGCCTCGACGAGGGTTGCGAGCAGGATGCTGTTGGAGTCGTAGATCTGCCCGTCGCGCAGGGGGCTGCCGGGCGGGACGAGTTCGGCTCCGGTCGACACGACCGCGACCCGGGGGCGCGGGTGAGCCGCCACCCGACCATGGCCAGCGGCAGCAAGGAGAGCGAGCCGGCGAGGGGTGAGGACCAGTCCCGGGGCGAGGACCTCACCGCCACGGCGCAGGTCCTCGCCCTGACGGCGGATGGAGGTGTCGGCGCGCACCTCGTCTGTGATCGCGACGACGTCATCACCACCGTCGGTGAGCTCGACCTTGACGACCGTGTCGGCGCCCGCAGGCATGGGGGCGCCGGTCATGATCTGGATCGCCTCACCCTCTCCCACCACCATGTCTGCTGCGGAATCGCCTGCGGCGCAATGTCCGACGACCCTGAGGCACACCGGACGCTCAGGCGAGGCGCCCTGCAGATCGGCGGCGCGGACGGCATACCCGTCCATGGCGGAGTTGTCGAAGCCGGGGAGGTCGACGAGGGACGTGAGCGTCTCGGTCGCGACGAGCCCGGCGGCCTCGGCGAGCGGAAGCGACACCGGAGATAGGGGGACGATCTGGGCCAGGACGGCGAGGCGGTGCTCGGCCACAGTCCTCACGAGCGCAACACCGCCCCGTCGGGGATCTGCAGGGTCGTCGACCGACCGCGGGTGTCGATGTCGACGTCCCCGAGGCAGGTCACGTGTCCCCCGACGACGACATCCCCGACGATCCGCAGCGACGTGCAGTGCCGCAAGCTCGGTGAGCCGCCGGGGAATCGCGACTCGAAGTCGTCGATGAGACGGAACTCGGGCCCGAGCTCGATCACGGGCACGGGGTGGAGGCCGATGCGCTCCAGCGCAAAGTCCTCGTCGATGCGATAGCGATCTGACCGGATGAGCAGGAGATCGGCCGTCGTCTTGACCGGCTCGAATCGCCGGCGTGACACGAGCAGTGCCTGGGCGCCATCGACCGACTCGACGGCCGCCCCCATCGCCGACTCGAGTTGGAGGACCGGGATCGATGTCGGGTCGGTGGGATCGACCGTCTTGCGGTTGACAATGACCGGCAGGGCTCGCTCAGGCGCGGACGCGAGCTCGGCGACGACGTCGACGCGCACCCAGAGGCTGTTGGCATTGAAGAACCGATGACGTGCGATGTCTGCGAAGGCGGATTCTTCCCCCGGCGCGACCATCGCCAGCTCCCGAAGGATGAGCCGACCGTCCTCCCGGCGGCGAGCAAAGTGACCTCCCTTGCGGTCGTTGGCCGTCCGGACGCAGGCTTCGACGACGAGCGGCAGATCGTGCTCGATGACCCAGCTCGCGATCGCAGGGTCGCACGTGGCGCCGAGGTTGTCGGCGTTGGAGATGAAGACATACCGGACGCCGCGCTCGACGAGCTGGTCGAGGATGCCGGACTCAGCCAAGGAGGCGAACACGTCGCCGTGGCCGGGCGGGCACCACTCCAGTTCCCGGTCGGTCGGCCAGTCAACTGGTGCCATCGTGCCGCTCACCACCTTGGGCACCGCACCTTGGAGGAAGTCCAGGGAAAGCCCCTCCACAGCCAGGTCTGGATATGCCGCGAGCGCTCGCGCGGTGTCTTCCCGCGTGCGGAACGAGTTCATGAACACCAGCGGTAGTGAGACGGCATACCGCTTGCGCAGGGAGAGCACCTGACGGGCGATGACGTCGAGGAAGGTGAGCCCGTCACGCACGACGAGGGCGCTCTTGGGGCCGTCGAGGCCCATCGTTGTGCCGAGGCCGCCGTTGAGCTTCACGACGGCAACGTGGGATAGAGCCTGTGCGGCCGTCTCGTCGGCGACCTCGTGAGCGGAGAGATGCGGGAGGTCGTCCACGGGGTCGATAGAGCCTTCTGGGATGAGACCTCGGGCGCCGGCGGCGACCGCGAGGTAGTGGGTGGTGAACTGGCCGATAGTGCGTTCGCCGGCGCCCCTGGCGCGCATCCGCCGTTGGGCCTCCGCGAGATTGTCCCGATGTTCGGCGGCAAGTTCCCCTCTCATCACGAGGCCAGCCTAACCGCGGCCCTGGGCACCGGGCCGTGACCTACGCTGGCCCGGTGTCCACCCCCGACAGTGACGTCGCGGAGCGAAAAGCGCGCCTGCGCGAGACCGTCCGCGCGGGCCGCAGGCATCGGCGTGACGCCGATCCCGAGGGCTGCGCACGCGCGCTGGCCGCGGGTGCGCTCGCGGCGGCGACCCTCGCGTCGCTCGCGGCACACCCCCGCGCCGGGCACCCACTGATCGTCACGGCATACGACTCCTGGACGACTGAGCCCCCCACGGAGGCGCTCGTGGCGGCGCTCGGTCAGGCGGGGCACACCGTCCTCCTGCCGATCACACACCCGCTGCCCGACCGGACCCTCGACTGGTATGCCGCAGGCACCGGCCCGCAGGAGCCGTGGGGCGTCGACGCCATCGCGCGGGCAGACCTCGTGTTGACCCCCGGGTTACTCGTCGACTCGGCAGGCACGCGCCTGGGTCAGGGAGGTGGCTACTACGACGCGTCCTTGGCCCTGGTGCGGCCGGGCACTCCGGTTGTCGTCGTCCTCTGGGATGACGAGCTCACGACAGACTCACTCCCCCGCGATGATCACGACCGACCGGTCGACGGGGTGATCCGACCCGGCTTCGGACTGACGTGGTTCGCCCGGGCGCTCGACTGAAAGACTGACCCCATCACCTGACGACATTCCCGGGGCGAGAGGGGCCGACGATGTTCCATGCCGGCATCCATGCGCTCGATCTCGGGTCCCTCGCCGCCGTGGGTTATGACCTCACCGATCTCACGACGACCATGCTCCTCGGGGCATTCGTCCTGTTCCTGGCGCTCATCTCGGTGCGGATTTCCGACCGCTCCGGGGTGCCGGTCATGCTCCTCTACCTCGGGATCGGCCTGCTCTTCGGCGCCGACGGTGTGGGGATCCGGTTCGACGACGCTGGCCTCACCCAAGTGCTCGGGTATGCCGCTCTCGTCCTCATCCTCGCCGACGGTGGCCTCACGACGTCGTGGAGCGGGATCAAACGCTCGGTCGCACCAGCGTTGGTCCTGTCGACGGTCGGGGTGCTCGTGTCGATCCTCGTCGTGGCCGCCGGCGCGACGCTCATCTTCGGTTGGTCGTGGCGGCTGTCGCTGCTCGTCGGTGCCATCCTCGCCTCGACCGACGCCGCCGCCGTCTTCTCCGTCCTGCGCAACGTCGCCCTGCCCCGGCGCGTCCGCGGCATGCTCGAAGCAGAGTCGGGCTTCAACGACGCCCCGGTCGTCATCATCACGACCGCCCTCGCGCTCCAACTGTCGACCGCCGCCGACGACACTGCGTGGGGACCCCTGCTCGCGCTAGCGCTCGTCGAACTCGCCGTCGGCGCCCTCATCGGCATCTTCATCGGCTGGCTCGCCGGGCGCCTCGTGCGTCGACTCGCCGCCGGCGCCTCCGGCCTGTTCGCCATCGCCGTCCTCGTGATCCCGATCCTCGCGTATGCCGTGGCGTCGGCCGCCCACATGTCCGGCTTCATCGCGGCATACCTCGGAGCCCTCGTCCTGGGCAATATGGACCTGCCGCACGAAAACGCCGTCCACGCCTTCGCTTCTGCGGTCGGCACCCTGTCGCAGATCGGACTGTTCTTCCTCCTCGGACTGCTCGCATCCCCGGGGCGCCTCGGGAGCCAGATCGTGCCGGCCCTCGTCTTGGGCTTCGTCCTACTCGTCGTGGCGCGTCCCCTATCGGTGGTCGTGTCCCTCGCGCCCTTCCGGATCCCCTGGCGTGATCAAGTCTTCTTGTCGTGGGCAGGGCTGCGGGGGGCCGTGCCCGTCGTGCTCGCGACCGTGCCGGTGACGCTCGGGGCGGCCGGGATGACGTGGATCTTCGACTTCGTCTTCGTCCTCGTCCTCATCTACACCCTCCTCCAGGCGCCGACGCTGCCATGGCTGGCCGAACGGCTCGGCCTGGTCGAGTCGATCCAGCCCGTGCCGTTGCACGTCGAGACCACCGTGCTCGACCGCATGAACGCCGAGATCGTCACCGCTCGCATCGGACCGACGTCGAAGTTGCACGGGGTGGAGGTCTTCGAGCTGCGCCTGCCGCCCGGGGCCAATGTCACGCTCGTCGTCCGCGACGAGCGGGCCTTCGTGCCCTCCGGGGTGACCCGACTGCACCGCGGCGACGAGTTGCTCCTGGTCACCCCGGCGCCCCTGCGCCACGACGTGCAAAAACGCCTCGTCATGGTGAGCCGGTATGGCCGGCTCGCGGGATGGGTCGACGAAGACGCTCCTCCGCTGGGTCGTCGCGCGAGGGCCCGCCGCACGGCGGGGCGGCTCTGGCGCCGGGCGGCCGTCCGCCGCTGAGATCCCGGCCCGGGATCCGGGTCGGGTGCGGGTCAGGCGTCAGGGGTCTGGGGTCGGGGCTCGTGAGCGCGATTCGGGTATGCCGTGTGGCGCCCGTAGAATCCCCACGCTGCTCCCGCACCACCCGAAGAGGACTCTGTGCCCACCTACGCCTACGCATGCACCGCGTGCGACCACGCCTTCGATTTCGTCCAGTCGTTCAGCGACGACCCGCTCTCGGTGTGCCCCGAGTGCGGCGGGCGGCTTCGCAAGAAGTACGGCTCGATCGGCGTGACGTTCAAGGGGTCCGGCTTCTACCGCACCGACTCGCGGGCCGCCGGCAAGAGCGGATCGTCGTCGACGGCCTCCGCGGGTGGGTCGTCTGGCTCGGGGTCCGGCTCCTCGGAGTCTGGGGCCGGCTCTGGGTCCGGGTCCTCTGGGTCCTCTGGGTCGTCCGGGTCGGACTCCTCGGCTGGTTCTGGGTCGACCACGTCGTCGGGTTCGGCCGCCTCACCGGCCACGTCGACGCCGGCATCGTCCTCGACGTCCTAATCGGTCTCAGCCCGGCCGTCATCCCCATCCCGCTCGGCACACGTCGCACCATCCCCACCCGGCACGTTGCCCCCGGGAAGACGTCCGGGTGCGGCATACCCTGTCGCCATGACCGCAGAGCCTGCCGCGACCGCAGATCGCCCCACTGACAGCCCGGAGGGCGCGGACCGGCCCACCGCCGAAATCGGGGTCATCGGCGGGTCCGGGTTTTACCGCTTCCTCGACGGCGCGCGCCGCGTCACCGTCGACACCCCTTACGGACACCCGAGCGACGACCTCGTCATCGGGCAGCTGCACGGCCGATCAGTCGCCTTCGTCGCGCGCCATGGCCACGACCACCGCTTCCCACCGCACCGGATCAACTACCGGGCCAATCTGTGGGCGCTGCGCTCGGTCGGAGTGCGCCAAGTGCTCGCTCCCTGCGCTGTCGGGGCACTCGACCCCGCCCTCGGCCCGGGCACCGTCGTCGTGCCCGACCAGGTCGTCGACCGCACCTGGGGCAGGGAGCACACGTTCTACGACGAGATCGGGGATGTCGTCCATGCCGGCTTTGCTGACCCCTACTGTGCGCGCGGTCGCGGGGCCGTCGCCCAAGCACTCAACGCGAGCGGGTTCCCGCACTCACTCGGCGGCACCCTCGTGGTCATCAACGGGCCCCGCTTTTCGTCCCGAGCGGAGTCCCGGTGGCACCAGGCCGCAGGGTGGCAGCTCGTCGGGATGACCGCGATGCCCGAGGCGGCTCTCGCGAGGGAGTTGGCGATGTGCTTCACGACGGTGGCCATGGTCACCGACCTCGATGCCGGTGCTGAGCACGGCGAGGGTGTGACCCATGAGGAGGTCCTCGCGATCTTTGCCCGGTCGATGCCCGGCTTCAAGGCCCTCATCGGGGACGCGATCGGCCGACTCCCGGCCGCGGAGACTGACGCCGACGCCTCGTGTGCCTGCCGTCGCGCCCTGGATGGGCTCACGCTCCCGTTCACCCTGCCATGACCGGGTGGCTCGGGCGGGCTGCGCCAGCCCTCGTCGCCAAGGGAGTTGGCCGCACCGCCCGGGCGCCGCGCTCACGGCGCACGGCATACCGCCTGCGGGTGGCGCGTCGGGTCCTGGCCGCCGCTCTCGTCGCGGTCGCCGTGTGGACAACGACCGATCGGTTGCGCCCTGCCCCACCGACCCCTGCCCGGATGGTTGTCCTGGCTGCCCGTGACCTGCCAGCGGGCACGACTCTCGCCGCAGACGACCTCACTCTCGGGCCCCTCGGCGCGGGATCGGCCGACATCGCTGGTCTGAATGGCCTCGATACAGCGGTCGGGAAGGTCCTCGACTCGCCGGTCACGGAGGGAGAGGTGCTCTCCCACACCAGATTTCGCGGCAGGGACCTGCTCACAGGTATGCCGTCCGGTCAGCTGGCTGTCGCCGTGCCTGTGGCCAATGCGCCCATCGTGTCAGCGTTGGTCGAAGGCGACCGGGTGACGCTCGTTGGCACCAGCGACGGGGCGACGGTCGAGGCTGTCGTGCTGTCCCTGCCCCATGGTTCGGCCACCCCAGCGGGTGCCGGGCTGGCCGGGAGCCCGCTGACCGGCGGCGTGACCACGGGTCACGACAGCGCCATGCCGCTCATCGTCGCTGTCCCGCCAGCCACGATTGCGGTCGTAGCGCAGGAACTCGGCCGATCGGGCGTGAGCGCCGGCTTCGTCGTCGCGCTCCACAGCCGTTCCTGAGAGCGACCCGATCGCGCCGAAGTGCCCCACGATCACGATCGATGACGTCCGCCGGAAGCCACGTCTGACCCAGCACACAGCACCCACATCCCGCAAGGCTTTGGGGTGTTTCGATTTTCACTATTCTCAGGCGTTCGGTACCGTTGTCTGGCTCGGGTGGCGTGGGATATGCCCTGCGGTGCTCGGGCAGTGACACCGCACCACACAGTTCATAGCTCCCCGGGGGCGAACTTACCCGCCCGTCACCCCTCACGTGAGGGGAGTTAACCCTCCCAGTGCCGGGAGCACCCCCAAGGAAAAGGACAACGACCCATGGTTAAGGGTTTCAAAGACTTCCTCATGCGCGGAAACGTCGTCGACCTCGCGGTTGCCGTCGTCATCGGTGCAGCGTTTGGCAAGGTCATCGACGGCTTCGTCGCCGTCATCATGGACCTCATCGGCAAGGTCGGCGGCACGCCGAACTTCTCGACCTGGGTCCCCGGTGGCGTCCACGTCGGTGACTTCCTCACCGCGCTGATCTCCTTCGTCATCATCGCCGCCTCCGTCTACTTCATCGTCGTCGTGCCGCTCAACAAGCTGGCCGAGCGTCGCGCGAAGGGCGAGGAGCCGGAGACGGACGCTCCCTCCGAGGAGGTCGCGCTCCTCACCGAGATCCGCGACGCCCTGCGCGCCCGCTGATTTCACGCCAACGGGGGTTGCGAGCTTCGGCTCGCAACCCCCGTTGTCATGTCTGGAGGGCATCGACGTCGGGTATGCCGCCCGGCCCCCGCCTCTGAAAGCCGGCTGTGCGCCGGGAATCCCGGGGGCGTGCTACTCCCAGTGGGGCGGCCGCTGTTCTTGGAGCCACCTGTCGTGAGCGGACTCGTCGCTCCGCTCGCCCCACCCCGCGTCGGTGTCGTCCCGGGTCTGCTCGACCCCCGGCTTGATCTGGCGTCGCGCGGTCTCCGCCGGCGTGGACTCGTCGCTCACGGCCTCTCCTTCGGCGGGGTCAGTTTGATCGCCCTGCTCGAGAGTCTGCTCGCCCAGCTCGGTTGCGTGCTCGGCGGACTGCTCGCCCCTCTCGGTGGCCTGCTCGCTAGCGGCCGCAATCGCGGTCTCCACGTGAGCTTCCTCCAAGCCTTCCCCAGATGCAGCCTTCGCCATCTCAGCGTGGTGAATGACCGCCGTCGTGACAACCTCACGCATCCGAGCTCGGACTTCCGCGACGATCCGGGCCACTTCGCGGGCAGGATCACGGTAGACATCGGTGCTCCACACCGGCACCCACGCCCAGCCGCATCGCGCGAGTTGCTCCGGACGCAGCCGCTCGCGGAACCGCGTGCCAGGCAACGCGGCATACCCCGGACCGTCGGACGTGACCGCCACGAGATAGCGCCCAGGCACGTCAGGGTGCCCGACAGCGAGGTCGATGCGGTGGGGGCCGACCCCCCACAGCGGCGCGGCGACGAGACCCTCGGCCAGCAATCGGCCCCAGAGGTAGTCGAGAACGGCGCTGCCGGTCCCGTGCGGCGCGGCGACATCTGCCCCCTCGGGGTGAGCGCCCTGGCGCTCGTCGGTGGACTCCTCGGTGGACTCCGGGGTGGCTTGGTCCGCGCCTTCCGCCCGGGCGAGGAATGCGCGCAGCCACTGCGTGCCGGCCGTCCGCAGTCGCTCCGGAGCCAGGTCACCCGCGCGCAAGGCGGAGACGACGTGCAACTCACGCAGCGCCCCCGAGAGGGCCGCGTCGAGAGTCGGCACGGCCTCGTCGGTCAGCGACGGGAAGTGATAGACGACGCGCCCACGAGGGGTGCGGCCATAGCTCACGGCCACGACGACGACATCCGCGGCGGCCGATCCCTCTCCGGGCGTCGTCACCGGCACCTCGCTCGCGCCCTGACGCGCGAGTTCCTCACGGACGAGATCCGCCATGACCCTCGTGAGCGCGACAACGGCGACGCTCTGCCCATCAGAGGCGCGACGCTCAAGGACGACCTCGACCACCCGGTCGAGCTCTGCGGCGGTCCATTCGACGGGGGCGTCGCCGGTCGGAGCGAAGGATGCGAGCCCGTCGACCCACTCGAAGGTCACCGGAGACGCAATCGTCGGCGACGACACCCCTCCCAAGAGGTGAGGTATGCCGTCCGCCCGCAGTCGCGGGTCGGCCGTGGTGTGCCACCAGCGCAACGACCGCGTCGGAAGGGCGTCGGTCGCTGCGGCCAGGAACGAAGTGCGACCTGGGTCCTGGACGGCCACGTCAGCGCCACTCGACCGGGGCACGCCGACCGCGAAGCGCGACGGTGCGCCTTCGGACCGGTGGCCGACGACGACGACCTGCCGGGCACGAGAGAGCGCCGAGACCGTCTCGGCCACCGTGACGGAGGCTGCGTCTTCGACGATGACCAGATCGAAAGCCGTTCCCGGAGTGAGGAGTTGGGCCACGGCATACGGGCTCATGGCAACGCAAGGACGGACCGCGGTGAGGACTGTCTCGGCCTCGCGGAAGAGGTCTGCGAAGCGCAACCGGCCCCGCCCGGCACCCACCTGTGAGCGCAGGAGCTCGACCTGGCGGGCGTGTTCGCGAATCCGCCGACGGGCGACGCGTTGGTGCTGGGCTCTCACGAGGGCGCGGGACTCGGAGCGGCGGGCCACGTCGAGTTCGCGGAAGCTTGCTGCATGGCGGCGCAGCGCCGGGCCGTCGTGGCCGGCATACCGGGGATCGGCGAGGGTGATCTCTTGGCCGATCGACCCCCACCAAATGTGCTCGAGCTCGGTGGGCACCTGCGACGCAGCGACATTCCGGCGGGCGAAATCGTCGAGCACCTCGGCCATGCCCGCCGCGGTCAACTCGGTCAGGACGGGGGTGACCTTGGGCAGGATCGTGAGGCGTTCGGGCCGCGCGGCCAGGTGGTTGAGCCGAGCCCGCACGAGGGGCATTGTCAGGTCGTGGAAGCCGCCGCCGGCTTCAGTTGCGGCGAGGCGCTCGCCGAGCCAGTACAAGTCGGCGGCGAGCGAGTCGTAGGCCGCTTGAGCCTCGTCGAGCCGCGGGGAGATCTCGGGGCGACCCCCGGCACCGACGAGGTCGAACCAATACGTGCGCTGTTCGCGGGCAGAGATCAGCTCGGCGTGCAGGTCTGCGGGGGGCTTACCCGGTCGCAGCAGGCGACGGGTCTGGCGGCGCACGCGCATCCGGGTGAGCCACCCCATCGTGACCTCGTCGTCGCGCTCGCGGAAGTCACGAGTGCCGGTGGCGGCGACGTGCTCGTCGAGGGGACCGTCGAAAATCTCGGGACGGAAGACTTCGAGGGTGTCTCTGACACCCCGCATCGTCCGCAGCGCGCGCTCCCAGTCCGCCGGGGTCCGGGCCGGCGGAAGACTCGACTCGGCGAGGATCGCGTCCAAATCCGTTGCGCGCGCGGTGAATCCGTCACCGGCGAGGCGCGCGAGGATCTGTTGGGCACGCTCGAGGTCGGCGTCGGTGCTGATATCGGCGCCATACCACGGGTCGGAGTGGTCGGGGCCGGCGTCGTCCTCGCGGAGGGGCGCGTGGGTTGAGCCGGTGTCCCAGGCGCCTGCCGCTGCCGCTGATTGGAGGGCAGCGGAGAGTTCGGCGATCCGCATGGGGCTCAGGTCGCGCAGCGTCGGACCCGAGATCCGCACGCGTGAACCCGGCGGTGGGGTTTGGGTGGCGAGCTTCGCCATCGCTTCCTGGACCTCGTATGCCGTGACGCCCCAGGGCATACGCCGCTCGTGCAGGGCCTCGACGTGGTCGATGAGCGCACGACGGGCGGTGGTGAGAGCGGCGGCACGTTCGGCGCGTGTGCGCGCGTCGGGGTCGGGGCGATCACTGCTGGTGAGGTCATCGAGGCTCGCGACGACCGTGGCGACGGCTGACGACCCGAGGGCGTCGGCGCCGAGGAGGTCGAGCACGAGGTCGGGCAACTCCGCCTCGCGGAGGCGGGCCGTGAGGTCCCGGACGCTCTGGGCGCGGGGCGTCACGTAGAGGACGCTCTTGCCCTCGTATGCCGCATTGGCCACGAGCGCGGCCACTGCCTGGGTGCCGCCCGTGCCGCGAGAAGCGTCGAGGACGACGCTGCCACCGGCGCGGACCGCATCGACGATCGACTGTTGGGCGGGGTCGAGGTCGATGGGGGCGACCTCACGGTCCAGGTCCGGCTCTTCGACGACCGGAGGGGTGGCTGCGGGGAGGCGATCCCGGGCGTGCGGGTCGCCGGCGAGGGCTGCAACCAGGTCGACCTGGGCGAGCCACCGCGCGTTGGCGCTGACATCGGCGACCATGTCGAGCTTGGCGTAGGGATACGTGCCCACGACGATCCGCGGAGTCACCGAGAAGCCCGGGACGTCGGCGCAGAGGCGACCGAGGGCGGCATACACGGGATAGGGGTCGAATCCGAAGCCACCCTCGGCGAGGCCGACGAGAGCGATGGGGTCGACGTCGATGCCCGCGACGGAGCGGAGGTAGTTGACCAGAGCCGGGTTGACCTCGACGTTGTCGCCGAGGTCGAGGACATAGTCGGGTTGGGAGGCTTGGCCCTCCGAGCGGGTGTCGGCGCTGCCGGCGTGAGCCGTCGAGCGGAGGGTGCACGCCCGCAGCAGCACCGGCGCCTCGACGACGGCGCCCGCGCGGGGCGGGTCCCACGTAGCGACGCCGATGACGACGAACCCACAGGCCAGGCCACGGGTCTCGAGGAGGTCTTCGGTCTGGTCGTGGATGCGCCGAGCGACGACGAGTGCCTCGTCAAAGGCACCGGCTTCACGGACGAGGTCGCTCAGGCGGGTCTGGCGGCCTGCCAGGAGCATCGACACCCCGCCGGGATGAGCGGTCGTGAGGTCGAGCAGGCAGTCGCGTCGGGTCGGCGCCCAGAGCAGGGTGTTGGCGCCGCCGACATCCGAGAGCTCTCGCGCCCACCCGGCGATCGATTCGGCGACAGTCATCCCAGCAGGCTAACCAGTGGGCCCGCTTGCGCCTCGGCGGCTGGCCGGGGTGTTCCCGATCCGAGTGGGATTCCGCGGGATTCTTGGGGCGATCCCGGCGGGAAGCACAGGTCCGTCGGCGGGAGATTCGCCGGGCTGGCGCGCTGGCAGCTAGCCTTGACCGCGCGTCGAGTCACGGCTCTGCCAGGGCCTGCTGTCGTCTGGGTTGTCTGGGTTGTCTGGGTTGTCTCCGCGGCCCGGGCGGTCGGATGGCTGTCGGCGCCCCCGCCCTCGTAGCTCAGGGGATAGAGCACCGCTCTCCTAAAGCGGGTGTCGCGCGTTCGATTCGCGCCGGGGGCACAGGTTTCCGTCAGTGGCACCGTGGAGGGCAGCTCAGGCTGAGGTGATGTCCCCCGGGATGAAACCCAAGAGCCGCGCGACCTCGCCGACCGCGGGGTCATGGCAGCGCAGGAGCGATGCGCCGTATTCGACGGCAAGGGTCGTGAAGGCCGCGATCAACCACTCGTTGGGCACTCGCGGCACCGCCACCAGAGTGGGCAGCCCAAAAGTCTCACCCAAGGCACGTGTCTGCCGGATCGTCTCGACCTGATACTTCGAGAACTCCGAATACGGCATCGGATAGGAATACCCGATCCCTGCGTCGACGATGAGCTTGCGCACTCCGGCGGCCCGCAGCCGCTCGACGTTGGCACGCAACCCGACGGCATACTGCCCGCGCAGGTCGCGTTCGATGTCCACCCCGTCGACATCGAATGGCGTATCCCGCGGTGTGAAGCTCGTGATGCACATGAGGTCGAGCTCGCCGATCTCGCGCAACACTGCGTCGTCGCGCACGCTGCCGCTGAGGTTGGCCGCGACCGCCCCGGCGTCTGCGCACGCCCGGATGACCTCGCCGATCTCGGTCTCCACCGCGACCGGGTGGCCGTCGGCGGTCAGCGCTTCGACGACCGGCACGAGCCGGTCGATCTGCTCCTGGGCCGACATTCGGCGCACGGCGTAGTGCGACGACTGCGCCCCGATGTCCAGCCCCGCAAAGCCCGCCTCGCGATATTCCTCCCCCATCCGGAGCGCATCATCGACGGTCGCGGCATACCGGAGGACGTCCGGTTTTTCGTTCATGAGATTGATGACCCCGACGATCCCCGCCACGGGGAACTCGTGTCGTTCGCTCATGCCAGCCACTCCCCCGAGCGCATGACGACCCGGTCAGGATGCTCTTCCTCGGGACCCCACACATCGACTTGGCGCAGCCCGATGACGAAGTAGGAGAACGTCCCCGACGACTGACGCGGGTCCCAATCGCTCTGGGTCGCAAAGACATTGTCAATCTCGGACGTGTCAGATCCCGGTCCGCGATCGATGACCTCGGCCAGCCGGCCGGTCACGAGCACGACATCGTGCGTCGCCCCGAAAGCCAGCTTGGCGGTGGACGTCTCACGGAGGTTTTTCGCGGTCTGCGAGGTCGGGCTCGTGCAGATGACGATCCCCTCGGGGATCCACGCAAACGAGAACGGCACGAGGTGCGCCCGGCCGCGGCCATTGGCCGTGGCGACCCACACGTGTCCATCGGTCTGCCGGAAGACCCGCTCGGCATGGGCGCGCCGCTCCTGGGGCGATCTGCCTGTCATTGTCGAAGTCTAGGTCGCCTCGCCCACACTGCCGCCGCCGATGCCGCTCGGCGACACCCCCAACACGTGGTCGCGGAACAGCTCCGCCGACGGCAGGAGCCGCCGCTCGGTCGACCACACCAACCCCACGTCGCGAAAGGCACCCGCGTCCTCGAGCCGCACGAGCCGCGCCTCCCCGGAGCGCGCGGGCACCGGGTCGGCGCCCATGGCCGGCACGATCGCCACCCCCACCCCCGCCGACACAAACCCCCGCACCGTCGGCAGGTCGTCGACCTCGACCGCGACGCGGGGCTCGAAGCCGGCGTCGCGGCACACCTGCACCACAGCGGCACGAAGGTGCGACGGCGGACGGAGCATGACGAAACCCTCCTCCGCCGCCTCAGCCAGACGCATCTGCCCGCGGTCGGCCCACCGGTGCGCCCCTGGGACGGCGAGGAAGAGCGGCTCGCGATAGAGCCGCTGCCACTGCACAGGTATGCCGTGCGCCGGCCGGCTCGCGGTGATCTCGAGGTCGATCCGCGTGTCGTCCAACCCCGCCTCGGGCGCGCTCACGAGCCCCTCCTGTCCCGCCTGCCGCAGGACAAACCGCACCTCGGGGTATGCAGCGTGGAATCCGGCAATGATCGACGGCACGAGCCACGTGCCGAGTGAGAGGTCATAGGCAAGGGTGACCGTGCCTCGCCGCGCATCGACGAGCTGGTCGACGGCGGCAAGTCCGTCATCGAGCTGGTTGACGAGCCGGTCGACGTGCCTCTTGAATACCGCTCCAGCGTGCGTCGGCCGCAGGTGACGCCCCGCCTTCGCCAGCAACGGCGTGCCCACGTCGGCCGACAGGGCGGCAAGCGCGCGCGACACCTTGGGCTGGCTCACCATCCACGTCTCGGCGACTTCGGTCACCGTGGCGCCCTCGGAGACCTCCTGGAACCAGCGCAGCGCGTCCGTATCCATGCCTCCACCTTATCCATGCACTTTCTGAATAGCTCAGGCTCCATGCAGGTATTGGACGCATGGATACCCGCCAGGGATCATTGAGATATGAACAACCGCAAGTACCGCAATGCCCCCACGTATGCCGCCCACCTCATGGCCTCGTTCCGCGAGGACCTCGGCGCCCGGCGCGCTGCCCGCGCTGCCCGCCGCAAGCTCCAGGCCGAGTTGGCGTCCTACTCGACGAAGTCCGACATCGACGACCTGCTCGCTGCGGTCGACCGTGAGGAGTCGATCGAGGCCGAAGCCATGCGCGACATTCTCCACTTCCAGCTGCAGCACCTGAACCGCGGCGCCTCGATCGCGGCCTGAGCTGCCAGCCCCTCTGAGCTGCCCTCACCGGCGGCCGAGGTTGCCGCCCGAGTCAGCCGGAGACACCAACAGCGCTGCCGCCCCGAGGGGCGGCAGCGCTGTTGGTGTTGTCTGGAGAGGTGCCGCACCCGCGGCCCGAGGGACCGGCGGGCCGGCCCACGCGGCATACCGTCAGTAACGGCCGTAGCTGAGATTGCCCGACCAGATCTTGTGCAGGCTCACGCGCGTGCCACTGCTGGCCGAGTCGATGGTCATGCCCGGGCCGGCGTAGATGCCGACGTGCGTCGCGGGGATGCCCCAGAAGACGAGGTCGCCCGGCTGGGGGTTGGACACCTTGGTCGAGGCCTGTCGCTGGGCCTCTGCCGTGCGGGGGATCGAGATGCCGGCCTGGCGGTAGACGTACTGGGTGAAGCCCGAGCAGTCGAAGCCTGCCGTCGTCGTGCCGCCGTAGCGGTAGGGGATGCCGTAGAGGCTCTTGGCGATGCCGATGATCGTGCCGTCGTTGGGCGCCGGGGCGGCGACGGGGGCGGGCGCGGCCTTGGCGGCAGGCGCGGCCGGAGCAGCGGGCGCGGCCGGAGCAGCGGGCGCAGCAGCCCGAGTCGTCGAGCGGGAGACGGCAGCCGGAGCGGCGGCGACCTTCTTGACCTTGAACCCGAAAGAGCCGTAGCTCTCGGTCGCGGCCGGAGCGGACGGGGCCGTGACAACGGCGCCGAGGGTCTGGGTCTGCGACGCGTCGACGGTCGTCACGCTGCTGACAGCCGTCGCGGGCACGGCCATGCCCGCGATCAGGCCACCGGACACGATGGCCACGGAGGACAGACGCACCGCCGGTTTCACGGAGTCGGTGGCGATGTGGGTGAGTTCGGTGATGGGCGAGTAGCCCGGGGCACGGTGGCGCCCGACGTGATTGGTCACGGTCAACCTCTCCTAACGCCTTCGAGGTGAGCTGTCGGGTTCGGGTGGGAGTCACCCGGCTCACGGTCCCGATCACTCGGTCCGGGAGCTTCACCCCAAGGACGTCTCACGACGTCCGAAAGTGGTTCCCCCGCTCCTGCCAGGCGGTGTTCGTCAACTTCCGCGGCCAGTGGCAGGACTCGGCGTCTGCCCGCGGAAACCACCCGTGGCCGGGCAGCTTCCGGAACTGTAACTGACAGAACACCCAATGTCACATTCCGGTTACGGTGATTTTGCGAGATTCTGCCGCCCTGGAGCGGTGAGCCCGCTCACATCGCCAGACGCGGGTGCCGCGCGTCACCCGTGCGGAATCCCCTCCGGCTGGACGAGCAGCGGTCAGGACGACGCGGGCGCAGCGAAAACGTGGTCGGCGACCTCGCGGGGCACCCGCACCGACTCCTCACCCGTCGCGGAGGGGACGTGGACGATGACGTCGCCGTCGTCGATCGTCGTGCGGACGCGGGTGCCGGGCAACACACCCGCCGAGATCAGGGCCGCCAACGACTCGTCGTCGACCTGGGCGATCTCCCCGATCCGGCGCACGACGAGGTGCTGCTCCTGCTCACCCCCGGCCGTGGCGAGCGCCTGCAGCGTCGCCTCAACGCCGGAGGTGGGGGCCGGCGGCATACCGGCGGAGCCGTAGAGATCGTCAAGCCCGGGAATCGGATTGCCGTAAGGGGACACCCGACGGTCGCCGACCAGGGCGAGGATCCGCAGCTCCACCCGGTCGCTCATGACGTGCTCCCAGCGGCACGCCTCTTCGTGGACGTATTCGTATTCGAGGCCCAGCACGTCGACGAGGAGGATCTCGGCCAGACGGTGCTTGCGCATAACCCGGGTCGCCGCCAGCCGGCCGGAGTCGGAGAGTTCAAGGTGACGGTCGTCGGACACGCGGACGAGGCCGTCGCGTTCCATCCGGGCGACCGTCTGCGACACGGTCGGGCCTGAATGACCCAGACGCTCGGCGATGCGGGCGCGCATCGGCACGACGCCCTCTTCTTCGAGTTCGAAGATGGTGCGCAGATACATCTCCGTCGTGTCGATCATGTCGGTCACGGGGGCTAGCCTCTCACCGATGCGACCTGTCCTGCTGTGGCTGCGGCGCGATCTTCGGCTCGACGATCACCCCGCGCTGCTGGCCGCTGCGCAGTCGGGAGCCCCGGTCGTTCCTTTCTTCGTCGTCGACCCCGCGCTCTGGGGGCCCGCTGCCGGACCACGGCAGGACCGGCTCGCAGCGTCCCTGCGCGCTCTCGCCGGCGACCTCATGGATCGGTATGCCGTCCCCCTCGTCATCCGCCACGGCGCACCTCAGCAGGTAGTCCCCTCCCTTGCGGGGGAGGTCGGCGCCACCACGCTCCACGTCACTGCCGAGACGACGCCCTACGGCCGCCGCCGAGACAGTGTCGTGACCGCGCGTCTCCACGACCACGGGGTCGAGGTCGTGGCGAGGGGCACGGCATACGCGATCGGGCCTGGCACGATCCTCACCGGCAGCGGCACTCCCTACCGGGTCTTCACGCCCTTCTCCCGCGCCTGGCGCAATCACGGAGCCCCCGGCCCGGCGCCACGACCCACCCGACTCCTCGGCCTGACGGACCTGCCCTCAGACCCACTCCCCGATGCGCCTGCGGGGACGTCACCGGCCGGCGAGAGCGCCGCTCGCGAGCGCTGGCGGTGGTTCCTCGAGGAGGGCCTCACGGCATACCGGAAAGACCGGGACCGTCCCGACATCGATGGCACCTCGCGACTGTCTGAGGCGCTCAAATACGGCGAGATCCATCCGCGGACGCTGCTGGCGGAGATCGGCGCCTCGGCGTCCGCCGGGTCGAGCGCGGCGGAGAAGTTCGTCACCGAGGTGGCGTGGCGCGAGTTCTATGCCGACGTCCTGTGGCATCACCCTGACTCGCGCCTGGACGCGACCTGCGCGCCGACTGGCGGGCTCGATTACGACGAGCCCGACGAGCGCTGTCGTCGCGTGGCAGGAAGGGCGCACGGGCTTTCCCGTTCGTCGACGCCGGGATGCGCCAACTCGCCGAGACCGGCTGGATGCACAATCGCGTGCGCATGGTCACGGCGAGCTTCCTCGTCAAAGACCTCCACGTGTGGTGGCCGGCACGGCGCGCGGCACTTCATGAGCACGGCTGCGCGACGGCGACCTCGCGTCCAATTCCCATGGCTGGCAATGGGTTGCGGGCACAGGCACGGACGCGGCGCCCTACTTCCGGATCTTCAACCCGGTGTCGCAAGGGCAAAAGTGCGACCCTCGCGGAGACTACGTGCGCCGCTGGGTGCCCGAGTTGCGTCACCTGGCGGGAGCTGCTGCCCATGAGCCGTGGGGCCACCCTCAGGGATATGCCGGTGGCTATCCGCCGCGCATCGTCGATCACGCGGCCGAACGGGCCGAGTCCCTCCGGCGGTATGCCGCGTCGCGCGCCAGCACCCCCTGAGCAGCGCACCCTTCTCGACACGACAGGATCAACGCCATGCCTGACATCCGGATCCGCCCCGCCGAGCCGCGCGACGTCGACGCCATCCATGCCCTCGTCGTGGCGCTCGCGGTCTACGAGAAGGAGCCCGATGCCGTCGAGGGCGGCGCGGGCGACTTCGCCGCCGCGCTCTTCTCGGAGCGGCCCGAGGTTTTCTGCCACGTCGCGGAGGTCAGCGACGACGGCCGGTCTTGGCAGGTCGCCGGCATCGCGATCTGGTACGTCACGTTTTCCACGTGGAAGGTCCGCCACGGTCTGTGGCTCGAAGACCTCTTCGTCGACCCTGCGCGGCGCGGCCTCGGCCTGGGCCGGCTGCTCCTGCGGGAGCTCGCGGCGATCTGTCAGGAACGGGGCTACGCGAGGTTCGAGTGGTGGGTGCTCGACTGGAACACGCCCGCTCACGGGTTCTACCGCTCTCTCGGTGCACTCCCGCAGGACGAGTGGACCGTATGGCGCACCGACGGTGAGGCGCTCGCCACCCTCGGCCGCCGCTAGGGGCGCTGCCGGCTCCGCGGGTGCCGCGGGTGCTCCGGAGCCGCGCTGCCGACGCGACGATCTCCCCGTGTCGGGTCATAGCGCGGCACCCAGAAGCCGAGCCACCCCGCACCGACCCAGGCCAGCGCCCCGAGGATCACCGCCGCCCCACCGAGCGACACCGCGACCGACAGGGCACTCACGAGAGCTCGGCCCGGCTGCCCACCCGAGATCACCCATGAGGCGCCACCCGCCGAGGAACTGCGCCCGCCCCTGCACGGGCGACGCGTCCGCCCCGAGGGTCATGAGGATGCCTGACCCGATCCCGTTGCCCACGCCGAGCACTGTCGCGACCAGCACCAACCCACCGAAACTCCCCGCAAACGGGATCAGCGCCATCCCGAGCCCGAGGACGAGCATCGAGGGCACGGCGACGTGGACCCGTCCGAAGCGATCCATCGCCCACCCCGCCGGATAAAACAGCAGCATGTCGGCCGCGCCCGAGATGCCGAACACCAGGCTTGTCGACGCCGCGTCGAGGCCGATCGCCTCGGCCCACAGCGGCACGATGGCGTTGCGCGCCGATCGCGTGGCCGCCACAGCGAGCACGCCGATGCCGAGCGTCGTCAGCACCCGCCGGTGCGCCCGCACCACCGACAGGACGGTCATCGGCGCACTCGGAGCCGTCGGCTCAACTCGTGCATCGGAAGACTCACCAGCTCCTCGCGACGCGGAGGTATGCCGTTCCAGATCCGGCAATCGCGCGACGAGGACGGCGGCCGCGATCGCGAAGGTGACGCCGACGGCATACGCGGCCCGGGTGCCCCACACGGAAACGACGGCGGCACCGAGGAAGGGCCCCGCGAAGATGCCGATGCGGTGCACTCCCCCGAGGGTCGAGAGGGCCCGGGCGCGCATCGCCGCCGGGACGACCTCGGTGAGGTAAGCGTGGCGGGCCAGCCCGAAGACCGACGCCGCGAGCCCCATGACGAGGACCGAGATCGCGAGCAACACGACCGAGCGCGATAGGCCCGCGCCGAGCATGCCGAGACCTTCTGCGAGCGCCGCAAAGAGCAGTGCCCGGCGCTCGCCGATCCGGGCCGCGAGCGCGCCGGCGGGAAGGTCGCCGACCACCATCCCGACCCCCAGCAGGGCAACGACGATGGCAGCGGTCGCGACGTTCGCGCCGAGATCGAGGGCGGTCAGCGCGAGGATCGGAGTCACCGCGCCGGTCCCCACCGAGGCCAGGGCAGTCGGGCCGTATGCCGCCAGCGCGATCTCCCGCAGCTGCGTCACCTGGGGTCGGCTCGGCGGGGTCACGCGGGCCACTCTCCCACGACCTCCCGACAGCCGCCTCGCCCGTGCCGGACCCGCGCGAAAACCTCTTGAACAGTGGCGGGTTCGCGGCATACCGTCTGCACCACACGAGAAGGGAGGTGGTCAGGTAGTGCATTCCTATCGGACACGTGAGGTGACTGCGCGGTAGCGCAGAGCGTCCTGATCGACGGACGCTGCGACCGCAATCCCAGCAGTCGCTGCGGCCCGTGGGGTAGGCGCGGTTCGTCCACCGCGCACGCCAGACTCGTCGAGAGACCGGCTCCCCCCGGGCCGTTTCTCATGCCCGGACCGTTTCTCCATAGCCGGGCCGAACCCAACGGCCTGGCCGACGGTCAGCTGGCTCACCAAGATCGCGATACTGAATGCAAAGATCGCGATCTTGACACTTCGATGAGGTTGCAGCAGGACCCAAGTGTCACCATCGCGATCTTCACAACGGTCAGCCGGACCGGCTCGGCGAAGGGTCAGGCTGGCCGGCTCGGCGAAGGGTCAGGCTGGCCGGCTCGGCGAGGGTCAGCCGGGCCGGCTCGGCAATGGGGGACCTCCTACGGCTGGCGTCGCGACAACTGCCACCCACTCGGCTCATCGAGCAGCGGCGGGGCGCTCACCCCGCCGCTGCGGGAGCCTGCTGCGTCAATCCCGGACTCGCGAGCGGCATACACGAGACGATCATGGAGGCGACTCGTGCGCCCGGCCCAGAATTCGACCTCGACCGGCCGGATCCGGAAGCCGGCCCACGTCGGAGGGACCGGCACGTCGTCGGGGTGCCCGAGGTCGGGGAAGCGAGCGGCATACTCGGCGAAACGGGCCTCGAGTTCGGCGCGGCCCCCGATCGGCGAGGACTGGTGCGAGGCCCAGGCGGCAATCCGGGACCCCCAAGGGCGAGTCACCCAGTAGGCCGCGAGCGCATCAGCCTCGATCGGCTCCGCCTCGCCCCGGAAGCGGACGACACGGAACAGCGCCGGCCACCCGAGCGAGGCAGCGACCCGCGGGTCGGCTGTGAGCTCGCGGGCCTTGGCCGAGCCGCCGTCCGTCACGAAGCCCGGCCCATGCGAGTCGAGAAAGCGCATGAGCACCGTCCGCACATTCGGCGCGCCCGCCGCATCGACCGTGGCCAGCGAGAGGGCGACCCCCTCGGGCGACTCGGCGCCACTCACTCCCGCGCCGAGCGCCTCGTCGATCCAGCACTGCAGTTGCGCCAGAGGGGTCGGCGCGCAGTCACTCTCGTCGAGTCCGGCACCGGTGTAGTCCACGCGTTCGGTCATCTTCCCCAGCGTAGGCTTCCGACACGTGCGCTAGGAGGTCGCCATGGCTGGAGCCAGCAGAATCGTCGGGTATGCCGTGAAGTACGGCGTGAAGTACGGCCCCCATCTGGTTGTTGCGGCTAAGACGCTCAAGGAGCCGGCAACGGCATACGCGCAGAAGGTCGTCGCGACGCAACGGGCGCGCAAGCTGGCGCTGGCCGAGGCGGCGACCCTCCGGGCCGGGAGTGCGCTCAAGGTCTTCCATCAGGGGGAGCCGGTCTGGGTGGTCTACAGCGGCGACGACCCGGTGAGTTCGCACCCCGTCGTCGGCCTGCCGTTAGCAACCCTCGTCGAGCGTGCGGACCTCTCGCAGCGGATCAGGCCCGAGGATGCGCCAGGGGTCAAGGACCGCGCGGTCGCGGCCAAAGACGCAGCGGCAGGAAAGGCTCGGTCGATCGTCAAACGCGACCGGCGCCAGGCGGGTGACTGACCGGCACCGGCCGGGTAACTGACCGGCGCTCAGACGCCACCTGACGGTGACGCGCGGGCGACGACCTGGGGTCGAAGGGCGGTCGGCGTCCTAGCCCCCGGCGCACATGCGGCAGAATCCTAGGTGCGCCACCAGGGCACCGATCAAGGAGACCGCATGACGACTCAACCCCTCGCCACTCCAGACCTTGCAAGCTTCAAGCCGGGACTCGAAGGCGTGGTGGCGTTCGAGTCGGAGATCGCCGAGCCCGACAAGGAAGGCAGCGCGCTGCGCTACCGCGGGATCGACATCGAAGACCTCGTCGACAAGGTTTCTTTCGGTCAGGTCTGGGGCCTGCTCGTGGACAACTCGTTCGACCCGGGTCTGCCTCCGGCAGAGCCGTTCCCGCTCCCCGTCCACTCCGGCGACGTCCGCGTCGACGTGCAGTCGGCCCTTGCGCAGCTCGCCCCGATCTGGGGCTTCCGGCCTCTGCTCGACATCGACGAGGCCGAAGCTCGCGACAACCTCGCCCGCGCCGCCGTCATGGCGCTGTCGTTCGTCGGCCAGTCCGCGCGCGGCCGCAACAAGCCGATGGTCCCCCAGCGCGAGGTCGACAAGGCCCGGACCATCGTCGAGCGCTTCATGATCCGCTGGCGCGGCGAGCCCGACCCCCGTCACGTCGAAGCCGTGGACGCCTATTGGGTGTCGGCCGCCGAGCACGGGATGAACGCCTCGACGTTCACTGCGCGTGTCATCGCCTCAACTGGCGCCGACGTGGCGGCGTGCTTGTCCGGTGCGGTGGGCGCCATGAGTGGGCCGCTGCACGGCGGTGCCCCGTCACGCGTGCTCTACATGCTCGAAGGTGTCGAGAAGACCGGTGACGCCCGCGCGTATGTCAAGGGAGTGCTCGACAAGGGTGAGCGCCTCATGGGCTTCGGCCACCGTGTCTACCGCGCGGAAGACCCTCGCGCCCGAGTCCTGCGTTCGACCTGCGCCCGCCTCAACGCGCCGCGATACGAGGTCGCGCACGCCCTTGAGGAGGCTGCCCTTGCCGAGTTGCAGGAGCGCCGCCCCGACCGCGTGCTCGCGACAAACGTCGAGTTCTGGGCGGCCGTGCTGCTCGACTTCGCCGAGGTCCCGCCGTCGATGTTTACCCCGATGTTCACGTGCGCGCGCACGGCTGGCTGGTCGGCGCACATCCTCGAGCAGAAGCGCACCGGCCGGCTGATCCGCCCGTCCGCGCGCTACATCGGCGAAGGTCCACGTGGCCCCGAAGACGTCACGGGCTGGGCCAAGCACATCGACCCGCACGCCATCGCCTGACCCTGGTTGACCTGGTTGGCCTGCGTTCCTCGACGGCCGCCCCTGCATCTCGCCGGGGCGGCCGTTCGTTGTCTACGGCCGAAGACGTTCGAGGTCACTCACCTCGGGTGGGTGGCAGCTCTCGCACAGCCGGTATGCCGTGCGCCCGCCGGTCAAAGCTTGGGGCCCTCGGCGCGGAGCTTGTCGACCTCGGCCATCTTCGTGCGGAGTTCGGCGAGCCAGGCCTCGGTGTGTTGCCCGACGAGTGAGACCGCCCACGCCAAGGCATCGGAGCGAGACCGCGCGACGCCCGCGTCGACGAGGGTGTCGAGCACCTGACGCTGCGGTTGGCGCAGCCGGGTCATGACGGGCACCGCGAGGTGGGCAAAGAGTTCCGACCGCTCGCCGAGCGAGGCTCCCCAACTGACCTTGCGGCCGTAGCGGGCCTGTGCGGCCTCGGCGATGGCCATCCGCTGAGCCCGGGTTTCCTCGCGAAACCGAGCGATCCGGCCTTCGGCGGCTGCGCCCTTGGCGTCGACACCCTCGGCGGCTGCACCCTTGGCGGCCACGCCCTCGGAGGTCGAGGCGTCGCTGCGGGCGGAGTCGACCGGTGGGAGTTCGCCGACGACGATGATCTCCTCGCGGTCGACGGTCACCGTCGGAGCGCCGACGAACCACCCGTCCGGCAGCCGGCCGGCAAACCAGGCCGCGGCGTCGTCGGCTGAGGGGAGGTCAGCCTGCTGCCAGCCGCCGGGTCGTCCGAAGTGGCCACCGCGACGACCGCGGGGACCGGGTCCACCAGCGCCGGGTCCACCAACGCCGGGACCACCAGCGCCGGGACCTCCCGGCATACCGGGACCGAAGCCAGGCGGCATACCCGGACCGAAACCGCCCGCCCCTGGGCCGCGCCGCCCGGGACCGCGACGGCGACCACCACGCCCGGGGCGATCCGAGGGATCAGCGGAGGAGGGGTCATCTGGAGCGTTGAAGAGAGGATGCATGATGTCTTCCTTACGTGATTACTTCATTACATCTACTCCAACGGAGGCGTTGGTCGATCTGTTCCCACGTCATGCCGAGACGTGAAACGCACCACACCGACCCCTGACACGCGTCCACACCCTGGACCCGGCGCCAAGCGCGTCAGGCACAGTTGGTTGACTGAAGTCCCAGCCGCACGCGACCGAGGTGACTCACCGTGACCGAGCCGATCACCATCCCCACTGCCCTGCTCCCCGCCGACGGCCGATTCGGATGCGGTCCGAGCAAGGTGCGCCCCGAGCAGGTCGACTTCCTCGCGGGGCTCGGCCGAACGCTGCTGGGCACCTCCCACCGGCAGGCGCCGGTCAAGGATCTCGTCGGCCAGGTGCGCGAGGGTCTGACGGCCCTGCTCAGCCTTCCCGACGGCTACGAAATCGTCCTCGGCAACGGTGGCTCCACGGCGTTCTGGGACATTGCCGCGTTCGGCCTCGTGCGCTCCAAGGCCCAACACCTCGCCTTCGGCGAGTTTTCGGCGAAGTTCGGGTCGGTCACGTCCAAGGCCCCCTTCCTCGGCGAGTCGACGATCATCAAGGCCGAGCCCGGGTCGCTGGCCGCCCCGGTCGCCGAAGCCGGTGCTGACGTCTACGCGTGGCCCCACAACGAGACATCCACGGGTGTCATGGCGCCGGTATGCCGCGTGGCTGGCGCCGACGACGACGCCCTCGTGCTCATCGACGCCACCTCAGGCGCCGGCGGCCTGCCGGTCGACATGAGCCAGGCCGACGTCTACTACTTCGCTCCCCAAAAGTGTTTCGCCTCTGACGGTGGGCTCTGGCTGGCCGCCTTCTCCCCCGCAGCCTTGGCGCGCGCCGGGGAGATCGCTGCGAGCGGGCGATGGATCCCCGATTTCTTCAGCCTCCCGACCGCGATCGACAACTCGCGCAAGAACCAGACCTACAACACCCCGGCCCTGTCGACGCTCGCGCTCATGGCCAACCAGCTCGACTGGCTCAACGGCAACGGGGGCCTGTCCTGGGCGACCGCACGCACGGCGGCCTCGGCACAGCGGCTCTACTCGTGGGCCGAGCGCACGGCATACACCACGCCCTTCGTGAGCGACCCCGCCGCCCGCTCCCAGGTGGTCGCAACCATCGACTTCGACGACTCGGTCGACGCGGCCGCGGTGGCAAAGACGTTGCGCGCCAACGGTGTCGTCGACGTCGAGCCTTACCGCAAGCTCGGCCGCAATCAACTTCGGATCGCGATGTTCCCCGCCGTGGACCCGAAGGACGTCTCGGCCCTGACGGCCTGCATCGAGCACGTCGTCGCCGCACTCTGAGGGGGCCTCCCCCCGCTGTCCGTCAGAGGACTAACGACGAACGGCTGCGACGACGGCCACGACGACCATCAGGGCCAAGGCGATGACGGTCAGTCGATGACGGAAGCGCACGTTCACCTGGCCATTGTCCGTCATCGGCGAAGGCCCGCTGGCTAAACTCGCTCTCACCAGGCGTGACCCTCGTCCATGGACAGCTCGTGACAGACACCGTTCACCCCGACCCAGACAGATCTGCGCCGCCGACCCGCGCCGCACGCGCCCGTCGTCGACGCATCCGCCGCCGGATCGTCATGAGTGCCCTCACGATGGTGGCGATTTCCGTCGGTGTAGTTGCGGTGATCGCCACCAAGGCAGCGAGCGTCACGACGAAGGTCTTCACCGGTGGCGGGAGCGTGGCGGCGCTCGTCGCGCATGGGGATCCGCTCCGCACCGACCCCGACGGCCGGGTGAATATCCTCATCTTCGGCACGTCCCAGGACGACCTCGACCACAGCCGGGGCGAGGGCGGCCAGGGCATGTGGCTCACCGACTCCATCCAGCTGTTGAGCATCGAGCCCACGTCGGGTGCCGCGACCATGCTCGCAGTGCCCCGCGACACGTGGGTCAAACAACCGACGAAGTGTGTCGTCGGCCAGGAGTCGAAGATCAATGCGGTCTACGAATGCGCGATGGGCTATCTCAGCACCCCCCAGGACAGGGTCCCGGACTACTCCATCCGGGACAAAGCGGGTGCCGAAGCGCTCGTGGGAGTCGTCAAGAAGGTCACGGGGGTCGAGGCCCAATACTGGGTCCACATCAACTACACCGTGGTCAAAGAATCCGTCGACGCGGTCGGCGGCGTGGACGTGGACATCGTGGGCAATGGGCACGAGGGGATTTTCGACACCAACCTCGACGGCGCCTGCCCGCCCGATGACGTGTCGTGTCGCCGGATCTACTACCCGCGGGATGGCACCTACCACCTGTCGGGGCAACAAGCTCTCGACCTCGCGCGTGCTCGCGGAGATGCCAACCCCCGGTCCTGCATGCAGTTCGGTTTGGCGGGCGGCGATTTCGACCGTCAGGCCAATCAACAGCGGATCATGACGGCGCTGCGCACCAAAGCCGTCGCCGCAGGCACCTTGACCAACCCCGCTCGCCTCACTGCCCTCATCGACGCCCTCGGCAACAACGTCACCACCGACTTCAGCACCGGCGAAGCCAAGACCGCTTTTGACCTTGCCCGGCGCTTCGGCACGATGACGCCGATCTCGCTCGTGGACCCGGCCAAGCCCGTCATCACGGACGGGTTCGTCGGCAAACAGAGCGTGCTCCGGCCAGTGGCAGGCACCTTCGAGTATGCCGCCGTGCACGCCTACGTCCGCGCGCGCCTCCCGAAGGCCCCCGTCGCCGGGGCGAGTTCCGGAGGGTGAAGGGTATGCCGCGCGGCATACCCCGTGAAGAGGTCACTGCACGCCGAGGATGCCCTTGAGCGGGTCGATGGCGAAGTAGATGACGAAGAGCCCAGCGACCACCCACATCAGCGGGTGGATCTCCGAGGTCTTGCCGCGGACGAGCTTGATCAAGACATAGGCAACGAACCCGGCTCCGATGCCCACCGTGATCGAGTAGGTGAACGGCATGAGGACGATCGTGAGGAATGCAGGGATGGCGATTTCCAGGTCGTCCCAGTCGATGCCCTTGACCTGCTGCATCATCAGGAACCCGACGAGGACAAGCGCCGGGACCGCTGCCTCGTTGGGGATGATCTTGACCAGTGGCGCAAAGACCATCGAGACAAGGAAAAGGACGCCGGTCACGACGGCCGCCAGGCCCGTCCGGGCCCCTTCGCCGACACCGGAGGCCGACTCGATGTAGGACGTGTTGGACGAGACGCCTGCGGCGCCACCAGCGGCGGCAGCGACCGAGTCGACGATGAGGATCCGCTGCGTGTTGGGCGGCGTGCCGGCTTCGTCGAGAAGTCCTGCCTCGGCACCGATCGCTGTCATCGTGCCCATCGTGTCGAAGAAGTCGGCCAACATGAGCGTGAAGACCAGGAGGAAGGCTGCGACCGCTCCCGCCTTGGCGAACGAGCCGAAGAGGTTGAACTGACCGAGCGTGCCGAAGGAGATCGAGTCGATCTTGCTGGGCCACGCAGGCACGTTGAGGTTCCAGCCAGCCGGGTTGACCTTGTTGGAGCCGTCCGGGTTCTGGCCGATCACGGTGGGGCCGACCTTCGCCACAGCTTCGACGATGAAGGCCAGGACGGTGGTCACGAGGATCGAGATGAGGATCGCGCCGCGGACCTTGCGGACCCACAGGGCGATGACGAGGAAGAGCCCGAAGCAGAAGACCCCGGTGGGCCACCCGCTCAGCGCACCACCGATCCCGAGTTCGACCGGCACCGGGCCGACCCCGGTGCGACGTACGAAGCCCGCGTCGACGAGCCCGATCATCGCGATGAACAGGCCGATTCCGACCGAGATCGCGACCTTGAGCTGCGCCGGGACGGCATGGAAGACCGCTTGCCGGAACCCGGTCAAGACGAGCACGAGGATGATGAGACCTTCGAGGACGACCAGCCCCATGGCATCCGCCCAGGTCATCTTCGTCGCGATGGAGAATGCCACAAAAGCGTTGAGCCCCAGCCCGGTTGCCAAGGCGAGCGGGAAGTTGGCCACGACGCCCATGAGGATCGTCATGATGCCCGCGACAAGGGCCGTGCCGGCGGCGATGGCCGCGAGGTTGGGCGCTGCGCCACCGCCGAGGAACTTGCCGTCGGCGTCCTTGACGAAGCCCAGGATGAGCGGGTTGAGCACCACGATGTAGGCCATGGTGAAGAACGTGACGACGCCGCCACGGACCTCTCGCTCGATGGTCGAGCCGCGTTCGCTGATTTTGAAGAACCGGTCGAGACCGCCGGTCTGCTGTCGTTGCACCGGGGGCGCCTGAGGCGCGGAGGAGGACATGGGCTCAAGGCTAGTGGCCATGGGCGGGCCGGGCAGCCGGAGCGAGGCCACCCTCGCAAGCGTGAGCGAAACCACGCAGCCAGCCCGGCACCCGACCCTGCGTGAAGTCGCAGAAGTGGTTGCCTATGGGGCTCGGAGACAGCCACTTCTGACACCTCGCGGATGTCCTCACCCGACTCGGGAGGGGTCGGGCGGCCGGAGCGAGGCTACCCTGGCACGCGTGAGCGAAACCACGCAGCCAGCGGATCAGCCCGGCACCCGCCCAGCCCCGGTGACCGAGCCGCTCGCCGTCCCGATTCGACGCATCGTCGAGATGGGAATTGCGGCGTGGGCGGTCGCTCTCGCCGTCACGCTCGTCGTGCCGGGGCTGCACACCGGCGACCGGTCGTGGTGGCCCTGGTCATGCGTCGCGGGGATCGTCCTCGGTGGCATCGGCTGGGCTTACGTCCGTCGCGGCCGCGGCAATATCGCCGACGGCTGACTCGTCCACGACGTCAGCCGGACGGTCGATCTCGACCAGCTCAACGGCATACTCGTCGACGATCGGATCCCCGATCGGCACCGACGCCAGCGGCGTCACGTCGACCTCGCTATGGGCACCGCACCCGTGGTCGAGGCTGACGACCTTGCCGTCCGAGGGTGACCACTCGTTGGCACACACACCGAAGGTGCGTCGGAGCGCCCCGGCCATCGGCAGGAAATAGCCGCAGGTCGCGCACGCCGCCGGAGCCTTCTCGGCAACCTCAGCGCGCGGCCCGTGGACCCCGTCGTACCACCGCTGGGCGGCTGCCTCGCGACCCTGGGGCGACAGGACACGGACGCGACCGAGGCCGAGTTCGGCCACGGCCAGCTGGTCGATCTCGTCGTCGCCGGTCGCCTCGAAGCCCTGCTGGAGCAGCGGGTCGTGCTCACGGTAGGGCAGGACATCGCCGGCACCGAGGTCACCGGGAGCGATCCGCTCGGCATACGGGACCCAGGTGGGGGCAAGGATGGCACCCTCGCCCGGCACGAGCCCCGCCTCGCACACCGTCGCGTGCTTCTGCCGGGGCGCGCGGGCGACAGTCACCGACCACTGCCAGCCGACGTATGCCGTGGACACGCAGGTGAAGCGGTGGGTGGCGAGCCGTTCGCCGTCCATGACGACACCCACATGCTCACCGACGGCGCCGGGCTCGGCGATGTCGACAGCCGCCGATCGGGCGAGGTCGACCGCGGCGACGAGCGTGCCGTCGACCTTGGGATCGGCCATCAGGCTTCCAAATCGGCAGCCACAGCGCGCAGGACTTGGGCGACCTTTCCGGCGTGCCCCTTGTCGGGATACTTGCCGCGCCGCAGCGACTCAGAGGTGTTGTCCAGGAGTTTGATGAGGTCTTCGATGATGACGACCATGTCCTCGGCGGGCTTGCGGTGCGCCTGACGCTGGGCCGCCGCGACCGACGGCGTCGGCTCGAGCACCCGCACCTGGAGTGCCTGCGAGCCGCGCCGACCCTCGACGATGCCGAACTCGACCCGGGTCCCACCCTTGAGAGTGGTCACGCCCTCGGGCAACGCATTGGCGTGGAGGAACACGTCGCCGCCGGCGTCGTCGGAAAGGAAGCCGAAGCCCTTCTCCGCGTCGTACCACTTGACTTTGCCTGTTGGCACCGTTCCACCTCGTGCTCGTGTCCTGCTGGTCCGAGCGGGGTGTTGGTCGCCATCGAGGTCAGCCTCAAGGGTGTCTCGAGGCGGCCCGATGCTCCCGCTCATGGTGCGCGTCTGCGCCATCACAGCCTAATGGGCCGGTCACAGGGATTGGACGCGAACGGGGCTGGGACCGGGTCTGGGACACTGGCCAGATGGCCACTCCCCGCAAAGCAGCAGCGGCTGCCGCCGCGAAGGCCACGATCACCTCGACCCCCCGCGCGAAGTCCCGTCCCCAGACGCCCCCGCAGCGCACCCCGATCACGTCGCTGGGCGACGATCTGCGACGCCGCAGCGACGAGGAACTCGTCGCACTCCTGCTCGCGCGGCCTGATCTGGCCCGCCCGGCGCCGGCCGACCTCACGGCGCTGTCGGCACGAGCCACGACGCGATCGAGCGTCAGCCGTGCCGTGGAGGATCTTGACCTCGGCTCGCTCCGACTGGCTCAAGCCGTCGTCGTCGCTGCCCACCCGCGACCCGACGAGCCGCTCGACGTCGCCAGGATCGCGTCCCTTCTCGACGTGCCACTCCCGTCGGTCGTCGCGGGCTTGACGGACTTGTGGGCCCGGGCTCTGGTGTGGCGAGACGACGACGGATGGCGCCTGGTCCGAATGCTCGCCGACGTCCTCGGCCCCCATCCGGCCGGGCTGGGTCTGCCCGCCGACGAGGTCGCGGAGCGGCATCCCGCTCACACGCCTCCCCTGGGTTCAGCGCTGGACGAGTTGCTCGACACGGCGCCGGCTGCGGCTCGCGCAGTGCTCGACGCTCTCGTGTGGGGACCTCCGACAGCGGCCGTGCCCCCCTCCGGGGCGGGCAAGGAGGGAGCGACGTGGCTCGTCGAGCACGGTCTCGCGACCCGATCCGGGCTCGGCCACATCGCCCTCGTCCGGGAAGTCGCCCTCCATCTGCGCGGTGGGGTGATCCATCGAGACGCCCCGCTCGTGGCGCCCACCCCGGCCGGCGCGCCGATGGACCCGGCGACGGTCGATCGGGTCGCCGGAGTCCATGCTCGGCAACTGCTCGACTGGCTCGATGACCTCGCCCAGGAATGGGGTCGGGCTCCGGCACGTGTCCTGCGCTCCGGAGGGGTCGGGGTGCGCGACCTTACCCTCCTCGCGCGGGCCCTCGACGTGCCCCCCGACACCGCGACATTCATCGCCGAACTCGCGCTGGCCGCTGACCTCATCGCCAATGACGGCGAGCTCGTCCCCTCGTGGGTGCCGACGACCGAATATGAGACCTGGTCGGGCTACGCACCGGCAGAGCGATGGGCAGCGGTATGCCGTGCCTGGCGAGACACCCCGCGGGCGGCATACCTCGTGGGCGCGCCGATCGGGCGTTCTCAGACGGCCGGTGCACTCACCTCTGAGGTGATCTACCCGCCTGTGCGAGCGCTCCGCCTCGACGTCCTCCACGCGCTGGCAGCCCAGCCCGCCGGGGCGCCGGTCACGGCCGACGAACTCACCGCCCTCATGCGCTGGCGACGACCCCTGCGCGACCCTCGCCAAATCGAGCGCGCCGTCCACGCCAGCCTCCGCGAGGCCGAGTTGCTCGGGGTCGTCGGTCTCGGCTCTCTCACGGGCGCCGGCCGCGCCCTCGCGACCACCGCGAGCGATGGCGAGATCGCCGCCGCGGCCAAGCGCGCCATGCCCGCACCGGTCGACCGAGTCCTGCTCCAAGGCGACCTGACCCTGGTAGCTCCAGGGCCGCTCGTCGCAACCCTCGACCGGTTCGTCAGGCTCGCCTGCGATATCGAATCGCGCGGCAGCGCAACGGTTTTCCGCATCACACCGACGTCGATCAGGCGGGCGCTCGACACCGGGATGACCGCCGACGAGTTGCTCGCCCGGTTCGCCGACGCGAGTTCGACCCCGGTGCCGCAGCCGCTGGATTATCTCGTCCGCGACGTCTCCCGGCGACACGGACAGGCGCGCGTTGGTGGCGCCACGGCATACCTGCGATGTGACGACGAGGCGGTCCTCGTCGCGATCCTCGCCGACCGCGCGCTCGCTCCGGCGATGTTGCGCCGGATCGCGCCCACTGTCCTGGTGTCACGGGCTGAGCCGACGACGCTGCTCGATCTCCTGCGTGACCACGGCTACGCGCCAGCGCAGGAGGCCTACGACGGCACCCTCGTGGTTTCTGCCCCCGTCGCCCGCCGCACCCGCGCGCGGCGACGCTCCGGCGACCTGGACCCTGTTCCCCCCACCGTCGATCACTCCGTCGCTGCTGCGGTCGTCTCCCATGTGCGGGCAGCACCCGCGAGACCAGCTCCACTGTGGGCCGGCTCCCGAAGCGGGCCGACCTTGTCGTCGTCGCCGACGGACACCGCGCATCTGTTGCGGGAGGCGCTGGCCGACTCGCGCACCCTCTGGCTCGGGTATGCCGACGCCAACGGCCGCACCGCCCGTCACCTCGTGCGCCCCGTGCGACTCGAAGGCGGACGGCTGTATGCCGTGTCCGGTGAGTCCGCGTCCGAGCAGCTCTTCGTCGTCCACCGGATCACCGGCGTCGCCCTCGCCTGAGGTCAGTCGCGCGCGAGCGCCGTCACGACTCGGCTCGCCGACGGTCGGCCGAGGTGCCCGGCCATCCACGCGGACGTGTTCACGAGGGCCTCGAAGTCGATCCCGGTCGCGACCCCCGCGCCGTGCAGCGCCCACACGAGATCTTCCGTCGCGAGGTTGCCGGTCGCGCTCTTGGCGTAGGGGCAGCCGCCCAGGCCGCCGGCGGACGAATCGACGATGGTCACCCCTTCGCGGAGGGCCGCCAGGGTGTTGGCGAGGGCCTGCCCGTAGGTGTCGTGGAAGTGGACCGCGATGGCCTCCCGCTGGATGCCCGCATGGTCGAGCCCGTCGAGGAGGGCGCGCACATGGCCGGTGGTCGCCACGCCGATGGTGTCGCCGAGACTGAGTTCTTGGCAGCCGAGATCCATGAGTTGGGTGGCCGCATCGACGACCTGGGCGACCGGCACATCGCCTTCCCACGGGTCACCGAAACACATCGACACATAGGCCCGCACCCATAACCCCGACTCGCGCGCCCGCGTGACGACCGGCGCAAACATCGCGACTGACTCAGCGATGCTGCGACCAAGGTTCTTGCGAGCGAACGTCTCGGTGGCGCTGCCAAAGATCGCGATGGCTTGCGCCCCGCTGGCCATGGCGCGATCAAGGCCGCGCTCGTTGGGGACGAGGACGGGGCGGTCGACGGCCACACCCGTGGGGCCGAGCAGGGCCAGGACGTCTGCGGCGTCGGCGAGTTGGGGCACCCACTGCGGGTTGACGAAAGAGGTCGTCTCGATAACGGGCAGGCCCGCCGCGGCGAGGCGGGTGATGAACTCCGCCTTAACCGAGGCCGGCACGACCGTCTTTTCGTTTTGCAGACCGTCACGGGCGCCGACCTCGTAGATCGTGACTCGGGGTGGGAGGGTTGGGTCTCGCTCCACCTGGGGTGACCGCACGAGCACGTCCTTTCCTCAAGGTCCTTCGATTCTGGCACCCGGTCTCGCCAGATGCGAGCGTCGCCCGCCTCGCGCCGTCACCAGGTACCCTCACCCTGGACTGTCAAGGAGGCCCCGTGAGCGACCACGATCCGCACAATCCGTCACCGGCAGCGGACCCGACACCGTTCGCTCCGCCCTCACCTCCGGCCGGAGCGCCCACACCTGCACCTGCACCTGCACCACTTCCGTATGCCGGGCAACAGGCCCATTCGGGGCAGCCGCCGTATGCCGGGCCGCCGCAGCCGGGCTACCCACCCCCACCCACGGCCTACCCTCAGTACGGCGCACCAGGCACCACGGCATACCCACCTCCGGGTGGGCCCCCGCGATCCGGGCCTTACCCACCGCCGGCCGGCTATCAGCCAAGCCCCTACGGCCAGGGCGGGGGGCCCGGCCCTGGCGCCCCGGCATACCCAGCCCAGCTCGGATCGCGCCCACTGGCCCCGAGCAAGGTCTCGCCGATCATGCTCCTCGTGACGTCTGCCCTCGGGGTGCTCCTGACGGGTCTCGTCGGTCCACCGAGTCTCGTGATGTCGATCATCGCCCTCATGCGCGGCTCGACGGAGCCGGCCAAGGCCGCCCGCATGACAAAGCTCGGCTGGATCGTCCTGGCCGTCAACGCCGTCGTCGGCATCCCGCTGATCATCCTGCTCATCATCTGGCTGCGACGTTGAGGCGATGACTGACGGACCCCTGATCGTCCAGAGCGACAAGACCCTCCTGCTTGAGGTCGACCACGCGCAGGCTGACGCAGCCCGGCGCGCGATCGCGCCGTTTGCCGAGCTCGAGCGCGCACCGGAACACATCCACACCTATCGCGTGACCTCCCTCGGGCTGTGGAACGCCCGCGCGGCCGGGCATGACGCCGAGCAGGTCATCGATGCGCTCCTGCGCTATAGCCGGTATGCCGTGCCCCAGCCCCTCTTGCTCGACATCGCCGAGACGATGTCCCGCTATGGCCGCCTGACCCTCGAAAAGCACCCCACCCACGGTCTCGTGCTCCACACAACCGACCGGCCAGTGCTCGAAGAAGTGTTGCGGCACAAGCGGATCCAGCCGCTCCTTGGGGCGAGGGTGGACGCGGACACGGTCGCGGTCCACCCCTCCGAGCGAGGCCACGTCAAACAGGAGTTGCTCAAGGTCGGCTGGCCCGCCGAAGACCTCGCCGGATATGTCAACGGCGAGGCCCACCCGATCGCCCTGCGCGAAGAGGGCTGGACGATGCGGCCCTATCAACGGCATGCCGTCGATGGGTTCTGGCACGGCGGGTCAGGTGTCGTCGTGCTCCCCTGCGGCGCCGGCAAGACGATCGTCGGCGCTGGGGCGATGGCCGCGGCGGGCGCGACGACCCTCATCCTCGTGACCAATACGGTGGCGGCGCGACAGTGGAAGGACGAGTTGCTGCGGCGCACCACCCTCACGGAGGCGGAGATCGGCGAATACTCCGGCACCCGCAAGGAGATCCGGCCGGTGACGATCGCGACCTACCAGGTCATGGCCGTCCGCCGGAAGGGCGTCTACGCCCACCTCGAGTTGCTCGATGCCCGCGACTGGGGGCTCATCGTCTACGACGAGGTGCACCTGCTCCCCGCACCGATCTTCCGGATGACCGCAGACCTGCAGGCCCGTCGGCGCCTCGGACTCACCGCCACCCTCGTCCGCGAGGACGGTCGCGAGTGCAGATGTCTTCTCCCTCATCGGACCCAAACGATTCGACGCGCCGTGGAAGGACATCGAGGCCCAGGGATACATCGCGCCCGCCGATTGCGTCGAGGTCCGCGTCACCCTCCCCGAGGGCGAGCGGATGGTGTATGCCGTGGCCGAGCCTGAAGACCGCTACCGGCTCGCGTCCTGCACCGCCGTCAAGGACCGCGTCGTCGAGCAACTCGTGGCACGGCATACGGGAGATCCCACTCTGGTCATCGGGCAATACCTCGACCAGCTCGAGACCCTGGCCGGTCGCCTCGACGCTCCGCTCATCACGGGCGAAACCCCTGTGGCTCAGCGGCAGAAGCTTTTCGACGCCTTCCGGCGCGGTGAGGTGCGGCTGCTCGTCGTGAGTAAAGTCGCCAACTTCTCGGTCGATCTGCCGGAAGCGTCGGTGGCGATCCAAGTGTCGGGCACGTTCGGCTCACGGCAGGAGGAGGCGCAGCGGCTCGGGCGTCTCCTGCGCCCCAAGGCCGACGGGCGGTCGGCCCACTTCTATTCGGTGGTATCGCGGGACACCGTGGACGCCGATTTCGCCGCCCATCGGCAGCGGTTCTTGGCGGAGCAGGGTTACGCCTATCGGATCCTCGACGCCGACGACCTCTGACCAGCCCGGGTTAGGGCGCGCGGTCCACGAACGGACGGCGGTATGCCGCGTGCGGATCGGGTGCGCGAGGGCCGTGACCGTTGCCATCGAAGGACCCTGGCATCTCTGACGCTGCGAGAGGATCCGGCTCGATCACAACGGCACGGACGGGCTCAGGGAAGCTCGAGCCTGAGGGGGGCGCCGGCTCGTGCCTGAGATCGGAAGTTGTCTCCGACCCGACGGCACCCGCGGCTTCGGGTGTGGTCCCCGAGTCTGGCAGCGAGTCGGGCGCGTCATCGGGCTCGGACGCCACCGCGGGCCCGGGCTGAAAGGCCAGGTTGGCGAAGACAGCGACGAGGGCCAGACAGATCAGGGCGTGACCGCCCCACGTATAGGGCGAGTAGTCATCGCTATGCCTCAGCACGCCGAACGCCGCGAGAACCGGCTCCGCGAGCTTCGTGGCGAGCAGCGGCGACAGCACTGCGAGCGTGTAGACCGCCCCGACGACGAGGCCGCCAAGTGCGGCGACCCGGGGCCAGCGCTCCGAAGGTCCAGCAGCACGATGAACCGCCACCACCGATGCCGCCATGACGAGAGCCACCAGCGGCACGGTGCTCCACTCGACATTGCCGATCCGCATCAGCAGGACAAGGCCCACATTTGTGAGGGGATTGCCCGTCAATTGCGGGGCCTCGACCTGCTGCCCTGACTCCGTGACCACCTCAAAGAGGAAGTCATCGAGGCCCTTCGACGCCGCGACGAGAGCGCCGACCCAGGCGACCGCCGCGGCATACAGCGGAAGCACGAGCCAGAGCGGGACGACGCGGCGCAGCCAGCGCGCTCGATCCCCTGAAGCTGTCGCCACGGCGTCACTCTACGGCTCACCCGAGCGCACAGGTCCGTCATAGGCACCCCTCAGTGCTCACCCAAGATCGCGAGGTCCCATGGCCGCATGAGCCAGTTGGACACCGCACCTTCTGCCGATGCCTCCGACGTCACCCGACCCACGTGGGGTCTATCCGCCTGGGTTCGGCTCCAACCCGCCCTCCCCCACGATCCCCCCGATTCCCTCGATTCCCCCGGTGACAGTCCACCGATCGCGGCGCCGCGCAGCCGACCTCGTGGTCGTCGCGGTCCTCGCCGCCGGTCTCGTCTCAAGCGGGACGTATGCCGTGACCCGCCCCAGCACCCCGACCACAGGTGCCACGGCGACACCGATCGCCGCACGCACGGTCGCTCCGGTGGTCCAGGCCGATGGCACGGCCCCCGATTGGGCAGCGACGGCGGCTGCGGTGGCACCGAGCGTCGTCTCAGTCAAGGTCACGAGCCCCCGCGCGGAAGGAGAAGGGTCGGGCGTCATCCTCGACGCCGCGGGGCACATCCTCACGAACAATCACGTGGCCACCGGGGCCGGCTCTGGAGCCACCATCTCGGTAACCCTGCACGACGGTCGTTCGTATGCCGCGACGATCGCCGGTCTCGACGCCGCCACGGATCTGGCGGTCCTCACCCTGCAGGCGCCGCCACCGGACCTCGTCCCCATCGCCCTCGGAGACTCCGACGCGCTCACCGTGGGCCAGCAGGTCATGGCGGTGGGGAACCCTTTGGGGCTCGCCGGCACGGTCACGACGGGGATCGTGTCTGCGCTCGATCGGCCAGTCAGCACCGGCTCATCCGAGTCGAGCAGCCGAGCGGCCGGTGAGCCGGTGGTCGTCAATGCGATCCAGACCTCGGCAGCGATCAACCCGGGCAACTCCGGAGGGGCGCTCGTCACGGGCAGTGGTCAGCTCATCGGGATCAACTCGTCGATCGCGTCCCTCGGCTCGGCATCAGGCCAGAGCGGCAATATCGGCATCGGGTTTGCCATCCCGGTCAACGAGGCCAAGGCAATCGCCGACCAACTCGTGACCAAGGGCGCGGCCGACCATGCCTATCTTGGGATCTCGTCCGCCGACGGCACGGTGACCGACGGGTCTGCCTCACGGGCTGCGGCGACCATCACGTCGGTCTCCTCTGGCACCCCGGCCGCATCGGCCGGACTGCGAGTCGGCGATGCCGTCGTCGCTGTCGGAGGAAAGCGGATCGACTCATCCTTGGCCCTCGTCGCTGCGATCCGAGCGAGGCAGGTCGGTGACGTCGTGCCAGTGACGGTCGTGCGCGACGGACAGCGCAGCGACATCACGGTGACGTTGGTGGCTCGACCGACGTGATGAGTGGGGCCAGGTTGTGCCGACAGCGTCAAAGGCATGTCGGCACAACCGGCTCAGATCCCCCCAGGCCACACACACACGTATCCGTCCGCGTCCCCCCGGAGCAGACGCCTTCCACGCCCCCCGGCCACCGTCTCCCCGGCACGTCGTGCCCGGTGGCCATCCTGGCGCGCCCATCCCACTCCCCTGGGACTGCGCGCGGTTCGCCCTTCCGGCTGGTCCCCCCCGGAACCCTCCGGAAGGACGAACCACGATGCCATTCCCCCGACCCAGGGCATCCCACCCAAGTCGCTGGCTCGGATATGAGACGAGGTCCCCCGCCGGTCATGACAGGGTTTTTGCGAAATCTTGAAAATCTCTTCTGCGCGGGGTCCGCAAGGTGGGTCGAGGGCAGCATGGCCACGGGTCCCCGTGCTAGAGGGGCGCACGGCATACTGGCTCCTCGTGTCTTCCGCCGCCGCCGACCCGGTCCTTGCCCGTGAGCAGGCCTGGCTCGACCACGCTCGGCGCGAGTTGGCGAGGATGCGCGCCAAGACCGAGGCGCTGCGCGACAGCGCGGTGGGCGGGGATCGGGTCTCCACGGAGTTCCTCGCCCTCAGGCTCCACGAGCGGGTGCAGGCGTTGGTCGATGACCCCACATCGACGGTGTTCTTTGGCGCCCTTGTCTTCGACCACGACATCGAAGGCCACGAGCGGTGGTACATCGGGCGGAGACACATCCACGACGAGGCTGGCGACCCGGTCGTCATCGACTGGCGCGCCGAGCTGTCGAGCACCTTCTACCGGGCCAGCCGAAGAGCACCCCTCGGCGTCACCCTGCGGCGCCGCTTCGGGGTCGACCAGGGCCGACTCACGGCATACGAGGACGAACATCTCGTCGACCCAGCCGAGCAGGCGACCCGCAGCGCGATCCTCGCGGCCGAGATCGAGCGTCCCCGCGTCGGGCCGATGCGCGACATCGTCGCGACGATCCAGCCCGAGCAGGACGAGATCGTCCGGGCTGACGTCGGCACGACCATCTGCGTCCAAGGCGCCCCCGGCACCGGCAAGACGGCCGTCGGCCTGCACCGGGCGGCGTGGCTGCTCTACGCCCACCGCGAGCGCCTCGCCCGGTCAGGTGTCCTCGTCGTCGGACCCAACGGCATCCTTCCTCGATCACGTCGGCGCCGTCCTGCCAGCCCTCGGGGAAGTCGACGTGCGACACACGACGGCGGCGGATCTCGTGGCGAGCGTGCCCGTGCGCGGTTCTGACTCCGTCGCAGCCGCCACGCTCAAGGGCGACGTGCGGCTCGCGGACATGCTCAGCCGGGCGGTGTGGTCGCACATCACCGAGCCGAGGGAGGCGCTCGTCGTCCCCCGCGGGTCGCGCAAGTGGCGGGTGGCGGCGTATCGGGTCGCCGACGTCATCGCGGAGCTGCGCGAGCGGCAAGTGCGCTACGGCGCCGCCCGCGCCATGCTCACGCAGCGACTCGCGCACCTCGTGCTCACCGAGATGGAACGCTCCGGCGACTCACCCGACGACACCGTCCAGGCCGCGGTGGCTCGGTCGGCTCCGGTGCGAGCGTATGCCGCCCGGCTGTGGCCGGACCTCACACCGACGAAAGTGCTTGCGAGGTTGTGGTCGGACGCCGACGTCCTCGCCCGCCATGCCGACGGCCTACTGAGCTCCGAGGAGCAGCGAATCTTGCTGTGGCCGAAGGCACCCCGGTCCGCGGGTGCGGCTCAGTGGTCAGCGGCTGACGTCGTGCTCCTCGACGAAATCGCCGACCTTATCGACCGCACGCCGAGCCTCGGGCATGTCATCCTCGACGAAGCCCAAGACCTCTCGCCGATGCAACTCCGCGCCATCGGACGACGCTGCTCGACCGGTTCGGCGACAGTCCTAGGAGACATCGCCCAAGGCACCACACCGTGGGCCACCGACTCCTGGGACACCACCCTCGCGCACCTCGGCAAGCCCGGGGCGCACGTCGAGGTGCTCGACCGCGGCTTCCGCGTCCCTGCGGCAGTCATCGAGTATGCCGCCCGCCTCCTGCCGCACATGGCGCCCGGCCTGGGGACGCCGGAGTCGGTCCGTGACAACCGCGGGTCGCTCCGCATCGACCCGACTGGAGATCGGAAAGCGTTGCTGGGCAGGGTGATTGACCAGGTGAAGGGGTGGGGGCAGGACCCAGGGTCGGTGGGTGTCATCTGCGCCGATGACGCCGCCGATGGCTTGTCGACGGCGCTGGGGCTGGCCGGTGTGCGGCATTCCGTCCTCGGCCGCCAGGCGCCGACGGAGGGCCCGCAGGTCGGCGACGCCGCAGTGACGGTCGTGCGTGCGAGCGAGGCCAAAGGTCTGGAGTTCGACCGGGTCGTCGTCGTCGAACCTGCCGAGATCGCGGCGGCCGAAGCCGACCATCGCACGGGGCTGCGCCGCCTCTACGTCGTCCTCACCCGCGCGGTCACGGCCCTGGCAGTCGTCCACGAGCGGCCGCTGCCGCCCGAACTCGCCTGAGAGACTGACCATCATGCCCGCGCTCATCCAGTGGTGGACCCAGGACCTCGCAGTCCTCTCCCCGACCGCGCTCGAGGATGCCGTGTATGCCGCAGGCGCGGACCTTCTCATCCGGTGGGGCCAGCCACACCGTCACTACCACGGCACCCGGCACCTCGTGGAGATGTTCTGGGCGCTGGAGGAACTCGAAGACGCGGGAGAGATCGACGCCAGCGCCGGGCTCCTCGGCCGGGTTGCCTCGTGGTGGCATGACGCGGTCTACGACCCACGCGCCGTCGACGGGGCCAACGAGGCCGACAGCGCCGCGCTGGCCCGCGAAGTCCTCACGAGCCTGGAGTGCGACGCTGCGGACGTCGACCTGGTCGAGGCCCTCGTCCTGGCCACGGCGTCACACCGCGGGGCATCCGATCCGGTGGAGAGAGCTTTCCTCGACGCCGACCTGTGGATCCTGTCGGCCCCGGCGAGCCGCTTCGACGACTATTGCGCGCGAGGTGCGCCGAGGAATACGCCCACGTGCCTGACGCGGCCTACGCCGCTGGGGCGTGCGGAGCAGCATCCTCAGGGAGTTTGCCAGCGCGTCCCCAGATCTACCGTACTGATCACGCTGCGGCTGGCTTGGGAGCCGCCAGCGCGGGTCAACCTCGACCGCGAGCTCGGGCGACTGGCAGGCCCCACCCTCGACGTCACCTGATCGCGCCAGTGCTTTCGCGCAGGACGTATGCCGCGAGCGGCCACCAGAACTGCCGCCCGGCCAGGAGCGCGAACTCCTCGGGGGTCGCCCACTCGGGTGGGCGTGACGAGCCAGGCTCGGCTCGCAACCTCGGGGCGCTGGCGGGCAAGCGGACGGCATACGCCTCCGGCCTCGAGATTTCGGTCCAGAATGCCGTCAGCCCCTCGCTGAAGCTTTGGCTCGCCATATAGAGGATCGGTCCCACCAGCAGGACGAGGAAGTAGAGCCAGACGATCCCGATCAACAACCAACGCATGCACATGCTCCCATCTCACCCATGCCCGGCTCTGCCGGATTCATCGTCTCAGATTGCCGCGGTCGGCACCACGGACTCGGAGTCGCGAGGATCCTTCTGCCGGGTCCATTGAAACAATCTTGGCAACCGTTCCCCGGGACGACGGGTCAACCGTTCCAAAAGCAAGAGAACCAGAAAGGAGATCAGTAAAATCAGCACCGAGACGGACGTGGCCGCCTGGGGGTTGTAGCTCTCGATCTCCCCATACACATAGACGGAAGCGACCTGCGTCTTCATCGGAATATTGCCCGCCACGATCACGATGGACCCGAATTCGCCGAGCGCCCGCACGAAGGTGAGGAAGACGCCGGTCAGCAGACCGGGCAGGATCGACGGGACCGTGACTTTCCAGAAGGTGATCCAGGGGCTGGCTCCCAACGTGAAGGCTGCTTCTTCCTGATCGCGTTCGAGGCCCATCAGCACCGGTTGCAGAGAGCGGATGGTAAACGGCATGGTCACAAACACCATCGCCAGGATGATCCCGGGCTGGTTGTAGAGCACCGCCATCCCGCCCTGTTGAAGCCAGGTGCCCAGCAGGCTGGTCGGTCCATAGATCGCGGCGATCATGAGGCCGGCAACCAGGGTCGGAATGGCAAAGGGCAAATCAACGAGCGCGTTGAGGAGCCACCGGCCCGGGAATTCGTAGCGTACCAGCACCAGCGCCGACAAGGTGCCGAACAGGGCATTGATGGCGGTCGCAATGGCGGCGGTTTCCACGGTGAGCCACAGCGCTGCCGCAGCTTGAGGAGCCGACAGATCCTGGATGAACCGGTCCCATCCGGCCGCGAACGATTGATGCGCCAGCGCCGCGAGGGGCAAGAAAATCAGCACGAGCACATAGCCGACTGCGGCAGATCGTAAGGCCAGGCTGAGCAAGAGATGGGCGGTCATACGAGCGTTCTACCTTACTGGTTACGGTCACGCCTGTTCGACAGGCACCATTCCTATCGTTGGTCGTGATGATTCTTCAGGAATCATTTTCTCAGGAGGCTGCTATTTCTTTGTCACGTCTTCGACGATCTTCGTCCAGAGACCCTGGCGCGCCGAACAGCTTGTTGCTCACCTGATCCCAGCCGCCGAGCTCTGCAATCGTGAAGAGTCGAGCCGGTTGCGGGAGCGTGGCGGCCGGGGTACCGGCACTGCTTGTCCAACGGGCGAAAGCCCAATTCAACGAAGGCAGCCTGTGCCTCCGGTCCGTGGAGAAACGCGACGAACGCGTCTGCGAGATCCCTGGCCTTGTGGCGGTCGGCATAGGTGTCGACGACCGCCGCCGGGTTTTCGATCCAGACGGTTTCGGCCGGCACGATGATTTCATAGGGCCGCCCGCTCTTCACGCGCGGCAGCAACTCGTTTTCGTAGGTCACGATGACATCGCCGACGCCGCGTTCGAACGTGGTCACCGATTCCCGGCCGCTCTTGTCCATGACCTTGACGTTGCGTTGGACGCGGGTCAGTAAGTCCACGGCCTGCGAGGCCGCCGCATCCGGGGCGAGCGGCTTTCCACCTGCGCGCTGCTCCGCCAGTTTCAGTCCGGCGCCATAAATCGCGATCACATCCCACATCGCGCCGCCGGATGTCTTGGGATTCGGGTAGAGCACTTCCACGCCGGGGCGCGCGGCATCGTCCCATCCCTTGATGCCTTTGGGATTGCCCTTGCGTACGCCGAGGGCCACGACCGATGCGGAGATCATGCCCCCGTGGGGCGCCTTTCTCCAATCATGGGTAATCAATCCGGCTTTGACGATCTGATCGACGTCGCCTTCCACCGAGAGCACGGCGACATCGGCATCGAATCCTCCGAGGATCGCGCGGGCCTGGGCGCCCGAGGCGCCATAGGAGCTGCGCACGCGCACGTCCTGCCCGGTTTTTTGTTTCCAATGTCGTTGAAAGGCCGGGATGATGTGTCGTTCGTAGGCTTCCTTCGGCACGCTGTAGGCGGCCAGGATGAGGTCACGGGTTTCGGCGGCCTGCACCGGCGCGAGTGGCCACGAAGCACCAGGGTCAACCAGGCGCCGACTGCAAGGCTTAAAATGGTACGCGTCTGACGAGTCATAGTAGGTTCGCGGCTCCTTCGCACCTATTTGCGAATGGGCGAATCGACTTAATGTGTAATGGTCGAGAATGTTCGCAATGGCATCCCGCACCTCTCCCATGGCCTGTTGGAGCGGGCACGAAGGTTTGGCCGCGTAGGGGCAGTCCGCGCACTTTTGGTAGGCGGTCTTGCTGACGCAGCTGATCGGGGCGAGGGGGCCATCCAGAATTCGGATGACCTGGCCCAGCGTGATTTCTTCCGGCGACTTGATGAGGGAATAGCCGCCCCGGACTCCTCGACGGCTGGCCAGCAAGCCGGCGCGTTTCAACGCGAGGAGAATCTGCTCCAGGAATTCCACCGGAATATTCTGCCGCTCTGCGATTTCATGGCGCTGGAGGACGCGACCGCCATAGGTCTCGCAGAGTTCGAGCAGTGCCCGGAGGCCATATTCACTTTTCTTGGAGAACTTCATGGCCTAGGTGGTTGTCTAGTGAGTTGCTCAAGATTTTGCAGAATAAACCTTGCGGATATCCTGATTCAAGCGCCTTGTGGCGAAGTCTCTCCGCTTAGCCAATTTAGTCCAGGATGAACAGGCCGATGAACAGCAGCGAGTCGTTGCAGCACAAGGCGAGTCGGAGCGAGCCAAGAATACATTGGTGAATCTTCTGCGGCGCCCGGTCGAAGCCCGGCTTACACTGACCGATCAATTGAACCAGGATCTTGCCGAGGTGGAGAGCGCGGAGTTGGCGTGGAATCGGGCTACCGTGAATCGCGCGGACATGTCAGTGAGCAGAGAACGGCTTTCTTCATCAGTCCCAACGACGCAGCTCAGCCGCCGCTTCAGGGGGTCGGCTGGAACGACTGGTTAACCATCTCCCTTCAACCGTTTCCTGATCCATAACGGATTCCTGCGGCAATCCAATACGGCATGCACACGAACCACAGTATTTCCCTCCACACTGTAATAGATTGCAAAGGGGAAGCGCTTGGAGAGGCAACGGCGATGACCGTAGATGACTTGATGAATTCCGGCGTAAACGAGAAGGGAATCAATGTCTGAGAACAAGCAGTCTAGGAAGTAGGTCCCAAGGCCGGCTTCCCGGCCTTCATAAAAGTGGAAACCCTGGATCAAATCATCCTGGACTTCGTCCAGAAGCTCGATTCTCACGAGAGCTTGTTTCGGATGTCTGCTTTGGCGGTCTCCCAATCAATGAATCGAGATTGCCCCTCGGCGAGCCGCTGGCGGCGTTCATCGAGGATGTCCTTGTGCCAGGCAGGAGACTCAATAGCCTCTGGGGTACGGGCGAGGTCTTCCCATAGAGACTCCATCGCAGCAAGCTTCTCTTGAAGGCTCATGGTTTTAAGCGGGAGGTTGAACGACATAAGTCAGTATACCTCAGCACCAAACAGATTCAAATCCCTTTACCTATCGTCCCCGGTGATCGGTCTCGGCGAGCGAGCCAGCGGTTCGATTGACCATGAGGTAGGCTGGACAAATTCTTTCATTGGCAGCCCGCGTCTTTCGCTCCGCTTTCTTTGCATTTCGTATACGGAAATGAACCTTCGGGAACGCGACCGAACAACAGTTCAGCGTTCTCTTGAAACAGATGATAGCAGTAATCGAAAACACCCTGAACGTTTAGCTCGGCGATGCCCCGGTTCTTTGGGTGATCCAAGTGATGGATAAGCGCGTTTGCGTATTCCCGCAGCGCCGCTAATTCGGGAAACAACCGTGAGCGGATCACGTTAATGTCTAAGGTCGTCTCTCGACACGTCGCGCAGGGACATTGCGGGATCGTCGACGATACAACTTTGAATCTGCCGCATCAGATACGCGTCCGCCGAACGCGTGGCGAGTGCAACGACGTAAGCGCTCGATAGCTTTTCCATCCAATCGCGGCCACTTGAGAAGGTGTCGTAAGCTCGCAGGGCAGTAGTTCTCTGAACGATTGCCATTGCAACTTGTACCGCTGGCCCTTCACCCGCTCTCAGGCCGACGGCCTCAATGGGCGTGCGGCGAAAAAGCCAAATTGTCAGTTGGTCGCGATCCATTCAAATCCTAACGTGCGACATGACCGGCATGACGCGGCAGGCTTCGCCTACCGTGTCATGTCCGCTCGATGGAGGGGTTAGCCATCACCGCCTAACAGCATGCTGTAGTAGTCCTTTCGACTACGAGCGTTCCCGGAGGAACGCCTGACCGAGACAAGTGATGCCGTACTCGCTGCCGTCCACCATAGATGGGCGGATCTCTTCCCAAAGCCTTTTCGGTAGCGTTGCCCCGATCGCGCGTATGCTTTCGCTTCTGCCCTTTGACTGAGCGTAGATGGTTCCCCCTCGATCCAAGCGCAGAGTTTTCGTGGCGTTCTTGGCATCACCATGTCGGTCGGATCGAGGATGAACTCGAATAAGTTCATAAAGACCTGACGCTCGAACTCAGTCGCGCCGCGAAGCAGCGCGGCCTGAATGAATTGTTAGGGCTCAACAAACAGCCCATCAACAAGCTTCTGTGAGATGACGAACGGTGCCATGTCAGTCTCACAGTTGACGCGGAGTCCGACAAGTTGGTCTTTTGCTACCAAGTACACTTTGGTTTGGTCTAGCAATAGCTCATTGTCGTGTCCGTGCAGCTTGACGAGTGCCACTAAATGATACTTTTCTGGAAGATCGAGCGGAGTATCAAATCGGTTTGTGCAGGTCTTGACCTGGATCGTTTTGACCGCGTAACCCTTGAGTGCGACTAGATCATTGCCGCTGTCTTTTATTGGAGCAGCGGCTTGTACTCCATATTGAAGCAGGCGGGTCTGCACAATCAGCTCTCCGATTGTGCCTTTGACCATGTTTTCAGATATCGGATTAGCCACGGGTTGAGCCCTAACTATTGAATATATTGGAGAGCAGCATAGTAGGCAGATACTGCGTGCCAATTCTCGCACAATTCATGTGTTGGTTCATTGGCTTATCCGCTCTATCCCCCACGCAGGGTTGCGTGCTTTACGGGCCGGCATAATATCGTGATACGTGCACAGGACTCAATGTAATCGGCGGCAATGGGTACGCGAGCTGGAACTCGACGAGCAGGTCCGAGGATCCGTCGGCACATGATGAAAGAGCGGCATTACTGGACAGAGGCATGGGTGAAGCGGATGGTGACTGAATGGAGCGTACAGGCAGTTCAGGCTATAGTGCGTTCACCTGGGCATCCGAAAGAGCCCGCCTCGAAATGATTCCTGACACCATTGGGCCCTCGTGATGCAAGCGTCTTGTGGCGATGCCACTGAATCGAAGCGCCTGCCCTTGCGGCAACATCGACACT
>JBAOHD010000025.1:0-21198 GCA_037046615.1 Dermatophilaceae bacterium
CCCGCGCTCATCCAGTGGTGGACCCAGGACCTCGCAGTCCTCTCCCCGACCGCGCTCGAGGATGCCGTGTATGCCGCAGGCGCGGACCTTCTCATCCGGTGGGGCCAGCCACACCGTCACTACCACGGCACCCGGCACCTCGTGGAGATGTTCTGGGCGCTGGAGGAACTCGAAGACGCGGGAGAGATCGACGCCAGCGCCGGGCTCCTCGGCCGGGTTGCCTCGTGGTGGCATGACGCGGTCTACGACCCACGCGCCGTCGACGGGGCCAACGAGGCCGACAGCGCCGCGCTGGCCCGCGAAGTCCTCACGAGCCTGGAGTGCGACGCTGCGGACGTCGACCTGGTCGAGGCCCTCGTCCTGGCCACGGCGTCACACCGCGGGGCATCCGATCCGGTGGAGAGAGCTTTCCTCGACGCCGACCTGTGGATCCTGTCGGCCCCGGCGAGCCGCTTCGACGACTATTGCGCGCAGGTGCGCCGGGAATACGCCCACGTGCCTGACGCGGCCTACGCCGCTGCTCGGAGCAGCATCCTCAGGGAGTTTGCAGCGCGTCCCCAGATCTACCGTACTGATCACGCTCGGCTGGCTTGGGAGCCGCCAGCGCGGGTCAACCTCGACCGCGAGCTCGGGCGACTGGCAGGCCCCACCCTCGACGTCACCTGATCGCGCCAGTGCTTTCGCGCAGGACGTATGCCGCGAGCGGCCACCAGAACTGCCGCCCGGCCAGGAGCGCGAACTCCTCGGGGGTCGCCCACTCGGGTGGGCGTGACGAGCCAGGCTCGGCTCGCAACCTCGGGGCGCTGGCGGGCAAGCGGACGGCATACGCCTGCATGAGATCGACCTCGGGAGCAAATCGCGAGGGGCCAACGACGGGACGGAAACGCTCCCAACCCACGGGCGCGAGCGCCTCCGGGGACACGACGATCCCGGTCTCTTCCGCGATCTCTCGGGCGGCACCCTCCGCAGGGGTCTCATCGACCTCGCGCCACCCGCCCGGCACGGACCACTCGCTGCGGCGCTCACTCCACGTGAGAGCGATCGCCCCATCGCGGTCCCTGACAAAGGTCATCGCGGCGAAGACCTGACTCGGGTCGACCGGGCGAGTCGCGCCCACGAGGTCGACATCGGTGCGCGATCCCGGTCCCAGCCTCACCGACAGCGCTCGGAGGATGCCGCGGTCACCCTTGCGCTTGCGCAGCCGCAGGCCGCTGGCGTTGAGTCGGCGCACGACCTCCCCGCTCGGGGTCAGCACGGCGCCGGCTGCCACGCACGCGGCGTGACGGTGTGCCGGCACGTCGTAGTGGTCACCGTCGAAGGCCCGCGCCGGCAGCCCAACGCGCCCGGCGAAATCGTGCAACTCCGAGTAGGAGGAGTCACTGACGAGGTGGGCGAAGACCGTGCCGTGCGCGGCCCACTGGGGCGAGTCGATGAGGATCATGGCCGGGTCAGCCTAACTGTGGATAACTCCCGAGGCGCGCGGCGGTGACGGCATACCGTCGACCAACGCCGGGTCACAGGGGCCTCGGCCGCAAAGCGAGGAGTTGGCAATGGCTTTCAGTGTGGACGTCGCAGCCCTACAGGGAGCGTCCGGAGACGTGGCGCGCAACGCCGCCGACATCGAAGCGTCGGTCGCGACGCTTGTCGGCCGGCTCAATGGCCTTCACGGCACGTGGACCGGGACGGCGGCGACCGAGTTCGAAGGGGTCTTCGCCGAGTGGCAGTCGATCCAGACCCGAGTGCGGGAGCAGCTCGCGATCCTCGGCCAGCTCATGGCCCGGGCGAGCTCCACCTACCAGTCCACCGAGGACTCGGTGCGAGGGCTGTTCGCCCGCTGAGCCCAGCCGCCGGTATGCCGCCCACCCCGGCATCCCGACCGGCATACACGCAGGGCGGTCGTCCGAAACTCTCGGACGACCGCCCTGCGATCGTTACTGCAGATCATCGAACTTCGTCAGCAGCCCAAGCTCAGGGGCCGGGACCTCTTCCTCACCACTCGCTGCCGGGCGGGATGCCTCGCACGCTCGGCACCCACCCTCTGCTCGCGGCTTCGTCAGAAGTCCTTCCTCACCGGGACCTCTTCCTCACCACTCGCTGCCGGGCGGGATGCCTCGCACGCTCGGCACCCACCCTCTGCTCGCGGCTTCGTCAGAAGTCCATACCACCCATGCCGCCGTCCCCACCCGGCATGGCGGGGGCTGACTTCTCGGGCTTGTCGGCGATGACTGCTTCAGTCGTGAGGAAGAGCGCAGCGATCGACGCGGCGTTCTGCAGCGCCGAACGAGTCACCTTCACCGGGTCGAGGATGCCCGCCTTGATGAGGTCCTCGTAGTCGCCGGTCGCGGCGTTGAGGCCAAAGCCCTTGTCGAGGCCGCGGACCTTCTCCACGACGACGCCACCCTCAAGACCCGCGTTGATCGCGATCTGCTTGAGCGGAGCCTCGGCCGCGACGCGGACGATGTTGGCACCGGTGGCCTCGTCACCGCTGAGCTCGAGCTTCTTGAACGCCTTGGCGACAGCCTGGATGAGCGCCACGCCACCACCGGCGACGATGCCCTCTTCGACGGCTGCCTTCGCGTTGCGGACGGCGTCCTCGATGCGGTGCTTGCGCTCCTTGAGCTCGACCTCGGTTGCCGCGCCGGCCTTGATGACCGCGACACCACCGGCGAGCTTGGCCAGGCGCTCCTGGAGCTTCTCGCGGTCGTAGTCGGAGTCGGACTTCTCGATCTCGGCCTTGATCTGGGCGATGCGGCCCTCGATGGCCGAACGGTCGTCCGACGCCTCGACGATCGTCGTCTCGTCCTTGGTCACGACCACCTTGCGGGCACGGCCGAGCAACTCCAAGTCAGCAGAGTCGAGCTTGAGGCCGACCTCCTCCGAGATGACCTGACCACCGGTGAGGATGGCGATGTCGCCGAGCATGGCCTTGCGACGGTCACCGAAGCCCGGAGCCTTGACGGCGACGGACTTGAAGGTGCCACGGATCTTGTTGACGACCAAGGTCGCCAGCGCCTCGCCGTCGATGTCCTCGGCGATGATCAGCAGCGGCTTGCCCGACTGCATGACCTTCTCCAGGACGGGCAGGAGGTCCTTGACCGAGGAGATCTTGGAGTTGGCGATGAGAACGTAAGCGTCCTCAAGCACGGCCTCCATCCGCTCGGCGTCAGTGACGAAGTAGTGCGAGATGTAGCCCTTGTCGAAGCGCATCCCCTCGGTGAGCTCGAGCTCGAGACCCATCGTGTTGGAGTCTTCGACCGTGATGACGCCTTCCTTGCCGACCTTGTCCATGGCCTCGGCAATGAGGTCACCGATCTGCTGGTCGGCCGCGGAGATGGCAGCCGTCGACGCGATCTGCTCCTTGGTCTCGATCTCGATCGCCGAGTCGAGCAACTGCGCGACGACAGCGTCGACGGCCTGCTCGATGCCACGCTTGAGCGCCATCGGGTTGGCGCCGGCGGCGACGTTGCGCAGGCCTTCCTTGACCATGGCCTGGGCGATCACCGTGGCCGTCGTCGTGCCGTCACCGGCGACGTCGTCGGTCTTCTTGGCGACCTCCTTGACCAGCTCGGCGCCGATCTTCTCAAAGGGGTCCTCCAGCTCGATCTCCTTGGCGATGGACACGCCATCGTTGGTGATCGTCGGGGCACCCCACTTCTTTTCGAGCACGACGTTGCGGCCCTTGGGGCCGAGCGTGACCTTGACGGCGTCGGCGAGGGTGTTCATCCCCCGCTCGAGACCGCGGCGGGCCTCCTCGTCGAACGCGATGATCTTGGCCATTCGGGTGGTTCCTCCCACGCGCAATGAAGATGGTGGCCAGCGGTGCCCGCGACGGACGACGCGGCATACGGGCGCTCCTGTCGCGCTCGCCTGCCGCGCCTCACCAGTGACCAGTGAGTTATCACTCTCACCTGGAGAGTGCTAACGCCATTATTGGCACTCTCCCGGTGAGAGTGCAAACGGTGATCACCCCCGCGGGACCCCGCGGGGAGGGGTGCGCCCGGACCTACCGGAGGGAGGAGGCCACGGCATACCGACGCACGAAACTCCGCAGGATGCGACTCGGGTGCGGCGTCTCACGCTCACGGGCGACCGCCTTGAGGGACTCCGCGTCCTCGGGCGGGAAGTAGCCGAAGGTGCGATAAGCATCGATCCGGGTCTGCAGCGACGCCGAGTCGAGCTCGGGATGGAACTGCAGCGCATAGACATTGCGCCCGATGCGGAAAGCCTGGATCGGGCAGGCGTCCGACGTCGCGAGGACGGTCGCGCGACGGGGCGTCGTGCTCAGCGCCTCCTTGTGCCCACCGAAGGCCTCGAAGGTGTCCGGCAGGTCTGCGAAGAGGGGATCGTCGCGCCCCGCCTCGGTGACCGTGACCGACAGCCGCCCGACGGGTTCGCCGAACTGCCGATCGACGACCCCGCCCTGATGCCGCCCGAGGGTGCCAATGCCATAACACAGCCCAAGGAACGGCAGGTCGCGCTCGACGACCTCGTCGAGGACCGTGTCGATCGTCGCCTCAACTTGGCGCTGGACGTCGGACTTGCGGTCCTCGGGATCACTCGCGCAAAAGGGACCTCCGCCGAGCATCACTGCGCTGTATGCCGTGAGATCCAGGTCCGTGACCGGCCCACGCTCGAGCCGCACGCGGCGCAGTTCACGCTCCTCGAGTCCGGCGAGCCGCAGGATCGACGCGTATTCGTCGTCCGCAGCGGCGTCCTCGGCGCGGTGCGCGAGGAGGAGGAAGGGCTTCACGAGCAGAGAGCCTAAGACTCAGGTGTCGAGATGCAGCGAAGATTTCACAAACTGCGTTCGTAAGTTTCATAAACGTCGTGTTATGGGAACGAGCGCCGTACGTCGCCTCGCTTATGGACGGCGATGAGCTGGTACGTGACGGTCGGGTCATGTGACTGAGCGGCTCGACCAGGCCATCAACTCTGGCCGGCCCTTGCCCGAGGGCTGCGGGCAAGGACCACGGTCCGGCGAGGAGCGGCATCCCAGACGGGTCGCTGCCTTACCGGATCGGCCGATAAGCGCTCAACCATCGAAGGCTGCGTCACACCGCCCAGAAGGTGCCGCTCCCGCTTCAGCTCGGCTGAGATCTGGTCGTTGGCGGGCTTGGCAACGGAGTTGCTCGGCTCGGCGTTCCCCCTGTGCGTTGGCGACCGAGATACTCCATACATGCAGACGTTCGTCACGGTGCTGGTGCCCATCCTCACTCTCATCCTGGGAGCCGTGGCCTCTTACCTGGTGGGCACGCGGCAGGGCGACCGAGACTTGCGGACAAGACAACGGATCGAATACCTCCTCTCGGCCTACCGGACTATCGAGGGGTGCGACCAATCGCGCGGCTGTCGGATGCCGAGCGACGCGACCTCGAGCGCGCTGTTGCCGATGTGAACCTGCTCGGAAGCCTCCAGCAACAGCAGGCCATTCAGCGGGCCCAGGAGACGATGGCGGCCACCAATAGCGGCACTTCAACGAGGTTCTGGAGCTGCTGCTGCGCGACCTTCGCAGGTATCGCAGAATCGAACGCGGGCTGTCCGGCGTGAGGTTCTTTCGGATGGAGGCTGGATGGGGGCCGGGGAGCGGGGACCGCTAGACCCTGTTGGTACGCAGCCATGTCTTCGCGTCGCTTGGCGTGCCCCGGGAGTCCTGTTGCAGGGTTCCAGAACCACTTCGCCGGACGCCTTGATCGGCTGGAGCGCGTGCCCCGCCCACGGGGCGGGGCGAGGCCGGTGCGCTTCAACGGGGCACGCGGATGGTTCTGATCGACGTCTATCCGCCGCGTATGACCGTCAAGCCGGCGCGTCAGAGTCCGGTGGCCGCAAGGCCGTCTCGCAGGCGGAACCGCTATCGGGATGCTGCGCTCCGTGGCTGGCGCCGACCGGGGCGTCGCTCGCGGGCGTCCCGCGAGGGTGTCGGTTGCGGGACGCCGGCGAGATGGGCGATCAGCGTCGCGTTGAGCTGTCCGCGAGTTCCGTCTTCGCGGCCAGACGTTGGCGCTGGATGGCGCGGTAGACGGTGGAGCGGCCGACGCCGAACAGCTCAGCCACTTCGAGGGTGCTGTACTCGCCGCTGTGCACCAAGGACACCAGGTGTGATTCCTGCTTGCGGTTCAACTTGGGCTGCTTGCCCTTCAGCCGGCCCTTGGCCTTGGCGACCTTCATGCCTTCGACGGTGCGGAGCCGGATCAGATCGGACTCGAACTCCGCAACCATGGCCAGGACATTGAAGAGCAGCCGCCCCACCGCATCCGTGGGGTCGTAGACCGACCCGCCCAGGCTGAGGCTGATCTCGCGCGTGGTGAGCTCATCGGCGATCGCGCGGGCGTCGGGTAAGGACCGGGCGAGGCGGTCGAGCTTGGTCACGACCAGGGTGTCGCCGGCGCGACACGCAGCGAGGGCTTCGCGCAGGCCGGGGCGTTCCCGGTTCGTGCCGGTCAGCCCGTGATCGACGTAGATGCGTTCTGCTGCGACTCCGAGGCCGAGCAGGGCGTCACGCTGAGCGGTGAGATCTTGTTGATCGGTGGAGCATCGGGCATACCCGACAAGTAGTGCGCTCATGGCGCGCCCTCCCAAGGGGATGGGCCCGACCGCCCACCGGACGTGGGACGGCTCGGGCGTCGGGCCGGACCCGACCCCACCAGCGACCGCCTGTGTCGCCGGGGTTGCAAGCCCGGCGATCTCATCGGCTCTACCGCCAGGACGGTTTTCGTCATACGATTTGGCCATGGTCAGCGAGGAGCAGATCCAGCCGTGGGCGGACGAAGCCGAAGCCGGCTACGACGTCGAGGAGATCAAGCGCCGGGGGCGTGGGCGGCCCGGCCGTGGCGCCGAGCCGATGCAGGTCGTCGCTATACGCCTCACCGCTGAAGAGCTTGCTGCCCTCGACGCGATCGCCGAGCGCGAGAAGATCTCCCGATCCGAAGCGATCCGCAGGGCCCTGGCCGGCTTTGCGGCGTGAAGGTCCACGACAGCGCACTCAAGCACGGGGTACTCCCCGAGGACTCGGTCCAAGCAGCCGACTGGCCGCTGTGGATCGAACCGCTCGATGAGGAGAACTGGCCGCACCGCGAACTGCGGCTCGGATTCGACACGCAGGCGCGCCTGCTCGAGACGGTCGTCTTGATCTTCGAGAGCGGCGACGAAATGGTCATCCACGCCATGACGGCTCGCAAGCAGTACTGGGACCTCCTGCCCTGAGTCGAGGGCTCACATCACCACAAGGCGATCCCGTACTGGCACGCTCCGCCAACTGATCGGCGGTTGAAATTGCCGCCGACATTGATTCGTGTGCCCTCGAGCCCACTGTGTCGTCGGGCAGTCCCCGGCGCGGCCGCGATCCGGGCGAGCGGCGACGTCGTCGCGGAGGGCGAACAGTCTGCCAGTCATGGGGGGATCCCTCGCGGTCAAGGAGTCCGGAATACAGCCTATCGACGCACCCCACGCTCGCCTGTACGGCTCAACCCCCGTGGACCTCGATCCGCATCACCCAGCGCCACTTCGCGATCCGCCGGTCGCGGACGAAGCCGAGGTCCTCATACAGGGTCTCGGGTCCGGTGTGGAGGTACGCCCCGCGCTGCGCCTTGCGGTCCTCGACCTGCTCCGGGTACGCCTCGACGACCCCGCCGCCGGCCCGCCGGATCTCCTCCAGCACCGCGGTCACCGCCGCCCGCGCCACGCCCTTCTCCCGGTGCTTTACTGCCAGTGAAGATGCACCCGATACGCCAGGCCGGCAGGGCGTCGAGCTCCTTCTCGTAAACCTTCGCGTTCTTGATGTTCGGCAGCTCGGCCGGGCTGCCGAACTGGCACCAGCCCACCGCCCGGCCGCCGTCGTAGACCAGCACCTGGTGGACGGTCCCTCCGTCCGTGTGCGCGCGCTTCGCGAGCCGGTGGTCCTCCCTGGGTCCCGCCGAGGCCCTCGGGATGGAAGCCGATGCACCAGCAGCCGCCCCACACCCCGTTGTTGGCCTCGACTAGCTCGGCGAAGTCGTCCCACGTGTCGGGGGTCAGCAGCCTGGTCTCGTACGTCATGCCGACACGCTAGTCGCGGATCCGGACGGAATCGGAGCGCTAGCCTCACGGGATGACGCGAGCCCCGGATCCGACCGCGACGTGGCCACCAACGACTGGTTGGTGGAGGTGCGCGAGTACGCCAGCACGGGGCCCCGGCGCGGACGCCGCCACGCGTACGAGCACCTCGGCCAGCACTGGACGGCGCTCGTGCGGTCGATCTGGTGGCCCAAGACCTGTGCGACTTTCTTCGGCGGCGAGGTGACTGAGGCGTACGCCCGGTTCGGGGGACGGGCCCTCTGGCGGGGGCGCCTCGCCTCGGGCCTCGATGTGCAGCCCAACGACCTCGCCGTCGAAAAGACGGCGGGCGCGGGAGGTCTCAGACGGTGAAGCGGAGCGTGCGGAAGAAGTTGCGCAGGTTTGTGAGCGTGCCGATGGCAGGCGGCATGACCTGTTGACAGTCACGGGAGCCGATAAGACGCAGTTCGACGGTTCCGAATGACGAGCTCGTAGTCGGATGGCGATGCCGCCACAGTGAGTTGGTGTCGATCGACCCGACGGGACGGGCGCATGTAATCGCGTTCAAAGGCTGGGGCTCGAATGACTAGGACCGCTGAAGCCACCCACAGGCCGAACCGGCATCGCCCGTCCCGATAGCCGAACCACCCACGCGATGCGCCAGGTAGGGACGCCGTCGATCCTGCCCCCGAGAGAGCGGATCACCAGATGGGCCGTCCGGTGATCGTCACCGGGACAGGGACGTCATACGACACCACCGGCTGCCAGGCCTTGAGTCGCTCGTCGTCACCGCCGATGTCCGTCTCCACACGTCCCCGTCCCACCCAGTCCGCTACTTTGCGCCGGGACGCCCACCACGATGATCTATGCAGAGTGTCAGGCGGGAGGTCGCGCAATCTTCGCTGCATCTCGACATCGGCGCGCGCGGGACTGGTCGTGGTCGCGGTGTGGGACGCTTCGGGCATGGCTCGGGTCACGCGGCGACGTCGGGTGACCCGGTATGCCGTGAACCTCCCGACCCGCACGCGCGAGGACGTGCTCGCCGTCGAGGAGCCCCTCCAAATCCGCCTGGGCGCCCTCCCCGACGCCCGTCGTCCGGGCCCCGAGCTGGCTCGCGACCTCACCGTCACGATGCGGACACCGGGCCACGATTTCGACCTCGTGACCGGATTTCTTCTCGGGGAGGGCATCATCCGCGGCGCCGGCGATATCGCGATGATGCGCTACTGCGCCGGCGAGGACGCCGGGGGTCAGCAAACCTTCAATGTCATCGACGTGACCCTCGCATCCGGCGTGCCGCTGCCTCCGGCCTCGGTCGAGCGGCAGGTCCTCACGACGAGCGCGTGCGGGATCTGTGGGACGACGTCGATCGATGACGTCCGCAAGGCGCTCGACGAACGCGCCGGTCAGTCGCTCGCTGCCGACGACGTCCGCGTCCCACTCTCCTCCCTGCTCCGCATGCCAGATGAACTCCGCTCTGCGCAAGGCCTTTTCGAGCGCACGGGCGGCGTGCATGCGGCTGGGGCGTTCCCGGCATACCGCGGCGAGGTCGGGGCCCGCTGCGTGCGAGAGGACGTCGGGCGCCACAACGCGGTCGACAAGGTGCTCGGCTGGGCGGCGCGCGAAGGGCTCCTCCCCTGGAGGGATGCGGTCTTGCAGGTGAGCGGGCGGGCGTCGTTTGAGTTGGTCCAAAAGGCGGCCATGGCCGGTATGCCGGTGCTCGCGGCCGTGGGTGCCCCGTCGTCGCTCGCCGTCGAGCTCGCCGACGACGTCGGGCTGACCTTGGTGGGCTTCAGTCGCGGCACGTCGTGCAACGTCTATACCCACCCCGGGAGAATCGTCACCGACTGACGTGAGTCAGGACAGCGCGGAGGCGGGCGGCATACTCCTCGCGCTCCGCGTCGGAGTCGTAGCGGACGCGCGGCCAGAAGAAGCCGCGCAGCCCGTCGCCCTTGGTCCGCGGCACGACATGACAGTGCAGGTGTGGCACCGACTGGCTGACGACGTTGTTCATCGCGACGAAGGTGCCCTGAGCGCCGAGGGCCGCCACGACGCCCGCAGCGACGTGCTGGATGCCGGCCATGACGGGGCGCAGCAGTGCCGCCGGGAGATCCACGACGGTCACGTGATGGGCTCTCGGCACGACGAGGACGTGGCCCTTGAAAACCGGCCTGGCGTCAAGGAAGGCGATGAGCTCCGGCGACTCCCAGACGACTGCGGCGGGAGCGTCGCCGCGAGCGATGCCACAAAACGCGCACCCCGCGCCGGAGAGAGACATCGGCACTCCTTCGCAACGACAGTGAACGGGATGTGAACGACAGGAGAAATGTGACGAAAAAGGGAACTCAAACCGTCTGTTCACGTCCCAGTTTCAGGACTTTCGTCTTGGCGACACCCCCCGGCCGCTTCCATCATGGGCTGGTGACCACCGCATCCATCATTCTCGCATTGGTCGTCGTCGTCGCCTTGGCGTTCGACTTCACCAATGGCTTCCATGACACCGGGAACGCGATGGCCGCGTCGATCGCCACCGGGGCGCTCAGCCCCAAGGGCGCTGTGACGTTGGCCGCGATCCTCAACTTGGTCGGTGCGCTCCTCTCAGTCGAGGTTGCGCTCACCGTGTCCAACTCCGTCGTCAAACTCCAAGACTCCAAGGGCCTCCCGCTCAAGGAGTACACGGCGAACAACGGCACCCTTCTCATGCTCATCGTCTTCGGCGGACTCGTCGGTGGCATCATCTGGAACCTCTTCACGTGGCTCTTAGGCCTGCCCTCGTCGTCGTCGCACGCCCTGCTCGGCGGGCTCGTCGGTGGCACCATCGGTGGCGCTGGCTTCGCGGGCGTCAAGTGGGCCGGCGACGGCACCAAGCTCGACGGCGTCATCGGCAAGGTCATCCTGCCGTCGCTGTTGTCGCCGGTCATCGCCATGATCGTCGCGGCCGTTGCGACCCGGCTGATCTTCATGATCACTGCCCGCATCGAAGACAGCTTCCGTGAGCGGCGCTTCCGCTGGGGCCAGATCGGCGCCGCCTCGATGGTCTCCCTCGCGCACGGCACCAACGACGCCCAGAAGACGATGGGTGTCATCACCCTCGCCCTCGTCGCCGAAGGCCAGATCAGCGCGAGCCAGGTCTACGTGCCGTTGTGGGTCAAGCTGTCCGCCGCCATCGCCATCGCCCTGGGCACCTACCTCGGTGGCTGGCGCATCATCCACACGATGAGCAAGGGTCTCGTCGACATCTCGTCGCCCCAGGGACTCGCCGCCGACTCGTCGTCCGCGACCGTCATCCTCGCCTCCAGCCAGCTCGGTTTCGCGCTCTCGACGACTCACGTCGCGACCGGCTCGATCATGGGTGTCGGTGTGGGCAGGAAGGGCGCCACCGTCCGCTGGGCCGTCGCCGGCCGCATGGTCGCCGCCTGGGCGATCACCTTCCCGGCGGCTGCCGTCATGGGCTGCATCATGTTCTGGATCGCCAACGGCCTCGGTGGCCTGATCGGTCCCGCCGTCGTGAGCGTCATCCTCATCGGTCTCTCGTGGTACATGTGGAAGCGCTCGCGCATCAACAAGGTCGACCACACCAACGTCACCGACGAGTGGCACGACGGCAGCAAGCCTGAGGTGGCCGTCGCCGCGCACGACATCATCGACCCCCACCACGAGCTGGACGACGTCCAGTCTCCTGCCAACCGCTGAGCCAGGGAGAACGACCCACCATGAACATGATTCCTCTCGCCCTCGAAGGCGCGTGGAAGGTGCTCGCCGCAGGCCTGGTCCTCGGCGCAGGTCTTCCCGTTCTCTACGCCTTCGCCGTCAAGGGAATGGCGATGGCCAATGGCGCCGGTGCCATCATCGGCGAAGCCACCAAGAAGCCGATCGGCAAGGTGCTCACGTGGGCTTTGCTGCTGGTCATCCTCCTGGCCGCCTCCTACGGCATCAGCTTCATCGTCGCCACCGGCATCGGCAAGGTCGTCACCTTCGACCACGTCATCCCGTGGTTCGTCGACAAGAAGAAGTAAATCCACCGGCCGGTCAGTCCGGCTCGCAACGCGGAACCCGCGGTTGGCACTGGGCCAGCCGCGGGTTTCGCGTCCGTATGCCGCCCACTCACCGTCAACTCATCTGCGCACGGTAGAATCGGACAGGACTCACAGTCATGGCGATTCATCCCCAAGGAAGTGAGGTAACCGCCATGTCAATCGACACACCCAGTCCCGCCAAGCGCCTGCTTCGTTGGCTGCGCGCTGGTCGTCCGGATGCGGTCGCACCCGGTGACTACGTCGCCGTGATCGCCGTGCTCAACCGCGATCTGACCGAGGCTGAGGCCGAAGAGGTCGCCACCGCGCTGCTTGACGAGGGCGCCTACGACGACGAGCTCATCACCTTCGACGAGATCAACGACATGATCGCGTCGAAGATCCAGGAGCAGGCCAGCCAGGAAGACATCGAGAAGGTGTCCGCCTTGCTTCTCGCGCGGGGCATCAACCTCGAGCCCGGGCTCCCTGGCACCGACGCCGCGCCTGACCCCGAGCCGGCTCCAGACGTCTCGACCGAAGCCTGACCCCTTCGATCGACGAAGCCGCCCAGGATGTCCTGGGCGGCTTCGGGCGTTGATGGGGTCAATGCCCTCGCTGGCTAGAGGGTCATTCCGAGACGGCGAGCACTGCGCTGGCGCTGCCGACTCGCGCGCAGGCGCCGCAGCCGCTTGACGAGCATCGGGTCGGCTTCAAGCGCCGCCGGGTTGTCCAGGAGGGCGTTGAGGACTTGGTAGTAGCGCGTCGAGCTCATGTCGAACAAGTCCTTGATCGCCTGCTCCTTGGCGCCGGCGAACTTCCACCACTGCCGCTCGAAGGCCAGCACCTCACGGTCGCGGTCGCTGAGCGCCCCGCTTGCCACCGTGACATGCTCCGCTGTCTTTGCCATCCTGAGCCTCTCCCACCCTGACGTCTTCGGCCACTATACGGGGCGAATGACACCGGTGTCATTCAATCCCCGACCAGCCCATGGACGGTCTTGAGCGAGCCGGAAACCCCTGGGAGAACTGGGGTTGCTGTGACAGTCGAGGCCTGTGGGACCGGGTCAGCGCTTCGGCAGGAGCACCTCGGCCAAGGCGTCGACCGAGTGGCACACGGCATACGGCCGCTCGGCCTCGATCGCCTCGCGCTCCCCTGCACCCCAGGTCACCCCCACGCCCGGCATGGCGGCCGCGCGAGCGGCCCGCAGGTCCACGGCCGCATCCCCAACGTATGCCGCGCTCGTCACCACCCCGCCCGCGCGATCCAGCGCCAGCAGGAGCGGCTCCGGTCGCGGCTTGTGGACGTCAGTGTCCTCCATCGTCACGAGCACGGGCACCAGCCCGGCGATCCCGCACCGCTCGAGCGCCATGAGCGCCGGCTCGCGCCGCTTGGAGGTCGCGACCGCGACCCGGACACCAGCGGAGTGCAAGCGTGCGAGCATCCGGTCGACACCGGCATACGGGGCGATGAGGTGCGGGTGGGCTTCGTTCCACTCGGTGTATGCCGCGAAGAGCGCGTCGGCGTGGTCAGGCGCACCCTCCCGGAAGCACTCGATGAGGGGTCGGCCGATGTAGGAGCGGATGCGCCGCGCATCCCAAGCCTGACCCAGCACGGTCTCGGTGGCGTGTTGGTAGGAGGCGACGATGAGACCGATGGTGTCGACGAGCGTGCCGTCGAGATCGAAAACGACCGTCTCCCAGCGCGGGTCGCGCTCCCCTGACGTCAGCTGCGAGTTTGTCGAGGGCACGTCGGCGCTCACGCGCCAGCCACATCCGAGTCGGGCTCGGTGATCCACGGCTTGCCCAGACGGAAGACCCGCGCCAGGGCTGTGGCGATATGGCGGCCGTCGGGGTAGGTCTCTCCGAACGAGTGGACGTCGATGCGATAGACCGCGGTGCGGCCCGTGCGATTGATCTCGACCCCCTCGCAGACCATCGTGTCGCCGAGCGATCCGGCGTTGAGGAACTCCGTGTGGACGTCCTGGGCGACCGCGAGGGTGCCGTGACTGTTGCTGACCGCCGCGTGGACGACGTCGACGAGCGCCATCATGACGCCACCGTGGGCCGTGCCAGGGGCGTTGAGCAACCGCTCGGTGACCTTCATCGTCGCGCGCGCGTATCCGGCCCTGATGGTGTCGAACTCAATCCCGAGGAACTCGGCCACAGGGTCGGTCGACAGCATCGCTGCCAGACGGGGGTCGATCTCGGCAAACGCGGTTTCGTCGGTCATGCCTCCGAGCATAGGGATGTGCGGGTCAGGGGCTGGTGTCGACCACGCTCCGGTCTTACCCTTCACCCGCGGGGTATTGATCAGGACAGCACGCCCAGACGTCGCACGGGGCCACCCCTGGCGGCATCGATCGGCCACACATCCATCGCTCGGCCTCACGACAAGGGGATCCGCATGATCCGACCACTCCGCAGGCGCGCCCTCAGCGCCGCGCTCGCCACCGGACTCCTGGCGCTCGGCGTCGGCACCGCGTCGTCGGTGACCGTCGCGGCGACCGCCGCGCCCTCCTCCCCCACGCGCCAGGCATCCCCGGCCGTCCAGGCATGCGCCGAGCCCGCGGCATACTTCACCGACGGGTCCTCGGCCGCGCGCGTCCGCGACGGAGCGACCGCGAAGGAACCCAAGCTCTATCCCGATAACCAGGCCAAGGCCTACGGGGCGCTCAAGGACAGCCCGCGCCTGCCCAACGGATCGGTGACGATCCCGACGATCTTCCACGTGATCTCCGACCACGCCCTCAGCGCGGCCGAAAAGGCTCGCTGGGAGGGCATGATCGCGGGCCAAATGCAGGTGCTCAACGACTCGTTCGCGGGACGCACGTCGACTGTCGCCGCCGACTCACCCTTCCGCTTCGGCCTCACCAAGATCACGTGGACGGTCAACGCGCAGTGGTATGCCGTGACCCCCGGCAAGGTGGAGCGCGACATGAAAGCCGCCCTCTACGAAGGCGATTCACGCACACTCAACGTCTACAGCGCCAACATCGGCGATGGCCTGCTCGGGTGGGCCTACTTCCCCAAGGGCTATAACAACGGTCGCGACTACATCGACGGGGTCGTCCTGCTCGACGAGTCGATGCCCGGCGGCACGGTCAACCGCTACAACCTCGGCGACACCCTCACCCACGAAGTGGGCCACTGGATGATGCTCGAGCACACCTTCGCCCACGGCTGCGCTGCCTCGGGCGACTGGGTCGAAGACACCCCGAAGGAAGCCCAGCCTCAGTTCGGGTGCCCCGAAGGCGCCGACTCGTGCCTGGCGCCCGGCCTCGACCCAATCCACAACTTCATGGACTACTCAGTCGACGCATGCATGGACCACTTCACGCCGGGCCAGGTCGAGCGCATGAACGACGCGTGGATTGCTTTCCGAGACCCGACCAGGAAGTAGCGGACCGCCCGCAGGCCGCCGGGTGCCACCGCACTCCGCGAGGCCGCCACGGTGACCAAGCGTCCGGCGTCCCGCCGGTCGGGGTCAGTCGAGAATCTCGCGGAGCAATGTTGTCACTCGTGCCTGGATATCGTCCCGGATCTCCCTCACGACGTGGATCGGCTGACCGGCCGGGTCGGCGACCGGCCAGTCCTCGTACCTCTTCCCGGGAAAGTAGGGGCATGAGTCCCCGCAACCCATCGTGACGATGACATCAGCGGCTCGGACCACGCTGTCCGACAAGGGCTTGGGATACGCCGCGCTCAAGGCGATCCCTCGTTCTCTGAGCGCCTCGATGACTTGAGCGTTGATCTCTCCGGATGGCGCGGACCCGGCCGAACGGACGTGCACCCGCCGGGCCGATAGGTGCTCGGCGAGCGCGGCAGCCATCTGGGAGCGGCCCGCGTTGTGGACACACACGAAGAGCAACTCGGGGACCTTCTTGGCGATCTTGCCCTGCGCCTGTGCTGTCGCCATGAGTTGCTCACGCGCGTGGCGAGCCACCAGCACCGGCAGAAACGCCCGGATGCTGGCACGCGGCTCCAGCAACTCCCAGGCGCCAGCGACGGCGGCTTCGATCTCGTCGGGGCCGAACACGCCACGGTAGGAATAGGACAGATCATGGACCAGGTCGCGAGTCGCCGTGACTCGGTTGATATCCGTCATGGATCAGACCTGCTCATGAGGAAGGGGCAGGTCCCGAGCAGGGCCAGGGGGTGCGTCGGTCAGCTCACCGAGCAAATCTTCGACCCGAGGGGCGATGTCATCGCGCACAAGTCGCATCCGCTGCATTCCACCGATCCCGCGGCTCGAGGGCTCGTCCGTTTCCCACGTCACGATCGACCCCGCCATCCCCGAGACGGGCTCCACGTAAGCCTCCGAGCCCAGGACCACGACCCGGTCCACCCGCGTAAGGACGTCAGCGTCGAGCTTCTTGGGTGACTCCCCGTCCATGGAGGCTCCCACCTCGGAGACAGCCTCCACGGCTTCACCATTCAGACTGCTCCCAGGGGCAGTCCCGGCCGAAAACACCTCCACCCGGCCGCCGGCCATCTGCCGCATCAACGCGGCTGCGATCTGGGACTTGCCCCCGTTCTTCACGCAGACGAAGAGCACCGACGGCACTCGTGAATCTGGCAACCTACCCACCTCCACATATCGACATCTCTCGATAAGTCAGTCAACCCAGACCTATCGACGATTGTCAATGTGACTTCCGAGAGTTCACGTTCTCGTCGCATGTCGGGCCCACACTGCAGAGCCCGGCGGCTGCGCAGGGATAGGTTGGCGCGGTGAGTCCCCGCCCGCTGATCGACCTCGTCCACCCGTCGTGGGGTGGGCCGCTCGCCAGCCAGGACGCCACTCTGACCAGGCTTGGCGAATTCCTCCGAGGCGAGATCGCTTCTGGCCGTGGCTATCTGCCCGCCGGACAGCACGTCTTGCGAGCCTTTGCCCAGCCCCTCGATGCGGTCAGGGTGCTCATCGTCGGGCAGGACCCCTATCCGACTCCTGGTCACCCGGTGGGGTTGAGCTTCGCGGTCGCTCCCGACGTCAGCCCGATCCCTCGGAGCCTCGCGAATATCTACCAGGAGCTGACGACCGACCTCGGCGTCCCCCACCCCTCAACCGGCGACCTCAGTCCGTGGGCCGATCGGGGAGTCCTCCTGCTCAACCGGGTCCTCACCGTCGGACCCGGCAAGCCTGGCAGCCACCGCGGCCGAGGATGGGAGGAGTTCACCGCCGCCGCCATCGCGGGTCTCGTCGCTCTTGGCGGACCATTGGTGGCCATCCTGTGGGGCCGGGACGCGCGGTCATTGGCTCCTGCTCTCGGCGACCTCCCGCGGATCGAGAGCGCCCACCCATCGCCGCTGTCAGCACACTCGGGCTTCTTCGGCAGCAGGCCGTTCTCCCGCGCCAATGCCGCGCTCGCGGCCCAGGGCGCCGACCCGATCGATTGGGCGCTGCCGTGAAGTGGCGGCGCTACGTCGCCATCGGCGACTCCTTCACCGAGGGAATGTGCGACCCCCTCGCAGGCGAGCTCCCCGACACTCCCTCAGCGGGGCAGCGGTATGCCGGTTGGGCCGATCGGCTGGCGGTCCACCTCGATGAGATCGCCCAGTCGCAATCGCCCCCTGCGCGAGTCGACTACGCCAACCTGGCCGTCCGCGGTCGGCTCCTGGCCGACGTCGTGGGCCCTCAGGTCGACGCTGCCCTCGCGCTGTCTCCGGACCTGGTCAGCGTCGTCGGAGGCGGCAATGACATCCTGCGACCCAAGACCGACATCGACGCGCTCGCAGCCAGCCTCGAGGACGCCGTCGCGCGCCTGCGCGCGTCGGGTGCCGACGTCCTCATGGCCACCCCCATGGACCCTCGCGAAGCGCCGGTGATGAAGCACACGCGAGGCCGGGCCGCGGCATACGCGGCGAATATCTGGAGCATTGCCCACCGCCACGGGGCCTTCGTCATCGACCAATGGACCATGGGTGCATTGCGCGACTGGCGACTGTGGGCGGCCTACCGCATCCACATGAACGCCGAGGGCCATCGCCGGATCGCGTTGCATGCCCTCCACGCGCTCGGACAGCCAACCGACGAGCAGGACTGGCGCAGCCCGTTGCCCGACAAGGCGTTACCTCGCGGCACCGAGGCGATCGCAGCGAACGTCTCCTGGGCTCGTGAGCATGTGGCGCCCTGGGTGCGCCGTCGATGGCGCGGCGAGTCCTCCGGTGATCACCTCACCGCGAAGGCGCCGCATCTTCACCTGCCGACCCGCACCTGGGCAGACTGACAGAGCCCCCTGCGCTCCCTTCCGGGCCCTCCTACGCGACCTTGTGCGGCTCCACGCCCGCAGGGCCGACCCGGCGAGGCCACCAGAAGCGATCACCCAAAATAAGCGCGATCGCCGGCACGAGCACGGTGCGCACGACCAGGGTGTCGAGCAAGACGCCCAGGCAGATGATGACGCCGATCTGCGCGAGCACGACGAGCGGCAACACGCCGAGCACCGCGAAGACTGCCGCAAGCAGGATGCCTGCGCTCGTGATCACCCCACCGGTCGCGCCGAGCGCGCGCAGCATGCCCTCGCGAGTGCCGTGAGTCGCAGCCTCCTCGCGAGCCCGGGTGACGAGGAAGATGTTGTAGTCGACACCCAGCGCCACAAGGAACAGGAAGCCGATGAGCGGCGCCCCCGTGTCCAAGCCCGAGAAGCCGAAGATCTTGGTGAAGATCCACCACGACGCTCCGAGAGCGGCGAGGTAGGTCGCCACCACGGTCGTGACAAGGATGATCGGGGCGACGACCGAGCGCAGCAGCAGGCCCAACGCCACGAGCACGAGCAGCATGATCAGCGGCATGATGATCGCCCGGTCGCGCGCAGACGCGTCGGCGATGTCGAAGGCGCGAGCCTCGCTGCCCCCGACATATGTGCCCGGTATGCCGCTCACGGCCTTGCGCACGTCGACGACGGCCTGGCGGGCTTCGTCACTGCCGGGGGTGGGTTTGAGGACGACCGCGACCTTGCTCAAGCTGCCCGCAACCTGCCCTGGCGTCGCGGCGGCGACCGACGACACCCCTTGAGCCGCAGCCACGACAGCCTTCTGATCCCCTGACGTGATGACGAGCAGCGGGTCCGAACTCCCCGCAGGGAAAGACTTGGCGAGCCGCTCCGACGCCACCAGCGCCTCGGGCTTGCTCAAGAACTGGTCGGTCGCCGAGAGGCCCATCTTGATCTGACCGATCCCCACCGACATCAAGGCCAGCACGACGAGGGTGCCGGCCACGAAGGCTCCCGGACGCTTGGCCACGACATCGCCGACTCGCCGCCAGAACGATTTCGTCTCGACCAACGCGGTCTGGCCGACTCGAGGCACGACCGGCCAGAACACCCAGCGACCGAAGAGCACGAGCACCGCAGGCAGCACGAGCAGCGCGTACCCCGCGGCGACGACGATCCCGACCGCGCTCGCGAGCCCGAGCCCACGCGTGGCCGGCAGCATCGACAGCAGCAGGGTGAGGACCCCGAGCACCACCGTGGTGGCGCTCAAGAGCACAGCCTCGGCGGTATGCCGCAGCGCCGTGCGCATCGCGGCATACCGGTCCTCTTCTCGCCGCAACTCGTCGCGGTAGCGGGAGATGAGCAGCAAGGCGTAATCGGTGCCGGCACCGAAGACGAGCACGGAAAGGATGCCCACGGTCGACTCGTCCCAGGTCACCCCGGTCGCCTGCAACACCCGCGTCGCGAGCACCCCGGCGAGCTGGTCGGCGATGCCGACGACGGTCAGGGGGATCAGCCAGAGGATGGGGCTGCGGTAGGTGACCAAGAGGAGGAACGCGACCACCCCAGCCGTCGCGAGCAGGAGCCGCGTGTTGGCACCCTCGAAGACGGCACCGAGGTCGGCCTGGATCGCGGCGGGGCCGGTCACCTGGACCGTGATGCCGGACGGCACGCTCGCGCGTGCGTCCGCTCGCAGCGCCTTGACCGCAGCAGCGTTCGCCGTGTTGCCGGTTGCCGTGATCGGGACGACCGAGAAGGCCGCAGTGCCGTCTTGGCTGGGGACGAGCGGGGAGCCGCCCTTGATCGCCGGCTGGGTCCGCAGGGCCGCGAGCGATTCTGGCGCAAGCTTGCCTGTGTCGGAGGTGTAGAGCACCAGGGCGCTCGACGCGTCACGCGCGGGGAACCTCTCCTGCAACTCGACCACCCGCGCACTGTCGGAGCCCGCGGCATACCCGTCGGTGGCCAACGCCGTGCGGGTCCCGGACTTGACCCCACCGATCAACGCGCCGGCCACGAGGAGGAAGAGCAGCGCGACGAGCCATGACCGGCGTCGCCCGACGACAAAGCTGGCCAATCGATCGAGGAGAGTCATCCGGGGCTCCGATACGCTGGTGTCCTGCAAGGTCTGTAAGTAGATTACTAACCTAGTTAGGGATATCAGGTCAACTGTGACGGGCCGACGAGTGGGCAGACATGGACACTGAGCGTGAGGATCTCCCGCACACTCGCTATGTCCGCGGCTTCCGGCAGACCTCGACCCTCACCGCCCTGCGCGAGTTGCTCAAGCTCGCCGACCAAGTCTCACCCGTCCTCGCCCGGCGCGCCGACTTGGGCCGCTCGGAGTTGCAGGCGCTCGAACTGCTCGTCGACTCCCCGCACGGCCCGGTCGAGCTCGCCGCCCACCTCGGGGTGACCTCAGCGGCCGCGTCAGGCATCGTCGACCGCCTCCAAGCTCGGGGCCATGTCGACCGCCTCCCGCACCCCACCGACGGGCGCCGCACCCAGGTCGCCTTGACCGCGTCCGGTCGCGAGGAACTCCTCGGTCATCTCGTGCCGATGTTCGAAGCGCTTGCGCACCTTGACAATTCGCTCACCGAGAGCGAACGCGAGGTGGTCCAGCGGTATCTCGATGGCGCGATTCACGCCGTTCGCCGTGTCCTGGGGACCTAGCGCGCACTAGGCTCCCGAGCCATGGCAGCAACGAGGCTGATGCCGACCGAGGAATCTCGTCACCTGATCGACCTGACCCGGGAGGTATGCCGCAAAGAGCTGGCGCCGCTCGTGGATGACTTTGAGCGCACGGGCGGCTTCCCCGAGCGTGCCTTCCGCACGCTCGGCGAGCTGGGCCTGCTGTCCCTGCCCTACCCGGAGGAGTTCGGCGGCGGCGGGCAGCCCTACGAGGTCTACCTCCAGGTCGTCGAGGAGATCGCGACCGTGTGGATGAGC
>JBAOHD010000026.1:0-6240 GCA_037046615.1 Dermatophilaceae bacterium
GGCAGCCGCGGGATGGTCGAGCAAAATCCCGACAACGGGCAATACCGCCTCGGCATCCATCTCTACGAGCTTGGCCAACTGGCCCACGCCCGCAACGGATTACGTCACGCCGCGCTCCCGGTGATGCGGGAGGTATGCCGCTCGACCGGCTTTACGGTCAACCTCTCGGTCCCCGACGGTCCCGACGTCGTCTTCGTCGAGCGGCTCGTGACCCAGGACAGCGGGCGACTGCTCGGCCACACGGGCCGCCGGCTGCCAGCCCACTGCACGAGCTCCGGCAAGGTCATCGCCGCCCATAATCCCAAGGCTGCCGCGGCGCGGCTCAAGGCCGGGTTCCCGCCGCGGGCGAGCCATACCGTCCGGTCGGCCGCCGACTGGAACCGCCTGCTCGAACAGGTCCGCAAGGTCGGCCATGCCGTGTCGCACAGCGAGTCCTTCGAGGGCGCGACGAGTGTCGCCGTGCCTGTCTTCGACCGCAGCCACACGGCGATCGCGGCGATCTCGGTCTTCGGCCCGACCGACGTCATGCGACCCGATATCGAGCGCGTTGTGCCGTTGCTGACGGCCGCCGCGCGACGCATTTCCAAGGCTCTCGGCGCGTGACTCAAGCCGTCCGCCGCCCCGCGTTCCGGTGTGGCGAACGGCCCGCCCCCCCAACCAGATCCGCACGTACGTTGACAGACGTCCCCCTGCGTTGCGCAGCACCCGGCAAGGAGAATGCATGGACCAGGCGACTCGCGCCGAGGCAGCCGACCGGCTGCTCGCGGCATACACCTCGGGTGAAGCGATCCCACCCCTGTCGGCCACCTACGCGGGGATGACCCTCGAGGATGCGTATGCCGTGCAGCTGGCTCAGGTGGCGACGCTCACCTCGGCCGGGCGCATCGTCCGTGGGCACAAGGTCGGCCTGACCAACGCGCGGGTGCAGCAGCAACTCGGTGTCGACCAGCCCGATTACGGCCACCTCTACGACGACTTCTTCTACCTCGAGCACATGCCGATCCCGATGTCGCGCTTCCTCCAGCCGCGGGTCGAGCCGGAGATCGCCTTCGTCCTGCGCAAGCCGCTGCGGGGCCCCGGAGTGACTGTCACGGATGCGATCGACGCGGTCGACTACGTCCTGCCGTCACTCGAGATCGTCGACAGCCGCATCGCCGACTGGAAGATCACCATCGTCGACACGATCGCCGACAACGCCTCTTCGGGAGCTGTCGTGCTCGGGTCGACGCCGACCCGGCTCGAGGACGTCGACCTGCGGCTTGTGGGGTGCACCTTCCGGCGCAACGGTCAGGTCGTCGGCACTGGCGCCGGAGGTGCGGTCTTGGGATCACCCATCAACTCCCTTATCTGGCTCGCCAATACGGTTGGAGCGCTGGGGATCACGCTCGAAGCCGGGCATGTCGTCCTGCCGGGGTCACTCACTCCCGTGTGCCCGGTCGCGGCAGGTGACACGTTCTCGGCGAGCTTCGCCGGGCTCGGCAGCGTGACCGCACGCTTCGTCAAGGAGGCCTCATGACCGCCCCCGGCTCAGCCGCTCCCCGCAAGGGCACGGCCGCGATCGTCGGGCCGGGCAATATCGGCACCGACCTCATGTTCAAGCTCATGCGGCGCAGCGACATCATCGAGCCGCGCTACATGATCGGCGTCGACCCGACCTCTGACGGCCTCCGCCGCGCCGCCTCGGTGGGCCTCGAAGCCAGCCACGAGGGCGTCGACTGGCTGCTGGCCCAGAGCGAGTTGCCCGACATCGTCTTCGAGTGCACCTCCGCCAAGGCACACGCCGCCAATGCCCCCCGGTATGCCGAGGCCGGCATCCTCGCGGTCGACCTCACCCCTGCTGCGGTCGGGCCCTACATCTGCCCACCGGTCAACCTCGACTTCAACCTCGACGCGACCAACGTCAACATGATCACCTGCGGCGGCCAGGCGACGACCCCGATGGTGCGCGCCGTCGCCGATGTCGTCCCCGTGCCGTATGCCGAGATCGTCGCCTCGATCTCCAGCAAATCCGCCGGCCCGGGCACACGCGCCAACATCGACGAGTTCACCGAGACGACCTCGGAGGCGCTCGCAGTGGTCGGTGGCGCCGCCAAGGGCAAGGCGATCATCATCCTCAACCCGGTCGAGCCGCCGCTGATGATGCGCAACTCGGTCTTCTGCGCCATCCCGGCCGAGGCGGGTGAGGCCGGAGCGATGCAGGACGCGATCCTCGCCTCGATCCACGCGATGGTCGCGCGGGTCCAGGACTACGTGCCGGGCTACCACCTGCGGGCCGACCCGCAGTTCGACCCAGCGCGGGAGTTGTGGCAAGGCATGGCGCGGGTGTTCATCCCGATCGAGGTCAAGGGCCGGGGCGACTACCTGCCCGACTACGCCGGCAACCTCGACATCATCACCGCGGCTGCGGCCCGCGTCGGCGACATCATGATCGCCCACCGGCTCGGGGTGTCGTCGACCTGGAAGTCGTCCGCGGAACTCGGGGACCTCCCCGGTGCCGAGCGCACGGCATACGAGCAGAAGGCGGGAGTGTAAATCCATGGGCGACATGACGATTCGGCCCGAGGACGCCCCGGTGGTGACCACCGAGGCGACCGAGTCCGAGGTCCTCGCGGCGACGCCGGGGGCCGCGGCACCGGGCGAGGCGCGCGACCTGCGGATCACCGACTCCACCCTGCGCGACGGCTCGCACGCGATGAGCCACCAGTTCACCGAGGCACAGGTCCGCGGTGTCGTCCACGCGCTCGACAAGGCCGGGGTCCAGGTCATCGAGGTCAGCCATGGCGACGGGCTCGGCGGGTCGAGCTTCAACTACGGCTTCTCGAAGGTCGACGAGTTCCAGCTCATCAAGGCCGCGGTCGAGGAGGCCACTCAGGCCAAGATCGCGATCCTCATGCTGCCGGGCCTCGGCACGGTCCACGACCTCAAGAAGGCGCACTCACTCGGGGCGTCGGTCGCGCGGATCGCGACGCACTGCACCGAGGCCGATGTGTCGATCCAGCATTTCGGCGCCGCGCGGGAGCTCGGGATGGAGACCGTCGGCTTCCTCATGCTCAGCCACAAGGCGTCCCCGCAGATGTTGGCGCAGCAGGCGCGGATCATGGTCGACGCCGGCGCGCAATGTGTCTACGTCGTCGACTCGGCCGGAGCGCTCGTGTTGGCCGACGCGCAGGACCGCATCCAGTCGGTCATCGACGAGATCGGCCGCGACGGCGCGCAAGTCGGCTTCCACGGCCACCAAAACCTCAGCCTCGGCATCGCCAACTCGGTCCTGGCCTACCAGGCCGGCGCCAAACAGATCGACGGGGCGTTGTGCGCGCTCGGTGCGGGGGCGGGCAACTCCCCGACCGAGGTGCTCGCCGCGACCTTCGAGCGCATGGGCATCCGGACCGGCCTCGACCTCGGCGAAGTCCTCTCGGCCGCCGAAGACGTCGTGCGCCCCTTCATCCCGCGCCTTCCCTGGATGGACCGTGCGTCGATCACCCAGGGGTATGCCGGTGTCTACAGCTCCTTCCTCCTGCATGCCGAGCGAGCCGCCGAGCGCTATGGCGTCCCGGCGCACGCGATCTTGCAGAAGGTCGGCGAGTATGGCTATGTCGGAGGGCAGGAAGACATGATCATCGACATCGCCATCGAGTTGCGCGACGCCGCCGAGCGGGCTGCGGTCGGTGCCGAAGGTGCGTCCGGATTGGTGGTGGCGCGATGAGCGACACGTCGGCCGCGGTCGGGGCTGCGCCCGCTGAGGGCTGGACGATCGAGTCGGTCGCCGCAGAGTTGCTCGCCTGTGAGGCCGAGCGCCGCGAGCGCGAGCCCTTCACCGACGAGTGGCCCGAGCTCGACCTGGCCACCGGGTATGCCGTGCAGGACCTCAGCCTCGCCACGCGGCTCGAGCGTGGCGAGAAGCTCATCGGGGTCAAGCTCGGCCTCACGAGCCGGGCCAAGCAGCAGCGGATGGGCGTGCACTTCCCGTTTGTCGCCTGGCTCACCGACGCGATGATCCTCCCTGTGGGAGACCCCATCCCCCAGGACAAGCTCATCCACCCGCGGGTCGAGCCAGAGCTCGTCTTCGTTATGGGGGCGCGGTTGGAAGGTCCGGGCGTCACGTGCGCCCAAGCCATGGCTGCGGTCGAATCAGTCTGGGCGGGAGCGGAAGTCATCGACAGCCGCTATCGCAACTTCCGCTTCACCGCCGGCGATGTCGCAGCCGACAACGCCTCGTCGGGAGCCTTCGTCACCGGGCCGATCAGCCGGTCGCCGGGCGAGATCGACCTCGATCTCGAGGCGGTGCTCGTCGAGGTCGACGGGGCGATCGTCGACTCGGCGACGGGTGCCGCGGTGCAGGGTCACCCGGGCGAGGCCCTGGCCCTCGCGGCCAACGACCTCGCGACTCGGGGGCATGCCATCGAAGCGGGCTGGATCGTCCTCACCGGGGGGATGACCGATGCCGTGTTTGCCCCGCCCGGATCGTCGATCGCGATGCACTTCACCAACCTCGGGTCCGTCTATCTCAACGGAGGCCAGTGATGCCGCTCGTCGAAGTGACCCTCGTCGAAGGCCGCACGCCGCAGCAGCTGCGTGACTTGCAGGTCAAGCTGACCGACGCCGTCGTCGACGCGATCGCGGCGCCCCGGGAGTCGATCCGCGTCATCCTGCGTGAGCTGCCGACGTCCCACTTCGCGATCGGTGGCGTGCCGATCAGCGAGCTGCGCCCGCCGAGCGCCGAGGTCTAGGCCCCTTCCTGCTGCGTGACCCCCACAATTCCCCCAAAGGTGACTGACATGAGTGAGTTGGCGTTCTTCGGGCACATCATCGACGGCGTCGAGGTCGAGTCGGAGAGCGGTGCGCGCTTCGACGTGTGGAACCCATGGACCCGGGAGGTCTGGGCGCAGGCAGCCGAGGGGACGGTCGCTGACGCCGAGCGCGCGATCGCGAGCTCCCGCAAGGCTTTCGACGAAGGACCCTGGCCGCGGATGGGACGGGTCGAGCGGGGCGCCGCGATCCACCGGCTGGCCGACCTCATGGAGGAGCGCGCCGACGAGCTCGCCCGGCTCGACTCGCTCAACATGGGCAAGCCGTTCGTGCAGGCCAAGCACGACGTCGCGCGGTCGGTGTGGAATTTCCGGTTTTTCGCCGACCACCAGCGTGACCACGTCGGCGAGGTGTTCCCGATGGATTCGGGGCACCACAGTTACAGCGAGTTCGGGCCTGCCGGGGTCGTCGCGGCGATCAGCCCGTGGAACTTCCCGCTCATGATGGCCTCGTGGAAGATCGCCCCGGCGATTGCCTGGGGCAACACGTGCATCATCAAGCCGTCCGAAGACACGCCCGCGTCGGTGACCTACCTCGGACGGTTGGCGATCGAGGCGGGGTTCCCGCCCGGTGTCCTCAACGTCATCAACGGCTACGGCGCTCCGGCCGGGTCGACACTCACCGGTGACGACCGGGTCGACCGGGTGACCTTCACCGGGTCGAGCCAGACCGGCAAGATGGTGATGTCCTCGGCCGCAACGCATTTGGCTCCGGTGTCGCTCGAGCTCGGCGGCAAGGGCGCCAACCTCGTCTTTGAGGATGCCGACCTCGACAACGCCGTCTATTGGGCCGTCGAGGCGATCTTCCGCAACGCTGGCCAGATCTGTCTCGCGGGCTCGCGGTTGTTCGTCCAGGGCTCGATCTATGACGAGTTCATGACGCGGTTCGTCGCGGCAGCCGAGAAGCTCGTCATCGGTGACCCCTTTGACCCGGCGACGCAGTTCTCGTCGCTGGCGAGCAAGCGGCACTTCGACAAGGTCGTCTCCTATGTCGAGTCCGCGCGTGACCTCGGTGGCCGGATCCTCACCGGGGGCGTCGCCGACGACGGCTCGTGGGTCGTGCGCCCGACGATCATCGACGGCCTCGCCCTCGACGCGGCGCCCTATTGCGAGGAAATCTTCGGCCCAGTTTGCGTCGTCAACCGCTTCGACGACGAGGCGCAGGCAGTGCACCTGGCCAATGACACTCGCTACGGCCTCAACGCGATGCTCTTCACCGAAAACCTCTCTCGCGCCCATCGGGTCGCGTCCAAGCTGCGCGCCGGCACGGTGTGGGTCAACTGCTTCTTCATCCGTGACCTGCGCACGCCTTTCGGTGGTGTCGGTGACTCGGGCGTGGGCCGCGAAGGCGGCAACTTCTCCCGTGAGTTCTTCACCGAGCCCAAGGCCGTCGTCATGCAGATCGACCGCAAGGGCTAGCCGCCCGGGTTCGTCC
>JBAOHD010000027.1:0-13154 GCA_037046615.1 Dermatophilaceae bacterium
GCACCCATCCCCTTTGCGGCGTTCCCCCTTAGGCCCTTAGGCGCTGCCCCTGCAGCGTTCCCCCTGCCCCCGCCGGAGTCGATACCGGTTGGCGGGGTATGCCGCGTCGCCGGGTATCGATTCGGCAGGGGTGGGCGGGGGCGCAGGGTGGGGGTTGCTCGACTTCCGCCCTCCTGCCCGCTGATTCGATACCGGTTGGCGGGGTATGCCGCGTCGCTGGGTATCGATTCGGCAGGGGTGAAGGTCTGCCCCGCTGATTCGATACCGGTTGGCGGGGTATGCCGCGTCGCTGGGTATCGATTCGGCAGGGGTGAAGGTCTGCCCCGCTGATTCGATACCGGTTGGCGGGGTATGCCGCGTCGCTGGGTATCGATTCGGCAGGGGTGAAGGTCTGCCCCGCTGATTCGATACCGGTTGGCGGGGTATGCCGCGTCGCTGGGTATCGATTCGGCAGGGGTGAAGGTCTGCCCCGATGATTCGATACCGGTTGGCGGGGTATGCCGCGTCGCTGGGTATCGATTCGGGCGGGAAGGCGGGAGGAGGAGTGAGTGAGCCCACTGCCCGCTGCCCTCTGCCTCGGATGCAGTTAACCGAGGTCAACGACGCCATTGCTCACGGACGAGGATGCGTGCTCCCCTGTATTGGTATCCCAGACCTGGGGGGTCTCATGTTCTCGCTCGCCATTCGTCGTGCCCAAGTGCGCACATCACTCGTCCTCGCCGCTGTCATCATGGCCTTGACCGCTCCACAGGCGGCGGCCGCCCAGAGCCAGACGGTTTGTCGACAGCACCGCAGGTGGCGCGTCGCCGAGAGTCTCGAGGTTTGTGATGATTTCGGGAGATGTGCCGACGGAGCTGTCGGAGGCAACGCGACTCTCCGCTTTCCTCGGTTCGACGGTGACCGGCACTCCGGTGACCTCCGCGGGCCAGACACCGCTGGGTGCCGACGGGAAGCCGCTCGGCTCGGTCACCGCCACCGACATCGCGCACGCGTATGCCGCACCGGCACCACCCGCCCCGCCGGCTTTGCCGACCACGGGCACCGAAGCGGGGACCCTGGCCCTCATCGGCGGTGGCCTGCTCGGACTCGGCGCGCTCCTGCTGCTCGCCGTGCGTCGACGCCGGGCCTAACAGCACCCAGCCCACAGCAGAGGTATGCCGTGTCGCCCACCCGGGCGGCACGGCATACCTCGGTGTTGTGGTGCTTCTTGCGACGTCGTGACGGACGTGGGGTCAGCGCTTCGGCCGCAGGATCCACCCCACGAACCCGATGACGGCGGCTCCCACGGCAAACATGCCCGCGGCATACGCGGCGAGGGTGGCGACCGAGAGGTCATCCCGCCGCGCCGAGGCGACAACGAGTGCCGTCATGACTCCAAGGATCAGGAGACCTCGCCGGATCGAGTAGCCACCCGGCCGTTGAGGGCTCGGCGTGTCGGACGCGTCGGGCCGATCGGCCATCGCGGGTCACCAGCACCGGGAGGCGTAGATCTTGCGAAGATGGCCGGTCCAGTAGAGCTGGATCTCGAGGTTACAGCGTGGCTTGTAGTACTCGCTGACGGCGGAGATGATCACGGCCGCGGCGACGCCGGCGATGGCACAAGCCGTCCCGGCGGAGGCGGCACAGATGACTGCAGCGACCGACCCTACGCCGGCGTTGATGAGGAAGCGTTGGTCGGACGGCGTGACGTTGTGCAGGTAGATGTACCAACCGAAGCCGATCGACATCTCTGGCGCGTCGATCGCACCGGAGCTGGCCGTCGCGTTCTGGCGCAACGCGGTCCCCACCTCGTAGAGGCGTTGCGCGAGGCTCTCTCGCTCGTCAGCGGTCAACTCCTGCGCTGCCGGCGAGGAGAAGAGCGCGATCATTTCGGGGGAACTTGAGACATAGGAAACCGTCACGTCGGGCGCCGGCGGTTTGGGGGTGGAGCGCGTGCCGAGGGCCATCGCGCTCGATGGGGCGGCCAGGGCCATCCCGGCGGCGACGGACAGCGTGGCCACCAGGGTCATGAAGCGTTTGAACATGTCCACTCCTGTGCGGGTCGGGTGGTCCACGTGCCAGGGGTGGCACGGGGATTCGGACATGTCCATTGCGACACCCGCGAGCCCCGGTGTGGGGCTCCAGCCGTGGCCGGGAAGAGTCACGGCACCTTGTGGTCGTCGGCCCCGGGTCCGCCGGCGCCGCCGCCCGGGGGGGAGTCAGATCACCGGGTCACGGGCGCGGCTCGCCGTTGCCCGGGTCCTTGCCTTCGACGACGTACTTGACATAGATCCCCAGGCCGGCGCCGGCGAGGATGCAGAGCATCCCGGGGGTGGTGCCGATCGCGCCGGTCACGGCGACGAGGCTGAGGATGATGCCGACGACGATGAGGCCGACTCCGAGGGCGAAGAGCGGGTGCATGGAGGGCTCCTGAAGGCGGCTCGAAGTGGTCAGAGGACACCCTACCTAGACGCCTCCCTGGCGCGCTGTAGCCCCCAGGTCGCGTGTGGGGAGTCGGATCAGGGGATGCTGTCGGCTCCACGGTGCCCACAGGGCCCCCAAATGGCCGGGTCTCCTGGCTTCATGCGACTAAGATTGGAGAGTTGCGGCGGTGTGAGCCCAGCACGCGGGTCACCGTGGCCGGAGCCGCCCGCACGATCGATGAGGAGCATTGTGGTCGACAGTCCCCACCCCACCCCTGCGGCGTCTGAGCGCACCCCCGAGCCCACTCCCGAGCCCCACTCCCGAGCCCACTCCCGAGCCCACTCCACAGACCGTTCCGGCGACGGCCCCCGCGGCACCCAGCGAACCGGCATACGACGCCTCCGCCATCACCGTCCTCGAGGGGCTCGAAGCCGTCCGCAAGCGCCCGGGCATGTATATCGGCTCGACCGGGGAGCGCGGTCTGCACCACCTCGTGTGGGAGATCGTCGACAACGCGGTCGACGAGGCCCTCGCGGGGTATGCCGACACGATCGACGTCACGCTGCTCGCCGACGGCGGGCGTCCGGGTCCGCGACAACGGCCGCGGCATCCCCACCGACATGCACCCCACCGAGGGCGTTAGCGCCGTCGAGCTCGTGCTGACCCAGCTGCACGCCGGCGGCAAGTTCGGCGGCGGCGGCTACAAGGTGTCCGGTGGCCTGCACGGCGTCGGGTCCTCGGTCGTCAACGCGCTCTCCTCCCGCCTTGACGCGACCGTGCGCCAGAAGGGCCACGCCTTCCGGATCACCTTCGACCACGGCGTCGCGACCGAGCCGCTGGCCAAGATGGAGGCCACCGACGAGACCGGCACGACGATCACCTTCTGGGCCAGTCGACCGACATTTTCGAGACGACCGTCTACGACTTCGAGACGATCCGGGCTCGCTTCCAGCAGATGGCCTTCCTCAACAAGGGCCTGACGATCAACCTCACCGACGAGCGCGAGGACCCGGCCGACGTCGTCGATGACGACGAGATCGACCTCGACAACCTCGCCGGTGACGTCGAGCGCGTCATCGCCCCCGCGAGCGACGACGACCACCCCGACGCGGTGGCCGACGGCGCCCCCGCTGGAGCGACGGCGCCCAAGAAGACCGTCAAGGCGCGCAAGGTGACCTACCGCTACGACGGTGGCCTCGTCGACTACGTCAAGCACCTCGTCGGCTCCAAGAAGTCCGAACCAGTGCACCCGGAGATCATCTCGATCGAGTCCGAAGACACCACCCGGGCGCTGTCGCTCGAGCTCGCGATGCAGTGGACGACGGCATACAGCGAATCGGTCCACACCTACGCCAACACGATCAACACCCACGAGGGCGGCACCCACGAAGAGGGCTTCCGCGCGGCGATGACCAAGCTCGTCAACGACTTCGCGCGCAAGAACAACATCCTCAAGGACAAGGACGAAAACCTCACCGGCGACGACATCCGCGAGGGCCTGACCGCGGTCGTGTCGGTCAAGCTCGGCGAGCCGCAGTTCGAGGGGCAGACCAAGACCAAGCTCGGCAACTCCGAGGTCAAGGGCTTCGTCCAGCGCGCGATGACCGACGAGTTCGGCGCACTGGCTGGAGGCGCCACCCCGCGCGAAGGCAAGGACATCGTCAGCAAGGCGGTCCAGGCCGCCGCCGCTCGGGTCGCCGCCCGCAAGGCCCGCGAAAACACCCGTCGCAAGGGCCTGCTCGAATCCGGCGGCCTCCCAGGCAAGTTGCGCGACTGCCAGTCCAAGGACCCGTCGATCTCCGAGGTCTTCATCGTCGAGGGTGACTCGGCCGGCGGCTCGGCCGTCCAGGGCCGCGACCCCGAGACCCAGGCGATCCTGCCGATCCGCGGCAAGATCCTCAACGTCGAGAAGGCCCGGATCGACAAGATCCTGGGCAACAACGAGGTTCAGGCTCTCGTCTCGGCCTTCGGCACCGGCATCGGCGAGGACTTCGACCTGACCAAGGCCCGCTATCACAAGATCGTCCTCATGGCCGACGCCGACGTCGACGGCATGCACATCCGCACCCTGCTGCTGACGCTGCTCTTCCGCTTCATGCGCCCGCTCATCGACGCCGGCTACGTCTACCTCGCGCAGCCGCCGCTCTACCGGCTCAAGTGGACCAACTCCCCGCACGAGTTCGCCTACTCCGACCGCGAGCGCGACGGCCTCGTCGCCCAGGGTCAGGCGGCCGGTCGCCGTCTGCCCAAGGACAACTCGATCCAGCGTTACAAGGGTCTGGGCGAGATGAACCCCGCCGAGCTGCGCGACACGACGATGGACCCCGACACCCGCACCCTGCTGCAGGTGACGATGGCCGACGCCGCTGCGGCCGACGAGATCTTCTCGATCCTCATGGGCGAAGACGTCGAGTCGCGCCGGTCCTTCATCCAGCGCAACGCGAGGGATGTGCGCTTCCTTGACATCTAGTCCGTATGCCGTGAGGCCGGGTTGCGTGGCGCTTCCGGCTGCCGCCTCCTTGAGTGCGCCGTCGCGGCATACCCCGTTGTCTTTGCTCGAAAGTCGTTGTCGCAGTGAGGAAATCCAGTGAGTGAGCAGCCGCCCATCGGGCCGGATGAGCCGATCGACGGGGACATGATCGAAGCGCCCGACGAGGTCGAGGCGCCCGAGCCCGACCTCGGGAGCGGTCGCCGCCGCCGTCGACCGGTGGCGACAAGATCGAGCCGGTCGATCTCAACACCGAGATGCAGCGGTCCTACATCGACTATGCGATGGCGGTCATCGTCAGCCGGGCGCTGCCGGATGTGCGCGACGGGCTCAAGCCGGTGCACCGGCGAGTGCTGTATGCGATGTACGACGGCGGGTACCGGCCCGACCGGGGTTACAACAAGTGCTCGCGGGTCGTCGGCGACGTCATGGGGCAATACCACCCGCACGGTGACACCGCGATCTACGACGCCCTCGTGCGCCTGGTGCAGCCGTGGTCGCTGCGCTATCCGCTCGTCGACGGGCAGGGCAACTTCGGGTCGCCCGGCAACGACGGCGCGGCGGCACCGCGATACACCGAGTGCCGGATGGCGCAGCTGGCCATGGAGATGGTCCGCGACATCACCGAGGACACCGTCGACTTCAAGGACAACTACGACGGCAAGACGCGCGAGCCGGTCGTGCTGCCGAGCCGGTTCCCGAATCTGCTGGTCAACGGTATCTTCGGGCATCGCCGTCGGGATGGCGACACAGATCCCGCCGCACAACCTCCGTGAGGTGGCCGCCGGCGCGCAGTGGTATCTCGAGCACCCGGAGGCCGACCCGCGAGGAGCTGCTCGCGCGAGCTGCTGACGCTCATCAAGGGGCCGGACTTCCCGACCGGCGGGCTCATCATGGGCCACAAGGGCATCGAGGACGCCTACCGCACGGGCCGCGGGTCGATCATCATGCGGGCCAAGGTCGAGGTCGAGGAGATCCACGGCCGCGTCTGCCTCGTCGTCACCGAACTCCCCTATCAGGTCAACCCGGACGTGCTCGCGCTCGAAGATCGCCGATCTCGTGCGCGAGGGACGCCTGGCCGGCATCGCCGACATCCGCGACGAAACCTCCGGGCAAGACCGGGCAGCGACTGGTCATCGTGCTCAAGCGCGACGCGGTCGCCAAGGTCGTGCTCAACAACCTCTACAAGCACACCCAGCTGCAGACGACCTTCGGGGCCAACATGCTGGCGCTCGTCGACGACGTGCCGCGGACGCTGCCGCTCGACGCGCTTCATCCGGCACTGGGTCGACCACCAGATGGATGTCATCGAACGCCGGACGCGCTACCGGCTCGAGCGAGGCCGAAGACCGCATCCACGTCTTGCGCGGCTACCTCAAGGCGCTGGACATGCTCGACGAAGTCATCGCCCTCATCCGGGCGTCGGCGACCGTCGAGATCGCCCGTGACGGCCTGATGCGGCTGCTTGACGATCGACGAGATCCAGGCCACGGGCCATCCTCGAGATGCAGTTGCGCCGTCTGGCCGCCCTCGAGCGCCAGAAGATCGTCGAGGAGCACGACGAGCTGCCAGGCTCGGATCGACGACTACAACGACATCCTCGCCAAGCCGGCGCGGCAGCGCGACGATCATCTCCGACGAGCTCGCCGAGATCGTCGACGAAGTACGGCGACGACCGCCGCACCAAGATCGAGTTCTTCGACGGTGACATGTCGGTCGAAGACCTCATCCCCGAAGAGGACGTCGTCGTCACGATCACGCGCGGTGGGTACGCCAAGCGCACCACGCACCGACCTCTACCGCTCGCAGCGACGCGGCGGCAAGGGCGTCCGGGGTGCGCAGCTGCGCGGCGAAGACGTCGTCGAGCCACTTCTTCACGACGACGACCCACCACTGGCTGCTGTTCTTCACCAACCTCGGCCGGGTCTATCGCGCCAAGGGCTACGAGCTGCCCGAGGCCGGCCGTGACGCCAAGGGCCAGCACGTCGCCAACCTGCTGGCCTTCCAGCCCGGCGAGGAGATCGCCCAGGTGCTGGCGATCAAGGACTACGAGCAGGCTGCCTTACCTCGTCCTTGCGACGCGCGGCTGGCCTCGTGAAGAAGACCCGCCTCGCGGAATACGACTCCCCGCGCTCGGGTGGTCTCATCGCGGTCAACCTCCGCGACGACGACGTGCTCGTCGGAGCCGGGCTGGCCGCCCCTGAAGACGATCTGCTCCTCGTCTCACGGCAAGGGTCAGTCGGTGCGCTTCCGCGCCGACGACCGACCAGTTGCGGCCCGATGGGTCGGGCGACCTCGGGCGTCACCGGCATGCGGTTCACGCGGCGACGACCGTGCTGCTGGCGATGTCGGTGGTCCACGCCGGAGACAGAACCGGATGTGTTCGTCGTCTTCGAGAACGGGCTCGGCCAAGCGGACCCGGGCCGTCGGAGTGGATCGCGTCCAAGGGCCGTGGTGGCATCTCGGCGTGGCCAGGTCGCCAAGCTGTCCGACAAGGGCGGCGACCTGGTCGGCGCGCTGACGGTGACCGCCGACAGACGAGGTCATGGTCGTCATGGAGACGGGGCAAGATCGTGCGCTCGGCAGAGTCGACGAGGTGCGGCTACACGGGCCGGCTCGACGATGGGCGTGAAGTTCGCCACCCCGGATGCCGGGACGACGCGATCGTCGCCGTTGCGCGCAACGCCGAATCAGGCATCGAGGATGACAATGGCGTAGCGTCTGAGGGCACAGACAGTGCTGAGGTGGCCGATGATCGGTCGGCCCCGATGGCTGATGACACGGCTGACGACTCGGCTGACAACACCACACCGCCTGGAGGTCACGAGTGAGCACGCCTGGGGGCCCGGCCGACGTCGGCCCATCGGCCTGTGGTCGACCCCTCGCCCCGAAGCCAGCCGGCTCGGCGACCACGCCCGGTGAAGCCCACGGACGCAGCGCCTTCCGCGCCAGCGGCTGCCGACTGCCAAGACGGCCCCCGCGGCTGGCGCACGGAAAGACGGACGTCAGACAAGCCCGGTCGCGCGGCAAGCCGCGTGCGACCAAGAGTGGGATCGGCGCGGCCGCAGCCCGACGCAGCCGCGGCGGTGCGCTCACCGTGACCAGCGCGCGTCGCGGGTGCCGGGCGGCAAGCTCCGTCGCGGCGGCCAAGAGCGCCACGTCCGCAGCCAAGACGGCTGGCACAGCCGCCGCAGCGTCGGCGACCTCCGCCAGCGAGCAAGACCCGCACGCAGGTCGCCGCGGCGACGAGCGGCCCGACCGACCGGCCGCCGGGTCCGCCTCGCGGTCGCGCGGATCGACCCGTGGTCGGCGATGAAGATGTCGCTTCTGCTGTCCATCGGCCGCGGCCATCGGACTGATCGTCGGCACGATGGCTGCTGTGGATCGATCCTGTCAACGGAATGGGCGTCTTCGGCGACGTGGACGGTCTCGATCAAGAGCCTGCAGAACAACACGGCCGAGCCGTTCTCAGATCATGGACTACATCGGCTTCCCCCGGGTGACCGTCGCTGGCTCGATGGTCGTCGGGGTCTTCGACGTCGTCCTGCTCACGGCGTTGGGCACGTTGAGCGCCTACCTCTACAACATCTGCGCGGCCCTCGTCGGAGGCGTGCAGCTCACGCTCACGGACGACTGACCGCCCGCTGGCGGGCGCCAGCGAGGCAGTGCTCGGGCGATGCGGCATACCGATTTTGATCCTGCGGGAACCGTTGCGGTAGTCTGGCGCGTCGCGGCGCCGCAGCGTCGCGGCGATGGTGCGAGGGCCTATAGCTCAGACGGTTAGAGCGCTTCCCTGATAAGGAAGAGGCCACAGGTTCAAGTCCTGTTAGGCCCACCACCGTCGGTCCTTCCAGTCGGGAGGTATGCCGTGCGCCAAGAAGATCTGGGTCGCTGCTCGCCGCCGCGGCGGCCGCCGCCCTGGCGATGCGCAAGTCCCTGGCCAGTCAGCAGGCCGAGCGCGACCTGTGGGCCGAGGCGACCGACGACGTGCGGTGAACGACGGGTCGGGGTCGGCGACGCTGATACCGACCGCCCGACGCCCTGCGGGGCCATGGCGCAATTGGTAGCGCACCTGCTTTGCAAGCAGGGGGTTAGGGGTTCGAGTCCCCTTGGCTCCACCGAAAATAGGGCTCGCTGCGGCGGGCCCTATCGGCGTCTTGGCGGGGATAGGGCGCGGTCTGGATCGCGATCTGTGCGTGCAAGATCGCGATCCTGTCACTTGGGTGATGTTGCAGCATGACCCAAGTGTCACTATCGCGATCTTGATGCCGGCCACGGCCGCCTCGTGGGTGTGGCCGCCTCGTGGGTGTGGCTGCCTCGTCGGTGAAGCAGCCTCGTGGGTGTGGCTGCCTCGTCGGTGAAGCAGCCTCGTCGGTGGGGACGGGTCGAGCGGAGGTGCGCGAGCGGCATACGCCGAAAGATCGCGATCTGTGCGCGCAAGATCGCGATCCTGTCACTTGGCGGATGTTGCAGCGTGACCCAAGTGTCACTATCGCGATCCTGTTGGTCGCCTCGCGCGGATTCGAGGAGCGCGGGGTCGGGGCCGACCACGAGACTCCGGTATGCCGGTTAGTTCTCGGTGAGTTGCGACCTCGCCAGTGTGGCTGAGGAGCTTTCGGGAGCGCAGCCTTTTGGGCAGAAAAGGGGTAGTCGCCGTGCGAGCCCTATCCCCCGAACGGGGGATAGCGCATCGGGTGAATGCAAACTGAAAGCCGATGCGCTTAGCCGATGCCGCCGGGTGCGGGCCGCGTCATAGCGTGCCAAGTGATGCGAGGGAGATCGCCCCGCACACCCAACGTTCAGGGAGATTCACATGACTCGGATCCTCATCCGCCTTCGCCAGCGTGCGATGGACGGCGGCGCCACCATGGTCGAGTACGGCATCATGGTCGCCCTCATCGCGGTCGTCGTCATCGCCGCCGTGTCGCCCCTCGGCCAAGCCATTCGCGAGACGTTTGCCGGTGTCACTGGCAAAATCCCGACCCCGGCGCCTGCCCCATAACACTGGGGTCAGGCCATGATTCCGACCGAGGTCGGAAGCGATCGGGGGGCCACGATGGTCGAATACGGGATCATGGTTGCCCTCGTGGCTCTTGTGGTCGTGGCGGCAGTGGAGGCGTTCGGGGAATCTGTCCTCGCACTTTTCGAAACTCTGCCAGTTCCATTTTGAGAGGTACACCACGTGCGCGATGGATGGGTCGCTGATGTGAGCGACCCATCCATCGCGTTCCTGTCTGGTTGCATCGTTGGGCTTCAACTTCGAGTTTCCGCAAACCGCAAGCGTATGAAGTGATGGCGTGCCATGATGGGCCCCGCTGGCTCACGACTGAGGAGGTGTGTTGAGGTGCGGCGACGGGACGACACCGGAGCTTCCATGGTGGAGTTCGCCATCATCCTTCCCCTCCTCATGCTCATCCTCATCGGGATCATCGACATGGGTCGGCTCCTCCTGGCCCAAGCGATGGTCACGAATGCTGCTCGAGAGGGCGCTCGGATGGCGGCACTGCGCTACACCGGGGCGGAGTTGCAGACGCGCGTCGCCCAGTCCCTTCCCGGGATCGACACCCTCGCCGGCGGTCATAGCGCGGTGGTCAACCTCGCGTGTCCTCCTGCTGCTGGCCCCACCGCGAATGCCACCGTCACCGTGGCCACGACGGGATTCCAGTGGGCCGCGCTCGACGGCATCACCGGCATGTTTGGCGCCTCGATCCCGACCCCCCAACCGTCGTCGACCGCTTCCATGAGGTGCAACGGATGATGAAGTCTCCACGGGAGCGTGGATCGGTCACGCCACTTGTCGCCATTTTCATCGCCGGTGGAGTGCTCCTGGGGATGCTGACCTTCGCCGTCGACGCCGGGCAGATCATGTGGGAGCGCCGCCAGACCCAGAATGCCGCCGACGCCTCCGCACTTGCCCTGGCGCAGAGTTGCGCCAAAGGCAACTGCGTCGCCGGCGCTGACAACCTCGCCGGTCTGGTCGCCGCCAACACCAACAATGTCGCTCCGGGTCGCGATCACGTCATCGAACGGCAATGCGGTCGCAATGTCACCTCCGGCACGCTGCCGGCGTGCACGAACGCGCCAAGCCTCACCGAGCTGCGCGAGTGCCCGCCGTTGCCCGCGGGAATCAGTCCCTTGCTGCCGCAGGTCGAAGTGCGAGTGCGCGCCGAACAAGGCGGCCAGCCGTGGATCCCCAACCCGTTTGCGCGCGCTTCCGGAGGCACCGAAAGCACCAACGTCACGTCCTGTGCGCGCGCCGCGTGGGGCATCCCGGCGACCACGACCTTCACGTCCCCGATCACGATCTCGGCGTGCGAGTGGCAGAAGTACTCAACGGGTGGGATGTCGTATGTCGCAGCCGCGCCGATCGCCCCGTGGCCGGGCTACGGGGGCGCCGGCCAACCGGCATACCCCCTGGCCGCGACCCAGCCCAACACCGCGGGTCGCGAGATCATCATCAAGCTCCATGACCCGGGCGACGCGGACAACTGCGCCTACAAGGGGAAAGACACTGCGGGTGGCTTTGGATATCTGGACTCCACGACCACCTGCTTGACGACGATCACGACGACCAATGGTGTCGACTACTGGGCGAATATCGACACCGGCAACTCCGCCACCGTGGAGTGTCGTTCCGCCCTCGACGGGATCTGGAGCAACGGCCCGGTCATCGACTTGCCGGTCTTCGATTGCCTCGTGAAGTCCAACTCGGGCCCGCCGTCGGGCGGCATACCCGCCGATTGTGGCGGTGGCGCAGCGGGTGGCGCGCAAGACGTACTACCACATTGCCGGTGTCGCGAAGTTCTACCTCAGTGGCTACAAAATCGGCGGCTCACAGGAGCGGGCCAGCCGCGTCTCGGGTGTCGTGCCATGCAGTGGCTCTGACCGCTGCATCTCCGGCTGGTTTGTCCAAGGCGTCATGAACTCTCCCTCGACGGTCATCAACCCGCCCACCTCGGGAAACCCCGGCTTCGGGGTGTGGGCTGTGGTGGCAGCCGGCTAACTCTCCCGTTCGAAAGCTCAGAAAGAGAACCACATGCCCCGTCGCGTCGTCGCGATCCTCGTTGCCGTCGTCCTGGGGCTGGTCGGCGCCGGGCTCGTCTTCCTCTACGCCAAGGGCGCTGATCGGCGGGCGGTCGAGAGCCAGCAGCCCAAGACCGTCTTCGTCGTCAAACAAGTCGTTCCTGCTGGCACGACCCTCAAAGACGCGCAACGGGGTGGTCTCATCGAGGCGGCGGAGGTGGCCTCGAAGGCCGTCCCCGCGGGTGTCCTCTCGGCGGTCGGGCCGGACAACAGCGGTCTTGTCGCGGTCACGGACATCGCGCCAGGGCAATATGCCTTCGAGGCGGCCTTTGGGACGCAACGCGTGGGCCAGAAGGCGATTGTCGTGCCGACCGGCAAGATCGCCGTCTCGGTGAGCCTCGAAGACCCCAACCGGGTGGGCGCCTTCGTCACGCCCGGGTCGAAGATCACGATCTACGACACCTACAAGATCCAAAAGGTGGGCACCGACGAGGCGACCAAACAATTCAACGAGCTCAACGTCAAGAGCACGAGCGTGCTCCTGCGGGGAGTGGAGGTCATCGGCATCGGCGCCTCGAGCCTGACGAGCCCAGCGCCCGCGACGGACGCCAAAGGTGGGGCCGTCGGGGGATCGCAGCAGCCGGCCCAGATCCAGACCTATCTCGTGACCCTCGCCGTCACCCCCGAGGAATCAATCCGTCTGGTCCATGCCATCCAGCACAGCGACCAGGCGCAAAACAACCCGGCAAAGCACCTCTACTTCGGTCTCGAGGGCCCCGACCTCACGGTCGACCCGAAGCTCACGGCCAACGACCTCACCCTGCACGGTCAGTGACGATGAACGTTCTCTGGGACCCAGACCCCAGCGCGCAAGAGCGCTATCGGTATGCCGTGGGGGACGTTCGCGCCCTCGCGTCTGCTCCCTTGGTTTATCGCCACCTCGAAGACGACCCGGATTCGGAGCTCGTCGTCATCGGGCCGCTCGTTGATCTCGATCAGGCATGCGCGCTCGTCGAGTCGGTGCGTGCAGACCGCCCCGAGATCGGCTTCGTGCTGCTGCGGCCGCGGTTGGATGTGTCGACGCTGGGCCAGGCGCTCCGGAGCGGATTCCGCGAAGTGATCGCCGCCGACGACAGCACGGCGCTCGCCGATGCGGTCCGCCGCAGCCGTGAGCTGACGGTCAAGATGGTCGGCCACACGAAGGGCTCCTCGCACCAGGTCGGCCGGATCGTCACGGTGT
>JBAOHD010000028.1:0-2890 GCA_037046615.1 Dermatophilaceae bacterium
CGCGCTGGCAGCGCCCCCGGCAACCTGCTATGCCCTTCCGTATGATTACGGGGAAACATCTACTTATCCTGGGCTCCCTGGGCTGCGCTGCCTGTGGCTCGAGCTCGGAAGATCCGGCTGAAACGCCCACCGGTGGCTGCGACGAGAAGCGCGCGGCGCTGGGGATGGACGAAGTCTCACCGTTCGGGTTCGCCGCGTCGGCGCTGCTGCCGCTGGCCGCCGGATACCACGACGCCGACCTGGGCTTCGAGGTGAAGGGGTCCGAGCCAGGCAGCCCTCCCACCACGCTCACCTTCGTGGTGGACACGAGCGCGGTGACCGCCGAATACGTGACGCGCACTCTGCGCCCCGGATCGAGCGCCACCTGCGAGAACACCCTCGAGCTCGCGGTCTCGGCGAAGTTCTCGACCGCGGACGGCAAGTTCGACGAGACCTGGCCGAGCCTGGCGCTGGTCAACAAGGCTCGCCAGACGCCGCCCGCGCCCGACGTACTCGAAGCGAACCTCACGCTCGAGCCCAGCGCCATCCACGGCACCTACGCGCCGACGTACGAGCCGGGGTGGTGCCTGCTCGACGTCAGCGTCATCGCGTCGTTTCGCAAGGGGCCATTCTCGGGGGAGATCATCCCCCACTTCATCAGCCCGCCGTGCGACCCCGCGGATCCGAAGGGCTCGGTCGTCAACGGGCCGGGCGGGCACTGGCCGCCGGTGAAGCCGGAGGGCTGACGCGGCGCTGGCGCGGGCTCGAGGCCCCGGGCGCGGACGACCGAACTGGCACGACGTGTCCGCATTTGGTATCACTCGGGTATGACCACGGTGCTCAAGCTGGCGATCAGCCTGCCGATCGCGACCGCCAAGTCGCTGGAGAAGGCGAGGGCGAAGAAGCGGCTCACCCGTAGCGCGGCCATCGCGGAAGCGGTGGATCACTGGATCGCTGCGCAGCAGGTGGATGACGCGGATCGGAAGTACATCGAGGGTTACCTGCACGCGCCGGAGCCAGGCGACGAAGTCACGGCGACGGCCAAGGGCGCGACCTCGCGCTGGGAGCCTTGGAAGTGAGGCGCGGCGAGGTCTGGTGGGCCAAGCTCCCCCTCCCGGCTGGCCGGCGCCCGGTGGTCCTCGTTTCCCGCGATGCAGCCTACGCGGTACGAACATCCGTCACTGTCGCCGAGGTTTCGACGACCATCAGGGCCATCGCGAGCGAGGTGCCGCTCGGCAAGCGCGACGGGCTCCCCCGCAAATGCGTCGTCAACACCGACTCACTCGTGACCATCCCGAAGTCGTGGCTGGACACGCCGATCGGCCCTCTGCCTCATGACAAGCACGAGGCACTCGACGCCGCCTTGAAGTTCTCGCTCGGGCTCGGATGAGGCAGCTCACGCGCGGGTCGGCGCCGGGACGACCTGCACGCCGGCGCGCGTGGCCGGGTGCCATGCCCCCGGCAACCTGCTATGCCCTTCCGTATGATTACGGGGAAACATCTACTTATCCTGGGCTCCCTGGGCTGCGCTGCCTGTGGCTCGAGCTCGGAAGATCCAGCTGAAACGCCCACCGGCGGCTGCGACGAGCAGCGCGCGCCGCTGGGCAGGCTAGCCTCTATCCGAGGCTGGGTGGATCGAGTGGACAGGGTCTTGGCTCGCGTGCTTCTTGCGCTCGTGGTCGCGCTCTGGGGCTGCGGGGCGTCGCCCTCGTCGTCGGACGAGTCGAAGAAATCGCCGTGGCCGGGCTTCGAGCTCATCAAAGCGCTGGGTGGAGAGTGCACAGCGTCTGTCGCGATCGCACCCGAGGCAGAGTATCAGCCGCTCACGTTCATCCCATGTCAGTCCGGGCAGCCCGGCTGTAGCGAGCTCCAGTTCGACGGCGTGCTCTCGGGCGGGTTGTATGAGTTCGAGTTCGGATTGGCCTTTGATCCATCCGGCGCACCGACTCGGCTGCTCGTGGTCCACAGGCGCTCGTCCCAGAACCCGGCGGAGCGAGTGCCCCTGGAAGCGGTTGTGTACGACCTCGCTTCGGGCGTTCCGATCTTCGCGGTTCGAAGCGGGCAAGACTCTTTTCAATCGCCGAGTGGCTCGGGGTCATTTGGGTTGAGCAGCTCGCACTGCTCGGTCCTGCCCGCCATCGGGAGTGACCGCCTATCCCTTCTTGCGCTTCCGTCGGGCAAATCGGTGCTTTCCGTGGGTCAGGCGGGCTATGCGGACGCAGCGTCCCTCGAGCTGCGCGAGACGGAGGCGGACGGGAGCGCCCTCGCGCGAGCCATGGCAAGCGACGACACACTCGCCGCGGCCCAGCCAGATGGCCGCATCCACCGCTTCCGCTTCGACGGATCCCCCGATGTCGCGGCCTATGGCCCCGACGTGAAGGTCTACCTGAGCGCCGTCCACGGAAGCGATGTGTTCGCGAATGCGGAGTTCCACACGTATCGGCTGAACGACGACGGCACGTTCTCAGGCGGGCCCGGCGAGATGGCTGCCCTGACGATCGCGGGGGGAAGGCCGCCTGGTACACGCATGCCAACGTTGGTTACACGGTGTGGCTCGCCGACTTCACTCCCGATCTCGGCGTGCTGGACGCCACCCGCAGCAAGCTCGTGGACGTCGCGTCGATTCGAGGTCTTGCCATCGGGAGCGGCTGGGTAGCGGTCGCGGGCTCCGAGAGCGCGCTTGGGAGCAACCTCAACATCACCGCCTACGACCTGGCCGGCGGCGGTGGCACTCGGAAGGCCACAATCGTCGAGAGCGGGTCAACCCCCAACGTCCTGACGGTTGTGGGCGATCACGTGTGGGTGAATTCCATCTCCATCACCAATGGTTGGGTCGGCCTGCGGCGGTACACGCTCTCGCCACCCTGACTCATCTTCGAACGCTGCCGTGGCTCGCACAGGCAGCCAACTG
>JBAOHD010000029.1:0-2113 GCA_037046615.1 Dermatophilaceae bacterium
CGGTATGCCGCTGACTCCAGTCGACCGGGAAGCCCCGCTCGGCCAGCCTCGTGGCGATCTGCTCGAGCTGCCCGATAGACCCGACGGCGAGGGCAGGGTGGGCCTTGGCCGCCGGCGCGAACGGTCGCTCCACTCCGACATGGATCTCAGCGGTCACGTCCTCATCGGGCCCGATGCGAAACCAACAGCCGCCTCGGGCAGCCATGGCCACCGGCTTGGGCACCTCGCGGAAGCCGAGCGCGCCCACCCAGAATGCTCGGGCGAGCGCCTCGCCACCCTCCGGGATGGCCAGTTGGACGTGGTGGATGCGCATGCCGGCGCTCATGACTGCGCTGCCTCGATGGTGAAACTCACCGCGTCGACGCGGGCCCGGAACTCCCCATCGGTGGCGAGCCGCTCGCCGATGCGAGTCGCCATGGCCGCGACGTCGTCATGGGTGAGCCCTGGCACGAGGGTGAGAGTGATCTGCAGGCCGCCTGACCCCAGGGGACGCGCTGGGCCGAGGCGATGCCCGACCACCCGGTCTTCCGGCACCAGTGCCCGGTCGATGCTGGTCGCGACGAAGGGATCGAGGTGGCTGGGCTGCCATGCCCGGCCGGACGCGAGCGCCCACACCATGCTGGGACGCAGCGCCACGGCATACTCGGATCCGAGGTCGAGCAGGATCGTCGCGCATCCCTCGGAGACCGCGGCTTGCGCGGCACGCTCGGCCGTGACCGGCACCGGTCGGGCGTCCGGATCCCAAACCATCAGCGAGTCGAGCCCGCTGAACACCGGCAGCGCGCTCTCGCCGTCGCGTCCGGTCAGCGTGACTGCAGCCATCTCGGCGTGCCCCTCGACCCGCATCCCCTGATGGATCTGGGTGTCGACCGGCACCGCGACGATCGGGACGAGCCACCTCGCGCCCGCGACCTGGACCATGAGGTCGACCTCGGCCTGGACTGTCGGGGCCGTGAGGACGGCCGTGGCAGCGGCTCGCACCGCGGGGTCCGCGTCCCCCCGATCGTCCTCGAAGCCGCTGGCGCTGAGCTCCCGCCCGGCCCACGAGAAGCCGTGACTATCTGCGGCCCAGGGCAATTCACGTCCACCGCCAGGCTGGGCGTCTGGGTCGAGGTGGTCGTGGTCATGGTCGTGATGGTGGGTCATGGCACGACTGCTTCCACTTCGATCTCGACGAGCATCCGCTCGTCGATGAGTCCGGCGACGACGACCATCGTCGCGGCTGGACGGACGTCGGCAAAGACGGCCCCGTGGGCCGCTCCGACGGCGTCGCAGTCGGCTCGCCGCGTGAGATACATCCGGGTGCGGACGACGTCCTCGCGCCGTCCTCCCACGGCTGCGACCGCCGCCACCGCGACGGCGAGGGCCGCATCGGCCTGCGAGCGGGCATCACCCGAGGCGAGCGACTCCTCGTCGCCGGCCGCGGTGCAACCCGAGACGACGATGCGATCGCCCACCCGGACAGCCCGGCTATATCCGAAGCGGTCCTCCCAGGGGCCCCCCGACGAGTGTCTCCTGCGCTGGCCCGACGGCGTCACGGGCGACCGACGAGGTCGAGGGCCTCGGTCAACGTGAATGCACCCTTGTAGAGCGCCGACCCGATGATCGCGCCTTCGACGCCCTGGTCGACCATGCCGGAGATGGCCTCGATGTCCGCCAGCGTTGATACCCCGCCCGAGGCGATGACGGGACGGTCGGTGCATGCACACACCTCACGCAGGAGGTCGAGGTTGGGGCCGGCGAGCATGCCGTCCTTGGCGACGTCCGTCACGACATAGCGGGCACAACCCTCGCGGTCGAGTCGTTCCAGCGTCTCCCAGAGTTCGCCGCCCTCCGACGTCCACCCACGGGCGGCCAGACGCGTGCCCCGGACGTCGAGACCGATCGCCACCCGGTCGCCGTACTCGGCGATCGCCCGGGCAGTCCATTCCGGGTCCTCGAGCGCGGCCGTGCCGATGTTGACGCGGCGGCATCCCGTGGCGAGGGCGATGTCGAGGGATTCGGCGTCGCGGATCCCGCCGGATAGTTCGACCTTGAGGTCAAGCCGGGCGACGATCTCGCGGATGATCTCCCGGTTATGGCCGCGGCCGAAGGCCGCATCGAGGTCGACGAG
>JBAOHD010000030.1:0-3568 GCA_037046615.1 Dermatophilaceae bacterium
GCTCAGGGGCCTAGGTGACTCCTGATGTAGTCGGCATGTGGGGACTGCGGCGCGGAGATGTGGCTGCGCGGGTGGTGGGGTTGGGGTCTCGGCTTCGGGCCTTGGCCTTGGCTTCCGGTCCTTCAGTGCCTGCGGGGCGGGGTTCAGGTCGTGTCGGGCGGTTCCGTTGGCGCGGCGAACCAGGCGCTCGCGGTGGGGGGTGCCTGGCGTGGGGTGGCCGCGTTCATGGCCCGGCCCGTTGCCAGCCGGCGTCGTAGGTGACGCCGAGGGTGGCGAGACGGCCGAGGTTGACCGCGGCGGCACGGGTGACCAGATCGGTCATGACCCGCACCGCCCCCCGAGTTCGGGCTCTGCGGCCGCCGTGTTGACGGAACGTGATGTGCGCGATCTTGCGCTCCACTTTAGGGCGGGTCCCCCGGTACTCGGCTTGCCAGCCCGGGTCGGCTTGGGCTGCCTTGGCGGCCTGGAGCAGACGCTCATGCGGGTGGATCGTCACGACCCGGCCCGCTGCCGCGGTCGTGCAGGCCCCACGCCGGGGGCAGCCACCGCAGTGCGACGAGAAGTCGGCGCGGCCCGAGCCGTCCTTGCCGTACTTGATCGTCACGGTCTGACCGGCCGGACACGTCACCGCCGGGGCGTCGAGGTCGATACCGAAGTCGTCTTTGCTGTAGCGGCCCTCCCGGCGAACCGTCGGCGGGACCTTCGCTCGAAGATCGAACCCCGCTTCGGCCATGTCGTGGCGGGTCTGGCCGGCCCCATACGCGCAGTCCGCGAACACGACCGGCTTGTCGGCCACCTCCGCGAGCCCCGCGAGCAGATCACCGAGGGCGTCTTGGTCCGCGGCATTCGCCGGGGTGACGGTCACGTCCTCGATGATCTCGGAGTCCGGGTCGATCACGATGTGGCCCTTGTACCCGTCGAAACGGCGGTTCCTCGACTTGTGACCGTGGCGGGCTTCGGGATCGACAGTGGAGATCATCCGGTCCCGGGCCACACCCTGCACGATCTTGAACCGGCCGTCGTCGTCTCGGTCGACGTCCTGGCCGGCCACGACCGCCAAGACCTCGACCGCGTCCGCTTCGCTGGCTGTCAGCTCGACACCGTCGAGCACGTCCAACACTGCGAGCGTGTCACGGACCAACGCATCGACCAACTCCTCCTTCGTGGCACGGTCATCCCAGTCACACGGCGGCTTCCCCGGAGTCGCATAGTCATCGTCACGGCGCAGCACCGCCCGCGCCTTCGCCGACCACTCCGGGCGCAGCACCCCCAACACCCGACGGATCGCCGACCGCAACTGCGTGACGGTGTCCTGCGTCGCGACCGCATCGAAGATCGCCGTCGAGTCCACCACCCGCGCTCTGGTCCCCATCACCCCCGACTCGCGGGCCGCAGCGACGGTGTCTTCCAACAACCGCTTCGGTCGCTCCGAAGCCCGCAGACGGTTCCGCATCCCGACCAGCACCGTCGAATGAAACGACTCGTAGCCGATATGCACACCCGCCGCGGCCTGCCACCCAAGATCGCGTCCGAGGCGCTCCACCGCATCGGTATCCGACAGCCCCTCATAGGACTGCAACACCATCACCGTGGCCACCACCCGCGCCGGGATCGTCGGCCGGCCCTTCCGCGACCTCGTGTACAGGTCTGCGAAGTAGTCGTCACCGAACAGCACCGCCCCGTCCTCAGCCAACAACCGATAGATCCCCTTCAGCCGGTCACCCAGCAACCCGACCGGATCCTCGAACCGCACCTGACTCGGCTGCCTACCAATCGCCATACCCCATTCTTTTCCATCCCGAAGCGAAACGCGAGCCATTTCTCGACTACTTCAGGACTCTCCTAGTGCAATTAGTAGGGCGAAAACCGGCTCCCCTGACGCATCCGTGGGTGGCTGAGTAGGTCATCCGCGGGTGCACCCCGTTCTGGCTCTTACGTTTCCAGCTGTCTGAAGGCTTGGGAACGGGAGGCAGAACGGGGTGCGGAACGCGAGGGTATGGCAGCAGGCGCTCGGGCTGGCGCGCACGGTCATCGACGACGTGGTGTTCGACGAGGACATCGGGGCGGTCGTGGCGTCGGTTCGGCCCCGCAAGGGTGAGGTGTGTCTGACTTTGCCGCGGAGATCCGTGTTGGAAATGATCCAAGTCATGTGGTCTCCTCGGGGGTGGTGGTGGTGGTGCCGGCGGTGGTGGTCGAGCCGGTGTCTGGCGGGCTCGGGCGAGGCCTTGCCGGCGGGCCTCGCGGATCTGTTCTCCTCGTGCCGTGGTGTTCGTCGTCGGGGGTGACGTAGCCGATCGCTTCGTGCAGCCGGACCTCGTTGTAGTCGATCGCGGATGCGGGCGAGCTCGGCTTCGAGGACGGCGGGGTCGTCGATGTCCTCGAGGTGGGGCCACTCGCCCTTGATGTGCCCGAAGAACGATCTCGATCCACGCCTGGTCGGTGGGGGTGTGGGGCCGGCCGTGGTGCTGCGCGATCGCCATCAGCGTCATGTACGGCGCGGGTGTCGCCGGCGGTCATCTGGGGTCCGTTGTCCGATACGGCGAGCAGGATCGGCCGGTCGGGGTGGTCGGCGGGCGAGGTCGAGACGTTCGTCGGTCAGCAGGTCCAGCAGGCCCTCGGTCTTCGAGGGCGGCGTCGAAGACGACACTGGACCTGGGTGGCGGTCTCCTCGACCGAGACGAGCGTGGCGATCCAGTAGCGGGAGACCATGTCGACGATCGCGAAGCACGCCCGGCGAGCGCGGGTGAAGTGGGTGACGTCCCAGATCCAGATCCGGTTCGGTGCCCACACCAGCCAGTCAGGCCACGGCTTCTTCGCCGTCGGGGTCCGTGGTGGCGGCGGTCGGGCAGAACCAGGCCGTGAGCAGCCAGGACACGCCGGAACGTCGACGGCGACACCCACACCCGGTCGGTGTAGGAGCCCCGGTGGGCGAGCTTGCGGTGCGACCGGTCAACCGGTGCCCCACTCCTCGACGATCTCGAGGATCGCGTCGATCTCGGCGGGCAGGATCCCGTGCACCGGAGCGCCGCCGGGGGCCCGGTCCACGAGCGTCCCGAGCTGTCCGGCGGCGGGCCCGCCAGCGGTGGACCCGGTCGTCGGAGACCATCCAGATCGAACACGCCCAGCTGTGAGCGAACCCGCCAGCGACAGCGTCGTCGACGGTCTTGAGGACCAGCTCCTTCACCTCGGCGGGGACCCGCGCCGGGAGCGGGCCGCTCAGCCCCAACCGGACTTTCCCCGCGATCACCGCCAGCTCGATCGCCTGCGCCTTGATCGCCTCGGTCAGCTGGCCGATCTCTGCGCGTGCCGCCTCGAGCTGCCAGTCCCGTTCCTTGGCAGGACGGCCCGGCGTTCGTGCCAGCGCCGCGAGCGCAGCGTCCTTCACCGTGCGACCGGATACCGATGATCGTCGACACGTCGACACCGCCACTTGCGGGCCGCGTCGGCCTGGGTGATCTCCCCGGTCGTGACCGACAAGAAGATCTCCCACTTCGTCTCCGGCGACAACCGCTTCGGCGACCGTCGACTCCTCGACTCGGACATGAACTGCTCCTCTCAGATCGCCCGA
>JBAOHD010000031.1:0-7460 GCA_037046615.1 Dermatophilaceae bacterium
TTCCAGATCCAGCGAAAAAGTCGAGAATCACAGCATCCGGCTTATCCTTGGCGATCGTCTTGAGCGCGTCTTCAACTGCGTACAGCGACTTTGGAAAGGGGAATTCGCGGGATGGCAACATTGCCCTAATCATCCGAGAGCCATACTCGCCCGCAGAGTGTTGCGGGCGGTTCCAGACTGTCTTGGGCGTGCTCGTTGGACCCAGCTCCGAGGCCTCCAAGAGCACCGAGCCATCCGCTGCACGACCAACGACTTCGATCTCGCCAGCGTCAATCCGTCGAATCTGCGCCTTCCCCAAATAGAGGACTGACCAACGACCAGATGCCTTGTCGAACGCTCCAAGCCGAGCGTGTCCTGCCGACAAGAGGTCTCGCAAGTAATCCGGGGAAGTGCGCCAATTTGCGTGCGATCCACTGGCCCGGATCGGCCAGAGGGTCCTCAGCCCTGGGCGCTCAGGGTCTGCTGTCGGGTCCGAGTCAATCGGGAGAGACTCACCTACCTCGACGATCCGACGGTTCTTCTCGTCAATATAGATGGGGTAGAAGAGGTTCGGCCGGTCGACCCGACGAGAGTTGGACCCTCCTCGCAACAGCCATTCCCAGCGAACCTTTCTGTTGGGCTTCGCTCTACCCTGATCTAGAAAGTTGTCATATAACGGGCTTGGAGCGCTTCTACCAAAGAAGCAGAAGAAGGCATACTCCTCGACACGGGCAAGTTCAGCACCTCGGGCTACACCATTGGGGTTCGTCACGATCGTGACCATTTGGATTCGAGCTTCCGGGTACGTCTGCTCCAGCAGGAGACCCAACCTCAGGTATTCCTTCTCATCGATCGTGACCATGAGCACCGAGTCCTCTGGATTGAGGAGCTCGCTGAGCGACCTTCAAGCGACGTTCCATCATTGCGAGCCACTTGGAATGTCGGTAGTCGTCGTCGCCCTCGACGTAGTCGTTGTTGTACTTCCAGTCCTTCGCTCCGGTGTTGTACGGCGGGTCGATATAGATGGCGTCTACGGAGTGCCGGTGCGTGTACGTCAGCATCTCAAGCGCGTGGTAATTCTCGGCGTTGATGACCGTGTGGAATGGCTTGGTCGCCTCCGCGTTCCACCCTTCCGGTCTCGACGAGACCGGGGTAGATGGGGTCCCGGAACTCGGCCACAACCACGAGATCATCAACTGACACGGTGCTGTTGGCCGGCTTCTCGACGTCCATCTCGGTGAGGTGTCCGACGTGCCGTCCGTCGGTGCGCTCAACCCGCGTCACACGCCATAGGCGCCGGTCTCCAGCCTTCGCTTCGCCTCGAGGTGGCAGGACGCGCACCTTGTCGCCCCGTTGCACTGGCTTGCCAGGAAGCTCGACGGCCTCCGGCTGGTGCTGCTCGAACACAAGGCCGAAGGTGCGACGGTTGGTGAGTGTACTGATCTCGACTTCTAGGTCGGCGCCGAGTTGGGGATCGGCCTTGTGTGCCAGGCGCAGCAGTTCACTCAGTCGTGACAAGCGTCGTCCCATCCTCTGTAACGGCGTGATCGCCAGGCATGTCCGGCGACCTCTCGACTGGCCAAGGTATCAAGCTGGAGTGAATGGGTTCGCGAGGCATGGTGCCCTGGTCGACCGAATGAGCAACCCAGCTCCTTGACGGTTCGTCCGCTTTGGCCCTGTTGGTTGGTGGCTTGCACCGTGTCAGGCGACGTTTGCCTGGTTGGGCGTGGCCCCTGAGCGAGCGCGAGCTCTCATGCTCGGGTGCGGCTACGGGCGCGCCAACGGCAGTCGCTCGTCGCTTGATGGTCGGTGCCGGACAGCGGTAGTGCTGAGCGATCGACCCGAGGAAGCTACGGAGCATCAGTGCGTGGCTAACGACAGAGTCAGACGGCCGGTGTACAAGTGGAGAGCACACCGACTGTGTGACCCTATGGCGACACCTAAGCCTGAATCCACCGATCGGGTTCTTGTCCGAGTCTGGTGAGTGAGCGTTCGGGCCTGGTGGGGTCGTCGGGGCGGTGGTGAGCCCGTTGGTCTGGTGTTGGGGCGCGTAGGACCAGGGGTTTCGTGGTGACGGGTTTGGGTGTCAGCGCTTGGTGTTCGGTGTGTGCGGCGCCAGCGCAAGAGGCTGGGGTGTCAGGGTGACCCGGCGACGGGGATGCGCCCGGATTGCGGCGAGGGCAGCGTGGAATTGGTGTGCCCATGGCCAGTCGGTGGGGAGCCGGAGGGTGGGGGTGCCGGAGTTGTTGACGAGGACCCCGGCGAGGGCGATGAGCCGGTTGCGGATGGTTCGGGCGGTGCGGATTGGGCCGTCGAGGCCGATGATTCCGGCCCAGCGGGTGCAGGTTGTGCGCGAGCGACTGCGCAGGCGAGCCAGGCCCCGTTGGCTGGGAAGCTGCCCGAGGGGCAGTGTTCGAGCCCGTTGTCTTTGAGTTCGCGGATGGCGAGTTCGACGACGGCGTGGTTGCGGTGGAACCGGTCGGCCTCGACGGTGGTGAGGGTGTTGTTGCAGATGAACGTGTGGTGGCGCCAGGTGGGCCACATCGCTGCTTGGGCGGTGTCGGCGAGGCGGGTGCGGCGCACGACGAGCCGGACGTGTCCGGGCTCGTTTGCCGGTCCCGGTGGTGTAGATCGTTTCGGCGACTTGGGCGTGACCTGAGCGGGTGTAGTCGATCGTGACCCAATCCTCTTCTGGGATCGCCGCGATCGTGTTGTTGACCTTGGTGACGAGCCGGACGGTGATCGACCAGCCAACACCGGCGTTGGTGAGTTTGTCGATGAGTTTCCAGGACCAGAACCCCGAGTCGGCCCGGACGGTGACCGGCCCCGAGACTCCGGCCCGGCGCAGATCGTGGCGAGGAGCTCTCCGATGAACCGGATGACCCCGCGTGAGGTGCCGGCTGCGCCTTTGCGCATCCTCGACCCGAGGATCTCACCGGTGCCCGCGCGTGTGGCGATCAGCGGGTGATATCCCAGCACGCCGGTGTAGCCATAGGACGCGCCGTGTTTGGCTTTGCCGTAGACCTCGGTGACGGTCGAGTCGAGATCGACCACCAACTCCTCACCCTGGACAGGGCCGGCACCGACTGCCCATGCGTTGGCCAACAGACGGCTGTTCACCGCGTCGAGCTGGCGGACATGACCGAACGTGAACGAGCGGAGGAACGTGCCGATCGTCGACGGGGCCAACGGCACGAACCCGAGCACCTTCCGGGTGGACCCCGACCGCAGCCGGTCCAACGAATCGATGTTGGTTGCCCCGGCGATCATGCCCATCACGACCGTCATCACCTTGACCGCAGCGTTCGGGGCACCGGTGTGAACCCACCGGCCGATCAGACCGGGCAGGCCGAGACGGGCCGCCAAGGTGGCCATCAACAACAGGCCCGAATCTGACACCAGATTCGGCTGGTCGAAGACCACCTCGACCCGGTCAGGATTGTGCAAAGATGGACTCACAGGAAGTGCCTTTTTGGACTGGTGATGATGCGGCTTCGAACACCGTCATTCTTCCAGCCCTGAAGGCACTTTCTGCGTATACGCGCCCCCGCCGACCCCTACCAGGCCGGTGGATCCAGGCTAAGCGATCAGAGGAGAGCCATGGCTTTCGAGGCACGCTGGGCAGTAGCTGCTCCAGAAGCGGTGAGGACATCCGACCCGGCCAGTACATCGAGTTGAAGGCGAACACCAGGGATACAAGATGGGCAATGAGTATGTCCACATCAACCCCGACTGCGAGCGCGTTGCCATGTTGAAGGCGAGCGATCCGTCCCGGTTACCCGTCGGTGTCTCACCCCTCCCTGGCAGACAGGGTGATCGCCCGAGCGCTATCAGGATGTCAGGTAAGGGGGGAACCAACCGATGCGGGCTACCTCGACCATGGGACTCTGTGGCGTGAAACCCAAGCTTTTCGTCCGCTCCAGCGTGCCGTTAGCCAAGGTAATAGGAGCAACACGATGAATTAGCTGATTCTCGTGCGTCACCTACGCTGATGCCGCCACGAGGTAGGAGGAATCATGCAGATCGACGTCGTCCTCAATGGTGCCCGAACACCGATAGCCCGCTCGGCGTTCGTAGCACTTCTGGAGAACTCAGTCGCCAGCGACAGGGTTCCATTCACGAGAGCGCTCGAACGAGCGGAGATCTCATTTGCTGACCTCAAGAGTCTCGCACGTGTGGGCGACATCCCTTACTCGCTGTTCTTCGCGCCGCTTCCGCTAGTGGATGCCCAGATCAAGGCGAAGTCCAAAAAGCTGCTACAAGGCCTGACCAAGCAGACATTTTCGTTGAACTCACGGGAAACGGTGGAGCTATGCGACATCGAGCTCATCGTGAAGGATCTTCTTCGGAAGCAAGAGTTGCTGAAGAAGAACGATGACACGCTGGGGAACAATCGGATCGTCGGGCTGCTCCGACGGCCCGACACATCTGCGGAGGGCGATGCCGAGGAGTTGCTTGGAGCATTGGAGCTCACCCAGGCAGCCCTTCGTTCTGCGCGGAACAAAAGTGCGGCTCTCGAACTGATCATCGCCCGCCTGGAGGCCAACCAGGTGTTGGTGTCGCAGAGCGTCAACAACTTCATGCCGCAACGCTTGCAGGGCGTGAAGTTCAGTGGCATAACGGTCAAGGACAGGAAGGTCCCCTACATCTTTCTCGCTGGCGGCGAGCACGGCGACTTCCAGGAGCCGCTCGGGCGACGAGTCTTCACCCTTACGTTGATGAGCGTCCTCGTGGCACGAGGCATCTTCGCTCCCGTCACTTATGACGGACGCAGCGCGGGTTCCGACGTCCGACGCGAGTACGACGTCGTTGGGGAGATGCTAATGCCGGAGGCTGAGATGAAGCGGACTGACATAGGGTCATTAGGCGCGATGAAGGAAGCGGCGGACCTCTTCAAGGTCACTCCGACTGCGATGGTCGTCAGGTCTCTTCGACTCGGGATGGTTGGCCGGGATCTGGCGCACACCCACATGGAGGAGCTCGCACACGAATACACCAACCGGGAACAACCTCCGATGCGTCAACCGAAGCCTGTCAATGCGATTCGTAAGTACAACGGCCGTGAGTTCTCGCGGCAGGATGCTCGATGCCCTCGACTCTGGCAAGCTGTCAGGGCGAGCGTTCTGCCGCGAGGTATGCCTCAACAACCTCAAGCCCTCCCAGATCGACGAGTTCAGAGAAGCGCTCCGTTGAGTGACTTCTCGTATTTGATCGACAGCAACGCACTGTCCAAACTGACCCAGGAGCAGCGGGCGAGCGACTTCTTTCGGGAGAATTGTCGAGTCCCCAATGAGGTGCTGTTCGAGGCGCGATGGTTTCCGGATATCGAGGGCCTTAGGGGCAACGAATTCCCTACGACCGGGAGCGTCCTTGAGATCCTGATCGAGGTCATGAAGACGGTCCCGATCGATGACACCACGCTTGTCGACCTGTATGCGAATCGCGGCAACGCTGACCCACTGATCGTTGCGTGCGCAGTTGATGGAATGCGAGCGAACGAGTGGCAACTCTTCGGGCCGACTTGGGTCGTAGTCACAAACGACACCGCAGTTCAGGCCAAAGTCGAAGAGTTTGGGGTCGAGGTGCTCACGAGTGCCGAGTTCGCCGTGGTTCTCGGCATCTGAGGATCGGCGGTGTGGGCGGACGTGCCACTGGTCCGGGCTGGGGCTAGTCGTTTCAGAGTCCACCCCTGCCCCTGATGCAGGGGATCGTTAAAGGGGTTCCTCAACCCCGATCATCCAGTCCAAGTACTCGGACAGTTCTTCCGCTGATCTTATCTGACGTTCCGCACTTCTCGGGGACGTTATAGCTGCATTTAGCTGACCGGTCGGTGGGCGTGGCCGGGGTGATGGCGTGTCAGGTGGTGTAGGTGGTGGTGGGGATGTCGAGGAGTTCGAGGATCTGGGTCTGTTGGGGGGTGAGGTCGGGTTGGAATGTTTGGATGGTGTGGCCGGTGGTGTCGGTGAGGTGGTGGCGGGCGACACCAGCGAAGATTTGGAGGATGCGTTGGGCTGATGGGGCGGTGCAGGGCCGGTGTTCGGGGTAGAGCGCGATGTTGGTGAGTTGGCGGGCGTTCATGTTGTTGCGGATGTGGCGTTCGATGAGGGCTCCGGTGAGGAGGGCGAGGAATTGGCAGAGCAGTAGGGCTTCGATGCGGTGGGCGGCCTGGAGGTAGACGGGGGCGACGGTTTGGTGGTCTTTGAGGATGTGGTTTCGGCGTTCGAGGTTGGGTTGGTAGCGGTACGCGGCGAGGACTTCGGCGTCGGTGAGGGTGGTGTCGTTGGTGATGAGCGGGAAACAGCCGTCGGAGGCGGCGTCGTGGGCAACGCGTGGTTCGTTGACGGTGAACCTGATCTGGTGGTGGGTGGCGACGATTTTGCGGTAGCGGGTGTTCGGGCCGGGTCGGCCCCGGTTCTCTTGTTTGTGTTTGGTGGTGGTGTGCTCGGTGATCGTGTAGTCGATCCACCGGCTGGCACCGGTCTCTTTCAACGCTGCGTCGGCGGCGGTCTGGACGGCAACCAGGGTTTTCATCCTGGTCTTGGGTGACACGAGTTTCTGGTTGAGGTCGTCGATCGCAGCGATGCCTTTGGCGATGCGGGCCCGCCGCGACTCGGCGTCCCGGTCGGTCTTGGTGGAGGAACGAACCCAGATGATCCGGTAGCCGTCGACCGATGGGCCGGTCGGGTTGGGGGTGGTGTGAAAGGTTTGGCCGGGTTCACCGATCCGGCTGGCCGGCCGGTGGTGGGCTTCGGTCCACTCGACTGCGATGGTGGCGATGCGGTCGCGGAACTGGCGGTCTTCTTTGCGGGTGCGGGGCAGGATCGTGACGAACCGGCCGCCATGGCTGTTGATGTGCCTCAAGCGCAAGTGTCACCCCAACCGGCAGGTTGTTGATGATGGTGTTGAGAAAGCTGGCGATGCGGCCGCGATCCCATGCCTCAAAGCGTTGGAAGCGTGGCAGTTTGATCATGCCCTGCTGAATATTCTGAAACCAGACACCCAAGGGTTCGATCCTGGGCCTTGCTCGACTGCTGCATGATGCTCATTCGTTATCTCCCCACGCCTATCTATTCTTCTTGGCCGATGATGGTTGTTGATTGACTGCTATAAATGCACGATCTCTAGATCGCCCCAACGAGACTTTAGGTATTCCGCGACCAAGCGCCGGTGCTGGCATAGTACTTGATTGTACAACTAGCCCAAGTAGTATTGGCTTAAGTGGTGGCGCTGGAATGGGTTCTGTGAAAATATTTTCAGGTTCTGGGACGTTTTCTGGTACATTGTCACCAACTCCTGGAACTTTTGTGTGTGGTGGCTGGAGTTGCGCTATGACTGGTGCTTCGCATGGTTTTAGTTACCCTTAATACTTGGTTTAGACTTGATTGACCGAGGATTTTTGTGATTTATTCTCGGTCATGGAAAATTCGAAAACGACTCCTACCCAAAGAACTCCCCTTTATAGCGAACATGTAAATCTTGGT
>JBAOHD010000032.1:0-227628 GCA_037046615.1 Dermatophilaceae bacterium
CCTGAACCGGCAAACGCCCTCGCCACGGCTCCCGCAGGCATTGCCAGTGTCGAGGCCGCCGAAGCGCAAAGGGGCCAAGTGGATGCAAGCGTCCGCGCCCACCTACCGGTAAGGTTGAACCAATTGATCATGCCGGACAAAGGGCACCTATCTGCCCGATAATCCGAATCCCACCGCAAGGAAAGGGAAGGCGAATAAGCCCCTCGTTGGGCTAACAGGCGGCAATGCCTGTTAGCCAGTTTTCTAGAAAACAAGAAAGCGAGAAATCGCCGCCTGCCTCTGGACTTTAGAGCCGTTTTACCAAGCCGCCCAACAAACCATGACTAAAGCACACCCCCTAAAACCGACTCTCTCCCCTCTGGAGCGGGTAACAAAAGCCATTTTGGCGCAGGATTACGACGTTCTGATGCAGACCGGCAGGGATTTAGACACGATTCTGCCCAACGCGCCTCACTTGCTCGAACCCCTGGAGCTGCTCGCGGACAACCTGGCCAAGGACGCGGCGCATACGCCGCAAAGCCGGTGCCTTTACGAGTTGGTTGCCCTTCACGCGCCGGCGGGTGGCGACCTGGAACGCCGCGCTGCCCAGAAATGCGCTCGGCTTACGAACGAGCAACAACCGGAAGTGGGGAACCGCGTGCGGATGTTCAGAGCCATGGCTTATCGCGCCAAACCGGATAGCGAACTGGAACGGCTGGCGGTCGCAGGCTTCGCCCAGGCCGTTGACTCGCTGCCGCAGGCCTCGGAGCGACTGGCCGCCTACCGGCGCACCCTGGGCAAGGCCGCCCCTGGGAGCCTGCTAGAACAGCAGTCCGTCGCGGGCCTGGTCGAACAAGCGGCAACCGCAAGGACGGTTACCGCCCGCATCAATGCCTACCGGTTGGCCGCCGAAGTGGCCGCGCCGGACAGTGAGTTGGAGCGGCGGGCCGTGAGGGGGTTTATGGAACAGGTGGACTCCCTGCCGCAAGCCGTGCGCCGCGTCAGAACCTGGGCCGATGTTGCTTTCGGGTCAGGGCGAGGCGCGCTTTGGTGGCAAGCCATGAATGGTCTTCTCCGGCAAGTGGAACAACTGCCCGAGGCCTCGGCTCGCCTGGAGGTGTACGCGGATGCCGTGCTGCACGCGCTGGCGGACCCAGAACTGGCACGACGGGCCATCGCGGGCTTCGTCAGTCACGTGGAACAACTGTCGGATATTTCCGCCCGTGTGGATGCTTACACGGATATGGCGTCCATGGCTTCTATCGAAGACTGGATACCGCCCGAGGAAGCATTAGCGCGACAACTAGCGGATGGTCTGCTCCGGTACGCAGAAAACCTGCCGGATGCCGTGGACCGCATGAAAGCCTATGAGATGGCGGCCAATCTGCTTCCCCCAGGCGGCGAGGCGGAGCGGCTGGCCGTGGCAAAATTCGTTAGTCATACGGAAACCCTGCCGGACCTATCCGCCCGCGTCGAAGCCTACGCCGACGCTCTCCGCAATGCAGCGGACAACAGCGGCCTGATACCGGAATCGCGGGCCGGAATCCTTCGTCATGTGGAGCAACTGCCGGAAGCGGCGGACCGTGTGAATACCTACACGTCGGCCATCCGCTGGGCCTCCGCCGAAAGCGAGCTGAACCGCTTCCTGGATGGCCTCCTCCGCGACGCGGAACTACTGCCTGATGCCTTCGCTCGCATTGAGGCCTACGTAACCGCCGCCCTGTTCGCACCCGCCGGCGGTGAACTGGAAAGGCGCTCTATGGACGGGTATTTCCGCCATACGGAATCCCTGCCGGACATTGCCGACCGCATCCGCATCTACCGCGAAGCCGACATGCTGAACTGTTCGGAAGAGATGCGTCGGGGAGCATTGGCGAGACTAGCGGAACTCCAAGCCGCTCACGGATGACGAAACGCCCAGGGAGGGCAGGGATTGCCCGAAAGGGCGATCTGAAAGCCCGCCGAAGGCTTGCGCCTCCGGCGGGCGGACCGGCTCAGTACTCGTCCGGCAACAGGAAGGTGGTCACGCTGCGGTCGGACTCGGTGATGATCCAGAGGCAGTTGTCGCCGTAGCCTTTGCAAGGCTTGGCGGGGTCGATGGGGTAGGCGGACAGCAGACGGTCGCCGTCGATCAATGCCTGGTCGTTGAGGGCCTTGTCTTCGGGACAAACCAGGCCCCAGTCGCCACGGCCATGCCGGAGCAGGCACTCATGCCGGTACTCGGGGGAACAGGCCTCCAAAGCCCCAGGGGTAGTGACAATCTCCCCAAACTCAAACTTGCTACGCGCCTCAACCGTGATAATCATCATGATAGTCATGGTATTCCTCCTTCTTGCCATGAGGCCGCCACAACGGGGCCTCGATGGCGACCCTCCACGGCGCGGGTCCCTCAGGGCAGCAAGGGCGGGCGCGGGGAGGGGTATCACCCGGCCTGCACGAGGGTTGCCCTTGCAGCCCGAGGAAGGTTGGGGATACCCCGCAACCGGCGGAGCTTCACCCTTGCGCCCAGAGGGTGCGCCGTAGGGTTCGCTCATCGAGGCCCACGGCGGCCCTCATGGCGGGGAGAAACGCCAGGCCACAATGATGTTCAGCATTCCGGCGCTCGGGCAAGTTCAGGGAGATTGTCGCTACCCCTGGGGCTTTGGAGGCCTCCACCATCCCCCGGCCATGCCTGCTCCGGCAGGGTGTGGCGACCGGCTAGACCTGCCGGAGACGAGGCCGGCCATGACCAGGGGGCGAGGGTCAACCGGCCACTGTCCGCCCCCAAGTACGGCTAGCGGCCCGACAACAGGGCAATAGGAAAAAGAACCTCGCCCTCGGCGGCGATGTTCTTGTCCTGCTGCCGGCGTCTCGCCTGGCGCAATCCGCGTTCACGGCTGCGCCAGCCTGCGGGTGGCCGCCGCGTGGTAACCGGCGTCAATCTCGATACCCAGCCAGGACCTGCCTAGCATCCGCGCCGCCAGCAAGTTGGCACCGTTTTTTGCCGATAATCGCGTCCGGCCCCATATACCCCATGACTCCTCAAAGAGGAGGAGACATCTGTCCTGGCACAAGGGGGTTGCATGAGATACTAAATCGGTGGAGCTTATTGAAGATTGAAACCTAGCAAGGCGTGTGGTTTTGCCTTTGGGTGCCGCATGGTAGAAACAATCTAATAAGGAATATCGCCGAATGGCATTACACCCAGGTTTCCCGAGATCGCCCTACGCGATATTGCCCCCAGACATGCGCTGGTTCCCTGCGGCGGAAGAACTGCGCAGCACGGCCTATGAAAAGCTGTTGCCGCCCCTGGTTGCCAAGGTACGGGAAGAGGTCAAAGCCTGGCGGGACGCGGATTACGCCGGAGCGTCGGCCACGTCCCGCGCCTTGCTGGCCTGGTGGTTCGCTACCGACCACCTGATGGAACAGGCGGACGGCGCGCAAAGCCAGTTCCGCTATTACTTCGCGCAGCGCGAAGCGGTCGAAACCGTGATCTGGCTCTACGACGTGCGCGGCGCACGCGACAAGTTCGACCTGCTGCGCTTCGATGCGTCGGGCGCGGTATCGCAGCAACATGTTCGACGAGGACTGGCCGCGCTTCGTGGTCAAGATGGCCACCGGCGCCGGCAAGACCAAGGTGCTGTCGCTGCTGATGGCCTGGAGCTATTTTCACAAGCTCTACGAGGCGGACTCGGCTCTGGCGCGCAACTTCCTGGTGATCGCGCCGAACATCATCGTGCTCGACCGCCTGCGCGCCGATTTCGACGGGCTGCGCATCTTCTTCAACGATCCGGTGCTGCCGGACAACGGCCATGCGGGGCATAACTGGCGCGACGATTTCCAGATCGCGCTGCACATTCAGGACGACGTGCGCATCGTCCGCCCGACCGGCAATATCTTCCTCACCAACATTCACCGCGTCTATCTCGGCGACGTGCCGGAGCCGTCGCTCGACGACGACGATCTGCGCAATTACTTCCTGGCCCCGTTCGGCGCGAAGCCGGTCGGCAAGACCACGGACAGCAAGACCGACCTGGGCGAAATCGTCCGCGAAATCGACGAACTCGCCGTGTTCAACGACGAGGCGCACCACATCCATGACCCGCGCATGGCCTGGTTCCAGTGCATTCAGGACATTCATCACCGGCTGCTGCAAAAAGACCTGCGCCTGGCCTTGCAGGTAGACGTGACGGCCACGCCGCGCCACGACAACGGCGCGATCTTCGTGCAGACCGTGAGCGACTATCCGCTGGTCGAGGCTATCGCCCAGAACGTGGTCAAGCATCCGGTGCTGCCGGATGCGGCCAGCCGCGCCAAGCTCGCCGAACACAAAAGCCCGATCATCACCGAGAAATACGCCGACTATCTGCAACTCGGCATCGAGGAATGGCGCAAGAGCTACGCCGAACACGAGAAGCTGGGCAAGAAGGCCGTGCTGTTCGTGATGGTCGATGACACCAAGAACTGCGACGAGGTGGGCGCGTACCTGCAGAAGATTTGCCCGGAACTTCAGGACGCGGTGCTGGTGATCCACACCAAAAACAACGGCGAGATTTCCGAGGCGGCGTCCGGCAAGAGCAAGGAAGAGCTGGAACTTCTGCGCAAGCAGTCGAATGAGATCGACACCTGGAAATCGCCCTACAAGGCGATTGTCTCGGTGCTGATGCTCAAGGAAGGCTGGGACGTGCGCAACGTCACCACCGTCGTCGGGCTGCGCGCCTATGCCGCCAAGAGCAACATCCTGCCGGAGCAAACCCTGGGGCGCGGTCTGCGCCGCATGTATTTCGGCAGCGACGAACGCGAGACCGTGTCGGTCATGGGTACGCCCGCCTTCATGGAATTCGTGGAATCCATCCAGAGCGAAGGCGTGACCTTCGAGCGGGTTGCCATGGGCGGGGCGGGTGGGCACGACCGGCAGGACTCCCTGGTCGTCGAGGTCGACAAGGAAGCACGCTGACAAGGACATTGATGCGCTGGATATTGCGCTGCCACGGCTCACCCGCCGCTTCAATCGCGAGTTCAAAGACCTGGCGGAACTCGACCCAGCGGCGTTCGGCAACGCCAAGCTGCCGATCAAGTCCTTCACGCCGGAAGAGACCCGCGAAATCGTCTTCAAGACCATGCTGGATTCCGAGGTCGATCACACGATCCAGCTCGACAGCAGCGGCACGGCGGACTACCGCTCCGTGGTCGGCTTCTTCGCCCGCCAGCTTGCTGAAAGATTTGCGCCTGGTGGGGGGCTACGACCAGCTCTATCCGAAGGTGAAGGCGTTCATGCGCGACCACCTGTTCACCGGCCCGGTCGATCTGGACGATCCGGTGATCCTGCGCAACCTGTCCGAACCCGAAGTCAGCAAGGTGCTGTTCGACCACTTCCGCGCCGCGATCAACGCGCTGACGATCCACGACAGCGGCAGCTCGCGCATCGAGGGCCATATCCGGCTGCGCGACACGCGCCCGTTCCGCACCGAGCCACGCGGCTTTCTGCTCGCCAAGCGTTCGGTGTTCAACCGCATCGTCGGCGAGGGCAGGGCGGACGGCCTGGAGCTGGCCTTTGCCGCGTTCCTGGAAACCGCGCCCGACGTGCAAGCCTTCGGCAAGAACTACATGGCCGTGGGCTTCAAGCTGGACTATGTGAAGGCCAACGGCGACCTATCGACCTACACGCCGGATTTCATGGTGCGCACGACGGATGGCGGGGTGTGGATCGTCGAGACCAAAGGCCGCGAGGAACTGGACGTGCCGCAGAAGATGGCACGGCTCAAGCAATGGTGCGCCGACGCGACCGAGGCCAGCAAAGCCGATGGCGGGACGCGCTACGGCTTCGTCTATGTCGATCAGGAGAGTTTCGAGCAGCACAAGCCGTCGTCGTTCGCGGGACTGGCGAGCACGTTCCGTGAATACCAGAATGAAAACAGCGGGAGCTGACGATGGCGCGCCAAGACAAGAAATCCTACGAGTTGAGCGAGGCCGAGCAGCGCGACCTGGTGACGCTGATCCAGCAAGGCAAAGCCCTGCCGGAGAAATACCGCTTCATCCTGTTCGAGGACAAGCGCGAGGTCGAGCTGGTCTGGAACGGCAAGACGCGGGACGTGTGCACCACGGTGCTGCCCTTCCAGACGCTGGAGCACATCGACGAGCCGCGCACGGAAACCAAGGCGCAGGAAGACCTGTTCGATAGCCGTGGTCGGCAGCTGCGCGGCTGGACAAACAAGCTGATCTGGGGCGACAACAAGCTGATCCTGTCGTCGCTGAAGTCGGGCGCGCTGCGCCAGCAAATCGAGGACGCGGGCGGCCTGAAGCTGATCTATATCGACCCGCCCTTCGACGTGGGCGCGGATTTCAGCATGGATGTCGAGATCGGCGGCGAGACCTTCCACAAGGAAGCGAACCTGCTGGAGCAGATCGCCTACCGCGACACCTGGGGGCGCGGCGCGGACAGCTTCATCGCGATGATCTACGAGCGGCTGATCCTGATGCGGGATTTGCTGGCACGACGATGGAAGTATCTATGTGCATTGCGATTGGCGGGTGAATCAGCCATTATGCGCGCTTGCTCTTGGATGAGGTTTTTGGCAGAGACAATTCAGAACCAAATTATTTGGAAGCGACAACTGCCATGCGGACTCGCGTCGAACACTATGGCATTGTCGTTGACGCAGTATTACTTTTCGCAAAGTCGATCGTACGTGTGGAATCCGCAATAGTTCCGATTACAGACACCTATGTCGAACGTCACTATCGATAGTGAAGATGCCGATGGTCGCAAGTACAAGATGGCCGATACTGGCGACAGGTGGCAAAGCCTGCACGGAAATCGGATGAGCGAATTCGTGAGCCACCGCCGGTACTACTGGCGATTCGGGCAAGATCGGATCGAAACTGATGACGGCAGGAAAGTATCGATTCACCAAGAACGGCAGGCCGCTGTATAAATGTTACCTAGATGAGAACGCAGGGACGTGCCGTTCACTGCCTCTGGACAGATATACCTCCAGTCAACCCGATGGCAGAGCGAGCGGCTCGACTACCCCACCCAGAAACCCGAAGCCCTCCTCGAACGCATCATCAAGGCCAGCAGCAACGAAGGCGATCTGGTTGCCGACTTCTTTTGTGGCTCCGGCACGACTGCCGCCGTCGCCGAAAAGCTAGGGCGGAAATGGATCGCCACCGATCTTGGCAAGTTCGGCATCCACACCACGCGCAAACGGCTGATTGGCGTGCAGCGCGAAAAGAAGGCTGCCGAGCAGGATTTCCGCGCCTTCGAGGTGCTGAACCTTGGCCGCTACGAGCGGCAAGCCTATCTGAACGTGGGCGGGCGCTTGACGGGCGCGCAGAAGGCGCAAGCCCTGGCCCAGAAAGAAAGCGAGTTCCGCGAACTAATCCTGCGCGCCTACAAGGCCACCGGCTTTGGCGGCAGCGACGGTGCGCAAGCGCAGGACGGTTTTTTCCACGGGGCGCGCAACGGGCGGCTGGTGGTGATCGGCCCGATCAATCTGCCCGTGGGGCGGCTTGTTCGTCGAGGAAGTCATTACCGAATGCCGCAAGCGCGGCGCGTCCCGTGTGGACGTGCTGGCCTTCGAGTTCGAGATGGGGCTGTTCCCCGCCGTGCTGGAAGAGGCGCGCAGCAAGGGCATCGACCTTGCGCCCGAAATACATCCCCGCCGAAGTGTTCGACAAGCGGGCCGTGGACAAAGGCCAGGTGGTCTTCCACGACATCAGCTTTGTCGAAGCCACGCCACGCTACGACAAGAAAACACAAGATGGCGGTCAAGATCGAGCTGACCGACTTCTCCGTCTATTACACGCAGGGCGCAGCGGAAGCGGCGATTGCCGCCATGAAGGAAGGCAAGAGCGAGGTCATGTGCGAACAGGGGCAGCTCTACAAGGTGAGCAAGAGCAAGGACGGGATCGTCAAGAAGGAGCGCCTGACCAAACACTGGACGGACTGGGTGGACTACTGGGCGGTGGACTTCGACTACATGAGCCGCAAGGAAATCATCAAGGTGCCGGTTGGCACTGGCCTCGGCGGTGTCGCCTCACTGCCCGGCTTTGAGCCGCCGCAAGGCGAGCTGGCCGTGCCAGCTTTCGAGGAACGCTGGACGGGCGGCTACATCTTCGAGAACGAATGGCAGAGCTTCCGCACCCGCCAAAACCGCGACCTGGAGCTGACAACCGCCCTGCACACCTACGACCGGCCAGGACGCTACACCGTAGCGGTCAAGGTGATCGACATTTTCGGCAACGACACGATGACGCTCGTGCCGGTGAGTGTGGGGTAATGAACAAAGGGATGTTCGCATGTTAGCAGATGATACTGACTTACTTGAACAGATTGGTCGTCACTTAGCATCCCCCTGCCAGGCATGGCTGTTCGGAGCTGGGATCAGCAAAGAGGCCGGCATACCATTGATGCACGCCCTCACTTCCAGAGTAAGAGCGCTTGCAAAAAGCTCATCGCCACACGATAACGTTCTGAATACGCTTTTCGCAGAGCTTCCAGAAAAAGCACATATAGAGCATTTTTTAAGTCACCTCGGAGACTATGCCGCCATCGCAGAGCGGACCATGGCGGGCAAGATAAGGATTAATGGGGAAATATTTAACCCGGATGATTTGGTGAAGGTTCATCGGAAGGTGGTAAGTTGGATCGCCGAAATAGTGAGGTGGGGGTACAAGCCGGCGACTGCTAGCACACCAGAAAAAATTGGTTCGCTCCAAGAGCCCGCAGTAGAAATTGATGACCATAAAGCGTTCATTGAAGCACTGTTTAAAACAGCTGCGGCAGGCTTGGATGATCGTAGGGACGCTATTCGCCTTTTTTCAACTAACTACGATACACTTCTCGAAGACGCCCTTGCGCTGTGCGGTATTACATATTGGGATGGATTCTCGGGTGGCGCTATTGCGTTTCGTAATTTCCATTTCGGAGAACCAGAACCAAAAATAGGCTACCGTGCACATGTTATCAAGCTTCACGGATCCATCGACTGGCACATGGGTGACGATGGACGAGTATGGCGGGTGCGCGACGGGGACGCCTATCCGGCAACACGAGGCCGTGTATTGATTTATCCGCAAGCAACAAAGTACATAGCTACGCAGCGAGACCCTTTCGCTGCACAATTTGATCTTCTTCGTCGAACCCTTTCGACAACGAAAGACAACGTGCTGTCGATATGCGGCTACAGCTTTGGAGACGAACATATCAATCAGGAAATAGAATTTTCAATGACCGCGCCTGACAGCCGAACCACGATGCTTGTTTTCTACAATGAGAGTGACGGGTTGTCTACATGTCTTAAGAACTGGCGGCTATCATCTTGGAATAAACGTTTGTATGTGATGACTGAAAAAGGCCTCTATGTAGGAGATGGGGGGCCTTTTTGTTCTCCGCAGATTGGAAAAGAGCACGACTGGTGGACTTTCGCAGGCCTCACACGCTTGTTGAATAACGGTGCAGAGGGGTACCTGTGATGGCCATGTTCGAGCCTATTTCAGATCTGCGGGTTGGATTTATCGTTGAAGTCTCTGGAACTACCGTAAAGGTCGAACTCTCTGGCGAGGTATCCGAGCTGACACGAAGTTTCAACGGTCGTGTCTACCCCATTGGCCAAATCGGCAGTGTGGTGAAAGTTCACTTTGGACGCCGATTAGTGTTTGGATTTGTGACGTTGCTTCGCATGCGTTCAGAAGAACCGCATGATGGAATGGCGCCACCGATTCCGCCAGATGCGGATCAAAGAGTCATGGAAATAGAGCTTTTTGCTGAGGGCACATGGGGTTCAGGTGATAAAAAACTCGCGTTCTCACGCGGGGTCAGCACCTATCCTCTTCCACGCCAAGGTGTTTTTCTTCTTACCCGGGAGGAAGCGGGCATCCTGTACCGGGCGGCTGAAGGGCAACGACCAGATGGGGCGGATCCGCTTGTCCGTTTTGCCACTTACGTTGGGGCCGATGCTGCTCCGTGCAGAGCAAACATAGACAAAATGTTCGCAGTGCATTGCGCCGTTCTCGGCTCAACGGGGTCTGGGAAATCCGGCGCAGTCGCGGCGTTGATACACGGAATTCTACAGCACAAGGCAACTGAAAAAGGAGTAATGTGTCCCAGAATAGTAATCATAGATCCTCATGGGGAATACGGTCAGGCTTTCAAAGAACGTGCCGTCGTGTATCGTGCCTACGACCCAATTGGTACTGATGAAACTCTTGGTGAGCCAATCAAATTACCCTATTGGTTGATGTCGGCGGACGAATTCCGCTCCCTGACCATCGGAAAGACGGAAGAAGAAGCTACGTCTCAAAACAACATCGTTTACAAAGCATTAACCCATGCGCGGATGGTGGCAGCAGGATTGGTTGAGCCGGCACCGAGTTCTTATGGTGGGGCAGCACCTACAGATGGCGGAAGTCCTGACCTGCCGCGTCCCAAGAAAGACGTTGATCCAATCAAGTTAGCGGAGTTCGACCGCGATAAGCCTAGGCCATTCTCCCTTACTGAATTCATCAACCACATCACCTATCTGCAAGCTGCTAGACCGAAAGGGAACGTACTAGAAAAAGTTACAGAGACCGATTTCGCAAAAGGCTTCAAATCAATCCTGGATAAGACTGCGGTACTTAGAAGAGATCCGAGAATAAGATTTTTAATGGATGAATGGAATGGCAATGGACCAAAGCTTGAAGATATAATCACTCAGTTTGTTGGAAATATTGGCTCTAGCAGCAATACAAAAGACATCCGCATCATTGATATTTCCGGCCTACCAAACGAAGTTGCCGGTCCGCTTGCCGCGATGCTTGCCCGTCTTATTTTTCAATACAAACTCTATCAAACTCAGCCGGAACGGAAGAGAGATCCAATCCTGCTGGTATGTGAAGAGGCACACCGATACGTACCGGACAGAGGGGAGGCTGAATATGCCGCCGCACAAAATGCAGTAAGGAGAATTGCGAGGGAAGGCCGTAAATACGGACTTGGACTCATGTTAGTTAGCCAACGTCCGGCGGACATTGAGAGCACGGTCATATCTCAGTGTGGAACATGGCTAGTACTTCGACTAACTAATTCAGCTGATCAGCAACACGTTGCCCGCTTCTTACCTGACGGTCTATCAGGGATGACAAAAGTACTTCCGGCTCTTGGCCAACAAGAGGCCATTTTTGTGGGTGAAGGTGCAGCGTTACCTGCACGAATCAGAGTTCACGACCTTACACTGGACCAGCGTCCGAGATCAGAAAGCGTGGCATTTGCTGACGGGTGGTCACGCCCCCGCCTTTCAAGTAACGACATCGCTAATGTCGCCGCGAGGATGAACGGCTCGGTGCCAGCCTGATTTGATAGCTGTGAGGGTTGTTCGCTCTCTTACTACTTTATGAAAGATAAAGGACGTTATCATTCACAATGATAGAAGAAAATTCTTGCTCTGGCGGCGCGTGTGTGCTATTGTCATACACATGACAAATTCCACCCCAACCACGTCAGTTCTGAGCGTCCGGGTCAATCCCGACGAGCGCGCCTTGCTCGAAGCCGCCGCCGCACAGGCACACACCACCCTCAGCGACTTCGTGCGCCGCAAGGCCCTCGAGTCCGCCGAGATCGAGGTGTGCAATCGCCCCATCGTCACCATTGCGGTCGAAGACTGGGAGGCATTCGAGGCCTGGGTTTACCGTCCCGACGAAACCATCGCCCCGCTGGTAGAGCTTGCACAGCGCACCCCCTCTTGGGACCGCTGACATGGCCGCGGTCACCCCGCCGCGTCCACTGACCCGGAATGACGATATCGATTCTTTCGATTGCGGTCGGGATTCTCTCAACCTCTGGTTCCGCCGCCATGCATGGGCCGACCAGGTCAGTGGCATCTCGCGCGTCAACGTCATCGGCGAAGCCACATCCGGGCGTATCGTCGGTTATATCACCTTGAGCGCCGCGCAGATCGAGCGCGCGTTCCTCCCGAAGTCGCAGCAGCGCCACCAGCCCGACCAGGTGCCGGTCACACTCCTCGGCCAACTTGCCGTCGATAAGGATTATCAAGGCCAAGGGCACGCCACTTCCCTGCTGTTGTTTGCCCTCAAAACAGCACTTCGCGCTTCGCAACAAATCGGCAGTCTGGGCGTCATCACCCATCCGCTCGATGATGACGTTCGCCGCTTTTACGCGCGATGGGGATTCCAGGACATCCCGTTCGACCCGCGCCGCGCCATGCTGGCGCGTATGGTCGATCTGGAGCGGAGCTTCGCGGACGCGGCAAGAGACGGCCAACAAGAAGAGGATAACGGTGCAAAACGGTGAGCTGACGCAAACATCTAATCGCGCCTTACCGGCGCTGCCAGCCCTGTTCACGCCGAACGCCGCAGCGGCTCGGCGCTTCGTGGAGTTCTTCGCCGCCAACCTGCGCAATGCCAACACCCGCAAGGCTTACGCCAAGGCCACGGTCGAGTTCGCCGATTGGTGCGAAGGGCACGGCTTGCGGGAGCTGAGCGCCATTCAGCCGGTGCATGTGGCCGCTTACCTGGAAGGCCTGCGCGAGCGTCTAGCCGCCCCGTCGGTCAAGCTGCATCTAGCCGCCATTCGCATGTTGTTTGATTGGCTGGTGGTCGGCCAAGTGGTCCCCAACAATCCGGCCAGCTCAGTACGCGGCCCGCGCCATGTGGTCAAGAAAGGCTCCACGCCGGTTCTAACCGCCGAAGAGGCCCGCGCGCTGCTCGACTCTATCGATCCCGCCTCCCCTATCGGGCTGCGCGACCGCGCCCTGATCGGCTTGATGGTGTACACCTTCGCCCGCGTCGGCGCGGCGATTGGGATGCGGGTCGAGGATGTGTTCGTGCAGGGTCGCCGCACCTGGGTGCGACTGCATGAGAAAGGCGGCAAGTTGCATGACATGCCCTGCCACCACAACCTAGAGGAATTCCTACACGCCTACCTGCAAGAGGTCGGCATCAGCGGGGACCGCAAGGGTTTTCTGTTCCGCACCGCCCCGCGTCATGCGGGGTTGCTGACCGACCGACCGCTAAGCCAGGCGGACGCCTGGCGCATGATCCGCCGGCGCGCCTTGGCCGCCGGCATAATGACCCAGATAGGCAACCACAGCTTCCGCGCCACCGGCATCACTGAGTACCTGCGCAACGGTGGCAAGCTAGAGATTGCCCAGCAAATGGCCAATCATGAGTCGTCTCGCACCACCGGCCTCTATGACCGGCGCAATGACCAGGTGTCGTTGGATGAGGTAGAAAGGATTGGGATTTGAGGGGGGTGGGGCGTTACCTGGGGTACCAATTGGTGCGCACAAAAAATGTGCCCATCCAGACATGCGGCGGAAAACGCCAGAGTACCGGCTATTCCGCCGCGCGGTCTATATCTGGTCAGCCGTTGCCAACACTCACTGTCTGCTCACGGAGATGTTCTACCTGTCTTGATAGATCATCCAGATACTCTTTTCGTATTTTTAACCGTTCAAAAAGCTTTGGATCAGCATCGACATCATTCCTCAAACTTTCGAGAGCCGTCTGTGCTTCGTCGGGTCTCCTGCGTTGTATCTCCCAAAGAATTTTCTGGTAGAGATACCTGCTATTAAACAAATCAATTTCTGGCGCTTTGAGTTTATCCAAGGTAATTTTGTCGTCGTCAAAAAAACGTCTATCTTGATCGAATCTTGACACTAGCTGTTCGAGTAGCTTTCTTGACTTTTCGCACTGATCTACAAAGCGCATTGTGCAGCTATTGTAGTACGCGCTAGCCAGATTGTAGTTAAAAAAGATTGCGAATATAGGTACGGTTCTCAAGGTTTCTTCTGCTTCGTGGTCTATTCGATTCAAGAGGGCGACGGCTCTATCACCTTCCTTTTTATCGCCAATATACTTTGCAGCGGCAAACACGTTTCCGCGACTGTAGAGCCTGCTACTTTGTGACCGCTTTGCGAGATATATATTGAATATTGGGCGACGATCAAGGCCAGGGAGAAATATAGTTATCCCCCGAGTGTAGTATTCGTGTTCTGCGTGAGCGCGCACCTGAACATATATGGTACTTTCTTCGTCTATAGGTACCCAGTATTCCCCATTAGGTATTTCAGAATTATTAACCGTTACTCGCGCCGGGACGTCGCTTCCGCTGTCCGCGTCAAACACGGAAAATCGAAGCATCTCCACAGGTGCCGCCATTGCTGTTGAGCAAAAGAAAAGCGCAAATGCATATATCTTCACTCCCAGACGTATCTTATATTTTCTCACGGCTACTCTCGCTTTGTTTGCGTGATTCCAATCAAAAGGGAAATGTAGGAAATGAGTTCTTTGACGTAAGCACTCGAGATGCTAAGTAGATGCTCTTTAATGTCTTTCAACTTGTTTGGGTCTCCCACCATGAGCGCCGAAACCAGCCTCGACACGCGCATGTCCGTGACGCAATAGGCCGCTATTGCGGCAACTAGCAATATTACAAGTGTAAAGAATAGACGTAACGTGTCAGGAGCAACGGATGCATCTTTCTGGACTGTAGTGACAGCGTATGCTGTGATGAAAGGAACAGCGAAAGTCCCGAGCGTTTCTCTTAGGGGCGACAAATAAATGCCACTAAGTGAAATGGCAAACTCCACCCAGACACTTGCATATGAGAAGCCCCCCGTAACAACAAATGTGACGAGCAAGACGAATAGAGGAAGTGAGTAAAGCACTAGTATCGTATATACGATCGCATTCATGGGGGAGCCTTCAATTACTTAGGCTATGTCTGCGTTAAGTGTTGGTCCACCGGTGTTGGCGTCAGTATCCTTTTGTTTTTGTTACAATCACGTGCACGCCTTGTCTGCTAAATCTACAATTTATTTCAAAGGGTTGGCATTTACCAACACCTAACGCAGACATAGCCATTACTTAAGGCTCAAGGTCGCCGCCAGATAGGCCAACAGTTGATAAGACAGAATGAGCCAGCCTTGTAGGTCGGTGCGTCTTTTTGCACCCGACGATTCGCGGATTTTTTATTTATAGCGATAAATACGCAACTAACCTACCCGGCTAGGGTCCGCTGCTCGGTCGCATTTTTTAAAGATAACCCTTTAGCCCCTTCGGAATCAACGATTCCCCCGTCTCATCCGCTCCCAATCTCAACTCCCCCTCCCCCTCCTTCAGCCAGATCTGCAGATACAGCTCTCCGTCGGCGGGGCCCAGGTCCAGGACATCCCCCGGGTCCGGGCGGTGGGCCCCCAGGCGCAGCTCGCCGGACAGGAAATGCACCCGGTTGGTGTCGATTCCCTGGAACAGGCGGCGCAGGGTCCGACCGCAACATGGCGATGCGGTAGGAGACCAGCCACAGGGGCTCGCCGGCGTTGAGTTCGGCGTTCAGCGGATAGAGGTTGTGGACTCTGTCACTTTTGCCCACGGCCCGCAGCTCGTCGCCCTGTTGGATGATCAGGCCATGCTGCCAGGGTCCCGACCACCAGGCAGTCGCAGCTCACCGGCTGCAGGCTGAGTTTGTCCCGGGCCTTGAGGTTCAGGCAATACCAGTGGCGCCCGGCGCCCTTGGGGTAGGCGTCATAGGCCAAGTCGAAGCTGCCGAGGAAGTGCTGCAGCCCGACCCGAAACCCGGACTCGATGCAATAGGCCTTGTTGCCGGGAAAAACGAAGCGCAGGGGGAAGAGCCAGGCCGGAGGTGGGGAGGTCGATATCCGGCAGCAGGGCGGCAGTCACAGCAATGAATTTTATACCTATACCCCCTCTGGCTTGGCGGCGGGAGGAACCTTCGGCGCGGCAGCCTTAACGAGCCTCGCCGCCTCGGCCAGCTTGCCCTGCAGGTCGATGACCTGGCGCTGATACTCTGCCGCCCGGTCGTTAGCGGCCTCAGCTCGCCCATCGGCGGCCAGGGCGCGCTCTTCCATCCGCGCATGGGCAACCTCTAACGCCATCAACCGGCGGTCCTTCTCCTCGCCGCTCCGGCGCGCCTCCGCCAAGGTGCTGTCCAACCGGTCGCCGCGTTCCGTGGCCGCTTCCAGATCCCGCTCCAATCGCCGTATCTCGTCGGTCATCTCGCGCTGCTCGCGGTCCATCTCGCGGCGCATAGCCTCCAGGGCCTGTCGCTGGGTCTCCACGTCGGCCTGTGCGCTGCGAAAGGCCACCTGCCAGGCCTGTTGAAAGGCAGCCCGCACCTTCTCCGGCATGTCATGGACTTCGGACACCGACTTGGCGGTGTGTTTCTCTTTCCAGCCCTTGAGGTGGGCACCCAAGGTAGTAAAAGAACCAGACCCGAGTCGCTCGCGCAGCAAGGTCACCGTCGGCGCAATCCCTTCCGCCGCCAGGGCCTCCGCCACCTCAAATACCTGCTCTTGGGTAATCCCCTGTCGCGCCATTGTCGCCCCTCCACTAATCATAATATCGTATTGTAATTACGTAGTTACACTACGATATTATCTTAAATACAGTTTACGCCCAGGGGCCTATAGTGCGGCACACAGCACAGAGCGTCCAGGGAGGCAACGCCGGTATGTGACATTCTTTTTCCTATCTCCCCCCATCAAGCCGTCCCTTCGGGAAACAGAAAAAGAAACATCTTTTGCTTTTCACAGGGCATTAACCTGCAAACCGGCTGCCGGCACGCGCGGCTCTGTCGGCTCGGCAGGGGCCGGTATCGGGTCCGGCTGGGCTTCGGGCTGGGGTTGCAAGCTGTGCAGGTAGTCGGCGGCCCGCTGGGCATGGGCGGCGGCACTGAAGATGGCCCGATTGTCGCCTTTCAGCACCTTCAACCATGAGGCAACATATGCGGCGTGGTCTTCGCGAACTTCGGGCGTGATACCTAGGTCGGCACACAGAAAGGCCGCGCCCATCTCGGCTACCAATTCTTCTTTGGCATAGCCTTCATCGCCCCACTGCTTGCGGCCAAAGTCCCGATCCAGCCGCGAAGGGTGGCGCGTCCAGTGGGTCAGCTCGTGGGCAAGGGTAGCGTAATAGCCCTCGGCATCCTTGAAAGCGATAAAGGGCGGCATTTGGATGGTATCCGTGCTCGGCGAATAGAACGCACGGTTGCCTCCGTGCCGCACCGTCGCGTTGGCGGCGCGGAAAAACAGCTCCAGCCGCGCCTCGCGCCTTGTCTTCGGCTCCGGCGGCGGGTCAGTCTTGGCGTAGTAGTGCGGCGGCAATCCGTCGATCTGCTCGACGTTGAAGACGGTATAACCCTTCATGAAGGGAATGGTCTTTTCGATTTCCGCGCCGGTCGCCGTGTCGGTCTCGGTCTTGGTGAAGGTGTTGGCGTAAACCACCAGGGAGCCGTGTTCGCCTTTGCGCACATGCGCGCTCAACTCCTTCGCCTGGTTAAAGGTCATCCAGATGGCGGAACAAAAGCCTCGCTCCATGGCCTCGCACCACAGCAACAACACGTTGACGCCGCGATAAGGGACCCCGTTGTGACGCACACGGGCGTGCCCGATGCCGTATGCCGCACGCCGGGACTGGTGGCCGTCGCGGCAGGCGACCAGGACGTCTATGGCAAGGAGTGGTTTGGCCCGGTCGTCTTCCTCATCCGCACGTCATCGACGGCGCAATCGCTCGAGCTGCTCACCTCGACGATCGTCGAACACGGTGCAATGACGGCTGCGGTCTATTCGACCGACGAGGAGATCCTCGACGACGCGCGCGACGCTGCCGCCGAGGCCGGCGTCAACCTGTCCGAAAACCTCACCCAGGGCATCTACGTCAACCAGGCCGCGGCGTTCTCGGACTACCACGGCACGGGCGCCAACCCCGCCGCCAATGCGTCCTACACCGACGCGGCCTTCGTCGCTGGCCGCTTCCGGGTGGTGACCAGCCGCCGCCACATCGCCTGACCGTTTTCCTGCACGGGCCATCCTGGCCCGATGCAGACGGCCGCGGCGAGGGAACGCCGCCCCCGCGCCGCCGCTAAGAAGAGGCACGGCATACCCGCAGCCTGGTATGCCGTGCCTCTTGCGTTGCGCAGGAACGGTTTTAACGCTTGCCGTCCGGCAGGATCGCGTTGAGGATCATCGAGGCAAAGGTGATGACCAACGCGCCGAGGACCGCATCCCACCAGAACTCGTCGACGTGGAAGGCCAGACCGAGTTGCTGGCTGAACCACGACGTGAGCTGCAGCATCGCGGCGTTGACGACGAGGGTAAACAGCCCCAGCGTGAGCCAGATCAGCGGCGTCGACACGGCCTTGAGGATCGGCTTGATCAGCGCGTTGACCGCGCCGAACACGAGGGCGACGAGGACGACGGTCTTGAGGGTGCCGGTCCAGTCGGCGCCGCGACCGAAGTGAATCCCCGCGATGACGAGACCGGCCAGCCAGAGCGCGAGGCCGTTGACGATGGTCTTGATTGCGAAGTCTTTAAGGGTCCGCATATCGGCATCGTGTCACGCTTGGCTAGATTGACCGCCATGAGCCACGAGAGCCCTCGCCTGCGCGCGGCGCTGGACGCCGTCCCCGCTTACGTCCCCGGCAAGCCCGCGGTCGCACCGCCTGGTGTCACGGCATACAAGCTGTCGAGCAACGAAAACCCGTTCCCTCCGTTGGATGCGGTGCGGGTCGTGCTCGACAAGGGCCTCGACACGATCAACCGCTACCCGGACATGGCGTGCGTCGACCTCATCGCGGCGATCGCCGATTTCGTCGGGGTCGAGCGGGCCAATATCGCGGTCGGCACCGGGTCGGTTGGCATCCTCGGGCAGATCATCCAGTCGACGTGCGACGCGGGTGACGAGGTCGTGTTCGCATGGCGCTCGTTCGAGGCTTATCCGATCGTGGCAGCGCTGGCCGATGCTGTGTCGGTCCAGGTGCCGGTCGACGCTGACCAGCGGCACCAGCTCGGGGCCATGGCGGCTGCGGTGACCGACCGCACGCGCGTGGTCATCGTGTGCTCGCCCAACAACCCGACGGGCACGGTCGTGCACCGGGCGGAGCTCGACGCCTTCCTGGCAGCCGTGCCGCGGGACGTCTTGGTCGTGCTCGACGAGGCCTATCTTGAGTTCGTCCGCGACGATGACGCGCCCGACGCGATCGAGGTCTGGCGGGCCAACCCCAACGTCATGGTGCTGCGCACCTTCTCCAAGGCCTACGGCTTGGCGGGGTTGCGCGTCGGGTATGCCGTGGCCCACGACGCCGTCGCCGCTGCCCTGCGCAAGTGCGCGGTGCCCTTTGGCGTCAACTCGCTGGCGCAGGCCGCAGCGATCGAGTCGCTCGCGGCATACGACGAGTTGATGGTGCGTTGCTCGGCGATCGTGGCCGAGCGCGACCGGGTGGTGGCCGGGCTGGCGGAGCAGGGGTGGTCGATGAGCGAGACGCAGGCCAACTTCGTGTGGTTCCCGCTGGGGGAGGGCTCCTCGGCGTTCGCGCAGGCGTGCCAGGACGCGGGCTTGATGGTGCGGCAATACGGCACCGACGGCGTGCGCGTGACGATTGGCGAGGTCGAGGCCAACACCCGGTTCCTGGAGGTGGCGGCCGCCTTCGCGCCGCGCTGACCACCCTCCCCCCGGCAACCGCTTTCGCCCTCCGGCCCCTGGCCCCCGGTGTGCGGTCACCGCTTCGCCCCCGGCCCCCGGTGCGAGGTCACCGCTTCGCCCCGCACCCCCGGCGCGAGGTCACCGCTTCGCCCCGCACCCCCGGCGGCTCCTACGCCGCTATCGCGATCTGTCGCGCAAGATCGCGATAGTGCGCGCTCAGGATCGCGATACTGACACTTGGCACAGGTTGCAGAGGGGCCCAAGTGACAAGATCGCGATCTTGACCGGCAGCGAAGTCGCCATCTCGCCCCGCCCGTGCCCGTGGCTGGCAGGCAGGCTGATGACCCGGGGGAGCCACGCCTGTGGATAACCCCTCGGTCTGCCCCATCGCTCCCTCACGATGGGGCCATGGCCGACCCTGCAGCCCTTGCCGCCCTCACCCCCCTCGCTGACGACCTCGGGGTGCTGGGCATCGCCGAGTTGCACCAGGTGGGCCTTGGCCCCGCCCAGCTGCGGCGACTGGTGCGCGCCGGTGAACTCAGCCACCTGCGTCGGGGGTGGTATGCCGTCAGCAGCCCGGCCAGTCCTGAGCAGGCACACCTCCAGCGACTTCGAGCTGTGGAGCGGACGTATGCCGGTACGGCAGTGGCGAGCCACCACAGCGAACTCCTGCGCCTTGAACTGCCGATCTTCGATGCTGACCTCTCCGTCATCCACCTCTCACGACGTGACCCGCAGGCGCAACACCGGCATCACTCACGGGTCATGGTGCACCGTGCTCCGCCGCCGGAGGCGTTCCTGCCGACAGGGCGCATTCACCCTGCGCTGGCAGTGGTCCAGCACGGGCTGACGTCGTCGGGGTCGGGTGCCCTTTGTGCCGCTGACTCCGCCCTGCACCAATCGCTGGTCACCGCCGGAGACCTGGAGCAAGCCGTGGCGTGGGTCGGGCGGCATCCGCGCTCGGCCCACATCCGATCGTTCATCCGATTTGCCGATGGGCGCAGCGAATCCGTCGGCGAGACGAGGTTGCGTCATGCTCTGCACCTCGTGGGGATTAGGACGACTCCGCAGGTGACCATTTCGGACGGAGGCTTCACGGCGAGGGTCGACCTTCTGGTTGACGGCTCGCGCGTGGCTATCGAGTTCGACGGTGCGATGAAGTACGCCGGCGACACGGGTCGCGATGCCCTCGTTGCTGAGAAATGGCGTGAAGACAGACTCCGAGAACTCGGATTCACCGTGTTGCGGGTCGTCTGGCGCGAGTTGGGAGATCTGTCGGCATTGGAGCGGCGAGTGCGCGCCGCGATATCGCGGGCTGCCTGAGGCCGAGCGCGGCCAGAGTCTGAGCAGCGCAAGATCGCGATAGTCCGCGACAAGATCGCGATAGTCGCACGTGGCGCCGGTTGCAGCATGACCCAGGTGACAGGATCGCGATCTGTTCGGCCGGGTGCTCGGCAGGATCGCGATAGGCGCACTTGGCGCCGGTTGCAGCATGACCCAGGTGACAGGATCGCGATCTGTTCGGTCGGGTGCTCGGCAGGATCGCGATAGTCGCACTTGGCGCAGGTTGCAGCATGACCCAGGTGACAGGATCGCGATCTGTTCGGTGCGGGTGCTCGGCAGGATCGCGATAGGCGCACGTGGCGCCGGTTGCAGGATGACCCAAGTGGCAGGATCGCGATCTTTGACGGCAGGATCGCGATCCGTTCGGCAGGCCAGCTCGGCACTACGTGAGAAGCGGAGTCCAGGGGCTGAGATTCCGGCGCCCGCTCGCTAAGGTGAGGGAACGCGGGATGTGAGCAGGACCACAACGTCCCTCACCGCCCGCGGCAGCACGCGACATCGACAACGGCAACGACGCCGTCAGCGCACGACCGGCGATCCCGGGGCGGCGCAACGGCCTGCAGCGACACGGCATACCTGACCGGGTCGGAAATGGAGTGCCTCGTGAGTGACGCTCGACCGTGGGCCGACGGCGGCCCCGACATGATCCAACTGCTCACTCCCGAGGGTGAGTTCGTCGACACCGCGCCGCAGGAATACCGCGACATCGCTGCGCGCCTGACCGACGAGGACCTGCGTGGCTTCTATCGCGACCTCGTCCTCATCCGCCGGTTCGACGCCGAGGCCACCGCCCTGCAACGCCAAGGCGAGCTCGGTCTCTGGGCCAGCCTCCTCGGTCAGGAAGCCGCGCAGGTCGGCTCCGGACGTGCCCTTCGGCCGCAAGACTTCGCCTTCCCGACCTACCGTGAGCACGGCGTCGCGTGGTGCCGCGGGGTCGACCCGGTCAACCTCATGGGCATGTTCCGCGGCGTCGACCATGGCGGCTGGGACCCCCACGACAAGAACTTCCACCTCTACACGATCGTCATCGGCGCCCAGACCCTGCACGCCGACCGGCTACGCGATGGGCGTCCAGCGCGACGGCGACGTCGGCACCGGCGACCCCGACCGCGACACCGCCGTCATCGCCTACTTCGGCGACGGCGCCACATCGCAGGGTGACGTCACCGAGTCACTCGTCTTCGCCGGCGTCAACAACAGCCCGATCGTGTTCTTCTGCCAGAACAACCAGTGGGCGATCTCCGAGCCAAACGAAAAGCAAACGCGCGCACCGCTTTACCACCGCGCGCGCGGCTTCGGCTTCCCGGGCTGGCGGGTCGACGGCAACGACGTCCTCGCGGTGTATGCCGTGACAACCGCCGCGCTCGACGCGGCCCGGGCCGGCGAGGGGCCGAGCTTCATCGAGGCGTTCACCTATCGGATGGGCGCTCATACGACGTCCGACGACCCCACGAAATACCGCCTCTCGGCCGAGGTGGAGCGGTGGAAACTCCGTGACCCCATCGAGCGGCTTAAGGCATGGCTCGCCCACGAAGGCAAGGCGGACCGGGCGTTCTTCGACCAGATCGCCCAGGAGGCCGACGCCCTCGCCGCCGACGTGCGCGCTCGGTGTCTGGCACTGCCCGACCCTGAGGGCACCGCGATGTTCGAGCACGTCTTCGGCGAGGATCACCCCGTCATGACCGCCGAACGTGAGGCGTTTACGGCATACCAGGCGAGTTTCGAGGGGGCGCACTGACATGAGTGAAGCGACAGTGGTGACATCCACCCTCGCGAAGGGGATCACGAACGGTCTGCGCGCGGCCATGGAACGCGACCCGAAGGTCATCCTCATGGGTGAGGACATCGGCAAGCTCGGTGGCGTCTTCCGGGTGACCGAGGGCCTGCAGAAGGACTTCGGCGAGGACCGGGTCATCGACACCCCGCTGGCGGAGGCCGGCATCATGGGCACGGCCGTCGGGCTGGCGTTGCGTGGCTATCGGCCCGTCGTCGAGATCCAGTTCGACGGGTTCGTCTACCCCGCGTTCGACCACATCGTGACGCACGATCGCCAAGATGCGCGCTCGCTCGCTCGGCCACGTCGAGCTCCCGATCGTCGTGCGGATCCCCTTCGGCGGCGGCATCGGGGCGGTCGAGCACCACAGCGAGTCCAATGAGGCCTACTTCGCGCACACCGCCGGCCTGCGCGTCGTCTGCTGCTCCAACCCGCATGACGCGCTACTGGATGATCCAGCAGGCCATCGCAATGCCGACGACCCGGTGATCTTCTTCGAGCCCAAGCGCCGCTATTGGGACAAGGGTGAGATCGGTCCGGCGCCGACGCGGGGGCTCTTCGAGGCCGCGACCGTCCGGCCGGGCACCGATGTCACGGTCCTCGCCTACGGTCCGATGGTCCGCACGACCCTCCAGGCCGCGCAGGCCGCGGAGGAAGAGGGCACGAGTCTCGAGGTCATCGACCTGCGCTCGCTCTCCCCGCTCGATACCGACGTCATCCTTGAGTCGGTCCGCCGGACTGGGCGCTGCATCGTCGTCCACGAGGCCTCCACGTTCCTGGGCCTGGGCGCCGAGACTCGCCGCCCAAATCACAGGAGCAGTGCTTCTACTCCCTCGAGGCTCCTGTCCTGCGGGTCGGCGGCTACAACGTGCCCTACCCGCAGAGCCGGATCGAGGAGGACTTCCTCCCCGACCTCGACCGAGTGCTCGACGCCGTCGACCGCCTCATGGCGCACTGAGAGAGAGCCGACATGGGACTGCGCGAATTCAACCTGCCCGACCCCGGCGAAGGCCTGACCGAGGCCGACATCGTCACGTGGCGCGTCGCCGTCGGTGACAGTGTGAAGGTCAACGACATCGTCGTCGAGATCGAGACAGCAAAATCCTTGGTGGAGTTGCCGATTCCTTGGGCTGGCACGGTCGCTGCCCTCCTCGTGTCAGAAGGGCCAGACCGTCGAGGTGGGTCGCCCCGATCATCGCGATCGACGACCCCACGTATGCCGGTGGGGCACCAGCCGCTCCCGCCCCCCAAGCCACCGCAGCGCCAACGCGAGCGTCAGCCGCTGCCTCGGCCGGTTCGTCAGGGACCTCAGGGACCTCAGGGACCTCAGGGACCTCAGGGAAGTCGACAGCGGCACGGGCCGCAGCGGGCGTCTTCGACGGTGGGCCCGTCGACAGCAGTGACACGAGTGACAGCGCTGCCAGCGGAGACGCCGGTGACGAGGCGGTCGGCGAAGGCCTCATCGGGGGCACCACCTCGACCGGTCGCACCGCCGTGCTCGTCGGCTATGGCATCAAACAGACCGAGGCCAAGCGCCGCCCGCGCCGTAAGGACGCCATCGTCCGCGACATCGCCGCCCCACCTGGTGAGCACATCGACTCACTCCCCACCGCCCGGATGGCCATGCTCGTCGCCTCACACGCTCCGGAGATCCGCCGCGACAACCGGCCGATCACCGAGCTTGCCCGCCCCTCGGGTCAGGGCCGCCAGCATGTCGCCGTCCTGGCCAAGCCCCCGGTCCGCAAATACGCCAAGGACCGCGGCGTCGACCTCGCTCAGGTGCCCGCGTCCGGCGACACGATCACCCGCGCGGACATCGACGCCTTCCTGGCCGCAGCGTCGGGCGCCTCAAGGGCCACGGGCACAGCAGGAGCCGGGGCAGCCGGGATGCCGGGTGCGGGAGGCGGCGGCACGGCATACCCCTCCCGTGGGGAGACGCGGATCCCGGTCAAGGGCGTCCGCAAGATGACCGCCCAGGCGATGGTCGGGTCGGCCTTCACCGCGCCGCACGTCACCGAATGGATCACGTTCGACGTCACGCCAACCGTCGAACTCGTCGAGCGTCTCAAGGCCGATCGCGAGTTCAGGGACGTCAAGGTCACGCCGCTGCTCGTGCTCGCGAAGGCGATGTGCGTGGCCGCCAAGCGCCACCCGGAGATCAACGCCTCGTGGGACGAGGCGGCGCAGGAGATCGTCGTCAAGGGTTATGTCAACCTCGGGATCGCGGCGGCGACTCCTCGGGGGCTGCTCGTGCCCAACATTAAGGACGCCGATCTCATGACGATGCGTCAGCTCGCCGATGCGATCGCGGCCCTCGTCGCGACGGCTCGTGAGGGGCGCACGCAACCAGCCGAGATGGCCGGCGGCACGATCACGATCACCAATGTCGGCGTCTTCGGCGTCGACACCGGCACGCCGATCATCAACCCGGGTGAGGCCGCGATCATGGCCTTTGGCGCGATCCGCAAACAGCCGTGGGTGGTCACAGGGCCGGATGGGCAGGATGCGCTCGCGATCCGGCACGTGACGACGCTCGGCCTGTCGTTCGACCACCGCATGGTCGACGGCGAGCTCGGGTCGAAATACCTCGCCGACGTCGCCGCGATCATGGCCGACCCCGCGCGAGGACTGGTCTGGGGCTAAACCGCAGATCGCACGGGTGGGCACGGGTCGGCACGGATCGCACAGATCAGGCACGGCACACGGTGCCCGCGCACGGCATACCCTGTCGTGATGCTCGCCGCCTATCGCCCGCTCCTGCGGATCCCCGGAGCGCTGGCCTTCCTCGGCGGGGCGGCGCTGGCGCGCGTCGGTGGGGCGATGTTCGGGGTTTCGATCATCGTCATGGTCTCGTCCCGGCGGGGGTCATTCGGTCTGGCCGGGGCGATTTCGGCGGTCGCGATCCTCGTGCTCGCGGCGGCCGGCCCGATCCTCGGGCGACTCGTCGACAAGCGCGGCCAGCGGCGGGTCGTGCTGCCGTTCGCGGCGTGGTCGACGGTGTGCGGGCTGGCCACGGTCGTGTTGTCGTGGCTGCGACGCACCCGCCTGGACCCTCTTCGTGAGCTATGCGCTGTCGGCGATCCTGCCCGAGATGGGGCCGCTGTCGCGCGCGCGGTGGGCGCACGTCTTCGCCGGCGACGCCGACACGCTCCACACGGCGATGTCGCTCGAGCAGGTCATGGACGAGGCGTCGTTCGTCGTCGGCCCCGTCCTGGGGGTCATGCTCTCGACGCTGTGGTTCCCCGAGGCCGGGTTGCTCGTCGCCTTCGCTCCTCTACTTTTCGGGCATGGTCGCCTTCGTCTCGGCGCGCGCGACCGAGCCGCCGGTCGTGCCTCACGAGGACCGTCCCGCAGGGTATGCCGTGCGCCGGCCGGGAATGCTCGTCGTCGCCGCCGTGCTCGCCATGGTCGGCGTGATCTTCGGAGGCAACGAGGTTGTCGCCGTCGCGGTCGCCAAAGCGGCTGGAAATGAAGGCTTTTCGAGTGTCATCCTCTCCCTCTTTGCCCTCGGGTCGACGATCTCCGGCGTCGCCTTCGGGGCGCGGGTGTTCCGCTCGACGCTGACGCGCCGCTTCCTCCTGGCGGCCATCGGACGTTTGTCCTCGAAGCTCCGGCCCTCGTCGTCACCGACCTGTGGGGCATCGCGATCGTCATGTTCGTCGCCGGCTCCGCGACCGCCCCCATGCTCATCACCGCGATGTCGCTCTCCCAGCGGCTCGTCCCCGCGGCCCTCGTCACCGAGGGCATGTCGGTCGCGATCACCGGCATCCTCATCGGCATTTCGACCGGCGCTGCTGTCGGCGGCTGGGCCATCGAGCGCTGGGGCCCGCACGAGGCGTATGCCGTGCCCGTCACCGCCGGGGCTGTCGCCGTCGCCCTCGCGCTCGGCGCCTATCGGCGACTTGCCACGGCCGAGGCTGAGGGCGGCCCCCAACTCGCGCCAATGCCTGCCATACCTATCATGGATCAGGAGGTCTGAGATGCGCGTCATCGTCGTCGGTGCAGGGATCGGCGGGCTCACGGCGGCCGTCGCGCTCGCCTGGCGCGGCCATGAGGTGCGCCTCATCGAGCGGGCCCCGAGCTTCGAGGCGATCGGTGCCGGGCTGCTCGTCGCACCCAACGCGGTTCATGCCCTCGCGACGCTCGGCGTCGACCTCGCCGAGGTGGGTATGCCGCCTCGCAACCCTTGACCTGTGCGACGCCCCGGGCAGGGTTGCTCGCTTCGGTCGACCTCGGCCGGCTCGCGGCGGACTTCGGCCCGAGTTACGGCGTGACCCGGCCCGCTCTCCACGAGGCGATGCTCGCGCAGCTACCGGCGGCGCTCGAAGTCCACCTCGGGAGCCCCGTCGACGGGGTGCGGACCGACGCCGAGGGCGTGATCGTCACCTCGGGTGACCAGACGTGGCGGGCCGACGTCGTCGTCGGCGCCGATGGCCTGCACTCCAAGGTGCGCGAGATCGCTTGTGGCCCAAGCAAACTCAGGTATGCCGGTGAGACGTGTTGGCGGGGCCTCGTCCCGGTAGCAGCCGGGGACAGGGCTGTCGAACACTGGGGGGACGGCAGTCGGGTGGGGGTCTTCCCGATGACGCCCACGACGTCCTACTACTACCTCCTGCGCTGCGTCCCTCAGGGGGCGCCGACACCCCCGTGGGAGGAACTGCGGAGAACCTACGCGGCATACCGCGGCCTGGCGGGCGAGGCGTTGGGAGCCATCGATGCCCTCCCGCCCCTGCACCACGACCTCCTCGAACTCGATCGCCCGGTGTGGGGCACCGAGCGCGTCATCCTCCTCGGTGATGCTGCTCACGCGATGACGCCCAACGTCGGGCAGGGCGCAGCCATGGCCATCGAGGACGCCATCGTCCTCGCACGCGTGCTCGACGACGGGGTGGAGGGAGCGTTGGGCCGCTATCGGAGGCTGCGCGAGCGTCGTGTGCGTGGGGTGCAGTTGCTCGCTCGCCGCACGGGCCTGGCCACAAAGCTGCGCGGCCGTGTGCCTACGGCGATGCGTGACTGGCTCATGAGGGCCGCGCCCGATTGGGCCACCGAGCGAGCCTGGCGGGCGATGATCGCCGAAGGGGTGGCGCTGTCGCGCACCTGACCGTCAGCTGCCGATGCCGATGCCGATGCCGACGTCGCAGAAGTGGTCGCCTCCCGTGGTGGGATGCGACCACTTCTGACATGTGGCACGTATGCCGCCCGCGCGGCTGATCCGGTATGCCGCACCGTCCGGCTCAGTGCGCGAGCGCCGGAGGTGGCACGTCGTGGTGGTCCTCGGCGGTCGCCTCCGAGGCGGACCGCCCAGACCCGCCAGGCCCGCCAGGCCCGCCCGGCCCGCCAGACCCGCCAGACCCGCCCGGCCCGCCAGACCCGCCAGACCCGCCAGACCCGTCGGATCCCTCGGCAGTCGAGCCGCCACGTCCCGAGCGCGCTTTCTGGAAGGCCGCCGCCGAGCGCAACTCGACATGCGGCAGGAAGAGCGACGCGATGAAGGCGAAGATCAGGAGGATCGACGCGACGAGGAAGACCGTCGACATCGCATCGGAGAAGCCCACGAGGAAAGGCCGCGCCAACCGCGGGTCGATGAGCCCGAGGAACGACGAGTCGTTGAGGGCATTGCCGAAGCTTCCTGCCGGGTTGCCGGACGCAGCGCCCGCCTGGACCTGGCTGATGAAGGCCTGGTTGGCAGCCGCGTCCCCGACGGGTGCGCGCAGCGCGGCCTGGAAGTCGGCGCCCGGAGCGATGGTGCGGAATGCCTCGGCGATCTTCTCCTGCGCGCCCGAGAAGAGCAACGAGAGGAAGATTGCGGTGCCCAGGGTGCCACCGATCTGACGTGTGAAGGTCGCCGACGAGGTGGCCACACCGATGTCTCGCGGACTCACCGCATTCTGGATCGCGAGCGTCAGCGGCTGGAAGTTGAAGCCAAGCCCGACGCCGAAGAACACCATGATGATCATCGACTTCCACAGGTCGGTGTCCGCCGTGACGTAGTGGAAGGCAAAGAGCGACAGGACGAGCAGACCCGCCCCGATGATCGGATAGCGGCGATAACGCCCTGTGCGCGAGATCATCTGCCCCGAGAAGATCGACCCGGCCATGATGCCGAGCGTCATCGGGACCAGTTGCAGGCCGGCCTGCGTGGCTGAGGCGCCCTTGACGATCTGGAGGTAGAGCGGCAGGGCGGCGAGGCCACCGAACATCCCCATCCCGATGAAGACCGACCCGATCGACGCCCACGCAACCGTCCGGTTGGTGAACAGCCGCAACGGGATCAGCGCCTCGTCGCCCATCGCCCGCTCGATGAAGAATCCCGCGACGAAACCAGCCGCCCCGATGCCGTAGCACAGCAGCGAGGTCGGCGAGGTCCAACCCCATTCACGGCCTTGCTCGGCGACGATGAGCAGCGGCACGACGGCGACGGTGAGGGCCACTGCGCCCCACCAGTCGATCCGGTGGTTGAGGCGGTGGTGGTGCAGGTGGAGGGTGCGGGTGACGACGACGAGCGCAGCGATGGCGATCGGGACGTTGACAAGGAAGACCCAGCGCCACCCGTCGATGCCGAGGATCTTGTCGGCGCCCGCGAAGAACCCACCGATGACCGGCCCGAGCACACTGGACGTGCCGAAGACAGCGAGGAAGTAGCCCTGGTATTTCGCGCGCTCCCGCGGCGGCACGATGTCGCCGATGATCGCCAGCGCCAGCGAGAAGAGGCCGCCCGCACCGAGCCCCTGCACCGCACGGAAAACCGCCAGCGACGGGATCGACCAGGCGAGCGTGCACAGCATCGACCCGATCGTGAAGATCGAGATCGCGAAGATGAAGTACGGCTTGCGGCCGTAGATATCCGACAGCTTGCCGTAGAGCGGCGTCACGATCGTCGAGGTGATGAGGTATGCCGTTGTCGCCCAAGCCTGAGCGGAGAGCCCTTGGAGGTGGTCGGCGATGACCCGCATCGCCGACGCGACGATCGTCTGGTCGAGGGCCGCCAGGAACATCCCCATCATCAGGCCGATGAGGATCGTGACGATCTGTCGATGGGTGAGCGGTTCGTCGCGACCGACGACCTCGCGGGCTGCAGTGGACATGAGGCTCCTGTGAGAAGGGCACGTGAAGGGTGAGGGGGAGGGGCGCGGCCAAGGGGTGCGGGCCGGGGCGGGGGGCCGGGTGGGCAGTCAGCCCTCGCGGACAGCAGTGGAACTGTCGAGCCGGTATGCCGGGCGGTCCCGGCGCAGTGCTATCCCGAGGGGTCTGCGCTGTCGCTCGGTCGGCGCGAGGCGTCGAGCGCGTCGGCGAAGCGGGTGAGATCAGCGACGAAGTGCTCGATCTCGGGTGGTGACCAGCCCTGGAGGACCGTCGAGAGCCATTCGCCGCGGGTGTGCACGATCTGCCCGAAGACGGCGCGACCCTCGTCGGTCAGATCGAGCACCGCGACTCGGCCGTCGTGCGGGTCAGCGGTCCGGCTGACGATCCCCTGCGACACGAGATGGGTGATCTGCCGACTGACCGTCGATACGTCGGAGTGGACGCACAGGGCGAGGTCGGACACCCGCTTGGGGCCGTCGGCGAGGTTGCCGAGGACGGGGAAGTGGGTGTGGTCGACGCCGGGATGCGGTGATGGGGCGGTATGCCGCACGGCCGCAAAGAGCTTCGCGATCCGCACGAGTTGGTCACCGAGCAGATGGGTCAGGGCAGGAGATGACTGACCGACCTGCGTGGTGCTGTCCATCCGCGTTCCCCTCTCACCCTCGAGCCCGATAGTTGCTTGCAGCACGCAACTATAAGCCCTCACGGTTGCGTCGTCTGACTCGTGTGCGCGCAGACGGGTGACACGCGCCGACGACGCAGTGCTACGGAGTGACGACAAGGGCTTCCAGGACAGCTCGCGCGATCGCGTCGTCGCCGCGCACGGCATACCGCGTCTCATCGACGGTCTGTCGGCCAGCTGCGCGCCGGACGAACGCGTGCGTGTCGAGGGTGACCCAGGTGACACCCTCGTGCTCGCGGCGCATGGCCTCGATCGCGACAGCGTCCAACACGACCCCGACGGGCTTGCCGTCGGCGCCTTCCTCGGCGAGCACCCCGCATTCGCCCGCGACTGGGCCGATCACCTCGACGACGACGGTCTGCCCGACGGGCACCCTTGCTCGCCTGGCGGCCAGTCGCGGCAGGAAGCCGAAAGCCGAGTCCATGAAGACGACTGCCCCACCCGCACCCAGACCGCCGGGTCGGCGCAGGGCCGCGCGGAGGTCTTGCTCGTGCGCCCAGATGTCCCGGACGCGCAACACCATGAGGTCGTATGCCGTCCGCACCGGCAGCTCGATCGACATCCCGGGGTCGACCGGTGTCTCGGCGATCAGGCCGGGCGCCCGGAGCATCGCGAGCCGACGTTCGAGCACCGACTCGAGCTCGTCGAGGACCTCTGGGCCGGGGACCGCACGCCGGGCATGGACGCCGCGCTCCATGAAGACGCCGAAGTCATTGCGCACGTGGGCAAAATCCGGAACGACGCCGGTCGCCTCCGCACCGCCGGCGAGGATGGCCTCGATATCGACGACGTGGCTGATCTGGTCCTTGACGCTCCAGCCCGGGCACGCCGTGTCCAGGGCGAAATCGGCCTCAGAGCATCCCCGGCCCAGGTCGATCACCGACCGCACCGTCTCCTCGTAGGCATCGACCATCGGCGGGAGAGTCGTGGGCATCGGCGGGCGCAGCGGCATACCGTCGAATCTAGCCAGCCGAGACCCGCCGCGACCATGGGCACCTGAGGCCTTCTAAGGTGGACGTCATGGCTTCTGCGGACCCAGCACCGCGCTCGTTCACCCCTGTCGCCGCGATCACCCTCACGGTCGCAGCCCTCGCCGTCGTCCTCACCGCGATGGTCGGTGGCGCCGCAGCCCCGGCCGTTGACGGCATCCAGGACCCCGGGGCACTCGTGCGGTGGGGGATCCCCCTCGTCCGTGCCGTCCACGACCTGGCCGCGGCGACGGCGATCGGCCTGTGGATCATCACCGCGTCGTGCGTGCCCGACCGCGCCCCGGCAGCGCTCGCCCGCGGGATTGCCGTCGGCACTCGCGCGGCCTTCGTGTGGATCGTCTCCGGGCTCGTCGGGGTCGTCCTCGGCTTTGCCGACATTGCCGGTATGCCGTTGGGCAGCAAGGGATTCTGGACGCAGTTCCAGGCATTCGTGTGGTCCATCGAGCCCCTGCGTGAAGGCATCATCAGCGCGAGCATCGCCGCGATCGCCGTCGTCGTCGTGACGGTGTCCGGCACGCGGCTCGGGGCGCTCTGGGCAGGCATCCTCGGCCTCGTTGCCATCTTCCCGCTCGCGCTCGCCGGTCACGCCGCGAGCACCCTCGAGCACGAGACGGCCGTCAACGCCCTGCTGTTCCACATGGTCGGCACGATCGCGTGGGTCGGTGGCCTCGCGGCCGTGACGATCCTCCGGCCGACGCTCGGCAAGTGGCTCCCGGTCGTCCTCGAGCGGTATTCGGTCATCGCCGGGTGGTCCCTGCTCACCGTCGGGTTGTCTGGCGTCGTCAGCGCGGGCGTCCGGATGGAGGGGCTGGGAGACCTCGGCACGGCATACGGGGCCCTCATCCTCGCCAAGGTCGTCGGCCTGGTCGCGCTGGGACTGCTCGGGCTCGCGCAGCGGCGCACGGTGATCGCCCGACTGCGCCAGGACCCCGGGTCAGTCTCCGCTTTCGTGCGTCTCGTGCTCGTCGAACTCGCCGTCATGGGTGGCACGGTCGGGATCGCGACTGCCCTGGCCCGCACCGGCAACCCCAACAAGATTCGGCCCAAGCCCGAAACCGTCGCCGAGGCCCTGACCAACTACCCCATGCCTTCGGCCCCGACCGCAACGTCGTGGCTGACGATGTGGCGCTGGGACTACCTCTGGGGCACGGTCGCCGTCGTCGCGATCGCGCTCTACCTCGGGGCTGTCGTGCGGCTGCACCAGCGCGGCGACAAGTGGCCGCTCGGACGCACGATCTCCTGGATCCTCGGGTGGGGGTTCTTCATCTGGGCCACGTGCGGGGCGCCGGGCGTCTTCGGCAGGTTCTCGTTCTCCTGGCACATGATCCTGCACATGGTCGTCGCCATGGTCGTGCCGATCTTCCTCGTCCTGGCCGCGCCGATCACCCTCGTCGCCCGGACCGAGAGCACCCGCAAGGACGGCACCTATGGTCCACGCGAGATCGTCCTGGGGATCGTCCACTCGAAATACACCGCGGCCTGGGCCAACCCGATCGTCGCGGCTCTGAACTTCTCCGGCAGCTTGATCCTCTTCTATTACACGCCGTTCTTCGAGCTCGCCCTCACGACCCACACGGGTCACGTGCTGATGATCATCCACTTCCTTCTCGCGGGATATCTCTTCTGCATGGTGCTCGTCGGCACCGACCCCGGCCCGCGGAAGTGGGCGCCGTCGCTGCGGCTCGTCGTGCTCTTTGTGACGATCTCGTTCCACGCATTCTTTGGCGTGGCGATGATGTCGACCAACACCCTTCTCGCCGAAGGGTTCTTCGGGATCATCGACGTGCCCTGGGTGCCGGACAAGCTGGCTGACCAGGCTCTGGGCGGCACGATCGCGTGGGGCATCGGCGACTTCCCGTCACTGTTGCTCGCGATGCTCGTCGTCCTGGCGTGGGTGAAGTCCGACTCGGCCGAGGCTCGACGTCACGATCGGCAAGCAGACCGTGACGGTGATGCAGACTTAGCTGCGTACAACGCAGAACTCGCCGCGCTCGCTCGCCAAGACCGCCGCGAAGCCGCCCAGGATGCAGCGCGTCGCCGCGCTCACGACGACAGGACGCCCCGATGACCGACCCGACTCGCGTGGTCTTCACGCCACCCCCGTCGTGGCCTGCGCCCCCGGCTGGCTTCATGCCCCCGCGCGGCTGGCAGCCGGACCCGTCCTGGCCGGCCGCCCCGGCCGGGTGGCGCTTCTTCGCCGATGACGCCGGTATGCCGGTCGCCCCGCCTCCGGGCGCCTGGGAACCGCCGGGCATGGACTTCTTCGACGAGGAGAACATCTCGACGTCCAAGGTGTCCCTCCCAGCCTCACAATCTGAGGTGCCTGCGGAGCATGAGGTGCCTGCGGAGCATGAGGTGCCAGCCGAGCCTGTTGCGGAGTCGCCTGGAGCCCACGTCGAATCCCCGGACGTGCCCCCGGCTGCCTCGGCCGAGCCCGCGGGGCCCGCTCAGCCCGTTGAGCCCGCTGAACTCGGGGAACCCTTGGCCTCCCCAGAGGAGCCCGCTGAGCCGTCGGCCGCAACCTCCACATGGACCGACCCCACCGCTGTCCACGAGGCGATCGATGACCCGCTGGCAGTTGAGCCCATCACCGCAGACCCGATCACGATGGACCCCGAGACCGCTGCCCGCCTCGGCTTGGAACGCGAACCCGCAGCCTCGGATTCGGCGGCTCCGGCCACGGAGGTCATCACACGCCCTGAGGCTCCGGCCGCTGCGCAGGAGCGAGTCGCCCCAGCGTTCGGTGGCGAGCGGAGCGAGAGCGCCGCGACGACAGCGATTCCGCACGCCCCGACGACGCCGATGCCCCAACTGTCGCCACCGGCATACGCTCCGCCGCCTGCTGCGCAGGGGCCGAGTGCCGGGTCGGCGTCGCCGTGGGGTCCACCCCCGGCCTCCGGGGCCTATCCGCCGCCCCCTGGTGGCGCGTTCCCGCCCCCCGGCGCGTCCTACCCGGGGCAGCCCGGACAGTTCGGCCAGCTCGGTCAGCCGGGCCAGCCCGGCCAACCCAGCCCAGGCGGGTATGCCGGCCCGCCCCCCGCTCCGGGGATGCCTGGTGCCTACCCTCCGCCCGCCTACCCGGGCGCACCGGGTGCGCCCGGCGGACCCGGCGGACCCGGGGGTTACGTCCCACCGGCATACACATCGCCGGCGGGCGGCCAACCCCAGAAGTCCAAGACGCCCCTGATCATCGGGGTCATCCTCGGTGCACTTCTGCTCTTTGGTGGCGGGGGCTTCCTCGTGAGCCGCCTGCTCGGGGGCTCGACCCCGACGCCGTCCCCGACGACGCCGACAGCGGCGCCGACGACGAAGGCTCCCACGAAGGCGCCGACAACCAACCCGGCTCCCACGACCTCCGCGCCGACGGCAAGTGCGCCTGTGCTCGACCCGGAGATGGCCACACCGCCCCCCGGCCCGACCTTGACGCGCGCGCAGTATGCCGCGCTCAAGACCGGCGTCATCGCTGGCAACGTCGGTCCGTTCACCTCACCGTTGAGCTCCAACTGGGCGGTGCCGACTCGGCAGAGGTCGCTGAGTGCCTGTGTCGCTCTTTCCGCAGCGCGCAAGGGCTACATCACGGACTCGTTCCTCGCGGCTGACGAAAAGCTCTATTCGATCCTCTATGACACGCCGGTCAACAACGGTCTCGACCGGGCTGGCGAGGTTGCCTGCGACGACCAGGAGCGCGCGACCGGGGCGTCGGTCGACCTGCTCCCGATGAAGATGATCAACGGTGTGCAGACCCGCGAATGGGTTGATGACTCGGGGAACGCCTGGGTCGAGGTGAAGTACGGCAACGTCGACGTGTCGAGCATGGTCGGTCCTGACGCCACGACCAAGAGCGCCCAGATCGCCGAGCGTGTGGCCGCCGTCGTCAAGGCCATCGACGCCGCGGCTGCCGGATGATGGGTGGGTGACGCCATGCGGGTCGCGCTGATCCAACTCGGTTACCCCGACGACGAGTCGGTCGCCGACCGGGTCGCGCGCGCCGCGGCGATGGTCGTGGCCGCCAGGGGACACGACCTCGTCGTGCTCCCTGAGCTGTGGGCGCCGACGGGCTTCGACTACCACACGTGGGTCGAGCGAGCCGAGCCGGTCGACGGTCAGGTGGCCTCCGCGATGGCGGCTGCGGCGGCCGAGGCCGGCGTCGTCCTCCACGCCGGCTCGATCATCGAGCGACTGCCCCATGCCGGTGTGGAGGGCAAACAGCTCGCCAATACATCGCTGATCTTCGGGCGCGATGGCGAGCTCGTCACGGCATACCGCAAGATCCACCGCTTCGGGTTTGCCGAAGGCGAGCCAGCCTTGCTCGAAGCCGGTGACGAAGTCGTCGTGACGGCACTCCCCCTCGCCGAGGACGCGCTGGTCATGGCCGGCATCTCGACGTGCTACGACCTGCGCTTCCCCGAGCTCTACCGTCAGCAAGTCGACTCCGGGGCAACCCTTTTCGTCGTCCCCGCCGCCTGGCCGCTCGCCCGCGTCGCCCATTGGTCGCTCCTTTCCCGAGCCCGCGCTGTCGAAAACCAGTGTTTCGTCCTCGCGTGCAACACCGCTGGCACCCATGCGGGCGTGAGGATGGGCGGCCACTCGGTCGTCGTCGGTCCGACCGGCACGGTGCTGGCCGAGGCCGGGACGGACGAGACGGTGCTGTCGGTCGAACTCGACATCGGCGAGGTCCGGGCGGCTCGCGCGGCCTTCCCCGTCCTGGCCGACCGTCGTCTCTGAGAGCATGCCCGGGCCGCCGGCGAGGAGATCGCGTGTGGCACAGTAGGGCCCGTGACCCGGGGGGAGAACGATTCGACCATTGCGACGACGGCGGCCTCGACGCCACCGTCGCGTGACCGCTGGGCTGACGCCCTGCGCGTGGGCTCCCTGCTCGTCGTCATCATTGGGCATTGGTTCATGGTGGCGGTGACCCCCGACGGCGAGATCAGCAACGCCCTCAAGATCATCCCGGCGCTCCAGCCGGTCACGTGGGTGCTGCAGGTCATGCCGTTGTTCTTCCTCGTGGGCGGGGTCGCGCACGCGCACACCCTCGATCGGCTCGCCTCCCAGCCCGGCACGACCCGAGGCCGGTATGCCGCGTTCATCCGCGCCCGCGCGGTGCGCCTCATGCGGCCGACGCTTGCCTTCCTGGCTGTCTGGGTCTTGCTCGGGGCGATCGCCCACCTGGCCGGCTTCACCCGCGGTGGACAGGGTCGACTCGTCACCGCAGCTTTGGTCATGGTGCCCCAGTTGCTGTGGTTCGTGGGGATCTACCTCGGGATCGCGGCGTTCGCCCCGGCGATGTATCGCGCCCACCAGCGGTGGGGGCGATGGGCCGCCGGGGCGCTGGTGACGGCAGCGGTGGTCGTCGACATGGTGCGCTTCGGCGCCGGCCTCGGCATCGTTGGCAACCTCAACTTCGCGCTCGTCTGGCTCGCGCTGCACCAGCTCGGGTTCGCGTGGCGAGACGGCACGCTCACACGTCGAGGTGCGTGGCTGCTCACCGCGGTCGGCACCGCCGGTCTCCTTGGCCGCGGTGACCTTGGGTCCCTACCCCACCTCGATGGTCGGCCTGCCGGGCGACGAGATCTCCAACATGGCGCCACCCACCGTGGCCCTCCTGGCCCAAGGGCTTGCCCTGATCGGCGTGGCCGCCCTCGCCCGCCCCGTCATGGCCCGCGTGCTCGCACGCCCCCGGACATGGCGCCTCGTCGTCACCGCCGGCGCCTTCGCGATGACCGCCTTCCTCTGGCACCTCACCGCGCTGCTGGCAACCCTGCTCACGACGCGGGGGCTCGGCGTGCCTTTGCCCGAGGTCGGCACCGCCGCCTGGTGGTGGACCCGGCCGCTCTGGGTCGGTGCGCTCGCCATCCCCACTGCGGCCCTAGTGGCGGCCTTCCTTCGCTTCGACCTGCCCTCTGCGAGCGGGCGCGGACGAGGGGCTGGGAGCGGCGCGGACGGCATACTCGCCGAATCCCGGAGCTGGGTCGACGCGCTGGCGGCGGTGGCGACCGTCGTCACCGTCTTCGGCGTCCTCATGGTGTCGATCGTCGGCGTCGACATCCTGGGCAACCGGCCGCAGTTCTTCCTCGTCGGTGCGGTGACCCCCGTGGTCGCCTTCGTGGTCCTCGCCGTCGGGCTCGTGCTCCTCATTGCAGGTATGCCGCCCGCGGATGACTCCGCAGCCGGCATACCCGGCATCAACGGCTTAGAAGGCGGCCTCCGGGACGTCCATGAGCGCGTTGTCGGTCGCCTCGGCCATGGCACGCTCGGCGGCCAAGCGGGGGAGCACCTGGCGGGCATAGAACCGGGCCGCCGCGACCTTGCCCTGGTAGAAGGCCTCGTCCTTGGGGTTGCTGCCGGCGTCGAGCGCCGCGAGGGCGACCTCGGCCTGACGCAGCAGGAGCCACCCGACGACGAGATCGCCGGCGCCGAGCAGGAGGCGCGTCGTGTTTTGCGCGACCTTGTAGAGATTGCGCAGGTCGCCGCCGGTGCGCGGGTCGGAGCCGAAGGCAGCACCGGCCATGAAGCCGACGATGCCCTGGACGTCATCGAGGGCCTTGGCGAGCAGCTCGCGCTCGGTGTCGAGGGCGCCCTTGCTCGCGCCGAGGTCCTTGGCGAACTGCTGGATCTGCATCGACAAGGCAGTCATCGACTGGCCGTGGTCTTTGACGATCTTGCGGAAGAAGAAGTCAAGGCCTTGGATCGCGGTCGTGCCCTCATAGAGGGTGTCGATCTTGGCGTCCCGGACGTATTGCTCGACGGGATACTCCTGGAGGAAGCCCGACCCGCCGAAGGTCTGCAGCGACTCGGTGCCAAGCAGCACCCACGCCCGCTCACTGCCGAGGCCCTTGACGATGGGCAGGAGGAGATCGCTCATCCGCGCGGCGAGATCGGCCGTCGAGCCCTTCTCGGGGTGACGCGTCGGGTCGCCATCGGTGGCGAGTTCGACAGCGTCCTGCTGGGTCGCGGTGTAGAGCACGAGCGCACGCAGCCCCTCGGCATACGCCTTCTGCAGCATGAGCGAGCGGCGCACGTCGGGGTGGTGAGTGATCGTGACGCGGGGGGCGTCCTTGGCCGGCGTCGTGAGGTCGGCGCCTTGGACGCGCGCCTTGGCGTAGTCGAGCGCGTTGAGGTAACCCGTCGAGAGCGTCGCAATCGCCTTGGTGCCCACGAACATCCTGGCGCCCTCGATGATGTGGAACATCTGCGCGATGCCGTCGTGGACGTCACCGAGGAGGGTCCCGATCGCTGGTGCGCCGTCGCCGAAAGTGACCTCGCAGGTCGTCGAGACCTTGAGGCCCATCTTGTGCTCGACGTTGGTGACATAGACGCCGTTGCGCTCGCCGAGCGCCCCGGTCTCGAGGTCGACGTGGAACTTCGGGACGATAAACAGCGAGAGGCCCTTGGTGCCGGCGACTGCGCCCTCAGGTCGGGCGAGGACGTAGTGGACGATGTTGTCGCACATGTCGGACTCGGCCGAGGTGATGAACCGCTTGACGCCGGTGATGTGCCACGTGCCGTCAGGCTGCTGGACCGCCTTGGCACGACCGGCCCCGACGTCGGAGCCTGCGTCTGGCTCGGTCAGCACCATCGTCGTATGCCAGGCATTGTCGACAATGTGCTTGGCGAGCTTCTTCTGGTCGTCAGTGCCCATGTGCCACAACAGTTTTGCGAAGGAGAACGTCGCGCCATACATGTGGATCGCGGGGTTGGCGCCGCACACCATCTCGGCCACGGCCCAGCGCAGCGACGGGGGCACGACCATCCCGCCGAGCTCCACCGGAGTGTCCAAGCGGCCCCACTCGCCGTCGAGGTAGGCGCGATAGGACTTCTTGAATGACTCGGGGATCGTGACCGTCTTGGTCGCCGGGTCATAGACCGGCGGGTTGCGGTCGCTGTCGACGAGGCTCGCGGCGAGCTCGTTCTCGGCCAGTCGGGCGATCTCGCCAAGGATGTCCTTGGCGGATTCGACGTCGAGGTCCTCGTAGATGCCGGTGCCGAGGATGTCCTGTCGCCCGAATACCTCAAAGAGGTTGAACTCGATGTCGCGGACGTTTGCCTTGTAGTGACCCATCGATCTGTCCTTCGCGTGTGACGGGCGAGCCGGGTGCCAGACAGGGGTATGCCGTGTCGTTCCCATAATCCTACTGGCGAGTAACAAACGCAAGGAGAAGTGTGTCACGCGCCGTGGGCGGGCACTGTGAGCGCGCTGAATGGGTACGGATGCTCATGACGGCGGGGGGTGCTTGCCCATAGGTTCAGGGGTCAACGAAGGGAGAGGCGTGAGCGACGGTTACAGCGTCACCGCATCAGCGGCGTCCGCGACAGGAGTGGGCATCGCAGCGCTCAAGGCCCCGTGCGACACGACGGCGCGGTCACTGCGCGACGTGGGCTTCGCTGCCGGCGGCACGATCACCATCGCCGCCGAGGCGCGCGGCTACCTCGCGGCCTGGGCCGACGCGACGGCAGCCCTGGCAGCTGGGCTCGGCTATCTCGGGTCGGGCGTCCAGCGAGCTGCCACGGCATACCGCGCCACTGACGACCAGGCGGCGGTGGCGTTCACCCGCACCAGCCGCAAGATCCCCAACCTCTGACATGGGCCGTTGACATGCAGGTTCGTGACGACGGTGGTGGGGGCGGCCCCTACGCCTACCTCGGTGACCACCCGTCCGCGGTGTCGGCCATGGCACACACCCTGCACGCCGGCTCGGCCAACCTCGGCAGGGTCGCGAGCGACGCCGACGCCCAGGTGCCCCGCCTGCGGGCGGCGTGGACCGACGGCAGCGCGGGGGATCGGGCGTATGCCGTCGCGAGCCGCCTCAGCGACTTCGGCGAGGTCCTACCACGGGGCCTTCGCTCCGGCGCGGACGCGCTCGACGACTACCACGAGGAGTTGACGCGGGGGCGCACGCTCGTCGACGACCTCAATGCGGCATACGGCGCGATCGCCCACCTCGAGCGGCGGGCAAAGTCCTTCGGGACGTGGATCGACGCGCGGGACGTCGCGGCATACGAGGAGGCGATGAGCGATTGGCGCGTGGCCGCTGCCCGCGTGGGCTACGGCTCTGTCGCCGACATCGACGCCGCCTACGCCGCGCTGAAGCGACGCATCCTCGGCGCTCGGGACTCGTGCGCGGCGGTCCTCACCGGCTTGACCCGGGACGTCCTCGGCGGCAGTCCGACTCGACTCGGCGGCCTGGCGGGGAGTATGCCGGTGGGCCTGCAGACCGCAGCCCTGGTCGACTCCTTCATCTCCCGCGGGCTCTTGCCGCCCGAGGCGGCGACGATGACCGTCGACGAGCTCACGGCATACCTCAAGGATCATCCGGAGGTGGCCCGCAGGCTCGTCGACAACAACCCTGGGATCGGGCCGCCGGGGTCGGCGGAGTCCTTCCTGCACCAACTGCTCGGACCGCACATGAGTGCCCCGGGCACCGACATGTCGGCGGTGTTGCGCCAGCAGGCGCGCGACTACTTCGAGACGCTGACCCCGAGCGAGCAGGCGCTGGTCGGCATCCTCTTCCCGTCCGAGGTCGGCAATCTGAGCGGCGCGCCGTTCGTCGCGCCGTGACGCCGCCAACTACGTCTCGATCGTCGTGGCGCGAGAGGACCAGCAGGCCAAGGTCGACAATCTGCAGGCCCGGCTGCAATCGGTCTCACCCCTGGCCGGGCGCGGCGCCGCGAACCTCCGGGCCCAGCTCGCCGCGGAGCTGGCCGAGGCGCAGGGATTGCTCACCACCTACGACCGGCTGGTGGCGGAGCCGCAGCGCCAGATCGTCGTCTTCGACGCTGCTCGCGGGGCGTTCGCCGAGGTCACCGGGGTGATCAGCCCGTCGACGCGCAATGTCGGCCTCATCTGCCCGGGGACGACGACGAACATGAGTGGGATCCTCGGCAATGTCGACCGCTACTCGACCTTCGTCAACGCCGCCCCCTCCGGCGAGCTCGCGATGGTCACGTGGATGGGCGGCGGCCTGCCGCAGTCGATTTTCCCGGAGGCCCTGTCCGACAGCTACTCCCGTGATCTGGGGCCGCGGCTGGCTGAGTTTTCCAAAGACCTGCGGCAGGAGGCCAACTACGGGACCGCATTCGGCTCGCCGCGCCTCACGGTGGCGGGCCACTCGTATGGTGGGGCCGTGGTGGGCATCAGCGAGACCTATGGGCTGGACGCCGACCGGGTCATGCATGTCGAGTCGGCCGGGATGGGCAACGACGTGCGCGGGATCGAGGACTATCGACCGCTCAACCCGGACGTCCGGCGGTATTCGATGACCGCCCCCGGCGACCCGATCGCCGCGGTCCAGGGCGCGGATATGTGGAGCCTCGGGCACGGCGCGGATCCCGACGAGATGCGCGGGGTGACCCGCCTTGCCACCGGCCGCGACGTCGACGGCTCGATCATGGAGGGGCCCTCCTCGCACGGCGGCGTCTTCAACGAGCGGTCCGACTCGTGGAAGAACATGTACGAAGTCTTCACGGGTGGTTCGGTTGCGGTGCGACCCCCTGACGAGACGGTCGTCCTTCCCCGTGGGGGAGTCGTCACCGTGCCCTCGTCAGCGCCCCCGCAGATCGTCGACATCCCATGACCAGGAGGCGGCCCATGGCGAGCACGAGCACACGGCCCCGGCGCGGCATCCGAGCCGTGCCTCTCGCCGCCCTGGTGACTTCTGTTGCCCTTGTTGCCACCGGGTCCACCCTCACGGCGTGCACCCCGACGAAGGAGCCATCGATGGATCAGGACGAGGCCGCCGCCGTCGTGCGGGCAGAGGTGCGCGCCATGGCCGCGCAGCTCGGTCACGGGGTCACCGACTACGCCGAAAAGCTCGTGCCCTGCGAGACCATGCCGGCCGGGTCGACGATGTCGTTCAACGTGTCCTTGCGGCTCGTGCCCGACGAGGACCGGGTCGCGCAGATGCGCGCCGGCTACCTCGCGGGCAAGGAGGCCCAGGGTTGGCGCCTGCGGGACGACAACACCCCCGACCACGCCGGGCTGGACCATCCAGGACGGCCGCGGGTTCAACATCGGCTACTTCGTCTTCCCCGGCAAAGCGCAGGGCACGGTCGGCGGCTCGGGCCCCTGCCTGCCCAAGGACGCGGGCACTCCCGCGACCCAGACCTGGTCAGGGACGTCAACCTGAGCCTGGGCCGCGGGAGGGCGAGGGCGCTGCGGCTCACCCCTTGACGCACAGCAGCGTCGTCAGCCGGGTCACGACCTCGACGAGGTCGCGACTGCGCGGCGATGACTGCGTCGAGATCCTTGTATGCCGCGGGGATCTCGTCGACGACGCCGGCGTCCTTGCGGCACTCGACGCCCGCGGTCTGGGCGGCGAGGTCGGCCGCTGTGAACGCGCTTGCGCGCGGCGTTGCGGCGACATCCGCCGGCCGGCCCCGTGCGAGGCCGAGCAGTAGGACGCCTCGTTGCCCAGGCCCGCGCACGACGTAGGACCCCGTCCCCATCGAGCCGGGGATGAGGCCGAGGTCGCCGGAGCCGGCCCGGATCGCGCCCTTGCGGGTCACGAGCACGTCGATGCCGTCGTAGGTCTCCTCGGCCACGTAGTTGTGGTGGCACTGGACGGTCTGCCCCGCACTCGACGGCCAGGCCACGCGCGTCGAACCATCGGCCGACGACGCCCTGGACGAGCGCCATCATCACCGCGCGGTTGCGCAGCGCGTAGTCCTGCGCCCAGAACAGGTCACGCCGGTAGGCCGTCCATCTCGGGCGTGCCCGCGAGGAACACCGCGAGGTCCCGGTCGGGCAGGTCCGGCGTTGTGCGGCAGCGCTCGCGCGGTCTCGATGTGCGCCTGCGCGAGCTGGTTGCCGATGCCGCGCGAGCCGGAGTGGAGCATGACCCAGATCGCGCCCGTCGTCGTCGGCGCACACCTCGATGAAGTGGTTGCCGCCGCCGAGCGTGCCGAGCTGCGAGCGTGCCTTGCTTCGCCTGGTCGGCGACCCGCTGGTCGAGGCCGTCGAAACCCGTCCAGAAGCCGTGCCCAGCCTTCGGCGGGGCAGTCGGCGCGCGGCATACCGAGGCTCGTCGGGTCGACGGGCGCCTGGTGACCGGCGAAGCCGACCGGGACCGCCGCGCTCGATCGCCGGCCGCAGCGGGTGCAGGTCGTCGGGCAGGTCCTCGAGGCGCAGGCTCGTGCGCACCGCGGCCATGCCGCAGCCGATGTCGACGCCGACCGCCGCCGGCGCGACCGCCTCGCGCATCGCGATGACCGAGCCGACCGTCGCGCCCTTGCCGAGGTGGACGTCGGGCATGACGCGGACGCCGACGACCCAGGGCAGCGCGCCGATATTGCGCAGCTGCGCCAGCGCAGCCGGCTCGACCTCACGCGGGTCGGCCCACATCAGCACGTCGGCGTCGGAGCCGGGCAGGCGGGTGGGGAAGTCGCGACGATTGGTCTCGGCGTCGGTCTCGGCATCGTGCGGGTGCAGGGTCATGGTGAGGTCACCTCCTCGTCGGGGCCGCAGCGTTCCTCGCCGCGGCCAGCAGACCACCGTATGCCGCCCGCTGGAGCCTCGCACCTGGTTTAGGGCGCGCGGTAGCCTGCGGTGATGCTCACCGACCACGTCCCGGAGGTCGAACCGAGCCGACCTCGGACCATCTCCCTGGGCCAGCTTTCGGACAAGGCGTGGCCGGGGCCCCTGTCGACGACCGACGTCGAGCTGCGGCTCGGCGAGGTCGTGTCGACGCTCGACGACTACTACGTGGCCGTGGACCCGCGTGCCAAGACCCGGTGCATCGACGGCCGACACGACCCCGACCTCGACGAGGCCAACCTCGGGCCGCAGGTGCCCGGAGGCGCCCCCGGCTCGGCGCTGGCCTATCGGCTCGGGGTCGACAAGGACGACCTCACTCGGGGGACCTTCACCGGCGACGCCGAGCTCATGATCGAGGCATATCTGCGCCTGGGACTCGCGCCAGGTGGGCACCGCGACGACCTCGATCAGGTCGACGGCGTCGGCTGCGGTGCGATCGACGGCCTCCAGGCCGTGCTCGACTGCATGACCAACCCGCACCTCGTCGAAGACCACAAACGCTTGGTCAAGACGATCCTCGACGTCGACTTCAACCGTGACCATTACCTGCGGGTCATGGGTGCCGGGCTCGTGCTCCAGAGCCGTTCGGTCGCCTATTTCCACGGCCGCGGCGAGATCCTCGACCTGCTGGAGCGCAAGGCGCCAGGGAGCATCTCAGTCCTGCGCGGCCGCCACTGCGAGGCATGTGTGGTGGTCAACCTCGTCGAAGGAACCACGCTGTCGTCCAACCGATTTGCTGCCGATCACCGCGGCGCGCAGGCCTTCGGTTACGACCTGTGGCGCTCGCGGCAACTCGTGCAGGCGCTCTTCCCGATGCCTTCCCAAGAGGTCGACCGCGCCCGATTCATCCACGCCCGAGTCATGCTGACGATCGCCACCCTCATGGCCCTGACCGACGGGTCGCTGCACGTGCTCCTGCGCCTGCCGGCAGGCGCGTGACCACGATGCGGCTCTGGGACATCTCGCCGACCGTCGGGCCGGCGTCGCCGATCTTCCCCGGCGACGAGCCGTATGCCGTCCGCGAGACCGCCGCGCTCGGCCCCGGCTGCCCGGTCAACCTCACCGCGCTCACGCTGTCGCCGCATATCGGGGCGCATGTCGACGCGCCATTTCACTTCGCGGCCGACGGCGCCGACGCCGCGTCCCTCCCGCTGGAGCCCTTCCTCGGGGTATGCCGGGTGGTCCACCTCATCTCCGACGCCCCGGACCGGCTCGTGACGGTGACGGCCCTGGAGGTGGCCCTCGGCGATGCGACCGGCGGGGTGGGAGGCGACGGGCACGGCATACCGGCTCGGATCCTCGTGCGGACCCGACATGAGGCACTCACCTTGTGGCGCAACGATTTTGCCGCCTTTCATGCCGACGCGATCCGGTGGCTGGCCGCCCGCGGTGTCACCCTCGTCGGCATCGACACCCCGTCGGTCGACCCCGCCGAGTCCACGGACCTCCCCGCGCACCACGCGCTCCGCGAGACCGGCATCGTCAACCTCGAAAACCTCGTCCTCGACGACGTGCCCCCGGGTGACTACGAACTCATCGCGCTGCCTCTGAAACTCGCCGGCGCCTGTGCGAGCCCGGTGCGCGCGATCTTGCGTACGCTGCCCTGACCCCTCCCGCCGGAGGGGTGTGCACGGGGCCAGTGACAAAGGAGTCTCATGGACCGACAGGCCTGCCTCGCCCTCGACGAGGCCGATCCGCTGCGTGTGCTCGCCGATCACTTCGACGTGCCAGACGGGGTGATCTATCTCGACGGCAACTCGCTCGGCGTGCTGCCGCGCGCGACGGCCGCCCGCATCCAGGATGTCGTCAGGCGCGAGTGGGGCACCGACCTCATCCGCAGTTGGAACACCGCCGGGTGGGTCGACCTGCCGCAGCGCGTGGGCGACAAGATCGCCCGGCTCATCGGCGCCGCGCCCAGCCAGGTCGTGGCTGCCGATTCGACGTCGCTCAACCTCTACAAGGTGCTCACGGTCGCCCTCGACGTGGTCGAAGTGGGGTCGGAGGGTGGCGCTCGCCGCGTGGTCGTCTCCGAGCGCAGCAACTTCCCAACCGATCTCTACATTGCCCAGAGCGTCGTTGCCCGGCGCGGCATGGAGTTGCGCCTCGTCGACTCGCCGGCCGACATCCCTGCCGCGCTGACCAGCGACGTTGCCGTGCTCATGCTGACCGAGATCAACTACCGCACGGGCGAGCGGCACGACATGGCTGCGCTGACGGCGGCGGCGCACGAGGCTGGGGCTCTGACGATCTGGGACCTCGCCCACTCGGCCGGCGCCGTCCCCGTGGATCTGCTCGGCGCGGATGCCGACTTCGCGATCGGGTGCGGCTACAAGTACCTCAACGGTGGGCCCGGCGCACCGGCTTTCGTGTGGGTCCACCCCCGGTATGCCGGCCGTTTCCGTCAGCCGCTGAGCGGGTGGCTCGGGCACGCGGCCCCGTTCGCGTTCGACCCGGCATACGAGCCGGCCGACGGCATTTCCCGCTACGTGTGCGGGACTCCGCCGATCCTGTCGCTGGCGGCGCTCGAGTGCGGAGTCGACACCGTGTTGGCGGCCGAGCCGCTGGGCGGGATGGCGGCGCTGCGGGCCAAGTCGCTGGCCCTCACGGATCTGTTCATCGCGCTCGTCGACGATCTGCCAGCCGAGCTGGGCGTCGGGGTGGTGACTCCGCGGGAGCACGCCCGGCGCGGCTCGCAGGTCAGCCTCACCCTCGCGCCCCCGCTCCATGAGGCGGCGTATGCCGTGGTGCAGGCACTCATCGCTCGCGGGGTCATCGGCGACTTCCGAGCTGGCGTGCCGGGAGACCTGGATGCCCGTCCGCACATCATGCGGTTCGGCTTCACACCGCTCTATTTGTCGTTCACGCAGGTCTTCGACGCAGCGGCGCACCTGCGTGAAGTGCTTGAGACGCAGGAGTGGCGGCAGGAGCGGTTCGCCGTGAAGGGATCAGTGACATGAGCAGTGACATGAGCAGTGACATCACCGACGTCTCTGATGGCGCGGCCTTGCCGCCGATCCATCGCGGCACCCTTGAGCACGAGGGTGAGGGGATCGTCCGCGACGAGGGCGCCAAGCTCGACTTCTCTGCGTCGATGACCTACGGCGACTACCTCCACCTCGACGAGGTGTTGGCGGCCCAGCACCCGTTGTCGCCGGAGCACAACGAGCTGCTCTTCATCGTCCAGCACCAGACCTCCGAGCTGTGGATGAAGCTCATGCTCCACGAGCTCACCGCAGCGATCTCGTCGATCGCCGCCGACGAGCTCGGTCAAGCGTTCAAGATGCTCGCCCGGGTGTCGCGGATCATGGAGCAGCTCGTCCACGCATGGGACGTCCTCGCGACGATGACCCCGTCGGAGTACGCCGCCTTCCGGCCCTATCTCGCCAACAGCAGCGGCTTCCAGAGCTGGCAGTACCGGCAGATCGAATACGCGCTCGGCAACAAGAACCCGGCGATGCGCGGCCCGCACCGACACCGGCCGGACCTGCTCGCCGCTGTCGAGGCGTCGTTCGAAGCGCCCTCGCTCTACGACGAGACCCTGCGACTGCTGGCGCGGCGCGGCATACCGGTGCCTGCCGGTGTCCTCGCGCGCGACGTCCGGGCGCCCTACGAGTCCGACCCCGGGGTCACCGCCGCGTGGGAGGTCGTCTACGCCGACCCGGAGGCGCACTGGGAGCTCTACCAACTCGCCGAGGAACTCGTCGACCTCGAAGATGCCTTCCGGCTGTGGCGATTCCGCCACCTCACGACGGTCGCGCGGATCATCGGTGTCAAGCGGGGCACTGGCGGCACCTCAGGGGTGGGGTATCTGCGCAAGATGCTCGACGTCGTGCTCTTCCCTGAGCTGTGGGAGGTCCGGGCCTCGATCTAGGAGGGGAAGGCGGGCGGGAACGTGTCTTCAGTGAGGCCCTGCCCGGACATCGTGAGCCTGTGCACACCATGATGTGCACAGGCCTTCACGCTGACTGGGTGCCCGGACGGCCGGTGCCTCAGGTGACCGGGGTCAGGGGCGCCTCACCACGCAGCACGGCGAGCACGTTGTCGGCCGCCAATGACGCCATCGCTGCGCGCGTCTCGGTGGTGGCTGAGCCGAGGTGCGGCAGCAGGACGACGTTGTCCATCTCAAGCAGCCCGGGATGCACGGCAGGCTCCTGCTCGAAGACGTCGAGCCCCGCTCCGGCGATCTCGCCCGCCCGCAGGGCCGCGACGAGCGCCTCCTCGTCGATGATCGGCCCGCGCGCGGAGTTGATGACGTATGCCGTGCGCTTCATCGCCGCGAACTGCTCCGCTCCCATGAGGTGGTGGGTCGAGGGCAGGTAGGGGCAGTGCAGCGAGACGACATCGGACACGCGCAGCAACTCATCGAACGACACCCGTCGCACTGCGTCGGGCAGGCCGGCGAGGAGGTCGGGAGCGGCCTCGTGCTCATCGGCATACACGATGTCCATCCCGAAGGCGACCGCGCGCCGGGCCATGGCTGCCCCGATCTGGCCCATGCCGACGATGCCGAGCGTCTTGCCTTGCAGCCCCATGCCGAGCAGATAGAACATGCCCCACTGCCACGGGGTCTGGCTGCGGATGATCCGCTCACCCTCGCCGAAACGCCGCGTCACCATGAGCATGAGCCCGAAGGCTGTGTCGGCGGTCGTCTCCGTGAGCACCTTCGGGGTGTTGGTCGCGATGACGCCGTGCGCGCGGCACGCCTCGACGTCGATGTTGTTGTAACCGACGGCGACATTCGCGACGACCTGCAGCTGCGGCCCGGCCGCCGTCAGGAACTCGTCGTCGACCCGCTCGGTGAGCAGGGTGACGACGGCGTCGGCGCCGGCGATGAGCCGCAGGCACTCCTCGCCGGGAGATGCACTCCTCGTGCTCCCAGGCGCGCACGTCGTGCTCGGCGCGCAAGGCTTCCAAGCCTTCGGCCGGGATCCGATTGGTGACTGCTACCAGCGCCATGTCAGGCCTCGATCCATTGCTTGAGGATGCCCAGACCCTCGCGGATATCCGACTCCGGCAGACCGGAATAGGCAAAGCGCGCATACATCCGGTCCTCACCCGGCTGGGGCCGCCCGAAGTGCAGCCGGGTGCAGAAGGACACCCCGGTCTCCTTGAGCGCCCGCTCGGCGAACTCCGGCAGCGTGGCGATCCCCTTGGCCGCCATCGCGTCGGTGACATCGGGGAAGAGATAGAAGGTCGCATTGGGCTTGGACAGCGATCACCCCGCGCATCGAGGACAACATCTCGTATGCCGCGTCGCGCCGGCCCTGCAGCGCGTCGCGGATCGCGATGGCACCCGCCTGGTCACCGCGGACCGCCTCGACGCCGGCCCACTGGACGAAGTGGGTGGTGCACGACTCGTTGTTGGTGTTGAGCTTGCCGAAGACCGCGGACAGCTCCGCTGGCGCGATCGCGGCACCGAGCCGCCATCCGGTCATCGCAAACTTCTTGCTGAAGGTGTAGAGGATGACCGTGCGCTCCTGCATGCCCGGGATCGACGCGATCGAGGACGACGTGCCCGAGTAACGCATCTCGAAGTAGGCCTCGTCGGACAGCACCCACAGGTCGTGTTCGATCGCGATCTGCGCGATCGCCTCCTTCTCCTGCTGGGTCGACTCGGCGGAGATCGGGTTTTGCAGGTCGTTGTAGATGATCGCCTTGGTCTTGGGCGTGATGAGCGAGCGCACCTGATCGAGGTCGATCCGGAAACCGGTCTCGGTCGGCACGTAGCGGTAGGGCATCGGGTGCGCGCCGATGAACTCGATCTGGCTCTCGTAGATCGGGTAACCGGGGTTGGGATAGAGCACCTCGTCGCCGAACTCGATGAGGGCTTGGGTGAACTTCGTGATGACCGGCTTGCCGCCTGGGTGGATCGTGATGTTGTCCGGGCCGTAGGTGATGCCCCGGCGCAGGCTGACGTCCTCGGCGAGCGCTTCGCGCAGCGGCATGATGCCAGGCCCGGGACAGTAGCCGGTCTTGCCGTCGGCGACGGCGCGATCCATCGCCTCGCGGATGTTGAGCGGGGTCGCCAGGTCGATGTCGCCGAGATGGAACGGGTAGATCCGATGGCCCTGGGCGCCCCACGCCGCGGCGGCGAGCGACACGGCAAAGGCCGTCTCCGTGCCTAGTCGAGAAATACGTTCTGCAAATGCCACGGTCGTGGTCCCTTCGCGTCGTGTGCGAGTTGTCAGGTGCGATCCGAGGTGGTGGATCGACCGATCGTGCCTGTCAGAAGGGGGCCGGTAGGTCACCGGCTCGTCGACGTGTGCCAAGACGTGCGTCCCTGCTGTGCCAGCCAGGAGGGCGCCGATGTCCTCGAGCGATCCGATGACCGATCGCCCGCGCGGGTTGGCCTCGGCGAACTCGATCGCGGCCTGCACTTTGGGTCCCATCGACCCTGCGGCGAAGCGTTGTGCCCGCAGCCACTGGGGTGAGGCGGCAGCGACCTCCCGGGCGGACGGCATACCCCAATCAGTCTGGACCGCAGGCACATCCGTAGCCATGACGAAGACGTCCGCGGCGAGTTCGCGGGCGAGGACCGCGGAGGCGAGATCTTTGTCGATGACGGCTTCGACACCGCCGAGGACGTTGGCTTCGGCGGGTGCGGACCCGAACATCGTCGGTATGCCGCCCCCGCCGGCACAGATGACGACGCACCCGGCGCGCAGGAGCAGGTCGATGGGCCGGATCTCGAAGATCCTCATCGGGCGGGGTGAGGGCACGACACGCCGCCAGTAAGGCCCGTCCTGTTTGACGACCCAGCCGTGTTCGGCGGCGGCCGCGCGGGCGGTGGCTTCGTCGTAGACCGGGCCGACGAACTTCGTCGGGTCGGCAAAGGCCGGATCGTCGGGGTCGACCTCGGTCATCGTGAGCAGCGTCGCGAGGGGCTGCTCTTCGGGGAGGAGGTTGCCCAGCTCTTGCTCGATGAGGTAGCCGATCATCCCCTCGGTCTGGGCGCCGAGGATGTCCAACGGATACGGCGACACACCGGCATACGCCTGGGCTTGGAGTTCGAGGAGGCCGACCTGGGGGCCGTTGCCGTGCGTGACGACGAGTTCATGCTCGCGGGCGATCGGGGCGAGGGCGCGAGCGGCGGTGCGGACGTTGGCGCGCTGGTTGTCGGCGGTCATCGGCTCGCCGCGTCGCAACAGCGCATTGCCGCCGAGCGCGACGACGATGCGCATGGTGCGAGCCTCCTTGATCCGCCACTGGCGAGCGTAGCCCTGTGCGCTGCAGGCGGGATGGGACCGGAGTCCCCAGGGGTCAGATGTCGTAAGGCTGCTGTGGTTGCGGCACAACCCGGACGTCATCGGCATCGAGCACCGGGATCGGGATCCCCTCATAGTCGGTCATGCCGGCCCAGCGTCCGGTGACTTCCAGCCAGGTGTCGCTCGGGTGGGTGGGCGCATTGCGCACCCGGACTTTGACGGCGTAGCCGTCGGCCGCGCAGCAGGACACGGCGATCCGCGTCAGCAGCCATCCTGCCTCTCGGCGACTGGGATCGGCTGGGGCGACGAAGCCCACCAGCCTGAAGCGGGTCTGTGCCATGGTCGCGGACCCGTCGAGCTGGGATCGGCCGACAAACTCGGACATCGACATGTCCACTGCCCCGCTGACGGTGACCTGTGGGAGGGGCAGGAGGTCAGTCGAGAGTGCGCGCGGCTGCGACGCATCCCGGCCCGCAGCAAACGCCCCCAAAGGGGCTGGCGGCACGAGGGCGAGCACGACGAACGGCACGGCGAACGCCCAACCCACCCGGGTCGCTTCGTGGCCATGGTGTCGCCCCCGCCCGATCAGGCCGACGGCGCCCAGCGCCACGAGCACGATGCCCGACAGCACGAGCCACACCGTCATCAAGGGTTTCACGAGGTGCAGGTGGACGCCCTTGGCCACAGCGCCAAGGACGAACACCCCGATCGCCACGAGCAGGAGGTCTTGATGCGCGCGTTTCATGAGAGGAACCGGCCGACGACGACCGCGACGATCACCGCGACGGAGAAGGTCAGCGGAGCGAACACGACGACGAACCGGCGTCCGAACGTCACGAGTTGCATCGCGAAGAGCTTCACGTCGATGACCGGGCCGACCACCATGAAGACCAACTGTGCTGTCGGTGAGAAGCCGGTCATGCTGGCGGCGACAAAAGCATCGGCCTCGGAGCACATCGCGATGGCGACAGCGAAGATGGCCATGAAGGCGACGGAGAGCACGGGATGGTCGCTGATCGCCTGAAGCCACGAGCGTGGCGCGAGCACGTTGACGCTGGCCGCGATGGCTGCACCGATCACGAGGAATCCCCCGGCATTGATGAGGTCGTGGCGGGCCTCGGCAACGAAGCGATCGAGCTTGCTGCCCCCGTCAGCGTGGCGAGACGGCAGGTGAAGCAGTGTGTCCTTGCCACGCGCGAGCCACACCCAACCCACGACAACGGCGACAACGAGAGATGCCGCAAGACGCCCGACCATCATGTCTGGCCTCGTTGGGAAGGCCACAGCGGTCGACACCAGGACGATCGGGTTGATGGCGGGTGCCGCCAGAAGGAAGGTGAGAGCGACGGCGGGCTTGACACCGTGACGGACTAATGCGCCGGAGACCGGCACCGAGGCACATTCGCAACCCGGGAGAGCGATGCCACTGAGGGCAGCGACAGGCACCGCCGCCGCGGGGCGCCGCGGAAGCCACCGGTTGATCGCGTCGGGTGGCACGAAGGCGGACAGCGCTGCAGCCAGGCACACTCCTAGCACGAGAAAGGGCAGCGCTTGCACACCGATCGACACGAAAACGGTCAGCCAGGTTTGGAGCGTCGGCCGTGCCCCGATCTCCTGATCGAGAAAGCCTCTCGCCGCGATGAGCGCGAGAAGGGTCGCGGCGAGTCCGACCACGACCGGCAGTGATGGCCCTCCCGACTGGTCACGCTGCGCCCGGAACTGTGCGCGAGTCGCTGGCCCGGCATTCATGGCGGCCAGCATACGAGGGTGTCGAGACGTCAAACCCGCCCGCGCCTGGCGGCAGGCATACGGTGGCGGGGTGACCATTCACCACACCGCTTCCGCCGGGCATGTCGTCGTCGCGTGTGACAAGTTCAAAGGGTCGCTGACCGCGGCGCAGGTCGTCGCGGCGATCCGAGCGGGCGTGGCCGCCGGCGCGACCGGCCGCGAGGTGCGCTCCGTGCTCGTCGCCGACGGGGGTGACGGGACGCTCGCCGCCGCGGAGTCGGTCGGGTTCGCGCACGTCCCGGTGACGGTCGCCGGGCCGACGGGCGAGCCGGTCGCCTCGGGGTATGCCGTCCGCGACGGCGTCGCGGTCGTCGAGATGGCTGATTGCTGCGGGATCGTCCACCTGCCCGGAGGGGTGAAAGCGCCGTTGACGGCCACCTCACGCGGGCTGGGGGAGATGATCCGGGCCGCTCTCGAAGACGTGGGAGCGGGTGGTGAGCCACGGGTGCGCGAGATCATCCTCGGCATCGGCGGCAGCGCCAGCACGGACGGCGGCGCGGGGATGCTGGCGGCGCTCGGTGCCCGGCTCCTCGACGCTGATGGCGTGCCGGTGCCCGACGGCGGCGGGGCGCTCGCTGACCTCGCGACGGTCGATCTGTCCGGGCTGCATCCGCGGCTGGCCGACGGGCGCTTGACGCTCGCGAGTGATGTCACTAATCCGCTTCTCGGCCAACGAGGCACCGTCGCGATCTTCGCGCCCCAGAAGGGCGCAGGGGTGTTTGAGCAGGCGGCGCTCGAGGCGGCGCTGGGCCACTTTGCCGCGTTCATCACCCACGCGACGGGGCGCGACGACACCGAGTTGCCGGGAGCGGGGGCCGCGGGCGGTGTCGGGTATGCCGCCCTTGCCGTCCTCGGGGCGCAAATGCGCCACGGCGTGGAGATCGCTCTTGGATCTGGTCGGCTTCGACGACGTCCTGCGCGGAGCCTCGCTCGTGATCACCGGAGAGGGGTCGCTGGACCGCCAGACCCTCCTGGGCAAGACCCCCGCCGGGGTGGCTGCGGCAGCTCGGGCGCACGGCATACCGGTCGTGGCCGTGTGTGGGCGTGCCGTGCTCGACGAGGCCGACGCCGCGGAGGTGCGTGCGTCGGGCATCGAGCGGATCTACGCCTTGAGCGAGCTGGAACCCGACCCCGAGGCCTCCATGCGCGACGCCGATCGGCTGCTGCGGGCACTCGCCGAACAGGTCGCTCGGGAGTGGCTCGACGACGGGGCGCGCGCGTGAGAGCGGTGAGCTACCCGGCATACGGAGTGGTGCCCGTCCTCGGCGACCTGCCCGAGCCGGCCTGCCCGGACGGCGGCGTGCTCGTGCGGGGCGCCGCGACGGGCGTCTGTCGCTCGGATTGGCACGCGTGGCGCGGGCACGACCCGGTGCCGCTGCCGATGGTGCCCGGGCACGAGTTCGCGGGGACGATCGCGGCGGTCGGGCCAGGGGTGACCCAGTGGCGCGTGGGGGACCGGGTGACCGTCCCGTTCGCGTGTGGCTGCGGTCAGTGCGAGGTATGCCGCGCCGGTGACACACACGTCTGCCCGCGTCAGACGCAGCCGGGCTTCACGGGGTGGGGTTCGTTTGCCGAGATAGTGGCAGTCCACGCCGCCGATGCCAATGTCGTGCGGCTGCCGGAGTCGGTGGGGTTCGTCGCTGCTGCGGCGTTGGGGTGCCGCTACGCCACGGCATACCGCGCGGTGGTCGGCGTGGGGAGGGTGGCCGCGGGCGAGTGGCTGGCCGTGCACGGCTGCGGGGGCGTGGGGCTGTCGGCGGTGCAGATCGGGGTCGCGATGGGGGCGCGCGTGGTGGCGATCGACGTGTCGGCGGCGGCTCGGGAGGCGGCGCTCGCGCTGGGTGCCGAGGTCGCGGTAGCCGGTGACGCGGCGGCGGCCGTGGCCGAGGCGATTGGTGAGGCGACAGGCGGTGGCGCGCACCTCTCCGTCGATGCTTATGGATCGGTGGAGACGATGCGCGGGTCAGTGCTGGGGCTGCGGCCGCGGGGTCGGCATGTGCAGATCGGGCTGCTGCTCGGCGATGCCGCGGAGCGCGGTATGCCGATGGGTCGGGTCGTCGGCTGGGAGTTGGAAGTGCTTGGGTCGCACGGGATGCCCGCGCGGGATTACCCGGCGCTGCTCTCACTCGTGGGATCCGGTCGGTTGGAGCCTGGACGGCTCGTGACCCGGGTGATCGGGTTGAGTGAGGCGGGAGCGGCGCTTGCAGCGATGGACGCACCGAGCGGCACGGTCTCGGGTGTGACGGTGGTCGACGTGGCTCGTTGATGGGGGATCTCGGGCGCCCCTTGCTTCCCCACGCGAGTGGAGCCGAATGCAGGGTTTCGGTGACATGACGACACGTGACGCTTGCGCCCCTTGCGATCTCCCTGAAGCGACACTTGTTGTCACGTCACGTCACGTCACGGCCCTGCCGAGCAGCGAGCGAGCGACGGGAATCGAACCCGCGTATGTAGCTTGGGAAGCTACCGCTCTACCATTGAGCTACGCTCGCGCACCCACCGCGCCAAACCCTTGTGAGGCGGCCGCAGCGGGCGACGAGGAAGTCTAGCCGACACGGCATACCCGCCCCAATCCAGCTCCCGATAGCCTGGCCACGTGCTCCTCTCCGACCGCGACATCCGCGCCGAGATCGACCGCGGGCCGCGTCGCGTCTGGACCCGTGGGACCCGGCGATGGTGCAGCCGTCGAGCGTCGACGTGCGGCTGGACAAGTTCTTCCGGCTCTTCGACAACCACCGCTACCCGCTACATCGACCCCGCCGCCGAGCAGCCCGAGCTGACCCGGCTCGTCGAGGTCGGCTCGCGGAGGCGACCGGAAGACGCCTTCGTCCTGCATCCCGGGCGAGTTCGTGCTCGGCTCGACGCTGGAGACGGTCACCCTGCCCGACGACCTCGCCGCGCGCGTCGAGGGCAAGTCGAGCCTCGGCCGTCTCGGCCTGCTCACCCACGCGACGGCCGGCTTCGTCGACCCCGGCTTCTCCGGTCACGTGACGCTCGAGCTCTCCAATGTCGCGACCCTGCCGATCATGCTCTACCCGGGCATGAAGATCGGCCAGCTCTGCTTCTTCCGGCTCTCCTCGCCGGCCGAAAACCCTTACGGCAGCGCGGCATACGGATCGCACTACCAGGGCCAGCGGGGTCCGACCGCCAGCCGCTCCTGGCAGAACTTCCAGCGCACCGAGCTTTAGCGGTCCCCGGAGTTTTGGGGTCGGGCCGAGGAACAGAGCTGACGGCGGCGCAGGACTTATGACGGCGCAGCGCTCGGCTTCGTCAGCTGCAGCGTGACGTCGGTGCCGCAGATGTCGCGCACCTCGAACGTCGCTCCGCCCCAGGTGAAGCGGTCGCCGACGCCCACGTCGTAGCCGTCTGAACTTGGTGGGGCAGGTGTGGGAGTCCCGCCCTTGCCGAGCAGCATGAGCTTGACTCGTCGGGGGCTGGTGCCGGGCAGGAAGTATTGGATCGCGATCTGGAGATCGTTGGCCGCATCGACCGGGTGCGGCGCCCGGGCCAGAGACGGACATTGCCGGCGGCGCCGGTGCACTCGCCGGGGGTCGGCGAACCCGTCTGGCCAGGGGCCCCGGACGGCGACGGTGTCGTGCCACCGGCGCCGAACACTGCGCACGAGGATGCACCCAGCACGACGGTCGCCGCGATGCCGGCGACGATGACGCCACGGAACGAGGTGCGCCAAGGGGCCACCAGGTGAGTAGGCATGGTCGTCCTTCTATCCGGGGGTGTCGACGGTCGAGGGAGCGAGGAACCACTTCTGGAAATCGGCCTTACTGACCCTGACCTGGAGTGCCGGGTCATCGTTCCACGGGTTGGCCATGACGATCGTGTCCTGCTCGACGTGGTGGACGTAGAAGACGTGGTTGGTCACATAACCTGCCGGCGGAGTCTCGAAGGGAGAAACGGGCCGAGTGCCGACGAGCACCTGCTTGCCCTCGTTCATGGCGCGCTCGACGGCGGCGGGATCGCCGGTGATGACGACTTGTGAATCGACGCCCGTGTAGTACTTCACAGCGCTCCACTGCATGTCCTGCTCGAGGGCGCCGTAGCTCCCCTTCTCCGGCGGAGTGTAGAAGGGGCTCTTCGTCGAGAAGTTGCCGATATCCCCCGTATAGGCCTGTGCCAGAGCCTTTTCATAGTATGCCGGCCATAGAGCCCCCTTGGCGGTAGCCGCGAGGACTGCGCCCTCAGACGTCAGCGGCAGGTCACGGGTGACCGTGACCCACCGAGGTGCGCCACTGTCGTCGAAGAGCCGCACCGAGATCGTGCCGTTGGCGTTTTCGCGGATGCCGTCGGCGATGAAGCTCGGGTTGTCCCGGGAGGCGGCAATGAGCGCCGAAATGGCCCAGCAGTCGTTGAACTTCCCCTGCCGGATGTCGCCGAAGGTGACCACACCAGGGGTGCCTGATCCCCAGAGCGAGCCGGTCGGCATCCCGAGGTGAATGCCCGAGGCCGACGTGCCCGTCTGGCTTTGCGCGCCGGTGCGGGCGACCTCGGTTGTGTCGAATGACGGCTCGAGCCATGGAATGGCCGCCGTGAGTCGAGCAATCGAGTCGGATGAGAGTTTGCCGAGCAGGTCGCCGGTGAATTCGAGTCGATCCCACGTGGACAGTCCATCCGTCGACCAAGGGGAGTTGTCCTTGAGGATGTCCCCGAGCGCAGCCAACTGCGATGGGGTGAGTCCGGCAATGACCGCATCAGCCTCGGCTGGGGTCAGCTCGGCAAAGCGGGCTCGGAGCGCCTCGAGGTCGTCGCTCGTGCCGCCCATCCCCACATCGGTCTGACGATCGGTCAGGGCCGTGACCGCGTCGATCGCGGCACCGACCGTGGCCTGGTTGACATGGGTGCCCTTCCATCCATTGATCGCTGCGACAACGCTCCCAGAGGCGGGCACGTGTTCTGGCAGGCGGACCTCGTTGATGATCCGGTCGAAGGCATGACGGCACGACTCGACGACTCGCAGCGCGTCTTCGTAGCTGGCGATCATGTCGTGGAGGCCGTGGACGACATCGCCGACGATCCGGGACAGCCGGGCGGCCAGCACCCTCGGGTCGAGGTCGGCCCACGAGATGCTCAGGTGGCGGGCGATCTGGTCTCGGCCTGCCTCCCACCGGCGGCGCGCGCCGGACATGACGTCGGCATTCGCCAGGAGGGTCACCTGGATCCCGTGAGCCGCCACTCGCAGGGTGGCAGTCCGAGCCGCGTGGCTCATCAGAAGATCGGCGACATGCGTCGCCTGACGCCGCTTGCCAGATGCCCGGCCCGCCGAGCGCCCGCACGAGGTCAGCGTCGGCATCCGCCGCGCGTTCGATGGCCGCGGCCATCGCACGCCATCCGGCGGCGGCTGCTTCGAGTGCGGCGGCATCCGGTGTCGGCGGTGCGCTCGTGATCTGCAACGCCGTCCCGACCACATCGACGATCGTCTGCGCCGCGTCGGTGGGCGGCCACAGCGCGAGGGTGACAAGTCGCCGCGCGGAGTCGCGCAACTCCCTCAGGATCTGGTCAGGCGAGCTCACGGAACATCATTTCGCTCTGCTGATCGGTGCGCTCGAAGGCCACCATGCAGTCGATGAGATTGCCGTGGAGCTCGTCGAGGACCTGTGCGCTGATCAGGGCCATCGCGTCCATCCGGCTGGTCGCCGTGCGCAGATAGGGAGTCAGGCCGCCCAGAGCCGCCGAGTCCCCGCCCTTGGCGGGCGTCGCCATCGCGTCGCGCAGGGCCGCTCGAGCTCGGTCTCCGTGCGCGGACCAGGCAGCGCGGACCGCGGGGGTGTTCACGGCATACGTCATGGCTGCACCGTATGCCGCGCCGCGGACACCCGTCATGAGTACGCGGGCTCATCTCCGGCCGGTGACGCCGGGCTGGGCTAGCGTGACGGAATGATCCGGTTCGAAGGTGTGACCAAGCGGTATGCCGGTGGGCGCTCGACCCGCGGCGAGGTCGACGGTGCGGTCGCGGTCGACGACCTCACGCTCACGGTCCCGGCCGGGCAGATCACCGTCCTCGTGGGGCCGTCAGGGTGCGGCAAGACCACGAGCCTGCGGATGGTCAACCGGATGGTCATCCCGACCAGCGGCCGGATCACCCTCGACGGACGCGACACCGCCGACCTCGACGTCGCAGAGCTACGCCGCGGCATCGGATACGTCATCCAGCACGCGGGCCTCTTCCCGCACCGCACGGTGGTCGACAACGTGGCGACGGTCCCGCGTCTGCTCGGGTGGGACCGCGCCAAAGCCCGCAGCCCGCGCGCTCGAGGTCCTCGAACGGGTCGGGCTCGACGAGGGCTTCGCGCGGCGCTATCCCAGCCAGCTCTCCGGTGGGCAGCAGCAACGGGTCGGCGTCGCCAGGGCGCTCGCGGCCGACCCTCCCGTGCTACTCATGGACGAGCCCTTCTCAGCGGTCGACCCGGTCGTCCGCGCCCAGCTCCAGCGTGATCTCCTTGCGCTGCAGCGGGATTTGGCCAAGACGATCCTCTTTGTCACGCATGACATCGACGAGGCGATCACGCTCGGCGACCAGGTGGCCGTCCTCCGGGTCGGCGGTCGCCTCGCGCAGGTCGACACCCCGCAGCGGCTCCTGGCCGACCCGGTCGACGACTTTGTCGCGGACTTCGTCGGCCGGGACCGCGGCTACCGCGCGCTCGGCTTCCGGGACGCCCCCGACCTGCCCGCTCGCTGCCCGAGCCGACCGTGCGTCTTGGCGCCCAGGTGGCGGAGACTCGAGCGGCCGCCTCCGGGGCCGCAGCTGGTCTCACGCCCGGCGGCTGGCTCCTCGTCGTCGACGACGCCGGTATGCCGGTGGGCTGGGTCGAGCCCGCCCGGCTCACCTCCGCGGTGTCTCGCGACGACCTCCACCGCGGCGGCACCGTCGCCACGCGCGGCAGCAGTCCGCGCGCCTATCTCGACGCTGCGCTCTCCTCACCTTCCGGTCGCGGCGTCATCGTCGACGACCACGGCGAGCTCCTCGGCACGATCACCGCTGCCGCCGTCATCGACGCCCTGCACCGATCGGGTGACCTGGCCCGATGACGTGGATCTGGGAGCACCTCGGCGACATCGCGGGCTATGCCTGGGCGCATGCCCTGCTGGCCGGCATACCGCTGCTCGTCGGGCTGCTGATCGCGCTCCCGCTCGGGTGGCTGGCCCGTCGACTGCCACGACTCGGGCCAGTCATCATCGGGGGGAGCGGGCTGCTCTACACGATCCCGAGCCTCGCGCTGTTCATCCTCATGCCGCTCATCCTCGGCAGCAAGATCCTCGACGCGATCAATGTTTATGTCGCGATGACCCTCTACACCGTGGCGCTGCTCGTGAGGACCGTCGCGGACGCGCTCGGCGCAGTGCCCGAGTCGACCCGTCAGGCCGCGACCGCCATGGGATATCGCGGGCTCGGGCGGGCGCTCGCTGTGGATCTGCCACTCGCGGTGCCGGTCCTTGCCTCCGGCCTGCGCGTCGCCGCGGTGAGCAACGTGAGCATCGTGTCGGTCGCCTCACTCATCGGCTACCCACAACTCGGCTACTACCTCACCGACGGGTATCAACGCTCGTTCCCGCTCGAGATCGGCGTCGGCATCGTCGGTTGCCTCCTGCTCGCGCTCCTGTTCGACGCCGCGATCCGCGCGGGCGCGTGGGCGCTGACCCCGTGGGCCCGAGTGGGGCGGTGACCTCGTGCTGACCTCGATCTGGACCTGGCTCACGGCCCCCGAGCAGTGGACCGGCACGCGCGGCATACCCAACCGGCTCGTCGAGCACCTGGGCTATTCGGTGGTGTCGCTGGTCATCGCGGCCTTCATCGCGATTCCGCTGGGGCTGTGGGTCGGCCATACCGGCCGCGCGCGCTGGCTGGTCACCGCGTCCAACGCCGCGCGCGCGATCCCCAGCCTCGGACTGCTCTTCGCGGTGGCGATGATCGTCGGCCCGCGGATCTCCTCCGACCTTGCCTTCGTCATCCCGAGTGTCGTCGTCCTCGTGCTCCTGGCGATCCCACCGCTGCTGTCGGGCACGTATGCCGGGGTGACAGCCGTCGACCCCGCGGCACGGGACGCGGCATACGGCGTGGGCATGCGGCCCGTGCAGGTGCTCCGCGAGGTGGAGGTGCCGTGCGCCCTGCCGCTCATGCTGTCGGGAGTGCGCTCGGCGACGCTCCAGGTGATCGCGACCGCGACCATCGCAGCGTCGGTGAGCCTCGGGGGACTCGGCCGCTACCTCATCGACGGTCTCGCGGTCCGTGATTACGCCCAGATGGCCGGTGGTGCCCTGCTCGTGGCCGCGTTGGCGCTCGCGGTCGACGGGCTGCTCGCGCTGGTGAGCCGGTATGCCGTGTCGCCCGGCCTCCTGGGTCGCGGCAGCTGACGGGCCGCAATTCGGGGGCCCGAGAAGGGAAGGATCGACGAATCGAGGGTGTTGTAGGCCGTGACGCTCTGGCATCGATGTCAGGCGCAGACCGGAAGCGAGTCGACCCATGACCGGACTCTCCCGATCGGTTCACGCCCGCCGATTCCGCAGTGCCGCAGCCACACTGGCAAGCGTCACGGTGGCCCTGTCGCTCGCCGCCTGTGGCGCTGCTTCCGACCCGACCAAGAGCGCGGCCCCTGCGGCCTCCGGGTCGGCGAGCGGAGCTGGTGGCGGTGCGGTGACCTCGGTCGTCGTCGGTGCGGCCGACTTCTCCGAGTCCCAGGTGCTCGCCGAGATTTACGCCGGCGCTCTGGCGGCCAAGGGCATCACGGCCACGACGCGGCCCAATATCGGCTCCCGTGAGGTTTACCTCAAAGCCGTCGAGGACGGCTCGGTGGACATGGTCCCCGAATACACCGGGTCGCTGTTGAGCTACCTCGACAAGGGCGCCACCGCCAAGGCCCCGGACGAGGTGTATGCCGCTCTCAAGGGCAAGCTCCCCGCCGGGATGACCGTCCTGGCCAAGAGCACGGCTGAAGACAAGAACTCGATCGTCGTGACCAAGGAAACCGCTGCCGCCTGGTCGCTCAAGGAGATCGGCGACCTCGTCGCCCACCAGGGCGAGCTCGTCATTGCCGCGCCGCCGGAGTTCCAGAATCGCGAGCAGGGCCTCATGGGGCTCAAGTCGCAGTACAACCTCATCCCCAAGGACTTCCGTCCGCTCAAGGGCAAGGCCATCGTCGACGCGCTCATCGGCGGTCAGGCCAAGGCTGCCAACGTCTTCTCGACCGACCCGGCGATCACGATCAACGGCTTCGTCACCCTGGCCGACCCCAAGCTGCTGTTTGGCTCGGACAATGTCGTGCCGCTCGTGCGCAAGGACAAGGCCAACGCGACCGTCTCTGCGGCCCTGGACGCCGTCTCCGCCAAGCTCGACACCGCCACACTGACCGACCTCGTCAAGCAGGTTGATGTCGACAAGAAAGACGCCAAGGTCGTCGCCAAGGAGTGGCTCGCCAAGATCGGCCTCGGCTGACCCCAACTCTGGACCAAGATGGGTATGCCGTCCGCTCGGGTGAGCGGACGGCATACCCATCTCGTGTGGTGCGTCCCAGGGCAGTTAGGACCGGGGGTTACTGGGTGGCAGCGTCCTTGACGGCCTGCGCCGAGTCGGTTGCCGTGGACTTGATCGTCGTGGCGGCCTCTGCAGCGTGGTCCTTGACGGCTTCGACCGCGGAGGTGGCCGACTCCTTCAGTGACGCGACGGCTTCAGCCGCCGGGTCCTTGAGATTGGCTGCGGTCTCGTGGACAGCGGCCTTGGCCTCTTCGACGAGGGGCGCGGCCTTCTCCTTGAGCGCAGCGGCAGCTTCGGCTTCCTTCTGGGAAGCCGGAAGCAGTGAGCCGAGCAGCCAGCCGGCGGCCAACGCGGCAGCCCCGGCCGCGAGCGGGTTGCCGCGGGTCTGACGTCGCATGGCGTGCTTGGCCGTGCTGGGAGCGCCGGCGACGGTCGACATCCGGTCGCTCGCGGAGGCGCCGACATCTGATGCCGTGCCCATGATCGAGTCCTTGATGCCGCTCACGGCGCCGGTGACCTTGCTGACTTGGTGACGGGCGATCGCTGAGGGGGTGACGTTCTCGGCGAGCGCGTCGACATTGCGGCTCAGGCTCGCGCGGGTGGCTTCGATCTCTTCGCGGATCTTGTCAGGGTCGTTGCTCATGACGAGTGGTCCTCTCCCTTGAGGGCATCGGGGATCTTCTTTGCCGTCTCCGCCGTCTGACGGATCCCTGAGACGTGGTTGAACGAGGTTTTGGCCATCGACGCCAAGATGGCCGCGACGATCGCCCAGATGACAGCGACGATGACGGCAGACAAGCCGAGCGATCGGTCGCCGGCGCTGCCGAGCAGCCCGCCGATCCACCACCACAGCGCGATCGAGGCGAAGAAGGCCACCATGTGGGCCGCCACGCCAGCGCCGGCACCGAATCCGGCGCCCTTGCCGGCCTGTTTGGCCGATTGGGTGACTTCTGCCTTCGCCAGCGCCACCTCTTGCTTCATCAGCGTGGTGAAGTCCGTCGTCAGCTGCGTGAAGATCGCACCGATGCTCGCCGTCGAGCCGGTCTCCAGGTCGTCCGCAGCGGTCGGGCCGACGCCCGGATGCGGCTGCGTCACAGCCGATCACCGTCGCGGTCGACGACAACGGGCGGCATTGCGTCGCGCTGGGTGGCAGCGGGCGGCATACCGTCGTCAGCGGCGAAACCGGCGGTCGAGCGCGACCCCGTCGAGGGACCTGACGGCTGCCCGGAGTCGGCCGCCAGGCCACGGGTCATCCGGCCCGCGACGAGCCCGGCGAGGGCAGCGCCGAGGAGGAAGGCACCGGGGCGCCGACGCGCGAATGAGGTGACCTCGTCGATGACTCCGTTGAAGTCACGCTGCTCGAGGAAGTCCGCCGCAGTCTGAGCGTGGCCCGACAGAGTCGACACCGCCTGCGAGGCGATGCCCTGCTGTTGGGTCCCTGACAACATCTGCTCGAGTTCGTCGACGAGACTGCGGAGGCTGCCGGCGACCTTCTCCTGCTGGGCGCTGGCCTGGGCGGCCATCTCCGAGCGTGACTGGAGGAACAGGGCCTTGGCGTGTTCGAGCCCCTCGGCCACGACCGCCTTCGTCTCGTCAGCGGCGTGGCCCGCGACGTCCTGAGTGTGCTCCTTGACGTCGCTTGCGACAGCGGCCACCTCCTGCTTGGCCGTGTCAGCGGTCTCGGCGACTGTGGCTGCGGCGGCGTCGGTGGCTGCGGCGCCGTCGGTGACATCGCGTCCCGCCGCGGTGCTGTCGCTGGCCCTGGGGGTGCCCGGGACGAGGCTCGTCGCCGCAGGCTGGAACGGGTCGTGCGAGGGGTCGTCGTGGCCGCCGACACCGGTGAGGTGGGGGGTGTGGCCCCCCTCGTTGGGGGGTGTTGAGGTGGGGTACTGGGACATGAGGGTCCTTTCGTGGGCCCTGGCATGGCGTCGCCATGCCGCTCGGGAGGTCGAGCGCCGTACTCGTGTGACCTACCCCGCATGGCGGGTGGTCAGTCAGTGCGGGCTTACCGTTGCCCTATGTCATGGACCGAAACAGACCTGCCCGACCTCACCGGGCTCACTGCCGTCGTCACGGGAGCCAACTCGGGGATCGGCCTGGTGACGGCGCGGGAACTTGCCGAGCCACGGCGCCCGAGTGGTCCTCGCGTGCCGCAATACTGCTGCGGCAGAGGCGGCTTCCCTCGAGATCGTGGGGGACACGCGAGTCGAGCGGCTCGACCTCTCGTCTCTGGCGTCGGTGCGCGACTTCGCCGAGCGCTGGGACGGGCCCCTCGATCTGCTCATCAACAACGCCGGAGTGATGACCCCGCCGACCTATCGGGAGACCGCCGACGGCTTCGAGTTGCAGTTCGGCACCAATCACCTCGGCCACTTCGCGCTGACCGGGCTCCTGCTGCCGCACCTGCTCGACGCGGCCGCGCCGCGGGTCGTCACGGTGTCGTCGATCGCCCACTTCGGCGGTGACGAACGGGTCCTTCGACGCCAACCCGCGCGAGGGCTATGCCCCGTCGAAGGCCTATGCGCAATCCAAACTGGCCAACGTGCTCTTCGCCCGTGAGCTCCAGCGCCGGGCCACCACCGCGGACCGCGCGCTCGCGTCGACCGCCGCGCACCCAGGGGTGTCGGTCACCAACCTCTTCACTTCGCCTGACGGCATGGGGTCCAAGCCTCTGGTGCGGAAGGTCGCGCCGTTCGTCATGAAGCTCGTCCTCCAGTCTGCTGAAGCCGGCGCGCGGCCCAGCCTGTATGCCGCCACCGAAGCCAGCCCGGGCTCCTACACCGGCCCGCAGCGCTTCGGCGAGACCCGCGGTCCGATCGGCCCCGCCAAGCTCAGTTCGTATGCCGCGGACGCCGACCTCGGTGCCCGGCTCTGGGCCAAGAGCGAGGAGTGGACCGGCGTCACCGTCGACCTATGAGGCGTCGGCGACGGTGACGCCCACCGGCTGCGATCAGGCGGGCGGCGCGCCCACCGGCTGCGAGCCGACGGCGACGGCCTCCGGCTCCTGACCGCGGCGCACTGCTGCGAGCAGCATCTGGGCGACGTCGACAACCTCGACAGCGCCCTCGTCGACCTTCGACTCCTCGACGAGCTTGTTGACGCCGTCGCTGAGCATGACCTTGCAGAACGGACAGCCGACGGCGATCCTCGCCGCGCCGGTCTCGACGGCCTCGGTCGCGCGGTTGACGTTGATGCGGGAGCCGAGTTGCTCCTCCATCCACATCCGCGCGCCGCCGGCGCCGCAACAGAACGACGTCATCCCGTGGCGCGGCATCTCTGCCATCGTCACGCCGGGCAGGGCGCCGAGCAGCTCGCGCGGCGGGGCGTAGACGTGGTTGTGCCGGCCGAGGTAGCACGGGTCGTGGTAGGTGACCGTGGCCGCCGTCGACGCATCCTTGGACCCGCCCGACTCGCCGGGGCGTGAGACCGGCACGAGCCGACCTTCACGGACGAGCCGGTTGAGCAGCTGGGTGTGGTGGACGACCTCGTAATTGCCCCCGACCTGCGGGTATTCGTTCTTGAGCGTGTTGTAGCAGTGCGCACACGTGACGACGATCTTCGTCGCGTTGACCTCGTTGAGCACCTCGACGTTTTGCTGCGCGAGCATCTGGAAGAGGAACTCGTTGCCCGCCCGCCGAGCGGAGTCGCCGGTGCACGCCTCGCCGTCTCCGAGCACGGCATACGTCACCCCGGCGGTGTGGAGCAGCTCAGCGACGGCCCGCGAGGTACGCTTGGCGCGGTCCTCGAAGGCCCCCGCGCATCCGACCCAGAAGAGGTAGTCGATCTCGGCGAGATCCTCGACGTCCGCCCCGACGACGGGCACCTCGAAGGGCAGCCCCTTGGCCCAGTCCATGCGCATCCGCGGGGCGAGGCCCCACGGGTTGGAGTTCTTCTCAAGGTTGCGGAAGAGCCCGCCGAGCTCGCTCGGGAAGGCGCTGGCGATGAGGTTCTGGTAGCGGCGCATGTCGACGATCGCGTCGACGTGCTCGATGTCGACCGGGCACTGCTCGACGCACGCGCCACAGGTGGTGCACGACCACAAGACGTCCTCGTGGATGACGCCGTCGGTGCCCAAGGCGTCGTATGCCGTGAGCGGATGGGCTGGGTCGTATGCCGCGGGAGCACCGACGAGCGGCGCGTCCACGAGCTTGAGGGTGTGGGCGGGCAGGTCGGGACGCTCGCCCTCGGTCGCCATGAGCCACGGCGCCTTGGCGTGCGCGTGATCGCGCAACGTCATGACCAGGAGCTTGGGAGACAACGGTTTGTCGGTGTTCCACGCCGGGCATTGCGACTGGCACCGGCCACACTCAGTGCACGTCGTGAAGTCGAGCAGGCCCTTCCACGTGAAGTGTTCGGCCTTGCCGACACCGAGCGCGGCGTCCTCGTCGAGGTCTTCGATCTGCTCGAGGTCGATCGGCTTGCCCTCGACCATGAGCGGTTGGACCGCGCCGAGGCTCGTGCGTCCGTCAGCGTGCCGCTTGAAGAAGATGTTGACGAAGGCCAGGAAGCGGTGCCAGGCGACACCCATTGTCGGGGTGAGCGACACGGTGATCATCCAGGCGAAGGAGGTGAGGATCTTGATCGCAGCGACGATGTAGATGGACTCGCGCAGCCACTGCTCCGAGAGCCCTCCCCAGATCCCGCGCGCCCAGCCGGTGAGGGGGAAATGCATCCCGATGCTGGTGCCGGGCTCGATCCGCTCGATGAGGGCAGCTTCCTGCGTGCGCAGCGACAGGATGCAGATCATGACGACGAGGATCGTGAACTCGACGTAATAGGCCTGCCACCAGGTCGATCCGAAGAAGCGGCTGCGTCGACCGCGGTCGCCGTCGGAGGACCGAGGGTGGTCCTTCTGGCGCACCAGCATCAGCACGATGATGCCGATCAGTCCGGTCACGGCGAAGAGCTCGATGAGCCATTCAAACGGCGGGAAGTGGCCGATCACCGGCAGTCGGAAGTCGGCCCACAGGAGCTGGAAGAACGCGTTGACGAGCGTCGCAAAGAGGATGAGGAAGCCCATCGCGGTGAACCAGTGGGCGATCGACACGATCGGCTTGCGCGCCATCCGCGTGTGGCCGAGGAACTCGCGCAGCACGGTCATCGCCCGCGTGCCGCGCTGGTCGCTGCGGCTCGTGTCTGGCTGCCCGGTCTGGAAGAGCCGATAGAAGCGGAACGCCTGCCGGAACAGCAGCGCCCAGCCGAGGAGGGGGATCGTGAAGCACAGCGCAATGGCGGTGATCTGCAGGGCGCTCATACGTCGGATACTACTGTCCGGTAAGCGCTTGCTCACCTGGAACGGCGCCGTGACCTTGCACCCACGGAGCGACCCGCGCAGCGGGTCCTGCGGTGGGTTCCTGCAGTGGTTACTGCGGTGGGTTCCTGCAGTGGGTTACTGAGGGGTACTGACAGAAGTCGTTCGAGGTGACATCATATGGATTGTGATGATCAACCCGGGCACGTCTGACGGGTTCGAGTCTGCCGCCGCTGCGCAGGTCGCCAAGACCTATCCCGAGGCCGACCTGCTCGCGCTGCGCGCCTCCTTCAATCTCATCCGGGTGTCGACGATGCTCGTCCACCGTCTCGAGACCACCGTCCACCGTGATGCCGGGTGGAGCATGGCCGGCTTCCGCGTGATGTTTTGCGTGTGGGTCGCCGGCGAGATGGAGCCCCGCGAGATCGCCCGCTTCTCGGGCCTGTCGCGTGCCGCAGTGTCCAGCGTCCTCAACACCTTGGAGCGGGACGGCCTCGTCGCTCGGCATCGCGAATCCGCCGACCGACGCCTGGTCACAGTGCGTCTCACGGCCGAGGGCGAGGAGCGGCTGCGCGCGGCATACGGTCGTGAAAACGACATGGAGAGAGCATTTTTCGCGCGACTCGGGCCAGATCTCGAGGAGTTTGTCGAGCTGACCCGACGCCTGCTGCGCGGCCGCACGGCCTAGCTGCAAAGGCCCGCTCCGCGGAGGCCAGACGCCCACTCGGATTTCCCGACCGACCGGTCAGTGTGACCCCACACACGCAGGTAGTCAAGATCTAGACAATCTAACTCGTGACATCTAGTGTCTGCCCTATGAGCAGCAAAGAGCGCTTCGCAGGAAGCATGGACACGCCGCCGCCCACCGAGCAGCCCAACGTTTACCCGCTGAGCTGGCACCGTGAGACGGCCAAGATGGAAGAGATCTGGGCCTCTTCCCAACGCGACCAGTGGGACCCCCTCAAGCTCCCCTGGGACACCTTCGACCCGAGCAGCTACACGTGGGAGCAGCGCGAAGCCATCGCCTACTGGTGGACGCTGCTGTCGGTCTTCGACGCCTCCGCCCCGCCGGTGTTCGCCGAAGCCCTCATCAAGACCTACGAGGTCCACGAAGAAGACGCCGTCCGTCGGTGCTTCTTCTCCGTGACGCGCGACGAGCAGATGCACGAGCAGATGTGCGGTCTGTCGATCACCAAGCTCCTCGAGCACCCGGACCCGCTCACCTACGAGCCCAAGACCGAGCTCGGCAAGAAGCTCCAGAAGAACGCGCAGTGGCTGTACTTCAACGGCGGCCGCTACTGGGATGGCTACAAGAAGGCCGTCCCGCGCTACTCCCTCGCGATCCTCTTCTCGTCCTTCCTCATGGGCGAGATCGCGGCGGCGACGATCTTCCACCAGATGGCCGCTGGCTCCAAGGAGCCGGTGTTCCAGGCAGGGTTCCGCAACATCGGTCGCGACGAAGGCCGCCACATGGCGATCTGCATGTCGCTGATGGAGCGCGACTACCCGAAGCTGGAGCTGTCTGACCGCAGCCTCATCACCAAGCAGATCCGCGCTGGCTACCTCTTCCTCTCGGCTGTGCTCTTCGAGCCGCCGATGGAGTTCTGGGACCTCCCGGCCGACTTCATCGACAACCAGCGTGAGGGCGAGGCCGTGGCTCGCGCCGCCGGCTTCTTCATCCCCGAGTACGAGCAGAAGAAGGAAAACTGGCGCAACGCCATGCTCAACCTCAAGGGTGTCCTCGACCGCTACAACATCCCGTTCCCGGCAATCCCCGAGGTCGGCATCAGCGGCGAAGAGATCAGCGACATCGACATGGATGACATCATCCCCGTCTTCTGATCCACGCCTTTCGGAGGGGTATGCCGCGGTCTCACCTCCGCGGCATACCCCTTCCTCGCATGTCACTCACGTGACCCTCGTTCTGCCCTTTTCAGCACTCGGCAACCACCAGCAAGATAGGGACCATGACAGCGACCATCCGCCTCCAGCCCTCCGGCCACGAGGTCACCTGCGAGTCCGGGGACACGGTGTTGTCGGCTTTGGAAAAGGCCGGCTACATCATGCCCAACAACTGCCGCGCCGGCGCATGTGGCGAATGCAAGACCAAGGTGCTCGACGGGTCATACGACCAGGGCATGATCTTGGACATGGCCTTGAGCCAGGCCGACCGCGCTGAGGGCTATGGCCTGATGTGCATGGCCAAGCCGCTCACGGCCACGCTCGACATCGAGTTCGGCACCGTCGACGCCCTCCAGAAGCTCTTCCCGCCACGCGAAAACGTGCCCTTCGTCGTGACCGACCTCATCCGGCGCACCCCGACGATGCTCGAGCTCCAGCTGCGCCCCCTGGGCGAAAACCTGCGCTACTGGCCCGGTCAATACGTCATGTTCGGTGACGCCGCCGCCGGGGCGCCCCCGCGGTCCTACTCGATTGCCAACGCCCCGCGTCCCGACGGTGAGATCCACCTGCTCATCACGAAGGTCGACGGCGGCCAGACCAGTGGCTGGGTGCACGAGAAGCTCGATGTCGGCGACCAGATCCTCCTGTCCGGTCCTTATGGCACCTTCGTCGGCGACCCCTCTGTGGAGACGCCGGTCGTGTGCCTGGCCTCCGGTTCGGGGCTCGCGCCGATCCTGGGCCTGACCGACGGCGCCCTGCGCCGCGGCTTCCCCCACGGTGTCACGCTGATCTTCTCCGCGCGCACGGAGGCCGATGTCTTCGACCGTGGCCTCATGAAGTGGTGGGAGCGCAAGCACCGCAAGTTCCGCTTCGTGCCGACCTACACCGGCGCCGACGCGCCCGAGGGTGCCGAGCACGGTCGCATCCCCACGATGCTCGACAAGGTCTTCCCGTCGCTGGCGGGCCACAGCGTCTTCATCGCCGGCAATCCGGACTTCGTCGAGGCCTGCAAGATCCGCGCGCTCGAACTCGGGGCTGACCCCGACCTCGTCCACGTCGAGGGCTACTTCCCGGCGGCCCCGGCCGAATGGCCACCTCCGGGTCGGCTCGTCTAGCAGCCATGCAGGGTGCGGTCGACCATCCCGACCGCGCCGGCTGGCACGGACGACAGGAGGGGTATGCCGCGCGGCATACCCCTCCTGTCGTTGTCCCTGCTGTCCCGGGCTGCCCCGGGCTGCCCCGGGCTGCCGCGTGCTGTCCCCTGGGCCGGTCCCGTCTGGCCTTCCGAGTCCGGTCGCCGGGCTGAACGGCCTAAGGGTGAGGTGGCGCGTCGGTGACCTCGAGGATGACCGCGCCCTCGTCGGTGACCCGGCTCCGGGCCTCGAGTGGCTCGGCGTCCCCCTTGATCGCCTTGTCCTTGACTGCGCGACCGGCAGCCTTGACGGCGTCGCCCACCTTGTCAGCGACGAAGGGGAGGGCCTGGGTTTTGACGGCGTGGCCCGCTTGGTCGAGCTTGTGCTGCACTGGGTCGGAGGTCCACAGCCGGTGTGCGCCCTGCTTGATCTGCTCGTAGCGGGCGCGGCCGGCGCGAGTGCCCAGGACGTAGCCGACGGCGGCGCCAGCGACGAATCCGATCATGTCGAATCTCCTTGTGGGGGAGGTATGCCAGGGCAGCCTCTCACACCGGGCACGCCGCGGGCGTCCGCAGAGTGGACGCGGACCGGAGTGCCCGATAACGACGTGTTGGAATATCCATAACACGTGATCGGTTGCGCCAGGTAGACCGTTCAATCACCCAGTTCGGAGGGACTCCTTCTCATGGCCGTTTACGACGACGTCACCGCCCTCGTCGGCAACACCCCGCTCGTCCGGATCAACCGGCTCTTCCCGGACTCGCAGGCGACCGTCCTGGCCAAGCTCGAGTTCTACAACCCCGCCAACTCTGTCAAGGACCGCATCGGCGTCGCCATCATCGACGCGGCCGAGGCGTCGGGCCAGCTCAAGCCCGGTGGCACGATCGTCGAGGCGACCTCCGGCAACACCGGCATCGCGCTGGCGATGGTCGGAGCCGCCCGTGGTTACAACGTCGTGCTGACGATGCCGGAGTCGATGTCCAAGGAGCGCCGCGCGCTGCTGCGCGCGTTCGGCGCCGAGCTCATCCTCACCGACCCCAGCAAGGGCATGAAGGGCGCTGTCGACCGCGCTGACGAGGTCGTCGCCGAGCGACGCGGTGCCGTCCTCGCGCGCCAGTTCGCCAACGAGGCCAACCCCGCGATCCACCGCTCGACGACAGCCGAAGAGATTTGGCGCGATACCGAAGGTGGCGTCGACGTCTTCGTCGCTGGCATCGGCACGGGCGGCACGATCACGGGTGTCGGGCAGCTGCTCAAGGAGCGCAAGCCTGGCGTGAAGGTCGTCGCGGTCGAGCCCGCCGAATCGCCGATCCTCAACGGCGGACAGCCTGGACCCCACAAGATCCAGGGCATCGGCGCCAACTTTGTGCCGGAGATCCTCGACACCGAGGTCTACGACGAGGTTCTCGACATCGACGCCGAGACCGCAGTCGCTTTCGCCCGCCGCGCTGCGACCGAAGAAGGCCTGCTCGTCGGTCTGTCGTCCGGCGCCGCACTCGCCGCCGCCGGCCAGATTGCCGCGCGCCCGGAGAGTGCGGGCAAGACGATCGTGGTCATCATCCCCAGCTTCGGAGAGCGCTACCTCTCGACGGTGCTCTTCGAGGGTCTTGTCGACTGATCGGACGTCTCATGCTTGCCGCACTGGCCACCACGCTGCGCCGGGATCGATCCTGGCGGCTCGACGCGGATCCCGACACGGGGTTGACCTCCCGAGTCGAGCCCGTCGGACCGCCCGGCCCGGTGTCGGCCCCACGTCGCCGGATCGTCCGACAGACGCTGGCGATGATCCGCGAAGATGTCGACGCCGCGATGCGTCGCGACCCCGCCGCTCACTCGCGAGTGGAAATGTTCCTGGCCTCCTCTGGCCTCCATGCCATCTGGGCCTACCGCGTCGCCCATTCCCTGTGGGGGCGTCCGGGCACTCGGCTGCTCGCCCGGCTGGTCTCACAGATCGTGCGTGCTGCCACGGGAGTCGAGATCCATCCAGGCGCGACGATCGGGCGCCGCTTTTTCATCGACCACGGGATGGGAGTCGTCATCGGCGAGACGGCGGAGATCGGTGACGACGTGATGCTCTATCACGGGGTCACCCTCGGTGGGCGCTCGCTGGCCAAGACCAAGCGTCACCCGACTCTCGGCAATCGCGTGACTGTCGGCGCCGGAGCCAAGATCCTCGGTCCCATCCTCATCGGCGATGACGCTCAGGTGGGTGCAAACTCGGTCGTCGTCAAGGACGTCCCGGCTGGGGCGGTCGCGGTCGGCATACCGGCCCAGATCCGCGACGCGGTCCCCGGGCTCACGCCCGAGGAACTGCTCGATCACCACCCCGCGATCTGGATCTGATCCGCCGGGGTCACACGAGAGGCAGATCCAGACGCTGACGCTGACGCTGACCAGGCTGCCCCGAACGTCACGAAAGCCCTCGCGGCCAACGGAAGATCGGCGGTCGCGGCAGCGAGGGCAACGTCAGACTCGTGCCCCGCGCGGATCTGCGAGTGGTATGCCGTCATCGCCGCCACGGCGATGTCGTCGGGCACCCGGTTGGCGCTCGCGACGACGCAGCGAACGCCGAGGGACAGCAGCACCGCCGTCAGGCCGAGCGACTCGTCGCCCGGCCTGATCGTCCCGCGCCCGACGTCGCACGCCGACAGCACGACGTGCGAAGCCCGGATGCCGGTCGGAGGCAGCTCGTGCGCGAAGACCACACCGTCGCCAAGCCTGATCGTCGAGAAGAGCGGGCTCTGGTGATGGTGGCGTCCGTGGGCAGCGATGTGGACGACGTCTGCGGACGTCAGCGCCCGAGTGAGGGTGTCCTGGGTGCTCGCAGCGGCCGGGATGCTCATTCCCTCCCACAGACGGGCGACGGTCGATACTTCCTCGTCGGCGTGAGCGAGGTCGGGCCCGGCGAGTGCGGTGACGACCGGGTCGGCGACCCCAGCGGCATGCCGTGCCGCAGCCAGCCACGCGGTCGCTGACCGCGCCACCGTCGTCGGCACGCCCAGCAGGCTCGGGAGCATGCCCCACGGCAGACCGCTGAGCAGCCGACTGGGCACGATGGTGACCCGAGGGCCGAGGGTGTGACCGGTGTGTCGTCGGCCTGCTCCAAGAGCCGCGGCGACGGCCGCGCCTCCGACGAGCGCGTCGAGGCGTGCCAGCGTTGCGCGCAGGGAGTCCTCGACGACCCCACGGATCGGCCCGACCATCGGGAGTGCGGCGGCATCCGTGTCGGCGCGTGCGCGGCTCAGGATGTCCCGGACCTCCTCGCTCGCCGCGAGCGAGACGATCCGGCCTTGCGGGCGACCATCAGGGCTGATGACGACGGCGCGCACGATCCCGTCGTGGACGAAGTAGCTGACCAGGGTGGTGCCGGTGGCGCGGCATACCGCCAGGGCCTGACCGTAATCGGCGAGCGCGAGTGGGGCCGTCCACTCGGCCTCGGGAGTGGCATCGCCGGCTTTGGTGCCCCAGTCGAGGGCGCGGACCTGGCGTTCGAGGTCGGCCGCGCGAGCGGTCAACGTCTGATGCTCGCGCCCCGTTGCTTCCCGCAGATCCTCGTGGACTCGCCGCAACTGGGTGAGGAGGTCGGCGGCCGCGGCGTTGTGCGGAGGCCTGACCACGGGCACCCGGTCGGACACCGCCCGCCAGCGCTCGGTGCGCCGGAAGACCGCATCGGCGCGACCCGTGGCCATCGCCAGACCGATGTCGAGCGTGGCGAGACGGGCGCTGTGGACCGCGAGAGCGGTGCGCAAATCGAGGCTGGAGGTGCGCTGAGCCACCGCGACCAGGTCGGCAGCAGCCCACTCAAGCAGGCGCGATGCCCGTCCTGGCCGAGCAGGCAGCGCCAGCTTCGCCCCCACGTAGCGCACGTGCAATCGAGTTGCCAGAGAGGGTGATCGGGTCAGCGGCCGCGCCGCCGAGTATGCCGCCTCGGCTATGGCCCGCGCGCGCGCGGTGATCCGTGGGCGGTGGGCGATGGCGTCGGCGGCCACGAGCGAGGCTCGCTCTCGGACATGCTTCTCCCCCTGGCGAGTTGCCTGATCTGCCAGCCGCAGGGCCTGGCGCGCGGTGCTCGTGAGGTCGCGGGCGGCATACGCGCCGGCTTCGAGTTCGACGAGTGCCGCGCGGCGGCTCCACGCGTCGGCCCGGCGGTCGCGGAAGCGCTGTCGAGCGGTGCCCGCATGCCCAGCGGCTGCGAGGGGGTCGCCGAGAAGGAGGGCCGCACGGGCGAGGTCGAGATCGATCTCGGCGAGGTCCTGGCCGATGCCGTCCGCGGAGGCCAACGTGTGGGCGGTCCGGAGGGCGACGGCAGCGTCATCGAGCAATCCGGCTTCGAGCAGGACGCGGGCGCGGTCCAGGTGCGAGACGCTGCGGCTGACCTCGACGGTCATCGCGTCGGCGATGCGCATCGACTCCAGCGCAGCCGGAAGGTCGCCGCGGAGGAAGTCGACATAGCCGGCGTTGTGGCGCGCCATGAAGGCGATCTGACCGGCATCGGCTGCAGCGGCCAATCGGGCGGCTGTCGTGAGGTCCTCGGCTGCCTCGTCGAGCATCATGAGTTGGCTCGCCAGGACGCCGCGGTTGAGGTAGACCCGAGCTTGGTCGTGGGTCGGCAGGACGTCGAGCCCGACCGAGGCTTGCTGCATCCACTGGTGGGCCGCCGTGAGGTCGCCACTGCGCGCGCGCATCGTGGCGCCCTGCAGATAGCAGCGGGTCTGCAGGTCGAGCCGACCGAGCGCGCGGGAGAGCGCGAAGGCCTCGTCGAGGCTGGGTTCGGCGGCTCGGATGCCGGCACGCTCGAACGCGACCCATGCCTGAGTGAGGATCACGCGGACGCGGATCTCGAGGGCGGCCGGGTCGAGCAGGGGCAGAGGTTGCGTGTCGAGCACGTCGACCGCTGAGGAGAGGAAGGCGTCAGCGGCCTCGGGTTGGTAGCGCTCAAGGGCGTCAAGTGCCTGAGCGTGGAGAGCCTGGGCAGTGTCGAGCGCCGCACCGCCCGAGGCTTCGCCCACTCAGATCTCCATGGTGGGCGTGATGACCGGCCGCCCGGTGCCTCCGGGGGCTCGCAGGACGAAGCGGGCCGACCCCCGAGGCACCCCCTCGATGACGAACCGGCCGTGCGCGTCCGACACTGCCTGGAAGCTCCGACCGGCGACGAAGAGCTCCACTTCGGCACCTCCCGCCGTCACCCAGCCGTCGATGCGGACGGTCGGGTGTTCGCGGCCCGGGTCCTCCGCCGCGACCGTCACCATGAGGCTGAGCGAACTGCTCGTGAAGGTCACTGACTCCGTCGGGACGTATGCCGTGTCGTCGCCGCGGACCCCAGCCAGGGGCAGCCGCTCAAGGTCGGCGATCTCGGCATGGAGGGCAGCCAGCGTGATCTCGAACTTGATCCGGTCGGTCAACCCCGCCGGCACGGGGTCGAGGCGTGCGATAACCTCACGGGCTGCCGCGAGAATGGTGGCATCGGTGTCGTCGAGGGTGTCCTGGTCGCCGATAACGCTGTCGTCAGTGGTCACGAGTGACTCCATTTCGGGTCGGCGAGCAGGGCGACGCGGAGTTTGGCGAGGCACCGGCCGCGGGTCGGGCCGAATCGAGCCGACCGGCATACCGAGTGCTCGTGACACCAGGGCGTAGTCGGGACGGTCGACGAAGGCGATGACCCGCAGGAGCGCCTGGCATCGCTCGGGCAGGTCGCTGATGTGCTGCCACAGGGTGCGCTGCCCCTCGCGGAGGACCGCGAGGACGCTGGGGTCGATCGACGTCGCGGAATCGCCGCGCTCGCCTGCCAGAGCCGTCTCGGGCAGCTCGTCAACGAGATCGGCGCGCCCGGCTTGCTTGCTCATGCGCCAGGCCTCGCGGCGGACCGTCGTGATCAGCCACCCGAGCACCGCCTGCGGGTCATCGATGCCGTCGGCGTGATCGACGAGCCGGATCCACGCCGTCTGGACGACGTCCTCGGCGGCGTGAATGTCGAGGTGCTGGGCGCGGGCCGTGTGCCACAGGATCGGGGTCACGAGGTCGACGAGGTCGCCCATGCGGTCGCGCTCGCCGAGGCGGTATGCCGTAAACGCGGCGGCCGCGCGCGAGGCAAGCGAGGCGACCGGGGCAGGGGTGTCGGTGCTCACGGCATACCGGCCCATTCGGCGACCTGACCGAGCATCGCGGCCCGTCCTCGGGCGACGGCGGCGCCGATGGACATGTCCGGCAGGGACGGGTCCTCGACGAGCGCGGCCGCCACCTGGCCGGCGAGGACCGGCGCGGCGAACGAGGTGCCGCTCCACGTGCAAAAACCGCTCCGGAAGTCGTCCGGGTCCTGCGTCGAGCGCGTGCGGCCGGCGAAGTCGACCCGGGCGCTGGCTTGAGCCGAGGCGCCGGCGTCGGTGGGGAAGGTGCTCACGAGCGAGCTGCCCGGGCGATGGGTCGAGACCCATGTGCCAGCGTTGGAGTAGTAGGCGACCGTCGAGCCGTCCGGGTTAAGGGCGCCCACGCTCGCCAGCGGCACCCGGTCGGGGCTGAATCCGGTGGTCTGGGCGGCGAAGCCGGCGGGGTACATCGGAGCGAGCGTCGTCGCGTTGCCGGCAGCGGCGATGACTGCGACACCGTAGCGGCCATAGTCGGCGAGGAGGGCGCCGAGGGGGCCGTCCATGAGGGTGTCGCTCGGTGACTCGTGGTAGTAGCCGAGCGAGAGCGACAAGACGTCGACGATGCCGGTCGGGTCCTGGTTGGCCATGGCCTCGACGTGCCGAGCCAGGAGCAAGGTCAGCGTGTTGATGAGGCAACTCTCGGGGACGACGCCGTCGTCGCGCATCACCGGGATCGCGAGGATGTCGGCCTCGGGGCAGAGTTGGCGGATGAGGCCCGCGATGAAAGTGCCGTGTCCGGCATCGGGGGCGATCGTCGGGTCGAGCGGGTTGGTCGGGGGCGGCGGGTAGCCACTGCCGGCCGGGCCGTCGATGCCCAGGAGGATCCCGCGGTATTTCACGTCGGCGGTCGCGGTGCCGCCTGCGGGGAACCATGGGTGCGCCCCCAAACCGGTGTCCGGGATGGCGACGACAGGTCGCCGCTTGAGAGGCTTGGCGCGCAGAGCAGGGTCAGGCAGGATGACGCTCACGGGGCTGCGCCCCCCTGTGCCGGGCTGACCGTATTCGGCTGCGGGAGTGGGGACCCAGTAAGGGGTGGGGACCCAGTAGGGCGTCGGGACCCAGTAGGGCGTGCCCATCGTGCGGCCGGCACTCGTGAGGAGATGGTCCAGCGCCAGGCTCGCCGGCGACGGGGCCGCTGCGGTGCGGTCTTCGAGGGCGCGCAGGATGGGCCAGGCATCGACCGGGTATGCCGCGTTCTCCGGAGTCGGAACGATGCGGATGGTGTCGACCCAGTGCTTGGCGATGATGTCGGCGCCACGGCCGGCGTGGGCGAGATCCGTTTCCTCCTGGGGCAAGGTCGACTCGCGTTGGAGGACGACACCGAGCGACTTGGCGACCTCGTCCATCGGCGATAGGGCGTCCGACGGCCCCACTTCCGGATGCGTGGCTCGCACGACGAGTCGTTCGCCGACGTAGACGGTCGCCGACGGTGCCCTGCCGCCTGGCAGCCGCACCGACGACACCGGGTCGAGCACCCGCGCGCCGTAGCGCACGGCGGTCTGCTGACTCATCGTCACGGGCGGGACAGTGGCGTATTCGGCGGCCTTCGCCGCGGCGATCCGCGCCTGGTGCCCCTCGGCCTCTCTCGCGTCGGCGCCCGGTCGCCCCTGCGACGGGGGAGTGCGGTCGGGGACGCCGGTGGTGCGGTCGACGGGAGTCATATGGTCCTCACAGGGGGAGATGCGTGGCCTCAGTCCGAGAGTAGGGCGAGAGCTCTCGTCTGTCAGGAGCTTGGGGGATCGGTCCTGATACGTGGCCGAGACGCCGGATGTGGCGCAGCCCCGCGGAAGGCGGCCTCAGCGCTCAACTACGATGACTGCTCGGACGCCGGTATGCCGTCCGCGCGCTGGGAGTCCAGCGGCACGGCATACGCCATCGTCTTGGAGGGCTCGCATAGTGGCCTAGTGCGACGGTCTTGAAAACCGTTATGTCGGCAACGGCATCGTGGGTTCGAATCCCACGCCCTCCGCTCGCACGCTCGCGCAGGCCGTAGGACCCACCACGCCCTCCGCTCGCACGCTCGCGCAGGCCGTAGGACCCACCACGCCCTCCGCTCGCACGCTCGCGCAGGCCGTAGGACCCACCACGCCCTCCGCTCGCACGCTCACCCCTCCTGTGCGCAAAAGATCGCGATCCTGTCGGCAAGGATCGCGATCTTGTCACTTGGATGGTGTTGCAGCATGAGCCAAGTGTCACTATCGCGATCTTGACAGGGGGATCACGCGGGAGCGAGTCGCCAGAGGGTCGCGCACCACAGGTGCGGGCCCACGGTGCCCCCAAGCGGTGACAAGATCGCCGGTATGCCGTCCGCTCCCGGCCTCGCGCCTCGCGCCTTCGCGTGGGCCATCGTCGGCGTCGCGGCCATCCTGACCGCGGCGGCCCTCCTCGCCCTCGCCGCACCATCCCTCGTCGGGACGGCTCCGGCCACCTGCCTCGACCAGGGCGTCACCCTCAGCCCCCGATGCTTCTGCGAAGCCATCCGCGACGACCTGCTTCGTCAACCCGCCAATGCGCTCAGTTCCCTCGCCTTCGTCGTCGCCGGCGGTGCGGCATACATCCGCCGTCGCGCACTGCCTGCCGGAAGCCGCGAGCGCGCCCTGGCGCCTGCCCTCACGGCAACGCTCGTCGCCCTCGGCGCCGGGAGCTTGGCCTACCACGGCGCTCTCACCTTCGCCGGACAACTCCTCGACGTCCAGGGGATGTATCTGCTCGGTCTGCTGCTCGTCGGAGGAGCGCTGTGGCGCGCGGGGACGCTCACGGGACGCCAGGCCGCAGTCGCGCTCGTCGCAGCCCTCGTGGCGCTCGTCGCGGCACAGGTCGCCTTCCCGGAAGCGCGACGGTGGCTGTTCGCGCTCGTGGTCGTGCCCGGCATACTCCTGGAATGGCGGCGCGCACCTGCGTCGCGGCCGCTGCGGCTCGCGGTCGCGGCCCTGCTTATCGCGTATGCCGTGTGGGTCGCCGATGATCGGGGCTGGTGGTGCGAGCCGACGTCCTGGCTCCAAGGACACGCGCTGTGGCATCTGCTGACGGCACTATCCGGCGGACTGCTGGCCCAGCACTACGTCGTGACCGCCCGCCACGCACGTGCCGGACCGCCCCGAGAAACAGCAACGCCACCGGAGTGAACCGGTGGCGTCGTGGACTGGCCCATCCCGCGAGGGGCCGTCAGGAGGTCGAGGTCAGAACAAACGAGTCGGGACGGCGCTGCGGTGGGTGTAGTACCCCTCGCCGCGGACGCTCCGACCGAACAACGGGAACAGCACGATCCAGCTAGGCATGAAGCAACTCAGTTTCTTGTGGTGATTGGCGCGCCCTCAGGGGAGGACTCGTGATTTATTATTGCACGATCCTTGACGAGCCGCAAAAAACGTGGGATAAGCCGGGTTTGCGCCGGAAGTCCTTGAGGTGGTATGCCGCCCGGCCTGCCCCTGCCCTGCGGCGGCACCCCGCGCCCTACCGTGGCGCAGGCGGACGGCATACGCAATCCCACCCGGCATCCCAGCCGGCCGCGCGACAAACCGAGCAGACTACTCCCCAGTAAGGCTCCGTGGCACGAAAATTGGGCCCAAAGGGGGGTGTCGCATGTCTCACCTCGTGCTAGCGTCGGCCTCGGTTGCAGTTGCAGTTCCTCGCAAGACGGACTTCACGCTCCCGCCATCCAGGCAGTGGGCGTGCTCGTTCAATAAGAGTCGGGCCCGGCCCGGTTGTGTGGGGTAGGCGGCAGCACCGGGGTCCGCGAGGTGCGGGCACCAGTGTCTAGTTATAGAGAGAGATCCCCCATGGCACAGGGAACCGTCAAGTGGTTCAACGCTGAGAAGGGCTTCGGCTTCATCGCCCAAGACGGCGGCGGCCCGGACGTCTTCGTTCACTACTCCGCTATCCAGACCCAGGGCTACCGCAGCCTCGACGAGGCGCAGCGCGTCGAGTTCGAGGTCACCCAGGGTCCGAAGGGCCCGCAGGCAGACCAGGTCCGCCCGCTGTAGTTCCTTCGCCGCTCCGCGTGAGCGGACGCACTGCACGCACCAGCGCTTCAGTGTGCACCAGAGCCCCCCGGCCGATTCCCGGGGGGCTCTGCTGCGTTGGGGCCGCGGAGGCACCCGGCGTCCGAAGAGCGACGGGTCAGCAGGCCTCGTCGATGGAGATCGGCGCAGTTGCCGGAGCGGTGCGGCTTGTCACGGCCGGGGGTGTCGGGGTGGGTGTCGAGGTCTTCCCAGACTTGGCCGTCGTCGGGGTGGCCTTCGATGTCGTCGGCGATGTCGGGGGCGCTGAGGTGGCTGGTGCCGCGGCGGGAATGGGAGTGAGGCTGTCCTTGACCATCTTGCGGATCGCCGTGAAGTTGGGATTGCCGGGCGCGATGTTTTCGGGGGTGAAGGTCAGGGAGCGGATCGAGGAGTTACGCACCCGCAACAGGAGCTCGACCCATGCGGGGAGGTCGCCGGCGGGCACGTCGGTCTGGATGTTCTCCTTGGCAACGGCCGCGAGTTCGGGGTATTTCTGCAGCATCGTCTGGGCGTTGACCTGGCCGAGGATCTTGCCGACCAGGCATCGCTGGCGCCGCATCCGGCTGAAGTCGTCAGTCGTCGCGCGCGACCGGGCAAACCACAGCGCGTGATAGCCGTCCAACTTCTGGACGCCCGGCTCGATATAGGACTCCACTCCCACGATCGCCCCGGACTCCGTGCGGTGACCTTCGACGGGGAGCCGCTCGGTCACGTTGACGGTGACTCCGCCCATCGCGTCGACCAGCGCCGCGAAGCCCTTGAGGTCGACGATCGTCGTGTAATCGATGCGCAGCCCGATGATCTCCTGGATCACCCCGCGGATCGTCGTCAGGCCCGGGTGCGGGTCGTTTTTGAAGAGGTCCTTGCGTTCCTCGGCCTCGGTCCACACGGCATTGAGCAGGCACTCGCTGCCGCAGTTGTAGCCCTTCGGCCACACCTTGGAAAGGGGGTTGCTCGAGGGGAAGGGCACGTTTTGGAGGTTGCGGGGCAGGCTAAACAGGACGGTGTCGCCGGTCTGGGTGTTGATCGACGCCACGATCATCGAGTCGGTCCGCACGCCGACCCGGTCGTCGCCGGCATCCGACCCGAGCAGGAGCACCGTGACGCGGCTCGTGCCTTCCCATGGATCGGACCCGCCGCCTGGGCGCGCCCCACCCTCGGCCGTCGTCATGGTCTCGTTGCCAAACATCGACGCGATCACGTCCCGCTGGACGAGGGAGTAGCGGACCGCTGTCGCCATCGGGACGGCGACGACGACACACATCGCCCCAGTCAGGAGCCGCAGGCCAGATCGCTGGACGCTGTCGAAGCGTCGGTCAGTCGTGCCTCGATGGGTCAGCAGGATGGTCCAGATCCAGATCAGGCCGCCGAGGATCAGTCCGACGACGACGAGCATCAGGACGCCGGGCCGGACTGCGATTCCCAGGGCGGCGTTGGTCAATCCGCGGGTGAAGACGAGGACCGCCGCGCCAGCCAGCACGCCAGCCACGAGAGAAAGCACGATCCAGCCCAACCGGAAGTAGCGCGTGCGCGTAAGTCCCGCGCCAGGCAGCACCGTGCCGAGCAGCGTGAGGATCGCTGAGCGGCGCGCTGCTCGTTCGATCTCCAGCCGCCGTCGGGACCGGGGCAGGCTCGCGCGGGAAGGAGCCCGACCCTCACGGGCGCCGGTGTCCCGGCCGCTCGGAGGCATAGTCATGGCGGCGTCTTCCAATCTGAGGCTGACACGGGAGGAGAGGGAGGTTCTCGGACATTGTCCACCGCGAGCCTACGAACGCAACGCCGACACTGAGCACCGGGGGTGTGGAGTGCCTCATTTTGGTGGCGTTGCGTCCGGCCCGGTAGCCTGTGACGGCTCCCTATCTATGGGGGCGGTCGTGATGTGTGTTGGAGGCGTCGCATAGTGGCCTAGTGCGCCCGCCTGCTAAGTGGGTTGGGGTTAAAGACCCCTCGCGGGTTCAAATCCCGCCGCCTCCGCAGCGGTCACGAGGGGGTCCTGCACTCGCAGGGCCCCTTTCGCTGTTTGCCGCGTCGGTCCAGTCGGTATGCCGGTCCGCGTCCACCTCCGCATGACAGCGAACCGCAGCGCCGTCGAGAGCGCGGTCGACACGGCCAAGGCGGCGATCTCGACGCCGAGGGGCGGGTCGGTCACGAGCCGGTGCAGCAGCGCAAGCCCTCCGCTGGTCGCGGCCCAGGTCGCCGCGAAGACCGCGAAGGCCTGGGCCTGATGGGTGAGCCACGACCCATGGTGCACCTCAAAGGTCCATGCGCGGTTGAGCGTGGTGTTGACGACTGTCGCGATCGACAGCGCCATGACGTTGGCCGACTGCTCGCTCCAGGCGACGTGGAGCAGCGCAAACAGGCCAAGGTGGACGACAGTTGAGACGGCACCTACGAGGGCAAACCTCGCGAGCTGGCGGCGGAGGATGCCCATGTCACACCGTCTCGGCCCCGTCGAGGGCACTCGCTGCCGGTGCCGCCAGGGATGCCGGTGCCGCCCGTGATGAGGTCGACACCGGTGCGGTGAGGTCGTAGAGGTTCGTGCTGCCGATCGTCACCGAGCGGAAGGTGCTTGCGACCCACGTCGCGATCTCGCTCGATGACTGGCCGCCACCACGCTGCCCGCCGGACCCACCGCCGCCGGCGAAGTAATGGATCTTGCCCTGGGCGACGTACCCCTGGAACTGAGCCAAGGTCGGTGACGGATCGCTGCCGTTGAAGCCACCGATGGCCATGACCGGCAGCCCGGTGCCCAGCTGCAGGCCCGCGGCGTTCTGCGATCCCACCGCAGCGGCGACCCATGTGTAGGAGCCAGCATCGACGGTCAGGGCGGCGACGACGGCAGCGTCCGGCGTGGAAGCGTTGAGCAGGCCGCCCATGCCGCCAGCTCCGCCTGGCCCTCGGGTCGCTCCGTTCGCGCCCGGCGTGCCTGGTGCACCCGGCATACCGAGACCACCCGGCACACCGGGACCCCCCGGGATGCCGAGACCACCGGGAGCGCCGACCCCGCCAGGGGGGAATGCGCCTGGGGGCGGACCCGGCATACCCCCGCCGGGGCGGCCCGGGCCGCCGACACCTTCGGCGGACGGCCCTGCGCTGACGATCGAGCCCACGTGCGCGGTTGCCAGGGTCTGCCCGCTGTATGCCGCGGGGCCAAGCAGCGCAGCGGCGGCCGCAACCCCGAGCAGGGCGGGGAGTGCACGACGGGGAAGGCGGCGAGCCAGGACGAAGCCGACCGCAGCGACGAGTCCGAGGGCAAGGACGACGATGCGCAGCCAGGAGTTCCACGTCGTCGTGCGTGAGAGCAGGACGAACCCCCAGCCCGCCGTCACGGCCATCCCGGCCGCGAGGACGATGCGAGCGCTCCGCGCTGTGCGGCGCTCCCACGCCTCGCGGGCTCCCATCGCAACGAGGGCGGCGATCGCGGGTGCGAGGGCCACGGTGTAGTAAGCGTGGTAGATGCCCGCCATGAGGGAGAAGGTCAGGACGGTGACGACGAGCCAGGCACCCCAGGCAAGGTATGCCGCGCGCCGCGCATCCGTGCGCGGCTGCCGCCACCGCCAGCTGAGGCCAGCGACCAGGGCGATGAGCGCAGCCGGCAGCAGCCAGGAGATCTGGCCACCGTTGTCGGGGTTGAACATCCGGGTCAGGCCGGTCGCGCCCCAGGCGCCGCCGTTGCCGCCAGCGCCACCGCCGATTGAGCCGGTCTCGTTGCCGTTGATGCGACCCAGGCCGTTGTAGCCGAAGGTGAGCTCGAGGAACGAATTGGTTTGGGAGCCACCGATATAGGGCCGCTTGTCGGCGGGGATGAGTTCGACGATCGCGACCCACCAGCCGGCTGCGAGGACGAGGGTGAGGCCGCCGATGACGGTGTGTGCCAGCCGGCGGAGGAGGGGCAGGTTGGCGGCGACGAGGTAGGCGAGCGCGAAGCCGGGCACGACGAGCAACACTTGGAGGGTCTTGGTGAGGAAGCCGAGCCCGAGGAAGACCCCGACGAGCGCAAACCACCGTGCCGACGCAGCCTCGACCGCGCGCAGGGTTGCCCAGGCCCCGAGGGTCATCGTGAGGGTGAGGAGCGCGTCGGGGTTGTTGAAGCGGAACATGAGGACCGCCACCGGTGTCAGCGCGAGGATGGCTCCGGCAAGGAGTGCGGCGCCGTGATCGAAGTGGCGTCGCACGGTGGCGTGGAGGAGCGCGACCGTGGCGACACCCATGAGGACCTGGGGCAGGAGGATCGCGAAGGAGGTGAGCCCCAAGATCCGCACCGAGAGCGCCATGAACCACAGGGAAGCCGGCGGCTTGTCGACGGTGATTGCGTTGGCCGCGTCCGAGCTGCCGAAGAAGAAGGCCGACCACGATTGCGATCCGGCTTGCACGGCTGCGGAGTAGAAGGAGTTCGCGTAACCGCTCTCCGTGAGATTCCAGAGGTATGCCGCTGCCGTCGCCACCAGGAGCGTGACCAGGGCCGGGGTCGCCCATCGGGGCGAGCCGGAGAGCGGGGCCGGCTCGGGGACGATGAGCGGCGGTCCGTCGATGGTGGTGGCGGTCATGGGACGACCTTGGTGGTGACGGCTGTGCCCTTGCTGTGAACGGGCCCAGCGAGCTCCGTGGACCGGGCGGGGAGGCTGAGCGGGAGCGAGGCCGGACGTGCGGTCAGACCGCGGTGATCAGGCCTTGGTCTGCGCTTGGGCAGGGGCGGCGGGCAGGATCACTGTGAAGGTCGTGTCGCCGGGCCGACTGTCGAGAGCGACCTTGCCCCCATGGGCGGCCGCGACGGCGGCGACGATCGACAGGCCGAGGCCGGTGCTGCCCTGCGCGCGGTTGCGTGAGGTGTCGCCCCGGGCGAAACGTTGGAACACGCTGCGCTGCAGGTCAACCGGCACGCCTGGCCCGTTGTCGTGCACCGCGAGGGTGACCGTCGACCCCGTCTGCCCGAGCGTGGCGCGCACGGTCGTCCCTGGGAGCGTGTGGACTCGTGAGTTGGCCAGAAGGTTGACGACGATCTGGTGCAGCCGGGCGGCGTCGCCGAGGACGGTGACGGGTTCGTCGGGCACGTCGAGTCGCCACAGGTGTCCCGGCGAGGCGGCGTGGGCGTCGCTGACAGCGTTGACGACGATCTCGGTGAGGTCGACGGGGGCGAGGTCGAGCGGCCGACCGGCGTCGAGGCGAGCTAGCAGGAGCAGGTCGTCGACGAGGTGTGACATCCGGGTGGCTTCGGATTCCACCCGGCCGAGGGCGTGGGTGACCGACGGGGGCACGGGCGCGGGCTCGCGGCGGGTCAACTCGGCATACCCGCGGATCGACGCGAGCGGAGTGCGCAACTCGTGTGAGGCATCGGCGACGAATTGGCGCACCCGTTGCTCGCTCTCGTGGCGGGCGGTCAGCGCCTCGTCGACGTGATCGAGAAGTTCGTTGAGGGCCAGCCCCACTTTGCCTACCTCGGTGCCCGGGTCGGTGTCGGCCGGGTCGACGCGCTCGGCGAGCGCGACCTGGCCGGAGGCGAGGTGCAGCTTGGAGACGCGGGTCGCGGTGTCCGCAACCCGCACGAGGGGGCGGAGGTTGCGTTTGACGAGCCAGCCGCCACCGACGCCGACGACGAGGAGACCGGCGAGGGTTGTGAGCGCCGCGGTCAGCAAGGCGTTGCTGACGGCCATCGACTGCCGCCCGATCGGGAGCGCCAGGACGATGGTTGTCGTCCCTCGCGCGGAACTGAGCACTCGGTAGTGATCGGCGTTGTCCCCGAGGCGAATCGTCGACGGGTCCTTGCTCGCACCATTGATGAGCGCAGTTACCTGGTCGTCGCTCAGGTCGTCGCGGACCCGGGTGAAGGGCACGCCGTCTTGGACGATGACGACGATCCCCTCGTCACCAGGGCCACGCCGGTCGTCGCCCGGGCCGCGGTCGGAGCCAAGTTGGCCCGGGATGGGCCCGCTGCCGTAGCGGGAGACCGACTGTCGGAGTTGATCGTCGATCTGGCCGATGAGGTAGCGGTCGAGCGAGATGAGTGAGGCGGCTGCGGTGATGAGCGTGATGACCGTGAAAAGGGCAAGCATCGACGCCACAAGCTGGGATCGCAGCGTCCAGCTCGACGGACGCAGGAGACCGCTCGGCCGCCGCTGCGTCGTGGGTGGGTTGGGGTGGATGTCGGTGGTGGCCACGGTCAGGAGGCGGGCTTGAGCACATAGCCGACGCCACGCATGGTGTGGATCATCGGCTCGCGGCCGGCGTCGATCTTCTTGCGCAAGTAGGAGATGTAGAGCTCGACGACGTTGGCTTGGCCGCCGAAGTCGTAGTTCCACACCCGGTCGAGGATCTGAGCCTTGGACAGGACCCGCTTGGGATTGCGCATGAGGTAGCGCAGCAACTCGAACTCGGTTGCGGTGAGCTGGATTTCGGTGCCGCCGCGGGTCACCTCGTGGGAGTCCTCGTCGAGGGTGAGGTCACCGACGACGAGGACCGAGTCGTCTTCGTCGGGAGCGACGAGGACAGTGCGACGCATGCAGGGCGCGCAGTCGTGCGACCACCTCTTCGAGGCTGAACGGCTTGGTCACGTAGTCGTCGCCGCCCGCGGTGAGCCCGGCGATGCGGTCTTCCACGGCGTCGCGGGCGGTGAGAAAGAGGACGGGGATCCGGTCGTTGTGCTCGCGCATCCGGCGCAACACCTCGAGGCCGTTCGATGTCGGGCAGCATCATGTCGAGCGCGACGGCATCGGGCTCGAACTCGCGCGCGGCGCGCACGGCAGCCATGCCGGTGCCGGCTGCACGGACCTCCCAGCCTTCATAGCGCAGCGCCATCGTGAGCAACTCGGTGAGATTGTGTTCGTCGTCGACCACGAGCACGCGCGGGCGAGTGCCGTCGGGGCGCTCGAGCTTCTGCGGCTTGACCGAGTTGAGGTTCATGGACTCACTTTCTCGGTGTCAGGTTGCCGCTTGATGTGGGCTGGCTGTGTCTTTCCTGTGAGCCATTCTGGCACCTCACGCTGATTCGGTCAGGGGATCTCACGGCGACAGGGCAGCATCCGTCGAGTCGATACCCGCTGACGAGTCGATACCCGCTGACGAGTCCACGCCTCCCGTCTGGGTATCGACTCGGCGGGGGGTGGGCAGGCGGGCAGGGGGTGGGTCGATACCCGAGGGCGAGTTATGACTCCGGTCTGGGTATCGACTCGGCGGGAGGTGGGCAAGGGGAAGGGGGCCACGGCATACGCCGCAGCCCCCTTCCTGATCTCGTGATCAGGCGATCGATCAGGCGTCAGCCAGCCGCGCCTTCAAGCCGTCGAGCTCGGCCTGGAGGGCCGGGGCAGCTTGTCGCCGAACTTCGCGAACCACTCCTCGATGAGTGGCAGCTCCTTGCGCCAGTCTTCGACGTCGACCTTGAGCGCCTTGACGACGTCGTCGTCGGCCATGTCCAGGCCGGTCGATGTCGATGTCCTCGGGGCGCGGCACGAGGCCGACCGGGGTCTCGATGGCGTCGACCTTGCCTTCGAGACGCTCGACGATCCACTTGAGGACGCGGGCGTTGTCACCGAAGCCCGGCCACAGGAAGTTGACCGTCGGCGTCCTTGCGGAACCAGTTGACCTGGTAGATCTGCGGCAGCTTGGCGGCGTCGTGCGCTCTTGCCGATCTCGAGCCAGTGGCTGCATGTAGTCGCCGGCGTTGTAGCCGATGAACGGCAGCATGGCCATCGGGTCGCGGCGGACGACGCCGACCGCGCCGACGGCCGCGGCGGTCGTCTCGGACGAGCAGCGTGGCGCCGACGAAGGTGCCGTGGTTCCAGTCTGCGCGACTCGTAGACCAGCGGGACGGTCGTCGCGCGGCGGCCACCGAAGAGGATCGCGTCGATCGGCACACCGTTGGGGTTGTCGTACTCGGCGGCGAGCATCGGGCACTGCGTGGCCGGCGTGCGTGAAGCGGCTGTTGGGGTGCGCGCGACAGCTCGCTGCTCTCGGGCGTCCAGTCTGTTGCCCTTCCAGTCGGTCAGGTGAGCCGGCTTCTCCTTGGTCATGCCCTCCCACCAGACGTCGCCGTCATCGGTGAGCGCGACGTTGGTGAAGATCGAGTTGCCCTTCTCGATGGTGCGCATCGCCATGGGGTTGGTGTTCATGCCGGTGCCGGGGGCGACGCCGAAGAGCCCGAACTCGGGGTTCACGGCATACAGGCGACCGTCTTCACCGAAGCGCATCCACGCGATGTCGTCGCCGATCATCTCGGCCTTCCAGCCCGGCGATGGTGGGCTCGAGCATCGCGAGGTTGGTCTTGCCGCACGCTGACGGGAAGGCGCCGGCGATGTACGTTGACGACTTGCCCTCGGGCGAGGTGAGCTTGAGGATGAGCATGTGCTCGGCCATCCAGCCCTCGTCGCGGGCCATCGCCGAGGCGATGCGCAGCGAGTAGCACTTCTTGCCCAGCAGTGCGTTGCCGCCGTAACCCGAACCGTAAGACCAGATTTCGCGGGTCTCGGGGAAGTGGGTGATGTACTTGGTGTCGCTGCACGGCCACGGCACGTCTTCCTGGCCGGGCTCGAGCGGGGCGCCGACGGAGTGCAGACCCTGGACGAAGTCGGCCTGGAGCTCCTCCATCTTGGCCAGAACCGGCGCGCCGATGCGGGCCATGATGTTCATGTTGATCGACGACGTAGGCGGAGTCGGTGAGCTCGACACCGAACATCGGGACCTTGGCCTCGAGGTGGCCCATGACGAACGGGATGACGTACATCGTGCGGCCCTTCATGCACCCGGCGATACAGCCCGCGTCATGATCTCCTTCATCTCGGCCGGGTCCATCCAGTGGTTGGTCGGGCCGGCGTCTTCCTCCTTCTCGGAGTTGATGAAGGTGCGGTCCTCGACGCGGGCGACGTCGCTCGGGCTCGAGACGCAGTCCAGTAGGAGTTGGGCTTCTTCTCGTCGTTGAGACGCGTGAACGTCCCGGCCGCGACGAGCTCCTGAGCCAGCGCGTCGATCTCCTCCGGCGTCCCCGTGACCCAGTGGATCTTGTCGGGGGTCGTCAGTGCGGCGACCTCCTCGACCCAGGCAGCCAAGGCCTTGTGCGTGGTGCTCATCGGCTTTTCGTCCCTTTCCTGCGTCACGCGCGGACGCGTTCGGTTGCGGTGGTCGAGGGCCGGCAACGCTTGGGACGGACGGAACGCCGCCCGAGAGACGTGCCAGACGCCTCGGTCCCCCCCACGCTATCCCGGGGGGCCATGGCACCGGAACCGGTCGGAGGTCCCCACCTGGTGAGTCGGCTCACAAGATCTCCGACAGGGGGGTGGCGGGCGGATAGGTGGTGTGACCTGGGTGAACGTGAGGTTACGGATTTCTTCCACGGCCAGGTATGCCGGTACGCTTGCTCCTCGTTGCGCCCGCAGGTGTGGGGCGTGGCGACCGGCGCCCGTAGCTCAACGGATAGAGCATCTGACTACGGATCAGAAGGTTAGGGGTTCGAATCCCTTCGGGCGCGCTTTTTGGGATGACGCTCCTTTTGGCTGTTAAGGCGGAAGAGCGTCATTTTTTGCGTTTGGGGCCATTGCCGGCGTCCCCAGTCCGGCGCTCAGGGTCAGCGGGACATCGTCGCGTGGATCATGCTGCATCCTGAGGACGAGTTCTCCCTGGCGGAGATCGGCCGAGCCGTGGGGGTGTCGGGTCCGACCGTGATGCGGGAAGTGGACCGGTTGGCTCAGGCCGGTCTGGTCCGGCATGCCAGGCGCGGCAACCAGCGGTTGGTGCGCGCCGAGACTGAGAGTCCGGTGTTTGGGCCGTTGGCGGCGTTGATGGCGGTGACGTTCGGGCCGGTGCCGGTGCTGCGCGAGCTGCTGGCCGAGGTGGCAGGGGTGCGTCAGGCATGGATCTTCGGCTCGTGGGCTGCCCGCTACGCCCAGCAGCCCGGCCCGGTCCCGGGGGACATCGACGTGCTGGTCGTAGGCACAGCGGACCTCGACGTCCTTGAGGGCGTGGCGCGGGCCGCGACGGGGCGTCTGGGGCGGGAGGTGTCGATTCGGCGGGTGCGTCCGCAGGCCTGGGACGAGGCGGACGCCGACCCGTTCAAAACGACTGTGACTTCACGCCCGATGGTTGCCCTCATCGGCGGCGAGAGCGCATGACCCGTTGGGGCACCGGGCAGGAGGAGGTTGAGTCGACGCTGGCTGCGGGTGACCTCGAGCAGGTCACCCCGTCGACGGAGAACGCGACGCGGTTGTTGGCTGAGGCCCAGCGGCACCTGCGCTCGGCCGCGCTCGTGGCCGACGCCGACCCTGCTGGTGGGTATGACTTGCTGTATGCCGCGGCACGCAAGGCGATGGCCGCGGTCCTCGCCGAAGACTTGCCGAAGGCCCGAGACATCGTCACCGCGATGGGCCACCTGCTTCCCCATCTGCAACCGTGGTGAGCCCCCCGGCCGGCCTGGTCCGCCCGGACACATCAGTGTCTGGCCAGAGCTGCGTCGGCGCTCACCCCGGGTTGACCGCCCCGACCCCACGCTCCCGCACGGTCAGCTGATCGAGCAGGAGCCAGATCGTGACGTCTGGCAGTGGGGCATAACGGGTACGAGCAACTTATGCTTGCCGATCGTGAAGCCAGTGCGGACGGCGACGACGTGAAGCGGTTCGTTCACGGCGTCCTGGTGGGCGGCCGTTACAAGCTCGACGCCCTGATCGCCTCAGGCGGGATGGGCGATGTTTGGCGAGCCGAGGACACGACTCTCGCCCGCACCGTGGCCGTCAAGATCATGCGCCCGGACACGTCCGCCGAGCCGGTCTTTGCCCAGCGCTTCCACGAGGAAGCCCTCCTCACCGCCGGCCTGTCGCACCACAACATCGCGACGCTCTTCGACTACGGCGTCCATGACAGCGTCGCCTACATCGTCATGGAGCTCGTCGAAGGCCACTCGCTGGCCAAGGAGATCCGCGAGCATGGCGCCTTCGACCCCGCGCGGGTGCGCTCGATCGTCGGGCAGATGGCCCTGGCCCTCAACGCCGCCCACGAGGCCGGTGTCGTCCACCGTGACATCAAGCCGGCCAACGTCCTGCTCACCGAGGACGGCGTCGTCAAACTCACCGACTTCGGCATCGCCCGAGCAGCTAACGCCAGTGGCCTGACCAAGACCGGCGAAGTCCTCGGCACCCCGCACTATCTCAGCCCCGAGCAGGCCCTCGGCCGCACCGCGACCGCCGCGAGCGACCTCTACGCCCTCGGGGTCGTCGCTCACGAACTCCTCACCGGACGGCGCCCATTCGACCGTGACACCCCGGTCGCCACCGCCCTCGCGCACATCACCGAGCCGATGCCGACGCTGCCGGTCACGGTGCCGGTCGATGTGGTCGACATCATCAGCCGCTGCCTCGCCAAGGAGCCGGCGGCGCGGCCGGCTTCCGCCCGCGAGGTCGCCACGGCCTTCGGCATGTCATGGGTCGAGATCCAAGCCCCGCGCGGTCCCAAGGGCGACCTGACCCGCTCGGCGATCCCATCCGAGGCCAAGCTCGTCGACCTCATGATCCGTCCGGGATCGCGCGTGCTCGACGCTGGCTGCGGCTCCGGTCGCCTGGGTGCCGCGCTCGCCGCGCTCGGGCACACGGTCGTCGGCATCGACATCGACGCTGGGGCCCTCGCCCGCGCCAAGGATGCCGAACCGGAAGCGCGGTGGCTTGAGCTCGACCTCCTCGACCTGTCGATGGAGGCACTCGGGGAGAGCGTCCCGTTCGACGCGATCGCCTGGATCAGCAGCGGCATCCTCGCGATCACTCCGCAAAACCGCTCAGAGGTCTTCCGCCGCCTCGCCGTGTGCTGCTCCCCACGCGGCCGGATCGTCGTCGAATATCGCACCGACGCGGGCTACTCCTATCAACAGTTCCGCGACGACTTCCTCGCCGCCGGGCTCATCCCCGACGTCGGCTTCTCCGGGTGGGACCTGCGCCCGTATGCCGTGGATGCGCTGAGCACCGTCGTCCTGCTGTCGCGCCGCTGAGCTTCGCCGGGACCGCAGGCCAGAGACTCACTCGGGCCGGTCACCGAGCACAGCGCTCGGCAAGCTGGCCCCAGCGCCTGCAAAGCGCACTCCGACGATCCGCCCGTCGTCGTCCAGGTCGACGGTGATCGACCCAGAGTCTGGGTCCGCCCCCGTGATCGCCGCCGTCCCCGCTTCTCCCAGAGCGAGGTATGCCGTGTCGCTCGCCTCGTCGTAATCGAGCCACAGCCGCCCCGGACCGTCGTCGACGGCACCCGGCCCCACACCTGGCGTTGCACCCAGCCCGCTCATCCGTCCACCCACACCGGCCACCCTGGCAGCACGGGTCTCGGGCAGCTCGACGGGACCGAGCAGGTGGATCCAGCGGTGATCTTGCTGGCCCGGCATACGCTCCAGCTCGTGCACCAACGGCGTTGCGCCCGAGGCCAACTCGCGAAGGCAGGCTTCCACGGCATACCGATCGGCGAAGCCGTGCAGGCGTTCTGTGCGGGTCTTGAGTTCACCGGGGGCCTGAGCCCCGCGCAGCAGCAGGACGGTGAGCAGCGCTCGCTCCGGTGCGCCGACGCCGAAAGTTTCGAGCGTTTCGGTGAGTCGCTGCTTGTATTTCACTGCGCGGCCGCCGGAGTCGGCGCGCACGAGCCGCACGAGCTGCCGCTGTTGGAGACGCAAGGTGACCTCGACGAGGGTGTTGTCGTCGTAGTCGACGACGGGGTCGCGGCTCGTGCTCTGGTTGCACGCCAGGCGCAGCGAGTTGAGGGTCATCGGGTAGCTCGCGGGGACGGTGATCTCCTTCTCCATGAGCGAGCCGAGGACGCGTTGTTCCTGGGGGTCGAGGTGGGGCAGGTCAGCCATGGCCCCAGTTGTAGCCCACCAGGGCGGTCTGCGGCGATAGCCCGCGTTGCTTGCCGAGGCGTAATCTCACGTGCCATGGCCAGAGTCCTGGGGCAGATCGGCGGGTCCAGCGAGGGCAGTCAGAGCAATGCCGACCTGGTCGTCCGGGGCGCGCGGATCGTGCCGATTGACCGAGCCGCTCCTGGCGGGGTCGTCGACATGCGCGTGGCTGGGGGCCGAGTCGTCGAGGTCGGGACAGGTGTGCGGCCGGATGCTGGCGACCAGGTGCTGGACGCCGACGGTCGGTGGGTGATCCCCGGGCTCTGGGACGCTCACGTCCACCTCACCCAGTGGGCGTTGCTGTCCGGTCGGCTCGACACGTCCGCGGCGACGTGCGCCGAGGAGGTCCTGGCACTCGTGCGCGCGCGGGTGGCGGCGCGAGGGGACCGGGAGCGGGCGGCATACTCGGCAAACTCGGTTGTCGAGGGCTATGGCCATCGCACCGCGACTTGGCCGCGGCAGCCCACGGTCGCCGAGCTCGACGCCGTGAGCGGTCCCGTCCCGGTGGTCCTCGTGAGCGGCGACGCCCACCACGGCTGGCTCAACTCGGCGGCGCTCGCCCGCTTCGGCCTGCCCCCGCGGGAGGGGGTCGTGGCCGAGGACGAGTGGTATCCGATCTTCGCCCGCCTCGGTGAGCTCACGTCTCACGCAGCGACGGAAATGCTGGTGCGACAAGCTGTCATGGCCGCGCATGCCCGGGGCATCGTCGGGGTGGTCGACCTCGAGTGGGGTGACGCGCCCGCTCAATGGCAGGCCCGGTATGCCGCGGGGTTGCGGTCGCTGCGCGTCCGCGCCGGGGTCTATGCCGACCGGCTCGACGCCACGCTCGCCGCTGGTCGACGCAGCGGGGATCTGCTCGTGCCGGGGCAGGAGTTGCTGACGATGGGTCCCTTCAAGGTCATCTCGGACGGCTCACTCAACACGCGGACGGCCTTCTGTCATGAGCCGTATGTCGACGGTCTCGGGGCTGATGCGGGCCGGGGAGTCGGCACGCGGGGCGCGCTCAACCTCGACCCCGCCGACCTCACCGAGGCGCTCAGACGCGCGACCCGTGGGGGCCTCGACGTGGCGGTGCACGCGATCGGTGACGCAGCGCTCGACGTCGCCCTCGCGGCCGTGGCCAGCGCTGGGGCCCGCGGCTCGATCGAGCATGCCCAACTCGTCTGTGCCGACGCGCCCGCGCGGATGGCTGCGCTCGGCCTCACCGCCAGTGTCCAGCCCGCGCACTTGCTCGACGACCGTGAGGCCATCGCCCAGTGTTGGCCCGACCGCTCCGACCGGTGTTATGCCTTCCGCGCCCTCCTGGACGCCGGGGCGCCGCTCGCCCTCGGCTCGGACGCACCCGTGTCGCCGCTGGACCCCTGGCTGGCCATGGCGGCGGCCGTCCACCGCACGGCCGACACGCAGCCGTCCTGGCACCCGGAGCAGGCCCTCACCGTCCGCGAGGCGCTCGCGGCGTCGGTCGACGGCCAGGGCACGCTCCGCGTCGGATCTCGGGGTGACCTCGTGCTCCTCGACGCAGACCCGCTCGGACAAGACCCGAGTGCGGTCGCCGAGCACGCGGCATACCTGCGGGGTATGCCGGTCGCCGCGACGCTCGTGGCTGGAGAGTTGGTCTGGGCGACAGCGGATTTCGGTAGTGTCCCGGGCCATGAGTGACGCGACGATCCTGCTCATCCACGGCCTCGGCGGCAACGTCCACGTGTGGGACAGCGTGCGCGAGCACCTCGCCGGCCGAGAGGTCGTCGCGCTCGACCTCGCGGGCCACGGGCAGGGACGGCGACTCGCGCGTTACGACGTGGGCGGGATGACGGCCGACCTCGCCTCCCAGCTCGATCCGACGCGCCGGTATGCCGTGCTCGGCCACTCCCTCGGCGGCGTAATAGCGCTGGCCTTGGGCTCGAGGTGGTTTGGCATCGACGTCGAGCGGGTCGTCGGTGTCGGGATCAAGGTGGCGTGGACCGACAGCGAGCGTGAGTTCGTCGCGGCGCTGGCGGCCAAGCCGGTGGCGTGGTTCGACACGCGCGAGGCTGCGCTCGAGCGGTTCCTTAAGGTGGCTGGGTTGGTGGGGCTCGTGCCGCCGGACTCGGCTGTGGCGGCGGCCGGTGTGATCGACATCGACGGGCGGTGGCGGATGACCGTCGACCCGGCGACGCCGGGGGTCGGGGCGCCTGACATGGTGGGCCTGCTCGCGGCCTGCCGGGCCGACGTCGTGCTTGCGCGAGGTGAACTCGACCCGATGGTGAGTGAGGGTGACCTCGATGCCCTTGTGCCAGCGCACGTCACGCTGGCTGGTCTGGGTCACAACCCGCACGTGGAGTCACCCGCCCTGGTCGCTGCCCTGCTGCACTGACACTGCGGCATACGAGAGCCTCCACCATGTGACCTCTCGGCGCGCGAGATGACCCCCCGGGAAATCGGCGGTGACTTAACCGCGCACAACTCCCCATCGGGTGGTGAAATGTGCCATCGCGGTTCAGCAACGGTGCTGCTACTACGTGAAGGAGTCCGCCATGGCATTGACCCTGTCCTCCTCCCGCCGCTCTACGTCTCGCGTCCTGGCGGTGGTCGCCGCCGGCGCGTTGTCACTCACTGCTTGCGGAAGTTCTGGCTCCAGCTCGACGGGTGCCGGCGCCGGAAGCAACTACCCCACCGGCACGATCACGATGGTTGTGCCCTTCTCCGCAGGAGGCCCGACCGACACGGTCGCTCGCCTGGTCGCCGAACCCATGAGCAAGACCCTCGGCCAGCAGATCATCGTCCAAAACGTCGAAGGTGCCGGTGGCACGCTCGGCGCCGGAGAGGTCGCCAAGGCCAAGAACGACGGCTACAAGATCCTCATGCACCACATCGGCATGTCGACGGCCCCGGCGCTGTATTCGACGCTGGCGTTCAAGCCGCTCGAGAGCTTCCAGACGATCGGTCTGGTCACCGAAGTGCCGATGACGATCATCTCCAAGAAGGACCTCCCGCCGACGAACTTCAAGGAGCTCGTCGACTATGTGAAGGCCAACAAGGACAAGGTCACCTACGCCAACGCGGGCATCGGCTCAGCTTCGCAGTTGTGCGGGCTGCTCATCGAGAAGGCGTTTGGCGTCGACCTCACCGAGGTGCCCTACAAGGGCACCGGTCCGGCGATGACCGACCTCGTCGGTGGTCAGGTCGACTTCATGTGCGACCAGACGACCAACACGAGCGCCCAGATCAAGCCGGGCAAGGTCAAGGCGTTCGCGGTCACGACCTCCGAGCGCGTCAAGAGCCTCCCGGACATCCCCACGACGACCGAGTCGGGCATGCCCGAGCTCAAGGTCGGTGTGTGGCACGGTCTCTACGCGCCCGCAGGCACGCCCGAGGCCGTGACGAAGAAGCTGACCGAAGCTCTCGCGTTGGCGCTCAAGGACCCGAAGGTCATCGAGAAGATGGCCGACCTCGGCACGGCTCCCGAAGCTGCGGATCAGGTCAACCCCGCCGCCCACACCGCCAAGCTCAAGGCCCAGCTTGAGCTCTGGACGCCCGTCATCAAGGCTGCCGGAGTGAAGGCCGCCTGACATGGCCACCGACCTCGGTCCCGCCCCCGAAGGGGGGCGGGGCCTGTCCGAGGCAACCCCAGAGCGTGAGGGGGTGGATGGTGGCGGCGGTATGCCGTCCGCCTCACCTCCTCAACCCACGCGCTGGGCGTTGACCAAGGCCGACTTCTACTCCGGGGCGATCTTCATCGCCTTCGGGGTTGCGTTTGCCGTGGCGTCGTCGCAATACACCGTCGGCACGCTCCTGCGGATGGGCCCCGGCTACTTCCCGCGGCTGCTCGGCTTCATCCTCGCGGCCATGGGCGTGATCATCGTGGGGCTTGCGGTCCTGCACTTTCTCCGTCCCGAGACAGGCGCGTCGGCGCCCGACGAGCAACCCGTTGCCTGGGTGCGGGGCGGGTTGTTGGTGGTGGCGATCCTGCTGTTCGGTTTCATCATCGGCGGGGCTGGCCTCTTGCCGACAGTGCTCATCACGACCTTCATCGCCGCCCTGGCCGGACAGGGCACCACCCCGGCTCGGGCCGCCGTGATCGCGGCCGGCATCACCACGCTGTGCGTTGTCATCTTCGTGTTCCTGCTGCGGCTGACCGTGCCGTTGTTTGGACCGTGGGTCGGAGGCTGATCGATGGACAACATCCTGCTGGGCATCCAGACCGCGCTCACGCCGACCAACTTGCTTGTGTGCCTGATCGGATGCGCCCTCGGCACGGCAGTCGGGGTCCTCCCGGGCATCGGCCCGACGGCGACCATCGCGCTGCTCCTGCCGATCACCTTCAACTTCGACCCGGTGTCGTCGCTCATCATGCTGGCGGGGATCTATTACGGCGCGCAGTACGGCGGCTCGACGACGGCCATCCTGCTCAATCTGCCCGGCGAGACCTCTGCTGCGGTAACGGCCATCGACGGCTATCAGATGGCCCGCAAAGGACGTGCTGGGCAAGCCTTGGCGACGGCTGCGCTGGGCTCGTTCTTCGCCGGCACCGTCGCGACGGTCGTGCTGGCAGTCTTCGCTCCACCGCTGGCCGAGGCTGCCCTGAAGTTTGGTCCGGCCGAGTATTTCTCGCTCGTTGTCCTCGGACTCGTGGCGTCCATCGCCCTGGCCAGCGGATCGCTGTGGAAAGCCCTCGCGATGATCATGCTGGGTCTGCTGCTGGGCCTGGTCGGGCAGGACGTCGAATCAGGAGCCTCCCGGTTTACTTTTGGGGCCGGCGAGCTCGACGGGGGTCTGAACTTTGTCTCCCTGGCCGTCGGCATGTTCGGGGTCGCCGAGATCCTGCGCAACCTCTCGACCGGCATACACCGGCCGTCCATGGTGCGCGAGGTCAAGAGCATGCGGTTGTCTCGGGCGGACTTCAAACAGATCACCCCACCGGTTTTGCGCGGCACGCTCATGGGGTCGCTGCTGGGCATCCTTCCCGGTGCCGGCCACGTCCTGGCTTCCTTCACCTCCTACTCGGTGGAGAAGCGGGTGTCCAAGACCCCGGAGCGCTTCGGCCACGGAGCGATCGAGGGGGTCGCCGCACCCGAGTCGGCCAACAACGCGGCCGCCCAGACATCGTTCATCCCGCTGCTCACGCTCGGTCTGCCGGCCAACCCGGTCATGGCCTTGCTCATCGGGGCGTTCATCATCCAGGGCATCACCCCCGGACCGAATGTCATCAACGACGAGCCGGTGCTCTTCTGGGGTCTCATTGCCTCGATGTGGGTCGGCAACCTCATGCTCGTCGCCCTCAACCTGCCGCTCATCGGGCTGTGGGTGAAGCTGCTGACCATCCCCTATCGGGTGCTCTTCCCGGCGATCATCGCGTTCTCGACCATCGGGTGTTACTCACTGGGCCTCAACGCCTATCACGTGTTCGCGATCGCGTTCTTCGGGTTGCTGGGTTATGTGCTGATCCGCTTCGGCTGTGAGCCCGCTCCGCTGCTGCTCGGCTTCGTCCTCGGTCCCTTGCTGGAGGAAAACTTCCGAAGGGCCATGACGATCTCTCGTGGAGACTCGTCGGTCTTCCTGACCCGCCCGATCTCGTTGGTCATGCTCATCGTCGCGGCGATCTTCCTCGTCGTCGCGGTGCTGCCATCGATCAAGAAGAAGCGTGAGGTCGTCTTCGCCGAGGAGGAGTAGGACTGCCGGTCTCGCGCTAGCGGCGCCAGCCGTGATGGTGACTGTCAGCGGCCTTGACGGCCAGCACCGGGCAGCTGGCCTCGAGCAGGATCTTCTGGGCCACTGACCCCATGATGAGTTTGCCGACGGGGGTGCGACGGCGCAGGCCGATGACGATGAGTTCGGCGTTGCGCGACTCGGCCACGTGGAGCACCTGCTCGGCCGGGTCGAGGCCTTCGACGAGCTGCACTGACTCGTGGGTGACCCCGGACTCGGTGAGGAAGTCGTCGAGGCTGCTCATCTGGGTCGAGGACGCGAATCGTGGGTCGACGAGTGCGTCGCCGCGGGTCGCGTTGACGATCAAGAGCGTGAGGCCGCGCGTCTGCGCTTCGGCGACGGCTTGCTCGATCGCCGCTCGTCCCTCCGGAGTTGGGATGTAGCCCACGACAGCGACCATGAGTGTGCACCTTCCTCGACGGATCACACCTGGGACGGAAAGCAGCGGATGGCCCATTGTGCCCGCTGGGGGTCGGTCACAGTGGGCTGTCGTCGCACGTTTCTTAGCCGGCAGGCAGCGGATGAGAGAACCTCCGCTGTCACGCAGATCGCCACGTCGTGATCGGCGCCATAGTGTCGGGTGGGGCTCGGAGGTAGCGGACGGCATACCTCCTGCGAGAAACTGACCCATTACCTGTCCTCGCCATCCGCGTGTCTCGCCAGCGCGCGGGTGCCTTTCTGTGGAGTCGACCTGCGTGCTGTACCACCATGACTATGAGCTCGACACGACCCGTCGCGACGCGCCGATCCGGATTTCGGCGCGGGGGCGGGCGGTCCTTGCCAACCCAATGACCAACCGTGCCACCGCTTTTACGGTGCAGGAGCGGCGTTATCTCGGGCTCGTCGGGCTCATGCCGGGTGGAGTGACGTCGCTGGGCAACCAGGTGCGGCGGGTCTATGCGCAGTATCAGTCGGCCAAGACGGCGTTTGCCAAGCACAACTACCTCGCAAACCTGCGTGACCGCAACGAGATCCTGTTTTACCGACTGCTGGCTGACCACATCGAAGAGATGATGCCGATCATCTACACGCCGACGATCGGCGAGGTCATCGAGCGGTTTAGCCACGAATACAACCGCAGCAGAGGCGTTTTCCTGTCGATCGACCGGCCGGAGGATGTCGAGCAGTCCTTGCTCGATTACGGACTGCCGAGTGACGACGTCGACCTCATCGTGCTCACCGACTCCGAGGGCATCCTCGGCATCGGCGACCAGGGCATCGGCGGCATCGAGATCGCGATCGGCAAACTGTCGGTCTACACCGCGGCGGCCGGGCTGCACCCTCGGCGCGTCATCCCGGTCGTGCTCGACGTGGGCACCGACAACCTCGGTCTGCTCAACAGCGACCTCTACCTCGGCGAGCGGCATGCGCGGGTGCGCGGGGAGCGTTACGACGACTTCATGGACCACGTCGTCCAGACCGCGAGCCGGCTCTTCCCCAAGGCGATGCTCCACTGGGAAGACTTCGGCGCGAGCAACGCTCACCGCCTGCTGGAGAAATACCGGCATACGCACTGCACCTTCAACGACGACATCCAGGGGACTGCGGCGGTTGCGCTCGCGGCTGTGTTGGCTGGCGTCAACGTCACGGGTATGCCGTTGCACGAGCACCGGATCGTCATCTTCGGTGGCGGCACGGCGGGGATCGGGATCGCAGATCTGTTGCGGGACACGCTGATTCGCGATGGGGTCGACCCTGAGGTTGCCCAGTCGCAGTTCTACGTGCTCGGGTCCAAGGGGTTGTTCGTCGACGACATGACGTCGCTGCGCGAGTTCCAGGTGCCGTATGCACGGACCCGAGACGAGGTCTCGAAGTGGGTGTTGGGTGGGCCAGGTGGTGCGGCTGGGGCTGGCGCCGGCGTGAATGGCAACGGCCGCAACGGGAATGGCCGGAATGGCAACGGCAATGGTCACCCGGCAATCAGCCTCGCGGACGTGGTGCGCAATGTGCGACCGACGATCCTCATCGGCACGTCGACGATGGGCGGCGCCTTCACCAAGGTGATCGTCCAAGACATGGCCGCGCACTGCGACCGACCGATCATCATGCCGCTGTCAAATCCGACCGCTCGGGCTGAGGCGACCCCGGCCGACCTCATCGAGTGGACCCAGGGGCGGGCGCTCATCGCGACCGGGAGTCCGTTCGAACCGGTCGACTACCGCGAGGTGCGACATGTCATCGCCCAGGCGAATAACGCGCTGATCTTCCCTGGCCTTGGACTCGGCGTTGCCGCGTCGGACGCCGCGCGGGTGACCGACGGGATGATCGTGGCGGCGGCTGAGGCGCTGGCTTCGCTGGTCAATGCCTATCGTCCGGGGGCGTCGTTGCTGCCCCGCATCAGTGAGCTGCGGCCGGTTTCAGCCCACGTGGCTCTTGCGGTGGCGCAGGCTGCGGCCGACGAGGGCGTGGCCCGTCACCCGCTGCAGGACCCGGTCAACGAGATCTACACGCGCATGTGGCAGCCCGAATACCCACCTGTCGAGATCATCTGACTCAGTCTGGGCTTGGGCGGCATACGGGCTGAGTCTGGGCGCGGAGGTGACCTTCCCCTGAAGCTGTGGAGAAGCGGGACCATCGCCGGGTTGCGCGCACGCCCGGGGCGCGGTGTGATTTCCACGACGTGTCCTCGCTCGGAAGGTTTGACCGATGTCCCTGTCCATCAGCGCCGGCCCCACCGACACCCCACTCATCGAGCAGACCATCGGCGCCAACCTCGACGCGACCGCTGCGAAGTTCCCCGACCGCGAGGCGATGGTCGACGTCGCGGCCGGCAAACGCTGGACGTATGCCGAGTTCGTCCGGGACGTGGACGCGCTGGCGCGCGGGTTCATCGGGGCCGGCGTGGTCAAGGGCGACCGGGTCGGCATCTGGGCGCCCAACTGCGCTGAGTGGACGCTCGTGCAATACGCAACGGCCAAGATGGGCGCGATCCTCGTCAACATCAACCCGGCATACCGGACCCATGAGCTGCAATACGTGCTCAACCAGGCGGGCATCCGGGTGCTCGTCGCGGCACCGTCATTCAAGACCAGCGACTACGCGGGGATGATCGAGGAAGTCCGCAGCGAGGTGCCCTCGCTCGAGCAGGTCGTCCTCTTCGGCCGCGAGTCGTGGGACGCGCTATGGGCCGCCGGCGAGTCGGTGACCCAGGAGCAACTCAAGGAGATTGCGGCCGGACTCGACAACAACGACGCGATCAACATCCAATACACCTCGGGCACAACGGGTTTCCCCAAGGGCGCGACGCTCAGCCACCGCAACATCCTCAACAACGGCTTCTTCGTCGGCGAGCTGTGCAAATACACCGAGCAGGACCGGATCTGCATCCCGGTGCCCTTCTACCACTGCTTCGGCATGGTCATGGGCAACCTTGCGGCCACCACTCACGGGGCATGCATGGTCATCCCGGCGCCCGGTTTCGACCCCGCGCTCACGCTCGAAGCCGTGCGCGACGAGAAGTGCACCTCGCTCTATGGCGTGCCCACGATGTTTGTCGCCGAGTGGCAGCTCATCGAGGACGGCAAGTTCGACGAATCGGCCCTGGCCACCGTCCGCACCGGCATCATGGCCGGCTCGCCCTGCCCTGCCGAACTCATGAAGAAGGTCATCGCCGCCGGGATCGACGAGATGACGATCTGCTACGGGATGACCGAGACCTCGCCGGTGTCCACCCAGACCCGCACCGACGACACCTTCGAGCGCAAGGTTGGCACCGTCGGCCCGGTCGGCCCCCACATCGAGATCAAGATCGTCGACCCGTCGACCGGCGAGACGGTCGAGCGCGGCCAGTCCGGCGAGTTCATGACCAAGGGCTACTCGGTCATGCTCGGCTATTGGAACCAACCCGACAAGACCGCTGAGGCCCTCGTCGACGGCTGGATGCTCACCGGCGACCTCGCGGTCATGGACGAGGACGGCTTCGTCCAGATCACCGGGCGCATCAAAGACATGGTCATCCGTGGCGGTGAAAACATCTACCCGCGCGAGATCGAAGAGTTCCTCTACACCCACCCCGACATTCTCGACGCCCAGGTCATCGGGGTGCCCGACAAGAAATACGGCGAAGAGCTCTGCGCGTGGGTGCGGATGAAGCCCGGCGCCGAGCCCGTCGACGCGGCCTCGATCCGGGCGTTCGCGACCGGCAAGCTCGCCCACTACAAGATCCCGCGCTACGTCGAGATCGTCGAGGACTTCCCGATGACCGTCACGGGGAAGGTCCGCAAGATCGAAATGCGGGAAATGTCTGCAGCGCGCCTGGGGCTCATCTGACCCCTGCGAGGTGCCCGCCCGCAGGCCAATCCGGGCTCAGCTCTGCGCCCGGTATGCCGGGTTGTTTAGGCGTGTGCTGCCCGGGTAGGGGCATGATGTGGGCCCGCTCACGGTATCTTGCGTCAGGGGCGCGCTTCCCGTGCGTGCTTGCCTCCACCACATGAGGGAGTGGACATGCCCAGCAATGTCATCTGGTTGATCCTGCTGCTGCTGTTGCTCGTCGTCGTCATCGCGCTCGTGATGTCGGGACGACGCCGCCGCGCAGGCACGCCGAGTGAGCCGGACGCGGCATACCGACGTCCCGACGGTAATGGCTCCCCAGGAGTTGTCGGCGGAGCCGGTGCCGCTGCGGCCGGTGCGGCTGGGCTGGGTGCCGCTGCCGCTACTGCACACGCATCCGGTATGCCGCCCGCCCCCGTCCCGCCGCCGCCCGCCGAGGTCGAGGAACTCATCGACGAACTGCCGGGTGCATGGAGTGCGGAAGAGCCTGCCGCTGAGGCCACCGTGGAGCACGATCTGGATGCCGAGTACGACGGCGCCGCGCCCGTGACCGTCGAACCGCTTCCCTCTGACGTTAACGACACGTGGGCCGAGGCCGGGTTGGCGGACACTGTCGATGGGCAGCCCGTTGCCACTGACCCCGGCACCGACGCCGAGGCTCTCGTCGTCGACGAGTCTGCTGGGGACGACGTCTGGGTGGAGGAGCCCGGCGAGGAGGCCTCGGTCGGAGCCGGCGTTGACGAGGCTCCCGAGGCCGCTCTCGCCCCTGGGGCGGACGTGCTGCTCGACGAAGAGGCTGCCGAGACCGACGTCGTCGGCTCCGAAGGCGCGGCTGGTGCCGACGAGGGTCACCCGGTCGTCGAACCCATCGACCTCGTCGAGGTCGACGAAGATGCCGTCAATGGCGCTGGCGAGTCGGTCGAGGCCGTCCAGGCCGAGGTCGAAGACATTTGGACTCCCGCTGAGGGCCCGATCCGTCCGTCCGCTGCCGATGAAGCAGCGGCGGCTGCCCTTGCTCGGATCAGCGGCGAGGCGCCCCCGCTCGTGCCGCTCGTCGGCGCAGGCGCCGCGGGTGCCACTGATGCGGCGTTGGCCGACGTTGACGGCCCCGCGCACGAGCCCCTGGCCGAGCCTGTCGTCGACGAGGGGGCCATGGAATACGTCGCGGATGCAGTCGACGTCGAGATCCTCAAGCCCGAGACCCCCGAGACCAGCGCGCCGTTCGACGACTGGGCGTCGGCTCGCGACGAGGCCGTCGGCGCTGACCACGCAGCGGCTGTGCCAGACGACGAAGCGATCACGGACGCTGGCGCCTCGGACGTTGACGAATCAGACGTTGGCGACACTGAAGTCGCCGCCGCAGAACCCAGCGCTGACGGCGAAGCTGACGAGGACCCGGTGGCTGCTCTGCTGCGGAAAATGGCAGCCAAGCGTGACCAGATCGCGGCCGCCGGTGTGGCCATGGGTGCTGCGGGTGCGACCGTCGCGGCTGAAGCCGAGGTCGGTGAAGACCTCGGGTCGGCCGATGGCCATGACGATGACGACGAATCGCACGAAGACCATGAAGAGCACGAGGACCACGAGGACCACGAAGATCACGAAGGTCACGAGGACCACGAGGACCACGAAGGTCACGAGGACCACGAGGACCACGAAGACCACGAAGACCACGAAAACCACGAAGACCACGAAGACCACGAAGACCACGAAGACCACGAAGACCACGAAGACCACGCCCGCCGCGAGGTGTCAGAGCTGCACGAGGTCCAGGACGGTGGCTACGGCTGGGGATCGGCTGCGCCGGTTTGGGATGGCGCCATGCCGGTCGGTCACCCGGTCAAGGCCAACCGCGCCTGGATGCAGTGCCAAGCGCCCGGCGACGAGTGGTATGACCAGATCACGGTCGACGTGTGGTTTACCGACGTCGAGACCGCACAGCGCTGCGGCTTCCGCCACGGCGGCTGACGCTGACGCTCGGCACCGCAGACGAAACGGCCCCGCTCCCACCCCGGAGCGGGGCCGTCCGCTTGTGCTCCCGCAGGCCCCCCTGAAAGCCCCGAAGGCTGCTCGGTCGGACCATGCGAGGTCCTCCCCAGGATCCCCTGATGGGATCTCTGACGGACAAGCGGCGCGCTAGGCCCAGTCGCGCTGGTCAACGATCGACCCGGCGCCCTCGCCGATCTCAGGCACCGGCGTCACGGTCGCGCCAAACCGCAGGCCCGCCCTGATTCGCTCGCTCACCTGACCGACGAGTTCCTCCCGCGCAGACTCGTCTCCAGCGTCAGCACAGACGACCTCGCACCGCAGCTCGTCCCGGTGATCAACGCGGTCGATGACAAACCGCCAATCCGAGACACCCGGCATACCGGCCATCACCGCAGCCGCCTGCCGCGGGTGCAGGAACATCCCGCGCACCTTGACCGCGGCCCCCACCCGGCCGAGCACCCCGGCCAGCCGGAGCGAGCCGTCGGCCCCGAGCGTCCACGCCGACAGGTCGCCGGTGCCAAACCGGATCATCGGATAATCCGGCCGCAGGAGCGTCACGACGACCTGCCCCTCGCCCTCGGCAATCGGCAGCCCCGAGTCGAGGTCGCACACCTCGACGAGCACCCCCGGCGCGGGCACGAGCCCACCGCCCGGCGTCGTCTCGTAGCCGATGAGCCCTGCCTCCGCGGTGCCATACGCCATGAGCACCGTCCCCACTCGCTCGCGCAGCGTGGCGCGCAGCGAGTCGGGCAGCGGCTCGGCGGTGACGAGAGCCCGCTGCAGCGTCCAGCGCGCGGGGTCGAGCCCCAGCGCGTCGTAGCGATCGATGATCGCCTTGAGATAGCTCGGCAGGCCCGTGTATGCCGTGACGCCAAGGTCGGCGATCGCCCGCGCCTGGAGGTCCTGGTTGCCGATGCCCCCGGGCAGCACGCGCGCCCCGAGCGCCAGCGCTCCCTCCTCAAACATGGCCCCGGCCGGCGAGAGGTGATAGCCGAAACAATTGAGTACGAGATCGCTCTCGCCCATCCCCGCGGCCCGCAGAGCCGGCGACCAACGCCACGGGTCGGGACCGTCGAGCTGGGGTTCGTAAAGCGGCCCAGGGGATTGGAAGACCCGTCGCACGACCGCGTCCGCGGCCAGGAAATCCCCGAAGGGCGGGCGCGCGAGCTGCCGCGCCAGCAGGTCGTCTTTGGTCATGACGGGTATGCCGTCAAACCCACCTGCCAGCAGCGCCTCGTCACCGATCCCGCACTCTGCCAAGCGGTCTGCGATCGCTGGCACGGTGGCGCGGGCGCGCTTGATCGCGACCGTGACCTCGGGAGCGAGCCGGGCGGCATACGCTCCGACGGCAGCGTGAAGCGCCCCGGACATTGGTTCTTCCTCCCGTTTAGAGCCAGCGCTTGCGGCGTTTGTAGTGCTTGACGTCCCGGAAGCTCTTGCGGCTGCCGGAGTCACCGAGGCCGAGGTAGAACTCCTTGACGTCGGGGTTTTCGCGCAGGTCGTGCGCTGACCCTTCGAGCACGATCCGACCCTGCTCCATGATGTAGCCGTGGTCGGCGACCTCGAGCGCCCGGCGGGCATTCTGCTCGATGACCAGCACGGTCAGGCCGAGCTCGTCGTTGATCTGCTTGATGAAGCCGAAGATGTCCTTGACCAGCAGCGGCGCCAGCCCGAGCGAGGGCTCGTCGAGCATGAGCAACCGTGGCTTGGACATGAGGGCGCGGCCGATCGCGAGCATCTGCTGCTCGCCGCCGGAGAGATAGCCGGCGACCCGAGCGGTCATGTCGCCGAGCTTGGGCAGCAGGCGGTAGACCTGCTTGAGGTCTTCGGCCTCGCCGCCGCCGCGGAAGTAGGCGCCCGCGAGGAGGTTTTCCTGCACCGTGAGGTGCTCGAAGACGTGGCGCCCCTCCATGCACAGCGACAGGCCGAGCTTGACCCGCGCTGCCGCGTCAAGGTGGGTGATGTCCTTGCCCGTCGAAGACGATCGAGCCGTCGGTCACCTCACCGTGTTCGGTCGGCAAGAGGCCGCTGATCGCCTTGAGGGTCGTCGACTTGCCGGCGCCGTTGGAGCCCAGGAGGGCGACGATCTTGCCCTGCGGCACCGCCAACGACATGCCCCGCAAGACGAGGATGACGTCGTCGTAGATGACTTCAATGTTGTTGAGGGTGAGCAGGTCGCCTGCTGCGGCTCCGGCCGGGCCGGAGGCCGTGGCGAGCGACCCGGGTCCGGGGGCGGCCGGCATCCCGGCCGCCCCCTTCACACCCTGGTCGGCGCTGGTCACGGGACCTGGTTCGCCGCGATCTCGACGAGCTTGCCGGCCTTGACCGTGTAGATGCCCGTCCCGGTCGAGCCACGGTGCGAGTCCGCAGTGAACTTCACGTCGCCGGTGCCGATGACGCCACCGGTGTCGACCTTGTCCATCGACTCGAGAGCCTTGCGGATCGACTCACCGGTGAGCTTGTCACCGCTGGCGAGGGCCTTCTCGATGCCCTTGGCCATGACGTCCATCGTCGTACCAACCCTGGGCGTAGTGGACGCCCTTCTCCTCCAGCGACGACCCCTTGGCCTTGAGGTATTCCTGCGATGGCCGCGAGGCCCGGCTTGTTGGTCGAGGCCGACGCGAACGGCTGGACCATGATGTGACCCTCGGCGTTGTCGGCGCCGGCGGTCTTGATGAACAGCTCGTCAGCACACCAGTTGAGGCAGACGATCTTCATGCCGAGGTTCTGGGCCTTGATGTCCTTGGCGACCTGGGCGGCCGGGCTGGACACGTTCTGGATGACGATGTACTTCGCGCCCTGCGCTTGAGCCTGCGAGAGCAGACCGACGAAGTTGGGCGTCTTGGGCATCGGGTAGGCCTTGTAGCCCAGCTGCGAGGCTCTTGTCGGCGATCCACTTCTGGCCGTCGGCGACCGGGGCGGTGCCGAACGGGCTGTCGTTGTGGAAGACCGCGACCTCGGCCTTGCCGCCGGCGTCCTTGGCGATCCAGTTGAGCGCGACGCGCATCTGGTCGGAGTAGGTCGGGGCGACGACGAAGTTGTAGGGCGACTGCTTCGGGTCGGTGAGGACCTCGGCATACGACGCGCTCATGAAGGGGAGCTTGTCGGCCGCGACCTTGGTGCGCAGGGCCTCGGAGTCGCCGGTGCCCCAGCCCTTGGATGACGACGGCACCGTCGGCGACGTACTTCTTGTAGAGCTCTTCGGCCTTGGGCACCTGGTAGGCGTAGTCGTTGCTCATCGCCTGGATCTTGCGACCCTTGATGCCACCCTTGGCGTTGATCCAGTCGATGTAGCCGAGCATGCCCTCGTTGTAGGGCTTGCCGACGTCACCCGTGGCGCCGGTGAGGTCGGCGATGATCCCGACCTTGATGGGGGCGGTGTCGCCACCGCTCCCGCTCGATGCGGCGCCTCCGCTACACGCGGCGAGGCCGAGCAGCACGGCCGCTGACGCGGCGAGCAGCGCGCGCCTGGGGTAGTTCTTCATAAGGACTCCATTCGGTGCGGTGCCCGTGAGGGCGGGGGTGGGGCTGGGTTGCGGTGATGTTCTTGGGGTACGCCGTGCGGTCGGGTATGCCGTGCGACGAGGCCGACGGTGCGGGCTCGTCATCGGCGGGGTTAGTAGCGGAACGGCCAGAAGCGGACGTAGTCCTTGATGCGGGACCAGATCCGATCAAGCCCTCGAGGTTCGACGAGGAGGAAGGCGATGATCGCCAAACCGAAGACGGCGTTCTTGATGGCCGGCAACTGCTCGGCGATGAAGGGCGCCGTGTCGCGCACCTTGTCGCCGACCTCGGTGAGCAGCGCTGGCAGGAGCATCATGAAGACCGCACCGTAGACCGATCCGGCGATGCTGCCGAGGCCACCGACGATGATCATCGCGAGGTAGAGCACCGACACGTCGAGGGTGAAGCGCTCCCACGTGACGGTCTCGGTGTAGTAGGCCGACAGGGCACCGGAGAGACCGACGAAGCCGGAGGAGACGGCGAAGGCGGTCACCTTGGCGCGGGTGAGGTTGACGCCGATGGCTTCGGCGGCGATGTCCTGGTCGCGCACGGCCATGAACGACCGGCCGAGCGCGGTGCGGAAGAGGTTGCGGGCGGCGAAGACCGACACGATCGTGACCGGCAGCAGGATCCAGTACCACTGCAGCTCGAAGGTCTCCCGCTCGATCTGCCAGCCAAACAGGTTGAGCCGGGGCACCTCGATGTAGCCCTTGTCCTCGGTGAGGAAGCCCCACCGGCGCACGACGAACATGATGATCTCTTGCGAGGCCAACGTGGCGATCGCGAGGTAGAGGCCCTTGAGGCGCAGCGCCGGGAGCCCGAAGAGGGCTCCGATGACAGCGGTGACGCATCACCGCGACGAGGACGGCTAACGGCACGGGAAGGCCAGCTCGCGTCGACAGGATCGCTGAGGTGTAGGCGCCCACCGCGAGGAAGCCGCCCTGACCGAGGGAGATCTGCCCGGTGAAACCGACGAGGATGTTGAGCCCCACCGCGCCGATGACGGCGATGAGGATCGAGTTGGCGATCCCGAGCCAGTAGGTGTTGAGGATGTAGGGCGCGACGAAGAGCCCGAGGAAGATCAGGGCCAGGCGCGCCCACTCGGCTTTCGTATGCCGCAGCCGCAGCTCCGCGGAATAGGAGCGGTGGTGGATTCCGGTCGCAGTCGCCATCGGTCAGACCCTCTCGATCCGCGTCTCGCCGAAGATGCCGTAGGGCCGCACGAGGAGGATGGCGACCAGGACGACGTAGGGGATGACCTCGGCGAGGCCGGGATCGGCATACCCGCTCACGTATTGCTTGAGCAGCCCGATGGTGAGGCCGCCGACGATCGTGCCGGGCACCGAGTCGAGGCCGCCGAGGATGACGACGGGGAAGACGATCAGCCCGAAGGAGGCAATGCCCTGCTCGACGGCGGACAGGTCAGCGAGGAGGACACCGGCGATGAGCGCGCTCACCGCGGCCAGGGCCCACGCGAGGGCGAAGACCCGGCGCACCGAGATGCCCATCGTCAGGGCGGCTTGCTGGTCGTCGGCCACCGCCCGCATCGCGATGCCATGGCGCGAGCGGCGGAAGAAGATGGTGAAGGCGACCAGGACGATGCCGGCGATGACGATGACCAGGAGCCGGTTGAGCGGCACCGTAATGCCGCCGACTTCGAGGCTGTTGGTCGGCAGTATCTTGGGCTGCTCTCGCACCGACGTGCCAAAGAACATCTGCACGAGCGCCTTGAGCACTGCCGACAACCCGATCGTCACCATGATGACGCTGATCGCGTGCTCACCGATGAGCGGCCGCAGGACGAAGCGTTCGACGACGACACCGAGGACGATCGCGACGACGACACCGACGAGGCTGGCGAGGATCCACGGCAAGCCCATGAGGACGAAGGCCGTGTAGAAGGTGTAGGCGCCGACGAGGAGGAACTCGCCCTGGGCGAAGTTGATGACTCGCGTCGCCTTGTAGATCAGGACGAAGCCGAGCGCGGCGAGCGCGAGGATCGCGCCGTCGGCGAGGCCATAGACGCTAAGCGAGATGAAGGTGTTCACCGGCGACCACTCCAGACGGGGCGTCGACCGCGGCCTTCGGGCTCGCGGTAGTGCGTGAGGTCGATGATCTTGAGGTCGATCGTGCGGTCGACCTTGGTGCCGTCCTGGTAGGCGACGGTTGTCGTGATGCCGACGCGGTCGTCGCCCCGCCCGAGGGCGTCGATGAGGGCGCCGTAGCGCTCGCCGATGACATTGCGTCGGACCTTGCGTGTGCGGGTGATCTCGTCGTCGTCGGGGTCGAACTGCTTGTGCAGCAACAAGAACCGGTTGACCCGGATGCTCACCGGGCAGGTCCTCGTTGGAGCGGTTGACCTCTTCGGAGATGAGCTCTTGCACCTCGGTCTTGGCGGCGAGGTCGGTGTAGGTCGTGTACGAGAGCCGCTCGTGCTCGGCCCACGACCCGGTCGTCATGGGGTCGATCGTGAGGATCGCCGTCATGCCGCCCTCGGGGGCGGCGAAGGTGACGGCTTCCTCGATGTAGGGCGAGAACTTGAGCTTGTTTTCGATGAACGCCGACGAGAACCTCGTGCCGTCGCTCGTCGTGAGCACGTCCTTGAGGCGGTCGATGACGACGAGGTGGCCCTGCTCGTCGAGGTAACCGGCGTCGCCGGTGTGCAGCCACCCGTCGGCGTCGACGGCCTCGGCGGTCGCGGCGGGGTTGCGGTGGTAACCCCGGAAGACCGAGGCCGAGCGCAGGAGGATCTCACCGTCGTCGTTGATCTTGATCTCGGTGCCGGCGATCGGGGTGCCAACCGTGTTGAAGGCGATGTCGTCGTCGCGGTGGACGACGGCGATGCCGCAGATCTCGGTCTGGCCGTAGATCTGCTTGAGGTTGACCCCGATCGCGTGGAAGAACCGGAAGACGTCCGGACCGAGCGGCGCACCACCGGTGTAGGCGTGCCCCGTGCGAGCCAAGCCGAGCTGGTCACGGACCGGCCGCAGAGCCACTTGGTCGGCGACGAGGTGCAGGAGCTTGAGCCCGCCCGCGCTCTGGCCCTTGATCTTGCGCTCGGCCACCTTGTCGCCGATGTCATAGCCCCAGCCGAAGACCTTGCGCTTGAGCCAGCCGGCCTCGTCGATGCGCACCTGGACCTCCGAGAGCATCGACTCCCAGATCCGTGGCGGGCTGAACATGACGTCGGGCCCGATCTCGCGCATGTCGGTCTTTTGGGTCGACGAGTCCTCCGGGAAGGACAAGGTCAATCCCCGGGAGAGCCCACACGCGACCGCGAGCATCTGCTCGCCGATCCACGCGAAGGGCAGGAAGGAGACGTAGCGGTCCTTCGGGTCGATCGGGTCGATCGTCGTCAGGTGGTCGGCCATCGCGAGGAGGTTGGTGTGCGAGAGCTCGGCGAGCTTGGGCCGGCTCGTCGTGCCCGACGTCGTGCAGATGACCGCGATGTCGTCGGCCTTGCCCTCGGCGATTTGCCCGTCGAGCCAGCCTGCGCGGGTCGAGCCCCACTCGTGGCCGAGCTTCTCGACGTCGGTGAAGTCCCGCAGGTAGTCCTCGGTGTATTGCTCGAGACCGTGCGGGTCGTAGAAGACGACCGTCTCCAGCAGCAGGGGCGGCATATCGGCGTATGCCGTGGTGGCGAGTTTGGGGTAGTCCTCACGCAGGCGGATCAGCTTGTCGACCTGCTCCTGGTCTTCGGCCACGACGACCTTGACGCGAGCCAGGGTGAGGATGTGCAGGAGTTCCTCGCCGATGCTCGTGGGGTAGATGCCGACGACGGCAGCGCCGACGCTCTGGGCGGCGAGTTCGGCGATGAGCCATTCGGGACGGTTGTCACCGAGGACGGCGACGATGTCACCGCGCTGGACGCCGAGTGCGGCCAGGCCGTGCGCGAAGTCGCGGACGCGGGCGGCATACAGGCTCCAACTCATCGGCGCCCAGATGCCGTAGCGCTTCTCCTGCATGGCGGTCGCCTCGGGGCGCGTGGCTGCGAGGTGGGCCAGCAGGCGCGGGAAGGTGTCGGCGGCCGCGGGGGCGGCGGCGATGCTGGAGCGAGCCATCAGTGGTCCTCCGCCCCGAGGTAAGCCTCGACGACCGCCGGGTTGGCCTTGACTTCGTCGGGAGTGCCATCGGCGATGAGGCGCCCGAAGTCGAGCACCGACACGCGGTCGGAGATGTCCATGACGACCGCCATGTCGTGCTCGATGAGGATGACCGTGACGCCGGCGAGCTCGTGGACGTCGAGGACATAGCGGGCCATGTCCTCCTTCTCCTCGGAGTTCATGCCGGCCATCGGTTCGTCGAGCAGGAGCAGGGCGGGCTGCACGGCCAACGCCCGGCCGAGCTCGACGCGCTTCTGGATGCCGTAGGCCAAGGAGCCGACCGGCTTGTGCCGGAAGGCCTGCAGGGAGAGCAGGTCGATGACTTCTTCGACGAGGCCACGGTGGGCGATTTCTTGAGCGCGGGCGGGGCCGAACCACAGCAGCGACGCCGCAATGCTGTGCTTCATGTGGGTATGCCGGCCGAGCATGAGGTTTTCCAGGACCGTGAGGCCCGAGAAGAGCTCGATGTTTTGGAACGACCGGGCGACGCCGAGGCGGGCGATCTTGTGCGGCGGGAGGCTCGTGAGCTGGTGGGCCACGCCCTGCTCACCGGTGTGGAGGGTGACCGAGCCGCGCTGCGGGTGATAGAGCCCGCTCACGCAGTTGAGCAGGCTCGACTTGCCGGCGCCATTGGGCCCGATGACCGAGTGGATATGCCCCTGGGTCACCGTGAAGCTCACGTCTTGAAGGGCCACCACCCCGCCGAATCGGAGCTCAATGTCGCGGATCTCTAGCGCGGGGCTCCCGGCGGGCAAGGTCGAGGAGTTGAGTGCGTGTTCGTATGCGCGGGTGCGCACTGCGGCCTCCCGGTCATCGGCGACTGGTGTGCCCGAGCATACGTTTCCACTATCTGGAAACGCAATGGCTCATGGTGAAATCAGACTCCGGGAGTAGAGTGCGCCCTCATGAGGCCCGCGACGGAAACGGGGTGGACATGCCGCTGAGCGATGCCTTGCAGGAGGCGCCGGGCTCCTTGGGCACGGTGCGCAACGCCGTCGTGCTGCTCAACCTCCTCGGTGAGGGGCCGGCATACCAGCAGCTCACCGACCTCGCGGACCGATCCGGGCTATCGCTGCCGACCGTCCACCGGCTCCTGCGCTCGCTGGTCCTCGCCGACCTCGTCGAGCAGGACCCGCGCTCGTCGCGGTATGGCCTCGGGCCGGAGTTGACGCGTCTGTCGCACCGTTATCTCGCCCGCCTCCCGGTCCTCGGCTCGCTCGCGCCCTATCTCACCCAGGTGCGCGACGCCGTCGGTGCGACCGTCCACGTCCAAGTGCTCGTGCGGGATCAGGTCGTCTACGTCGACCGGGTCGACGGCCCGGACGCCGGCCTGTTCCGGGATCCGCACCGCGTGAGCCTCGCGCTGCTCACCGCCGGTGGGCGCCTGCTCGCGGCCCGGGGTGAGGACGAATCGTGGAAGGCCGCCCTCGCCGGCGTCCCCGAGCCGCTGCGATCGGTGGCCGACGCCTCGCGTGACGACTGGGCGCGGGCTGTGTGGCTCGTCGCCGAGAGCGACCAGCCGGGTGCGCCGACCGAGGTCGCCGTGCCTGTCATCGACGCGTCCGGGGTCGCGCTCGCCGCGCTCGTGGCCGACCTGCCGATCGGCCAAGGCGAAGCCCACGTTGGCTGCCGTCGTCGCTCACCTCACCCGCGCGGTCTCCGCCGCGGTCCGGACCCTCGGCCATGGCTGATCTGGGCGTCCCGGGGGCGCCCGACCTCGCGGCGTGGGAGCCGATCCTGCGCGGTATGCCGTGGCGCCAGACCCCGACCGCGTGGTGGGAGCCGGGCCCGCACCACGGGACGTGGTTCCCCGGTGGACGGATCAATGCCTCGACGGCGCTCGTGTCGGCCCACGCCGAGCGCGATCCCGACCGCACCGCAATCCACTGGGAGGGCGAGCCCGGTGACCGCCGCTCGCTGACCTACGGCCAGCTCGACGACGAGGTCCAGGCGCTCGCGCGCGGGCTGCGATCGTTGGGTGTCGGCGCCGGCGACGTGGTGGCGCTGCACCTCGGCTGGGTGCCCGAGACCGTCGTCGCGATGCTCGCGTGCGCGCGGGTCGGGGCGGCATACGCGGTCATCCCGACACCCTTGCCCTCGGAGGCGATGGCCGACCGTCTGGTGACCCTCGGGCCCAAGGTGCTCTTCACCCAAGATGGCGCCTGGCGCCACGGCACCGTCCTGCCGCTCAAGGCCCGGGCCGACGAGGCGCTCAGCGCGGTCGCCGGCATCGAGCACACCGTCGTCGTGCGGCGCACCGGCATCGACATCGGATGGTTCGAAGGGGACAGGTGGTATCACGACCTCGTCGCCACTGCGCGGCCTGGCCGCGTGCGCGTCGGGAGTGAAAGTGTTGCGCGGCAAGCGGATAGCGCTGCTGACGTCGAGGCTGGTCACCCGCTCGTCCTCGTGAGCTTGGCCCACCGCCGGGGCCGCCCCGTGACGATCGCGCTCGGTGGCGCGGCGGTGGTCGCGAGCTCCTTGATGGTGCACCGCGCTGGGATCGCCGCGGGCGACGTGCTGTGGTGCGCGGGTGACGTGTCGTGGCTCGGCACCCAGGTCCACGGGGTCTACGGGCCACTGGCCGCCGGCGACACCGCCGTCGTCTATGAGGGCACCGTCACCGTGCCGACGCCGGCGCGGGCCTGGGAGATCATGGCGCGCTACCGCGTGACCACGTTGATCACGACACCTTCGGTGCTGCGGACGATGCGGTCGCTGGCGATGCACCTGAACGAGCCGCCGGCGCTCGCCGCTCTCCAGCGCGTCGTGTCCTTCGGCGAGACCATGGACCCCGAAGTGCGGGCGTGGGCCGCCTCCGGCCTGCGGCCCGAAGGCGTCGCCGTCGCCGACGGGTGGGGGCAGGTCGAGCTCGGCGGCATCGTCATGATCGACTCACCGGTCGACCGTCACGGGATGCCCGACCTCGGCGCCGTGGTCGTCGACCGGGAGGGCCGTCCAGTGGCGCCCGGTGTGACCGGCGAACTCGTCCTCACGCGCCCATGGGCTGGGGCGATGGTCGAGGCGTGGGGGTCCCGCGAGGTCCTCGACCCGGCAGCGTGGGAGCGTGTGCCTGGGGCCTACGCGACCGACGACCTCGCGCGGGTCGATGAGGCAGGGCGGGTCGAGTTCCTCGGTCGCGCCGACGAGATCGTCTCGGTCTCTGGGCAACTCGTCTCCCTGATGGAGATCCGGGCGGTGCTCGCCGAGCATCCCTTCGTCGCGGCGGTCGACGTGATCGAACGGCGCGACCACGCCGGTGGGCGCTATCTCGCAGCAGCGGTTGTGCTGACAAGCGAGGCAGCGGCCGCGACGGGGTCGGCAGGGGTTGCGGGTCCAGCTGGAGCTGCGGGGGCTGCTGGGTCTGGGGCTGCGGCTGCGGGTCCAGCGGGGGCGGGGTATCTGGGGTATCTGGGATATCTGGGGGAGGCGCGGGAGCGGCGCTGTCGGCGGTCGCGCGTGAGCTCGGCCAGAGTGTCCGCGAAACCCTCGGTGGACTGGCAAGGCCCCGGCTCATCATGGTCGTGGACCGCTACGGCGACGAGTTGCGCGGCGACGAGCGGCGGCGAGCGCTGGCCGGCATACCGGTCCCTGATCTGCACGAACCCCGTCGGGTGACGTGGGCCCAGATCCTCGCCGCGGCCGAGCACACGACCTGACCGCTCGCAGCTGGGGTCTCCTGATAGGCGGGGCGTGAGCACATTCGTGCACCCGTGTGCTTGGCCGGATCGCGATAGTGGCACTTGGGTGAGGTTGCAGGATGTGCCAAGTGTCAAGATCCGCGATCCTTGCGGGGCGGCGGTGTCGAGATCGCGATCTTCACCGTGGGAGAGCGGCCACTCTAGGCTCGCCCGTATGCCGTCCGCCCGTGGAAACCTCACCTGGCACCCCCTTGCCGATCGCACCGACCTCGTCGCCCCCGCCGTTGCCGCGGCCGTCGCCGCCGCGTGCGAGCCTGGCCCCCGATGCCGAGGTCGCCGAGATCGACCCGACCCTCGCCGACACCGCAGCCTTTTGCGCGGCATACGACGTCGCTCCCGAGGCGTCGGCCAACTGCGTCGTCGTCGAGGGCCGTCGCGGTGAGCGCGTCGTCTACGCCGCCGTCATGGTGCTCGCGGTCGACCGCGCTGACGTCAACAGGACCATCCGCAAGCACCTCGACGTCCGCAAGCTTTCGTTCATGGCCCAGGCCGACGCCGAGGCGCTGACCGGGATGCGCCAGGGCGGGATCACCCCGATCGGACTGCCGACGGATTGGGTGATCCTCGTCGACGAAGCCGTCGCCGCTGCCGGTCCGGTCGTCGTCGGGGCGGGCGAGCGGGGCGCCAAGATCCTCGTCGATGGCGCGACGCTCGCCGCTCTGCCGGGCGCGCAGGTTGTCGCCCTCGCGCTTCCGCGCTGACGCTTCGGCGCGGAAAACGGCGTGCGCCCCGCCGATATCCTGGCGGGTATGCCGTCCCCCCACGACACCCTGGCCCCGCGGATCTCCGCAGCGATCGCCGCCGCCTTCGGGGAGGACTTCCGCGACGCAGACCCAGTGCTGCGCGCCAGCCAGTTTGCCGATCTCCAGGTCAATGCCGCTCTCGCGCTGGCCAAGCGGGTCGGTATGCCGCCCCGCCAGGTCGCCGAGCGCATCGTCGAGCACCTCGACGCCGGTGACCTGTGCTCGACGATCGAGATCAGCGGGCCCGGGTTCCTCAACGTCACGCTGTCGGACTCGTGGATCGCCGCCGCCGTCTCCGACATGGCCGGCGACCAGCGTCTCGGGGTCGACGTCCAGCCGCAGCAGGTCATCCCGCTCGACTACTCGGCGCCCAACGTGGCCAAGGAGATGCACGTCGGGCACCTGCGCACGACGGTCGTCGGCGACGCCCTGGCGCGCACGCTCGAGCACCTCGGGCACAAGGTCATCCGGCAAAATCACGTCGGTGACTGGGGCACGCCATTCGGCATGCTCGTGGAGCACTTGCTCGACGTCGGTGAGGGCTCCGAGGAGGCTCGGCTCGTCGAGACCGACCCCAACGCCTTCTATGCCGCGGCACGCGAAAAGTTCGACGCAGCAAGCGAATTCGCCGACCGGGCGCGCGCCCGGGTGGTCGCCCTCCAGGCCGGCGACCCCGACACGATCCGGGTGTGGCAGACCCTCTTCGACCTCTCCAAGCGCTACTTCAACCGGATCTACTCGACCCTCGGGGTGACGCTGACCGACGCCGACCTCGCGGGAGAGTCGACCTATAACGCCGTCCTCGCCGACATCTGCGCCGAACTCGTCGACAAGGGGCTCGCGGTGGAGTCCGACGGCGCCCTCTGCGTCTTCCTCGACGAGTTCACGGGCCGGGAGGGCAAGCCGGTCCCGCTCATCATCCGCAAGTCCGACGGTGGCTATGGCTACGCCACGACCGACCTCGCGACGATCAAGCACCGGGTCCACGACCTGCACGCCGACCGGATCCTCTACGTCGTCGGCGCGCCCCAGGCCATGCACTTCCAGATGGTCTGGGCCACAGCCAAACTCGCCGGCTGGCTGCCCGACGGTGTCGAACCGATCCACGTCCAGATCGGCAACGTCCTGGGATCGGACAAGAAGATCCTCCGCACCCGCGAGGGTGTCGCGCTCAAGCTCATGGCCCTGCTCGAAGAGGGCGTCGACAAGGCCCGCGCCTATGTCGACGACGCTCGGCCCGACCTCCCCGAGGCCACGCGTGCAGACATTGCCCGGCAGGTGGGCATCGGCGCGATCAAGTACGCCGATCTGTCGGTCGCCCACGACACGGCATACGTCTTCGACCTCGACCGGATGGTCGCGCTGACCGGCAACACCGGGCCTTATCTGCAGTATGCCGCCGCCCGGATCCGCTCGATCTTCCGCAGTGCGGGGCTTGAGGCGGACCCCATGGCAGGAGCCGTCGTCATCGTCGAGCCGAGCGAACGGGCGCTCGCGCTCCAGCTGCTCGAGTTCGGCTCGGTCGTGCGCCACGTCGGCGACGAGCTCGAACCGCACCGGCTGTGTGGCTATCTCTTCGAACTCGCGCAGGCGTTCTCCGCGTTCTACGAAAACTGTCCGGTGCTCAAGGCTGACGGAGCGACGCGCGCGTCCCGCCTCGCGCTGTGCGCACTCACCGCGCAGGTGCTCGTCCAGGGCCTCGACCTGCTCGGTGTGGAGACCCCCACCGAGATGTGACCGCGCGCGGTGGCTCCGCGAAGGACTCAGGCCAGCGCAGCTTCGACCGGCGCGGGTGCCTGACCCGCCGCGACCGTCAGCAGCACGATGCAGTCGGTGACGGCATCGACGCCGTGCCGCTCCTGCGGCACCGCCACGATGTCACCGGCCTGGAGCACCCACTCGGTGTCACCGGCATACAGCCTGGCCGTGCCCTGGAGACACTGCAGGGTGGCGGCAGGCGGGCCGGTGTGCTCGGAGAGCGCCCCGCCTTCGGCAAGCCCGAGGAGGATCGCCTTGAGGATGGGGGAGGTGAAGACGGGCGCGGCGGCCCGCTTGGAATTGGCGGCCCGGGCTGCGTCGAGGAGTTCCGCGCCACGCGCGGTGAGCGAGGTGTGAGCGTCCATACCGCCACCGTATGCCGGATTAGCACGGCCTGAGTAGGGGTATTGGCCGGGCGGTGAGGAATACAAGCAGGTGTGTGACGTTTCAACTAGGACAGGTGCGTAACCCAGAGAGTTGATGACCATGCCAGCGATCACCGTCCCTGACCTCGCCGTCCTCCCGACCATCGAGGCGTTGCCGGTGCCGACGACGCCCCGCCCAGTCGTGAGCCTCACGACTGCTCCCCGGGGCTTCGAGGGCGAGGGCTTTCCCGTCAAGCGGGCCTTCGCCGGGCGTCAATCTCGCCCTGCTCGATCCGTTCATCATGATGGACGAGATGGGCGAAGTTGATTACGCCCCAGGCGAACCCAAGGGCACGCCGTGGCACCCGCACCGGGGTTTCGAGACGGTCACCTACATCCTCGACGGGACGATGGTGCACCAAGACTCCTATGGCGGCGGCGGCACGATCACCGATGGCGCGACCCAATGGATGACGGCCGGATCGGGGATCCTGCACATCGAGGCGCCGCCGGAGGAGCTCGTCGTGTCCGGCGGCCTCTTCCACGGCCTCCAACTGTGGGTCAACCTCCCGAAGGCGGATAAGACCGCGGCCCCGCGCTATCAGGACCTCCTCCCGAGCGGCGTCGGCCTGCTGAGCTCGCCCGATGGCGGTGCCCTCGTGAGGATCATCGCCGGTGACATCGCCGGGGTGCGCGGCCCCGGCTCGACTCACACGCCGATCGCCATGGTCCATGCCACCGTCGCTCCCGGAGCGCGCCTCGAGCTGCCGTGGCGGGCGGACTTCAACGCCCTCGTCTACGTCATGAGTGGCCACGGGACCGTGGGCCCCGCGGACACGCCCATCGGCCCGGGCCAGCTGGCCGTCCTCGGCCAGGGCGACGAGGTCGCCGTGACCGCCAACGCGAGGCAAGAGGCACGGCATACGAGCGGGGTCGAGGTCATCGTGCTCGGAGGCGCACCGATCCGCGAACCCATTGCCTGGGGCGGACCGTTCGTCATGAATACGCGGGCCGAGGTCATCCAGGCCTTCGAGGACTACCAGGCAGGACGACTCGGCCGCCCGGCCTGACCCCCCTCCCGGGGTGTCGAGCAGGTGTCCAGGGGGTGAACCCGCGGCTCGCGCGGTGTGATCTCCTCCGGCAAGCGCCAACTCGGGACTTGTTCCCTGGCACAGCCGCCGCGTGACCCCCTAAGTTCGTGGTGGTGCCCGGAATCTGCTGGGGCGCTCGCCGCTGATGCGGCGACCACCACGACGACCTCGGGAGCAATTCGTGCTCATCGGTATCCCACGGGAGTCGCGCGCGGGGGAGACCCGCGTCGCTGCCACACCCAAGACGGTCGACCAACTCCTCAAGCTCGGGTATGCCGTGACCGTCGAGTCCGGTGCCGGCGGGGAGGCGAGCTTCGACGACGCTGCCTTCGCCGCCGCAGGAGCGACGATCGGGAACAAGGCTGAGGTCTGGGGCGCCGACATCGTCGCCAAGATCAACGCACCCTCCGACGAGGAGATCGCGAGTCTGCGCCCGGGTGCAACGGTCATCAGCCTCATGCAGCCGGCCCTCAACCCGAGCCTCGTCGACGCCCTCGCCGCTCGTGGGGTGACCGCCATGGCGATGGACGCCGTGCCGCGCATCTCCCGGGCCCAGGCCCTCGATGTGCTCTCGTCGATGGCCAACATCGCCGGCTATCGCGCGGTCGTCGAGGCGGCGCACGAGTTCGGGTCGTTTTTCACCGGCCAGGTGACCGCCGCCGGCAAGGTGCCGCCGGCCAAGGTCTTCGTCTCCGGCGCCGGCGTCGCCGGCCTGGCCTCGATCGGCACGGCGCGCAGCCTCGGCGCCATCGTCCGCGCGACCGACGTGCGGCCCGAGGTCGCCGAGCAGGTCGAGTCGATGGGCGCCGACTTCGTCAAGGTCGATGTCGGTGAACAGGCCGTGTCCACAGACGGTTACGCCAAGGAGGCCTCGGCCGACTATGCCGCGGCGGCCGCGCGGATGTATGCCGAGCAGTGCAAGGACGTCGACATCATCATCACGACGGCGCTCATCCCAGGGCGTCCGGCTCCCCGGCTCATCACGGCCGACATGGTCGCCACGATGAAGCCCGGCTCGGTCATCGTCGACATGGCGGCGGCCTCTGGCGGCAACGTCGAGGGCTCCGCGCCTGACCGGCTCGTCGTCACCGACAACGGCGTCAAGATCATCGGTTACACGGACCTGCCCGGTCGCCTCCCGACCCAGGCCAGCCAGCTCTATGGCACCAACGTCGTCAACCTCATGAAGCTCGTGACGCCGGGCAAGGATGGCGAGGCCGTCTTCGACTGGGACGACGTTATCGTCCGCGGCATGACCGTCGCCAAGGCCGGCGAAGTCACCTGGCCGCCCCCGCCGGTGCAGGTCTCGGCCGCGCCCGTTGCCGTCGCGGCCGCCCCTGTGCGTGCCAGCCGCTCCCAAACCACCACCATCCCCAGGGCGCCGAATGGCGGTGATGGGCCTCGGCGCGGTGCTCTTCCTCCTCGTCGCGATGTTCTCGCCGGAAGCCTTCCTCGGGCACTTCATGGTCTTCATGCTCGCGGTCGTCATCGGCTACTACGTCATCGGCAACGTCCACCACGCCCTGCACACACCGCTCATGTCGGTGACCAATGCGATCTCCGGGATCATCGTCGTCGGTGCGCTGCTGCAGGTGGGGCTGGCCGGACACAGTTGGTTGTTCTCCGCGCTCGCCATCGCCGGCATCCTCCTGGCGAGCATCAACGTCTTCGGTGGGTTCATGGTGACCCAGCGCATGCTCAAGATGTTCCAGAGGGGCTGAGCTGATGAATCTCACACTTCTGCAAGGCGCCTACATCATCGCCGGGCTCTTCTTCATCCTCGCGCTCGCGGGGCTGTCCAAGCACGAGACCGCCAAGGCCGGCAACCTCAACGGCATCGTCGGCATGACGATCGCCCTCGTCGTGACGATCCTCGCGGCGGTGGTCGGGGTCAAGGCCAGCGGCGGCCTCGAAGTCCAAAAGGGCAGCGGCGCAATCGGGGTGGCGTTGATCCTCGTGCCCATGGCAATCGGCGCGGCGATCGGCATCTGGAAGGCCAAAAAGGTCGAGATGACCGGCATGCCGGAGCTCATCGCGATGCTCCACAGCTTCGTCGGTCTCGCCGCCGTCCTCGTCGGCTGGAACTCGTTCTACGCCGGGGCCGAGGGCGGGCACCACGGCATACACATGGGCGAAGTCTTTGCCGGGGTGTTCATCGGTGCGGTGACCTTCACCGGGTCGATCGTCGCCTACCTCAAGCTGTCGGCGAAGATGAAGTCCTCGCCGCTGATGCTCCCCGCCCGGCACGCGATCAACCTCGGCATCATCGTCGCGTTCCTGGTCATGCTCGTGATCTTCGCGCGGCTGCCCGAGCCCCCCGTCGGCAAGGTCGACAACCTCGCTGCGACACTGCTCGGGATCCTCACGTTGCTGGCGCTCTTCCTGGGTTGGCACCTCGTCGCCTCGATCGGCGGCGGAGACATGCCGGTCGTCGTGTCGATGCTCAACAGCTACTCCGGCTGGGCCGCGGCCGCTGCCGGCTTCATGCTGAGCAACGACCTGCTCATCATCACCGGCGCCCTCGTCGGCTCCTCCGGTGCCTACCTCTCCTACATCATGTGCAAGGCGATGAACCGGTCGTTCATCTCCGTCATCGCCGGCGGTTTCGGCTCCGACGGCCAGGTGACGGGCGAGGCCAAGGACTACGGCGAGCACCGCGAGACCTCGGCCGTCGAGGTCGCCGAGCTGCTCAAGAACGCCCACGAGGTCGTCATCACGCCGGGCTACGGCATGGCGGTTGCCCAGGCGCAGTACCCCGTCGCTGACCTCACCGCCAAGCTGCGCGCGATGGGCGTCAACGTCCGCTTCGGCATCCACCCGGTTGCCGGTCGCCTGCCCGGGCACATGAACGTCCTTCTCGCCGAGGCCAAAGTCCCCTACGACATCGTCCTGGAGATGGACGAGATCAACGACGACTTCCCCGAGGTCGACGTCGTGCTCGTCATCGGCGCCAATGACACGGTCAACCCTGCCGCGCAGGACGACCCGACCAGCCCGATCGCCGGCATGCCGGTGCTCGAGGTCTGGAAGGCCGCGCGACGTCATCGTCTTCAAGCGCTCGATGAACACCGGGTATGCCGGCGTGCAGAACCCGCTGTTCTTCAAGGACAACTCGGCGATGCTCTTCGGCGACGCCAAGGACCGCGTGGAGGACATCGTCAAGGCCCTGTAACCCGCAGGCGCGCGAAACTTCGCAGTCGCGGTCCGCCAACTCTGCGGTCGGCGGCCGTCGGTTGTCTGGTTGTCGGCCGTCGGTGTCAGCCGTCGCTGTCGCGCCGCTGGCCTCGCTGCCCTCGCTGGCGTCGCTGCTCCCGGGCGAGTTCCTCCGGGGTGATGATCGGCAGGGCCCGCGTGCGTGCCGGGTCGTCGGGGTAGGTGCCCGAGCGATAGATCGTCACGGGTTCGTGCTGACCCATCGGGGCCGGCGCGGATGTCGCCCACGGGTCCTCGGGTGCGTGATGTGAGGCGCGCGCCCCCGGGTCTGGCTTGGGCTGCCCCCAGGGGAGGACGCTGTCGTCGCCTGGTGTCACCGGTGTCATTGAGTTCGTCAAGGTCTTCGTCGAAGTCCTGGTCGTCGGGGCCGGACGGCATACTCTTCGCGGTCCTTGCGGCGCTTGACCCGACGAGCCGCGCGATCCGAGCCACGAGCCTCGGGAAGACTTCCGCGGCCGGTGCTTGTCGCCGAAGATGACCTCGCACAGGCGGCGGTAGTTTTCCAGGGGGTCGGGGATGAAGTCGAGATCGTGCAGGGCCTGGTCCTGCCCGGCGCTCTCGATCGTGATCGACCCGAAGCCGAAAGATCTCGCCGGCGAGGCCTTTCCGGTAGCGCATGTCGGTGATCTTGCTGATCCGCATCATCGGCACATCGCGGACGATGATCCCCTGGTATTTGAGGATCCGCTTGTCGGTGACGATGAGGATGTCGTGGCGCCTGCTCAGCCACTGCCAGCCGAAGAAGCACCAAAAGCCGATCGTGATGGCCAGAAGGTATTCGGGCAGTTGCGACCCCAGGGGGAGGTTCGCGCCGACCATCGTCCACCCGGTGAAGGCGGTGACGGCGAAGGCTGCAGCGAACGGGCGCGCGAGCACCCACCAGTGTTGGCGGGCCGCAACGCGGATCTCCTCGCCATGGGTGAGGTGATCGAGCAGCTTCTCGTTCGTGCGGGCGTAGACGAGGTCTCGCTCGGCCGCCGACCCACGCCCCACGGCGGGTTAACTCCGTTTGAGGATCGCGTCGAAGACGCTGAGGATGCTGCGGAAGGCTTCAGCCAGGAGGTTGAAGAAGGTCGTGACGATGCTCGCAGCCTTGTCGGGTGACTTCACGACGGCATACACGAAGTAGGCGAGCAGGACCCACTTGAAGATGCTCCAGAACTTCTTCACGGATCCGACTCCTGATCACGGGCGCGCAGACGACAGGGAGAGTAGAGCACAGTGTTGCGCGTGTGACGGGTGAGACCAAAGCGGCGCGCCGGGCGCGATCAGCCGACCTCAGACCGTGCCGTAGAGCCGATCGCCGGCGTCGCCCAGCCCCGGGACGATGTAACCGTGCTCGTTGAGCCGCTCGTCGACCGCTCCGGTGACGAGCTGCAGTGGCACCCGGAGATCCTTGAGCGACTCGGTGACGTGAAGGATGCCCTCGGGGGACGCGATGAGCGTGATCGCCGTGATGTCGTCGGCGCCCCGGTCGGCGAGGTAGCGGATGGCATCGATGAGAGTGCCACCGGTCGCGAGCATGGGGTCCAGGACGTAGCACTGCCGACCTGACAGGTCATCGGGGAGCCGGTTGGCATACGTGATCGCCTCGAGCGTCTCCTCGTTGCGCATCATGCCGAGGAAGCCGACCTCGGCGGACGGCAGCAGCCGCACCATGCCCTCGAGCATCCCGAGGCCCGCGCGGAGGATCGGCACGACCAGCGGCTTAGGGTTGGCCAGCTTGATGCCGGTCGTCGGGGGCGACGGGGGTCTCGATCTCGAACGGCTCGACCCGCACGTCGCGCGTCGCCTCGTAGGCCAGCAGCGTCACGAGCTCCTCCGCCAGCCGCCGGAACGTCGGCGAGTCGGTGCGCTTGTCGCGCAGGTAGGTGAGCTTGTGAGAGATGAGTTGGTGGTCAGCGATGTGCACGCGCATAGGCGAAACTTACCGCGTGCCTGATTCCTCGACGCCGGACAGGTTCGCGCCCGGTCCGGTCCCCGATGCCCGGTATGCCGGGTGGCTGGCTCGCGCTCTCGAGCTCGCGCGGGCGGCGGGCCGGGCGGGCGAGGTGCCGGTCGGCGCGGTCGTGGTCTCGGCCTCGGGCGAGGTCATCGGTGAAGGGGCCAACGCCCGCGAAGCCACGGGAGATCCGATAGCTCACGCCGAGATGGTCGCGCTCCGGGCGGCGGCGCGGCATACCGGCTCGTGGAGGCTGCCCGACTGCACCCTCGTCGTGACCTTGGAACCCTGCGTCATGTGCGCCGGTGCGATCGTCCAGTCGCGGATCCGCACGCTCGTCTTCGGGGCGTGGGACGCCAAGGCCGGGGCATGCGGATCGGTGTGGGACCTCGTCCGCGACCGGCGCGCCAACCATTGGGTGGAGGTCGTCGGCGGTCTCGACGAGGCCGGATGCGGGGGCGTCCTCAAGGAGTTCTTCGCCGCGCGCCGATGACCGGGCGCCTCGTGTCGCCGGCATCGTTCGTGCGGCATGCGGCTTCACCGAGGGAGCGCGCCCAGCACGATCGAGTGCTGCCGGCCGGCGCCCTGGCCAGCGATTGTGCGCACAGCGCCGCGAGCGGGTACCCTCGTCCGCGGTGGCGTGTCCGAGTGGCCTAAGGAGCACGCCTCGAAAGCGTGTGTGGGCGGAAGTCCACCCAGGGTTCGAATCCCTGCGCCACCGCCAGTGAGTTTTGGCCTGTGACCAGCGGCGATGTTCTCCGGTTCCGACCGGGCGAGCATCGCCGCTTCGTCGTCTGCCGCATGCACCCGAACCGACTGCCGAGGCCGACTGCCGGACCGCCGACGGCCGCCGGACCGCCGATGGTCGCCCTCGCGATGCGAGCCAGTCGCGACGGGTCACCGCCGCCCATTGACATCGATAAACGATATGGTTATCGTCCTGTCTATATCGATAGTCGATATGGAAGAAGGGGAGTCTGATGACCGCACTGAGCAGTGCCAGCAAGGACCGGTGGGCCTTCACGCGGTCGGATCGGATCGGGTTGATCGCACTCCTGATCCTCGTCAACAGTGCGGCGGTCGTCGCATGGGTCGTCGGTCCGATCCTGAGCTGGCTGCGGGGTGATGCCCTCTGGGCGCCATTCATCAGCCCCATCTCCGTGCCTGCTCTGGATGCCGTCGGCGTGCCCTATTCGGCCGGCACCTACGACCTCCGTGTGGCCAACCCGTCGACCGGCCAGCGGGTCATCCTCGTCGTCGCTGGTGTGCTGTGGGCCGCGGTGCTCCTGTCCGCGAGTGTCATCGTCGCCCGTCTCATGCGCAGCATTGCCGCTGGTGACGCCTTCGACCGGGCCAATGTCGCCCGGTTGCGCTGGCTCGCAGCGTTGCTCATCGGTGCCGTGCCCGTGGCCCACGTCGTGGATCTGTTCGCCCGCGGGGCTCTGATCGCCGGCGCAGAACTCGGCGGCCTGCCACCCACTGCCAGCATCTCGATCCCGTGGCTGCCGATCGTGGCCGGGATGGTCGTCGCGCTCATCGCGCAGGCATTCGTTGCGGGCGCGAGCCTGCGCGACGACGTCGACGGGTTGGTCTGATGCCTGTCGACGAGCCACACCGGGTCGTATGCCGTCTCGACGACCTCCTCGAGGCCCGCGGCATGACGTTGGCGGCCCTCGCTGACGCAGTCGGGGTGACGGTCGTCAACCTTTCCGTGCTCAAGAACAATCGCGCCAAGGCGGTCCGCTTCAGCACCCTCACGGCGATCTGCGACGTGCTTGGGTGTACGGTCGGCGACCTCCTGGCAGTCGAAGCCCTCGAAGAGATCGCCGACTGACGCCCCACGCCACCTCGGGGCGGGGTGCGTCGTCAGGCGGCGACGACCGGGTGCAGTCGGCGCAGCGTCCAGACCCGCTGGCGGTGGGCGGCATACATCGTCACCGCGAGTCCAACCCCCAGTGACAGCACGAGCACGCCGAGGTCCTGACCGAGCCCGACCGACGACCCGGCGACGACCTTGCGGAGGGCGTCGACGGCATACGAGAGGGGGAGCGCGCTGTGGAGGGCCTGGAAGAAGGGCGGCGTGGTCTCTACCGTGTAAGTCCCACCGGTCGAGGCCAATTGCAGTCCGGCAAGGATCAACCCGACGAAGCGGCCCGGCGTGCCGAGGAGCGCGACGAGCGCCTGGTTGATCGCCACGAACGCCACCGCCACGAGAGCGCAGAGCGCCACGAGGGCGCCGACATTGGCCGCCGAGATCCCGACGACCCATTGCAGGACGGCGGCCAGCACGACGCCCTGGAGCATCCCGAGCAGCGCCGCGGGCAGGAACCCAGCCAGCGCCACGAGCGGCGAGCGGGCCGATGACGCCAGCGCCCGCGGCGAGAGCGGCCGGAGCAGGAAGAAGATCGCGAGCGACCCGACCCACAGGGCCAGCCCCATGAAGTAGGGCGCCATGCCGGCACCGTTGTTCTTCACGGCGTTGATCCGGGTCGCGTCCGCGGTCACGGGCGTGGCCGCGACGGCCGCCACCGCGGCTCGCTCGGCCTCGGAGTAGCTCGGGATGTTGGCCACGGCTTGTCCGAGTCCGGTGCTGAGTGCGGTTGCGCCCGTGCCGAGTTGGGCACTGCCGGTGGCTAGGGCGTCGACGCCGTTCTTGAGTTGCGACGCTCCGCTGGCGGCCTGGTCGGCTCCAGTCGCCAGCGCTCTGGCGCCGGCCGCGAGTTCGGACGCGCCGCGGGCGAGCGCTGGCACGTTCCCGGCCAGTTGCCCCACGCCGGCGCCCAGCTTCTCGACCCCGGCCCCGAGCGACGTGACGCCTGCGCCGAAGGTCGCCGCGCTCGACCCGAGTTGGGTTGCGCCCGTGCGTAGTTGTGCGACGCCTCCCGCGACCGCAGCCGTGCCTTGCGCCACCCCGGTGGCTCCCGTGCGCAGCCCCGCGCCACCGGCGGCGACCTGCCCGAGCTGCGCGCAGTATGCCGATGCCGCACCACTGGCGAGGCAGGCTGCGGCCAACCCGTCGATCCCCTGGGTGTATGCCGTGACGCCCGACTGGAGGTTCGTCGCCCCACCGGCGGTCTGGGACGACCCCGCCACGAGCGGATCGATGCCGGTCGTGAAGGCAGCCGCACCCGAGGCGAGGCGCTCCGCTCCCGCGGCGAGGTCGCGAACGCCAGCCACCAGAGGTGTCGTCCCCGCCTGCAGTTGCCGGGCGCCCTCGGCCGCCTGACCGGCGCCGGTCGCGAGCTTCCCCGCCCCAGCGGCCAGAGCATCGGCACCGTCGGCGACCTTCGCGGCGCCGTCGGCGAGGTGCCCGGCGCCCGTCGCGGCCTTGCTCGCGCCGTCTGACAGCACCGTCGCTCCGGAGGCCAACTCCCCGGCCCCGTCAGCCGCAGATCCGAGCTTGTCGCCGAGCGTGCCGAACCCGGCATACAGGGCCGTAAGGTAACCCTCGGTGATCGTCGTCGAGGCCTCCGCGCTCGTGGCGGTCGCGATGGCCTGCCCGAGCGCCCCGTCCAGGTAGTTGACCGCGTCATTGGTCTCAAGACGCAGGCGCGCCGCCCGCACCTCGGAAGCCGGCCCGGTGAGCGAGGTCGCCGAGCGCGAGAAGTCGGCCGGGATCGTGAGGACCGCGGCATACCGGCCGTCCGCGAGGCCAGCAGCGGCAGCGGGCCCGTCGGTGAGCACCCACGTGAAGTTCGACGGCGAGTCCGAGCTCGTGAGCTTGCCGACGACCGATCGCCCGAGGGGCACGATCTGTTCCTTGCCGTCGGCGGTCTTGAGGGTGACGGGTTCGTCGAGGTTGACGACGGCGGCTGTCACCTGGTCCAGCCGCGTGTGCGGGCTCTCGTTGGCCCAGGTGTAGAGCGCGCCGTAGACGAGCGGCACGAGGATCGCTGCGATGAGTGCGATGAGCGCGCGCGGGCTGCCGGTGAAGCGGCGGAGTTCGGCGGCCGGCAGTGTGGGTCGGGAGGACATCAGCGCACCTTCGAGGTGAAGAGGTTGGACATCGGGTCAGCCAGTGGGTCGACATCGGGCGGCTGGGAAACCTCACCGGAGCCGTCCTCGGGGGTCAGCGCGCGGGCGTCCGGCCGCTGAAGCGGGACATCGACGACGGGTATGCCGCCCAGCACCTCGTGTGCGGAATGGGGGTCGCGGCACGAGGCGACAACGGTCAACCCGTGCTCGGCGCAGCCGTGGCGGACCCGCGCCGCTGTCACTGGTCGTTGGGTGAGCCGGCCGATGACCGCCCACGCCGCCCGCCGATCCGCTTCACCGCGAAGACCGTCGACGTCATCAATGACGACCATCTCGGGATCTCCGATCAGGGCGAGGGTGACGCCGACGATCCACCGTTCGAGTGGCTGGAGCGAGCGGACGGCCCGGTCGGCGTCGAGCGACGTGGCGCAGTGGGCCGCGGGCTCCATCGACACGGCATACGACAGGAGGTCGGTGAGCATCGCGTGCGCCCGCGTGCGGGCAGCGCCGCCCACCCAGGGGTGCCACGAGGTGGCCGCGAGGCGTTCGCCGACGTGGTCGTCGACCGTCAGCAGCGGGTCGAGATCGTTGACGCCGGTGACTTCGGCGAGGGAAACATGGCGGCGCACCTCGCCGATCTCGTCAGGAAGGATGCGACCGGCAACCTGGAGGGTCCCGTCGGAGGTCACCATCCGGCCGGCGAGAACGAGCAAGAACGAGGTCTTCCCCGCGCCCGGGGCGCCGTGGACGAGGACGACCGACCCGGGAGCCGCCGCGACGGAGACTCCCTCGAAGACCGGCCCGGCAGCGTCTCGGAGCGTCGCGCCTTCGGCGTGGACGGCCAGCGCGGTGCCTTCGCGGCGAGCGTCGAGCCGGCGGTGGAGGCTCTCGCCCTCGACGTCGAGCACGGGCAGGCGCCGGTCGAGCCACCGGGGCAGCCACCACGCGGCCGGCCCGAGCAGGTGCATGAGCGCGGGGATGAGGGTCATCCGCACGACGAAGGCGTCGACGAAGACCCCAACGGCCAGCCCGAGCGCGATCGGCTTGATGGTGCCGGCACCTTCGGGCACGAAGGCCGCGAAGACGGCGATCATGATGACCGCCGCCGCGGTCACGACCCGAGCCGAGTCGACAAACCCGCGAGCGACCGATCTCCGGGCGTCGCCCTCGTGGACGTAGCGGCTCCGCATCGTCGACACGAGGAAGACCTGATAGTCCATCGCCAGCCCGAACAGCACCCCCATGAGGAGGATCGGCATGAAGGCGATGATCGGCCCCGTCTCCTCGACGTGCAGAGGCCCCGTCAGCCATCCCCATTGGAAGACCGCCGCCACGGCCCCGAAGGCCGCGCCCAGTGACAGCAGGTAGCCCAGCGCTGCCGTGACAGGCACGAGGATCGACCGGAAGACGAGCGTGAGCAGGATGAGCGAGAGCCCGACGACGAGGATCCCGAAGGGGAGCAGGGCCGTGCCGAGACGGTCGGCAATGTCGACCTGAGCGGCAGTGTGGCCGGTGACCGCAAGGTCCACGCCGAACCGTTCCTGGACGACCGGCGCGAGGGCGCGCACTCGGGCGAGAGTCTCCTTCGTCTCCGGGTCCTCCGAGCGAGTCGTGGGCACGGCGACGACGACCCCGGTGTCGGCGCCCTGATTGGGCGTCGCGACCGTGATCGACGCGATGCCCGGAGTCTCCCTGACCAGCTGCGCGACCTCCGCAACGACGCCGAGCGGGTCGGTGGTCGACACGATGTCGAGGGTGACGACGAGCGGCGCATTGGCGCCCGGCCCGAACGCCCGGGCGATCGTGTCAAAGGCCAAGCGCTGCGTCGAGGTCGGGCTCGACGTGCCGTTGTCGGGCAGGGACAGGTGGAGGTCCTTCGCGGGGACCGCCATGGCGCCCAACCCCAGCAGGACGAGGACGACGGTGAGGGCCGGGATCCTGGTCACCGCGCGCACCCAGGCCGCCGACCATCCGGTATGCCGCGTCGCGTGGTGTGCTTCGGCCGTCGCCTTGGGTGCCACGCGAGCACCGGCATACCCGAGGATCGCGGGCAGGAGAGTGAGCGAGACGGCGACGGCCCCCACGACGGCGACCGCGCCGGCAACCCCCATGACCGACAGGAACGGGATGCCCGCGACCCCGAGCGCGACGAGAGCGATCCCCACCGTGGTGCCGGCGAAGACCACCGCAGACCCGGCCGTGCCGGTGGCTTGCGCGGCAGCCTCCTGCGGCGAGGTGCCCTCGGCGATGAGGTCGCGGTGGCGAGACAGGACAAAGAGGGCGTAGTCGATGCCGACCGCGAGCCCGATCATGAGCCCGAGGAAGGGTGCCGTCGAGGTGATCTCGGTGAACCGCGTCGCCGCGAAGATCACCGTCATCGACGCCGCGACCCCGACGAGCGACGTCAGCAGCGGAATGCCTGCCGCCAGCGCCGATCCGAAGGTCAACAGCAGCACGACAAGGGCCACGATGACGCCCAGACCCTCGGCGATCGTCACCTCCGGTGGCGAAGGCATGAAGACCGACCCACCCATGTAGGCCGTGAGCCCGGACGATGTCGATCGGGCGGCTTCGGCGATGAGTGGGGTGCGCATGTCTGGCGTGACCTTTGCCGCGTCGACATCCAGGTGGACCGCGATGATCGCGGTGGTGCTGTCGGCCGAGATCGCGCCCTTGACGTGCTCGCTGAAGGGGCTCGCGGTCGTGCGGACGTGCGGGAGGGCGGCATACCGCGCGGTGAGGTCCTCGATCTGGGCCTTGACCGCGGGGTCGGTCACCGTGGTGCCGGCGGGGGCAGTGACGACGACCTGGCCGCTCGCGCCTGCGAACTGGGGGAACCGCGCCGAGAGCGAGTCCGCTGCCTGCTGAGACTGGGTGCCCGGGATCGTGAAGACGTCGGTGAGGCCCTGCTGCATGACCTTGGCGCTCGCGCCGAGGACGACGAGCAGGGCCAGCCACAGGATGACGACGAGGCGGCGTCGGCGGACGGACCACTGACCGAGGGAGTAGAGCGCGGAGGACATGGGGCTCCCGAGAGCTGGGTCGGCGATGCGCCGGTGGGCTTGGATACGTGGGTGTATTGAATACGTTAACGTATCGAACGGGCTCGTCGTCAATCTCCGGCAGACTTGGGCCAGGAGGGAGGCGACGATGGGTGATCAGGCACCGACCAAGCGCAGCCGCCGGGCGACCCGCGAGCGCTTGCTCGACGCCGCGAGTGAGGTCTTCGGAGACCAAGGGCTGGCTGCTTCGACGGTCGAAGAGGTATGCGAGCGAGCCGGATTCACGCGTGGGGCGTTCTACTCCAACTTCGCGTCAAAGGAAGAACTCCTCCTGGCTGTCCTCGATCGTGAGGAGGCCCGCGTGCTTGAGCGCCTCTCAGCCGCTGTCGCCGCCGCGCCCAAGGACGGCGACCTCGTGACCGTGGTCACCGAGCGGCTCTTCGAGCTGCAGCCCTTCGGTTCGGCCAACCACGGACTGCGGGCCGAGCTCTCGTTGCTGTCGATGCGCGATCCCCACCTGGCGGCCCCCTACCTCGCCGCGCGGGTCGCCTTCCGGGAGCGCTTCCGACCGTTTCTCGAACGTGCCCTCGACGGTGCCGGTCTCGCTCTCACTGTCGATGCCGACGATGCCCTGTCGACGATCGAAGGACTGTTTGAGTCGAGCGTGCGGGAGGCGATGATCACGGGGGCCGACCCCAACGCCGGCGACACCTTGGCCCGACGGATGCTGCCGACCCTCTTGCGGGCGATGACGCGCGCGGCGGAGTGAGGCCCGGCGCGCTCGTGCGCGTCAGCAGCCGCCAGGGCGCCGTCGTCGTCGGAGCCGGCGCGAGTTCCTTGAAGGCGTCACCGATCACCAGGTCGACAGAAGCATCGGCGCGGGTGTCCTTGACCGGCACGGCACCAGGGACGAGCGCGACGACGAGCGCGGCCGACGTCTCGCCAGCCGGACCGAAGCGCACCTCCGCTGGCGCCGCGACGGCCTTCTTCATCGGGTCGTTGGAGACCGTGCCGATGACGAAGCCTCGGGCGGCCACCAGCTTGCTCGTCGCGCTGCCCAGGCCATTGCGCTTGGTGGCGTTGTAGACGTTGACGGTGACCTGGCTCGGGGCAATGCCGCCGGTCGAGCACGTGGGTGTCGCCGTGGGGGATTTGGTGGGGGCCTGCCAGTAGGAAGCGGCGACGTAGAGGGTCGCGGCCAGCAGGGCGATGACGACACCGATGGTGATCGCGGCGCGTCGATTGCGCCTGGACCGAGCGACGGACTCGGATTCGACGGTCAGGCTCACAGTCGCCCTCCTCTTCCCATGGAGTTTCCCCGGGACGTTCTCCTGGACTCGATCACGACGGACGCTGACTCAGTCAAGCACGAGGACGCGCGCGTGGAGGGTACCGCGTTGCTGCAGGGCGGCCCGCAAGGCGCGGTGCAGGCCCTGCTCGAGGTAGAGGTTGCCCTTCCACTGGACGACGTGAGCGAAGAGGTCGCCGTAAAAGGTCGAATCCTCGGCGAGAAGGTGGGCGAGGTCGAGGGTGCGCTTGGTCGTGATGAGCTCGGCCAGGCGGACCTGTCGCGGAGCGACCCCAGCCCAATCGCGCGTCGTCACCAGCCCATGGTCGGGGTACGGCCGATGCTCGCCGATGCCCTTGAAGATCACGGCTGCAGTCTATGCGGCGGCCTCACGCACGCACGCAGCCGCGCCAACTAGAGTGCGCTGCGTGAGCGATACAGCAGCTTCCGCGCCCCAAGACCAGGCCTCGACCCCAGCCGACGCACCCGGCCCCCCCTCCCGGCTCAGATCGAGACCATCCGAGCCGGATACGCCTTCACCGGTGGGGCGCTCGAGTTCGGCGCGGCGGTGAGGGAGGGCACGGCATACCCGGCGGCGAAGGTGCAGATCCCGCTCGCGGTGATGAATCGGCACGGCCTCGTCGCGGGCGCCACGGGCACGGGCAAGACCAAGACGCTCCAGCTCATGGCCGAGCAGCTCTCCCAGGGCGGCGTGCCGGTCTTCCTCGCCGACGTCAAGGGTGACTTGTCCGGCATGGCGACCGCGGGGGTGAGCAACGACCGCATCGCCGCCCGCACCGCCGACATCGGCGAGGAGTGGGTCGGCACGGCATACCCGACCGAGTTCTACTCCCTGGGCGGGCAGGGCAAGGGCATCCCGATCCGCGCATCGATCTCGTCTTTCGGGCCGACGCTGCTGGCCAAGGTGCTCGGGCTCAACGAGACCCAGGAGTCGAGCCTCGGTCTCGTCTTCCACTACGCCGACGCCAAGGGGCTGTGGCTCGATGACCTCAAGGACCTTCGCGCGGTCGTCCAGCACCTGACCTCCGACGAGGGAAAGGCCGATCTCAAAGACCTCGGCGGTCTGTCGTCGGCGACGGCTGGAGTGATCCTGCGCGAGCTGATCACCTTTGCCGACCAAGGCGCCGATGTCTTCTTCGGGCTGCCGGAGTTCGAGACCGCCGACCTGCTGCGGATGGCCCCCGACGGCCGCGGACTCGTGTCGATGCTCGAGCTGCCCGCGGTGCAAAACCGGCCGCAACTGTTTTCGACGTTCCTCATGTGGCTGCTCGCCGACCTCTTCCACGACCTGCCCGAGGTCGGTGACCTCGACAAGCCCAAGCTCGTCTTCTTCTTCGACGAGGCCCACCTGCTCTTCACGGGTGCCTCGAAGGAGTTCATCCAGTCGATCACCCAGACCGTCCGCCTCATCCGCTCCAAGGGCGTCGGCATCTTCTTCGTCACCCAATCGCCCAAGGACGTGCCGGCCGACGTCCTCGCCCAGCTCGGCAACCGCGTCCAGCACGCCCTGCGTGCCTTCACCCCCGACGACGCGAAGGCGCTCAAGGCGGCAGTGTCGACCTACCCCAAGAGTGATTACGACCTGCAGGAGTTGTTGACCCAGCTCGGCACCGGCGAGGCGATCATCACGGTGCTATCGGAGAAGGGCGCGCCGACCCCGGTCGCCTGGACTCGGATGCGCGCGCCGCAGTCGTTGATGGCGCCGTCGGACCCTGCCGCGATGGACGCGATCATCGCCGCCTCGTCGGTCGCCAGCAAGTATGCCGCGACGACCGACCGCGAGTCGGCTTTCGAAAAGCTCACGGCGGCAAAACAATCCGCTGATGCGGCAGCCGCCGCCGCGCAACAGCAGGCCGAGGCGGACAAGGCCGCCGCCGCCCAAGCGAAGGCTCAGGCTCAGGCCGAGCGGGCGGCTCCACGCCAGGCCCGTGCCCCCAAAGAGGAGCCGACGGTCGTCGAGGCGGTTGTCCAGTCGTCGGTCTTCAAGTCGATGCTCCGCTCGGCCGGCACCGTCATCGGCCGCGAGATCACCCGCTCGATCTTCGGCACGTCACGCCGCCGCTAACCGGCGGTCACCCACCCGGCGCACGTCGGCCGACCAGATGTCGGCCGACGAGGCCGGCCGCGATGACGGCCGCGCCGCCGCCGACTGACAGCGGCGGCACGGTGAAGGCCACCACGAGGCAGCCGACGAGTCCGGCCACCTGGATGCTGCGCGGCCATCGTCGGTGCTGGTCGTCCTGGGTCCACGCTGCGGCGTTGGCGATGGCGTAGTAGAGCAGGACGCCGAAAGACGAGAACCCGATGGCGTGCCTGAGGTCGGTGAGCGCGGTGAGGAGCACCACCGCTGCGGCAAGGGCGACCTGGGCGACGACTGGCACCGCCGACGTCGGGCTCACCGCAGCAAGCCGCCGCGGCAGATCGCCGGCGCGCGCCATGGCAAAGGTCGTGCGGCCGACCCCGGACAGCAGCCCGAGCAGTGACCCGACGCAGGCGATCGCCGCCCCGGCCCGGACCACCTGGGCCACCCATTCGAGCCCGACCGAGTGCGCGGCCGCCATGAGTGGCGTCGGGGTGCCGGCCATGATGGGCGCACCAAGAGTGGCTAAGAGCAGGAGGGCGAACGCGGCATACAGGGCAATGGCCACGAGCAGCGCCCGGGTGATCGCGCGGGGGATCGTGTGCTGCGGGTCGCGCACCTCCTCGCCGAGCGTCGCGATCCGCGCGTAGCCGGCGAACGCGAAGAAGAGCAGCCCCGCAGACTGGAGGATGCCGTATGCCGTGCCCGCCAGTCCGCGATCGTCGAACGCCGCGGCGAAGTCGGCGGCGGTGTCCGCGGCCGAGCGCCACTCCGTGGTGGCCTGAAGCGACGGCGAGCGACGCCACGAGCAGGGCCGCCAGGGTGAGCGTGAGCAGGACGCGGGCCAGGGCCGCGGTCTTCGTGATGCCGCGGGCGATGACCCAGGTGAGCACCACGACGAGGCCGATCGCCGTCGCCCGCGTGCCGGCGGTCTGGCTGCCGAAGGCGTAGGTCGCGGCGGTGAGGGCCATGGCCGAGCACGACGCGGTCTTGCCCACGATGAAGGCCCAGCCGGCAGCGAAACCCCATCCGGGTCCGAGGCGCTCGCGGCCGTAGACGTAGGTGCCCCCGGACTCGGGGTATTGCGCGGCCAGCTGCGCCGACGAGGTGGCGTTGGCCCAGGCGACCCCTGCGGCGAGCGCGAGGCCGACGAGCAGCCAGGGCCCGGCGGCCTCGTGCCGCGGGGGTGAACGCGGCGAAGATCCCCGCCCCGATCATCGAGCCGAGACCGATGACGACGGCATCCGCGGTGCCCAGGCGACGAGCCAGGGGCGGGCCGCCTAGGCCCGTCATGGGCGGGTCTGACGCCTGCTGAGCAACCGATCGAGACCGAGAAAGACGAAGGCCACGATGACGCCGAGGAGCAGGACGCTCCCGAGGTTGGTGAGGGCGGTCGACCACCCCAGCGCTTTGGCGTTGATGAAGTCGTAGGGATAGGTGCCGGTCGCTGCGCCCCTGGCGAGCATCCAGAGGATCCACGTCAGCGGCAGGAGGGTCGACAACAGCACTGTGCGCCAACAGAATTCACGACGCGGCCCGACGACGAGCCAGACCACGATGGCGAGGATGGGGGTGACTTGGTGCAGCAGCGAGTTGGAGAGATTGTCGATGCCGCGCTGGACCGACGTGGGGGCGAGCACCACGGCATACACGAGGCCGGTGATCGTGATCATCACGAGCGAGCTGAGCCGGATGACGTTGAGCACTCGGGGAGTGGGGCTCCCTGGCAGCTCGCCGGGCTCGCCGGGCAAGGAGCGTGGCGACGACCGCGACGGTGATGTTGGACCAGATCGTGAAGTAGGAGACCCAGTCGGCCAGTCGCTGCTGGATGGGGGTCGCGGCTCCCGCTGCATACCCGTAGCGCGACGGAGTCGTCACGATGTCGGAGTCGTAGAAGCCGGTGAGGTTGAGCGCGAGCGACACGGCGAGCCCGAGCCACGCCAAGCCTGCGGACGCGGCATACCACCAGAAGGATGTGGGGCGGGGCGGAGGAGTCACGTGCTGACCTTAGGGGCACCCCGGTGTCTTGGGGAGTCATCCGGATCGAGGACGTGAGTGACTTGTGAGGCGCGTCCGGTCGGGCCCAGCAACGCGCATCGGGTGGAGAGTCGGGCACCCAAGCTGGTGCTCAGACTCTCCACCCGAGCGGCTGGAGCGTGGCGGAGGATGCGGGATTTGAACCCGCGAGGGGTTTCATCCCCAACACGATTTCCAATCGTGCGCACTAGGCCACTATGCGAATCCTCCGTGGGGGAGGCTACCGGAGCAGCCGCGGTCCGCGTCGAAATCCTGGCGGCGCCCGGGTGCTGGTCGGGGCATGCCCCCAGGGGAAGGGCCAGTGTCCTGGGCGGCCGGTGACCTATGATGGAGCCCGGCACCCCGCGTGGTGGTACCTCACTGAACTCCCCCAGGGCAGGAATGCAGCAAGGGCAGGTGGGCTCTTCCAGGTGCGCGGGGTGTCCTTGCATGTGCGTCGACGAGCGGCGAAGCGTCAGACCGCGTATGCCGTCCCGCCGCCCAGCCGGTAGCCGTAGCCCGGCACCGCCTCGCCAACCCGGGGCCCGCCCGCGGCGAGAATCTTGGTGCGAAGCCGACTGAGGTGGACCTCAAGGACGTGGTGGCTGCTGTGCCACGGGCCCCAGACTCGCTCGACGAGCTCGCTGCGGGAGACGACGCGATGGCGGCTGTCCGTCAGAGCGAGGAGGAGCTCGAACTCGATCCTCGTGAGGTGCAGCGGGCAGCCATCAACGTGTGCGCGGCGTTGATCGAGATCCATCGAAACATTCCCAAATGTCCGGATTGACACTTTATGCGGAGATTGATGGCTGCGGCGAATGAGGGCATTGACCCGCGCTGACAGCACTCGTCCGGAAATGTCCTGTGAGGCGTAGTCGTCGGCTCCGGACGCGAATGCGAGGACTTCGTCGACCTCGTCCCCGCCAGCTCTCCCGAGGACGAGGATTGGGGCGTCGGTCCCCGACCTGATCGTGCGGCACTCGTCGAGGCCGCCTCGGTCCGATGCCCGCCGGAATGAGCACAATCACGCACGGAGAGTGGGCTTTTGCTAGCGATACAGCCGCTCGCCCGTGGGGCGCGCGGTGCACGGTATGTGTGCTGCGCAGCGTCGGTGCTGACGGCGTGGGTCACCCGCTCGTCCGACGCCAGGAGGACAACTGTCGACATGAAAATTCAACTTCCGCGAGCCCGTCCCCCGAGGGTCATCAGGGGCACTGTAAGTGACGATCGGCGGAGATGTCAGCTATTCGGGAAAATCAGCTCTCCGGCTGTGTCCCCCTTTCCAGGGGCATCGACCAGACCGAGAGGTGAGAAATGCCGACTTCACGGCTCGTGAGGGTTTTGTGAGGACTATGGGAAGACCTGGTGAGGTTGTGGGACCACGCTGACCCCATGGGGGCGGGATGCCCCTGAGGGGATGACAAGGGGTGCGAGGCATGACTCTCTCGTTGATGACGGCACGCATGGCTGGCTCAGGGCCGGTCTGGCGACGCTGGGTGCGCCTGATCGCAGCTGTCGCGGCCTTCGCCGTGGTGGCGCTCCTGGGCGCGGTCCAAACCGCTGCTGCGGCGGACGGGCCCCCGACCCTCACTTCCGATCAGGCCGACTATCCACCCGGCGGCACTGTCGTGCTCTCAGGCACCCATTGGGCGCCCGGAGAGCAGGTCCACATCATCGTCAACGACGACGCCGGTCAGACGTGGTCGCTTGTCCAGCGGCGCCAACGGTGCCCCCGCCGACCCGGTCGCGGCCCTCGACGGCTCGATCACCTACACCTTCCAACTGCCGGCGTGGTTCGTCGCCACGTATAGCGCAACAGCCACGGGCGCGAGCGGGACTGCGTCGGTCACCTTCACTGACTCTCCGGTCAAGGCATTCGATCAGTGCGCCAACAACATGGGCAGCGGCTATCCGGCGACGTCGGCCGACCCAGGGTGCCAGTGGATCAACGGCAACCTGCAACAGTCGAACTCGGTCTATAACGAGGGCGATTCGACTCCTCAGCGGTTGGCTCTGACCGGGCTCAGCACCGGTACAGACCTACACCCTGGTGTTCACCTACCAGACCAGCAAGGGCGGCCTGCACGCCTACGACTACCTCACGACCTACAACGCCTCCGAGACCTGGATCAACGACCAGTGCCAGGGACTTGACCTCAATGTTCGATCGCCGGGGCGACGACCTACCCGATCCCGACGACCACTCCACAGAGTGGTGGCGAAGTCTTCACAATGTATGGCGGCACGATGACCAACGCCGCCATCACCCCGCCGACCTCGTATGCCGGTGACACCATCGCCACGGTCACGCTCACCTTTACCGCCACCGGAGCTGACTCGGTGCTGTGGTTCGGTGCGCACGTGGCTTCCCAGCTCGACTGGGGGACCGGCCAGGGTGCTGGCTCGATCTCGGGCTCGCCCTACCACGTCAGCCTGGTGAGCCTCAAAGAGGGCAGCGGCAAGCCCGCCTCGCTCGGATCGATGGACAACCAGATGGCCTCCGGGGCCGTCCAGCACGCCGGCACCGTCAAGATCATCAAGGACGCCGTCCCCGACAGCGCCCAAGACTTCAGCTTCACCCTGTCCAGCGCCACGTCGTCGAAGACCTTCCCCCTCGACGACGACGCCGACCCGACGTTGTCCAACACCGCCACCTACAACGTGGCGCCCGGCACCTGGACGCTGACCGAGACCGCCACCCCCGGGTGGAATCTGTCCAATCTCACCTGCACCGGCGGCACCGCTGCGGTGAACGGCGGGACGGCGACCCTGACGGTGGTGTCCGACCAGAGCATCACCTGCACCTACACCAATAGGTTCGCCTACGCCGACCTCGTCGTCACGAAGACGGCCACCACGGCATACAACCGAGCGTGGACCTGGGCGATCACCAAGTCGGTAACCCCCGCGAGTCAGAACGTCGCGAGCGGCCAAACTGCCGATTTCACCTACACCGTCACAGCAGTCCCGACCGCCCAGGAATCCGGGTTCGTCACCTCCGGTGTCATCTCCGTCCAGAACCCCAACCCCGTGCCCGTGCAAGGCGTCACTCTCGTCGACGCCATGACCGGAGGATCCTGCTCGATCACTGGCACGACCACCGGCTTCACTGTCGCTGCCGGCGCCACGCTGACTTTCCCCTACACCTGCACCTTCGCGACCAAGCCGACTACCTCGGTCACCAACACGGCCACCGCCACCTGGACAACCGGTATGCCGTACGGCACCTCTGGCACCGCGGCGGGCACCGCCTCGGCCGACTTCGCCGCGGCGAATGTCACGGTCACCGGGCAGACCATCACCGTCACCGACGACAAGACCAACCCCGCCGCCCCGATCGTGCTTAGCACTGCCGACGCGACCATCCCGGCCAGCCAGGTCTTCACCTACACGCTGACCAAGACCGCGCCGGACGGTGGGTGCACGACCTTCACCAACACCGCCTGGCTCGGCACCGACGCGACAAACGGCGCGACCGCGACCGCCTCCCTCTGTGGTGGCTCGGCGCTCGAGGTCTCGAAGACCGCGGCGCCGTCCTTCACCCGCGATTGGACCTGGGAGGTCACCAAGGTCGCAGCAACATCGCGCGTCATCGCCGACCCCACCACCGGCACGGCAACCGCGACCTACACGGTGACGGCCACGCCGACCAAGACCGACTCGGCCTGGACGGTGACCGGCACGATCACGCTGCGCAACCCCAACTCGGTCGCCATCACCGGCGTCACCGTCACCGACACCCTCCCGGGCGCGACCTGCACCCTCGGCACCGTGCCCTCGAGCATCGCGGCCGGCGCCACCGCTACGGTCGACTACACCTGCGCCTTCGGCAGCGACCCCGGCACCAGCACGCTGACCAACACGGTCACCGCGGGCTGGGTCGACAGTGGCTACGTCGCGGCAGGCTCGAACTCGGCGACCGCCACGACGACATTCGCGGGCCTGGCCCCGTCGGTCGAGCACGGCGCGAGCACCGAGGTCACCGATCCGGATGCCGACTCGGGCCTGCCCGCGACGGCCACCGCCCCCGCGGGCGGGAGCTACTCGGTCACGTCGACGTGGACGAACTCCAACCCCGGCACCTGCCAGACCTTCACCAACACGGCATCAGTCACCGGTGACAGCGCCTCCGCCGACGTCGACGTATGCCGTGCGGCCGACCTCACGGTCACCAAGACCGCGTCCGGCCACTACGACACGACCTACGACTGGGATATCGACAAGAAGCTCGGCGACGTGCCCGGGGTCGTCCCGTTCGGCTCGAGCGTCGACTTCCCCTACACCCTCACCATCACCAAGGCCGGCCAGACCGACTCGGGCTGGCGCGTCACCGGCACGATCACGGTGAGCAACCCCAACACCTGGCAGCCCGTGACCCTCACCGGCGTGAGCGATGTCCTCTCGGTCGACGGCGCGAGCTGTCTCGTCACCGGTGATCAGACCGCGTCGATCCCCGCCTTGGGATCGGCCGAGCTGACCTACACCTGCACGTATGCCGTGCGGCCCACGGCATACGAGGGCAGCAACACCGCCACCGCGACGTGGGATGCCGCCGCGGCCCACACCGCAGCCGGCACCGCGACTGGGGGTGCGGCATACACCCTTGCCCTGGCGGGCCAGACCAACAAGACCGTCACCGTCACCGACACCCAGCACGAGTCGTGGACGCTGGACTGGGCGACGGCTGGGGCCTCGACCGACCTGACCTACCCGATCACTCGGACGGCCCCGGAGGCCAGCTGCGCGACCTTCGACAACACCGCGGCCGTCGTCGGTGACAACGCCGTCGAGCTCGACAGCGACTCGGTGAGCCCAGGAGCTCTGTGGCGCTTCCCCCCTGACGGTCACCAAGACCGCTGTGGCGGGCTACACCCAGACCTACCCGTGGATGATCACCAAGTCGGTCGACAAGAGCAGCATCGTGGTCGGCGAGGGTGGTGACACCCAGGTCAGATACACCGTCGATGTCACCCGGGGCACCCCGACCCCGACCGCATGGACGCTCTCAGGCGACATCACCGTGCACAACCCGAACACCTTCGAGTCGATCACGGCCACGGTGACCGACGCCGTTGACATTCCCGGACTGACCTGCACAGTCGCTGGAAGCGCGACGGTGACGATCCTGCCCGGCACAGACGCCAGGCTGCCCTACACGTGCACGGTCGCCGCGGGGGCCGACCCCGGCACCCTGTCCGGCACCAACACGGCCACCGCGACCTGGGACGCCGCCGAGGCCCACACGGCCGTCGGCACCGCCACCGGTGCGGCGGGTGTCACCGGCACGCTGACCGGTTCGGTCGACGAGTCGATCACCGTGAGCGACCCGATGGCGCCCGGTGGTGTCGTGGGGACCTTCGGCGGCTCCGGCAGTGCGACCTACGACGTCACGCTGACCGGCACCGCCGGCCAGTGCCAGACGATCGACAACACCGCGACGATCAGCTCGACCGGTCAGTCGGACGCAGCAAGTGTGCAGCTGTGCATCGTCAAGGCGCCCACGGCGACGAAGACCGCTGCCGGCACCTTCACCCGCACCTATGACTGGACGATCACCAAGTCGGCAGGCCGACACCCAGATCGAGACCGCACCCGACGGCTCCGCGACCTTCACCTACACGGTGACGGCCACCCCTGGGACAACCACCGACTCCGGCTGGGCAATGTCGGGCACGGTCACCGTGACCAACCCCAACGCCTTCCCGGTGTCGGCCACCGTCACCGACCTGCCCTATGGCGCAGCGGCCTCATGCACCTACCCTGACGGGGCCACAGTGTCCGTCCCCGCGGGTGGCTCGATCGGCGTTGCCTACTCGTGCACCGGGATCGGTGCGCCCCCGGCCGTCGCCTCCAACACCGCCACCGTCGCCTGGACGGCCGAGCCGGTTGCGGGATCGGACGTGGTCAGCGGCACCACGTCGGCATCGGTCTCCCCGGTGACCTTCACCGAGACCAGCTCGATCGACAAGTCGATCGCGGTCTGGGACAACAAGACCGGCACCATCCCGGTGCAGATCGGCACGGCCGTCTGGGACGACCCGAGCACGCAGGCCATTACCTACTCGGTGACCAAGCCCGCGAGCGACACCACTGCCGGAAGCTGTCTTAGTTACGACAACACCGCGTCCTTCGCCACGGCAGCCAATGCCGACACGGCGACGGCCACCGTCGCGATGTGTGTCGGCGCCGACCTCACGGTCACCAAGACCGCCGTGGGTAGCTACGACACGAGCTACACCTGGGCCATCGACAAGAGCGGTCGGTGACTTCCCGGCATCAGTCGCGGGCGGCACCGACGTGACGATCCCCTACACGGTGACCGCCACGAAGACCGACCAGACCGATTCGGGCTGGACCGTCACCGGCACGATCACGGTGACCAACCCCAACACATGGCAGTCCGTCACCCTCACCGGTGTCACCGATGCCCTGTCGGCGGCCGGGGCCACGTGCACGGTCACCGGTGAGACGACCGCAACCCTCGCGAAGTCGGGCGGCTCGGTCAAGCTCGACTACACCTGCACGTATGCCGCACAGCCGGCCTCCTACTCCGGCACCAACACGGCGACCGCGACCTGGGACCAGGCGGCGGCGCACACCGCCCACGGCTCCGCGTCGGGCACGACGGCATACACGCTGGATCTGGCCAAGGAGACGAACGACTCGGTGACCGTCACCGACACGGTGGGCGGGGTCACGACGACCCTCGGCACCGTCGCGATCGGCGAGTCTCCCAAGGACTTCACTGTATGGCAAGACCGTCACCGCCCCCACCGGGTCGTGCCTCACGATCGACAACACCGCGACGATCAGCGAGACCGGCGCCACGGACACGGCCTCGGCCACGGTGTGCGGCTACGCAGCGGTGACGGCCAGCAAGTCGGCCACGGGTGCCTTCGCTCGCGACTGGGACTGGAGCATCGCCAAGGACGCCGACGGCGACCCAGCTCGTCGCCGACCCCGCGACCGGTGCGGCCACCGCGACCTACACGGTCAGCGTGACCCCGAGCAAGACTGACTCCAGCGCCGTGGTGTCCGGTTCGGTGACGGTGACCAACCCCAACGACGTCGCGATCACGGCCACCGTGACCGACGTGCTTGGAGACGCCACCTGCACCGTCACCCCGGGCACGATCGAGGTCCCGGCCAAGGGCTCGGCCAGCGTCAGCTATAGCTGCACGCTGACGTCGGTGCCGACCGGCGCGGTGATCGAACACTGCGACGGTCACGTGGCCGGCTGTCTCCTACGTCCCGGCCGGCTCGCTCACCCCGAGCGCCACGGTCGACTTCGGCGCGGTCACCCCGTCCGAGACCAACGCCACGGTGACTTTCGCCGACCCCAACGCTCCGGCGGCGAGTTACGGCCCGTTCGCCGCTGCCGACGGGGCGCAGTCGGTGAGCTACGACCACGCCTGGACCGGCACCGCCGGCACCTGTGTGGACTTCACCAACACGGCGACGCTGTCGACTCGGCGGCTCCGACGGCGCGACGGTGCAGGTATGCCGTGCGGCCGCCATCACGGCGACCAAGTCCGCGACGGGTGCCTACGCCCGCGACTGGACCTACACGGTCGACAAGACCGGCCCCACCGGCCGGCTCTATGCCGCCCCGGCCACCGGTGACGTCACCGCGACATACAGCGTCGTCGTCACGCCGACCAAGCACGACTCCGGCGCGACGGTGACCGGCTCGATCACGGTGACCAACCCCAATGACGTCGCCCTCACGGTGACGGTGTCTGACGTGATGGCCGGTGCGACCTGCCAGCTCACCTCGGCCGACCGGACCCTGCCGGCCAACGGCACGCTGACAATCACCTACAACTGCGCGATCGACGCCGTGCCGACCGGCTCAGTGACCAACACCGCTACCGTGTCGTGGCCGGCCACGAGCTACGTCGCTGCCGGCACGCTGACGCCTTCGGCCGCAGTTGACTTCGCCGTCGTGGCCCCCGCGGTCACCAACGCGACGACCACCGTGACCGACCCCGTCGCGGGCTGGACCGGCAACGCCACCGTCGTCTCGGCCGGTGACGGATCGCCGACGACGTTGGCCTACTCGCACGTCTGGAACGTCGGCACCGCCGGCACCTGCCAGACCTTCGGCAACACCGCGACCCTCTCGACCGGCGGTTCGGATAGCGCCTCCGTCGAGGCCTGCCGCGGCGCCGACCTCACCGTCGGCAAAGACGGGGCAGGGACTTTCAACCGGCTCTACACGTGGGACATCGACAAGTCCCTCGCGACGAGCGTCCCGACGAAGGTCGTCGGGGGCAGCACGGTCGACTTCCCCTACACCGTGACGGTGTCCAAGACCGGCTATGTCGACTCCGGGTGGACGCTCAGCGGCGAGATCACGGTGACCAACCCCAACACCTGGCAGGACGTCACGGCCAATGTGACCGACACCCTCGGTCTCGGCGGTGGCGCGAGCTGCCCAGTGACGGGCGGGTCATCCGTGGTCGTGCCCGCGGGGCAATCGGTGACGCTGGACTACACCTGCACGTTCACCAGCCAGCCGACATACACCGGGTCAAACACCGCAACGGTGACGTGGAACGCCGCGGCAGCCCACACCGCGACGGGCACGGCGTCGGCGACGGCGTCGGTGGCGCTGACGCTCGACGAGGAAACCGACCGGGTCATCACGGTGACTGACACCCAACACGTCCCGCCCGTCCCGTGGACGCTGGACTACCTCACCGCGGCAGACTCCACGCCGTTCACCTACACCCTGAGCCACGGTGCCAAAACGGGCAGCTGTGAGACCTTCGCCAACACCGCGACGATCGACCAGACGGGTGAGAGCGAGTCAGTCACCGCCACCCTGTGCGGCGGCGCCGACCTCACGGTGAGCAAGACGGCGACGGCGTCACTACACCAGGACCTACCTGTGGACGATCGACAAGCAGGGCACCAGCCCGGCGGCGACCCTCGCCACCAGCGTGTCCGTGCCCTACACCGTCGACGTGCGCCCCCATGGGTCTGTCGACTCGGCATGGTTGTTGACCGGCACCATCACGGTGACCAACCCCAACGACTGGCAGTCGGTCACGGTGTCGATCGCCGACACGCTCGACCTCACCGGCCTGACGTGCACGGTCAACGGCGGCACGACGACCCTCACGCTCGCAGCCAGCGAGACCAAGACCGTGGGCTACACGTGCACCGGGCAGCCGTCGAGCTACACCGGCACCAACACCGCCACCGTGACGTGGGACAAGGCCGCGGCCTTCACCGCGACCGGCTCGGCCTCCGGGACCGCCCCGGTCAACTACGCCATGGCCACGGAGGTCAACAAGGGCATCACCGTCACCGACAAGGTGACCGGGTCGGCCGCGGTCAAGACGCTCGGCACGGTCGACTGGTTCACCGGCATCACGTCGGTTAACACTGCCGGCGGGGTCACGGGCACGATCGGCGGCTGGCAGTTCCGCTACACCAACACGTATGCCGTGCCCAAGAACGGCTGCACGACCTACACCAACACTGCGACGATCACCCAGACCGGGCAGAGCGACGCGGTGACGGTCTCGGTGTGCGGTCCGCCGTGGATCGGTGACGGCACGATTGGCTTCTGGTCCAACAAGAATGGCCAGGCCACCATCACCGGTGGTGCCTTCACCAAGACGCTCGTCGGCACGAAGTACATCAACGTGTGCAACGTGGCGACCTGGTTGCGGCAGTTTGCACCCTTCCACGACCTGTCGGCCACGGCCACCTGCGCTCAGGTCGGCACCTATGTGCTGGGTGTCATCAAGGCGGCCAATGCCTCCGGCGCCACGATGAACGCGATGCTCAAAGCCCAGATGTTGGCAGCGGCGCTGAACTACTACTACACGACGGTCGAGCTACGACGCAGTGCCCCAGCCGGGTCGCTGTCGACGATGGTCTTCGACATCTCGCCGTGGAGTGGGGCCTTCGGTGGCGCGACCCAGATGACGCTCATGCAGATGCTGCAGTATGCGTCGTCGCAATCCAATATCGCTGGCTCGATCTGGTATGCGCAGAACAAGACCAGACAGGGAATGGCCAAGAGCGCCTTCGACGCGGTCAACATGAGCCGGATCCTCGTGATCGGCTGAGCTCCCCCCAGAGATGAGGACAGCCGGGCGTCGCATTCGCCCGGCTGTCCCGTGTCTGCCGTCCCCCGGCCCCCCAGGGCCTTCCTCAATGTAAAGTGAAACGAACCCCCTGTCGTGTCACACAAGATGAGGACAACCGACCGGGTCGACCGGCTCAGTCGCGGTGAGCGTCGCACTGACGCTGCTGCCGCCCGAGGCCCCACGTGAGCATGAGCATGGTTGCCGTGGCCACCAGCAGCACGGTGCTGCTTCCTGCGCCAGGATCGCCGGCCATCGCGGCCCGAGCCCGCTCGGTGACGACCGACATCGCGATCAGCGCCGTCACGCCGGGTGTGAACGAGCCAGGCCAGGAGCGCAGGGATGCCGAGGTCGGGCTGGAAGATCGGCATGGGGGCCAGTCCGCGGAATGCCCCGACCAGCGCGACGCCCAGCAGGATCCCGGTCAGCGCCAGCGGCCACAGGGTGACCACCGGAGCAACGCCCTGACGCGAGGTATGCCGCGCCGCCCGCGATCGCGACGCACCCGGCATACAGCGCCGTCGGGACGAGAAGGTGCGCGAGGGCTTCGTGACGCGCAGGTATGCCGAGCAATGGGGGAGTGCCCGCGTTGTCACCTTGCAGGCGCAAACCCTCGCACCAGCCGCGAAGGCCCGACTGGGTCGCGATGGCTCCCACGATGGTGGCGACCATGGGGAGACCGACCCCGCCGGCGCGGAGGCTCAGCAGGAACGAGCCGCTCACGACAGCGATGAGGCCCGCGACGAGCCGGGACGGATTGCGGTGCAGCCCAAGCCAATCGCGCCGAACGATGACGGCGATGGGGCCTGCCGATCGTAGCCGTCGATCGCGTGAGCGCGTCGTCGGTGACGCCACGGCCAGGCGAGCGGCTCGGATGTCGCCGATGAGCGCCGCACCGCCGACAGCCACCGTGCTGGCGGCTTGGCGTCGCAACCCCACCGTCGACAGGTGAGCCAGGGCGTGAGTCGGGCGCAGCCGTCCGGCACCCTGCCTCGGCGACCGGTCGCTGCCTGTCGTGTGCCTGCCCGACGAGCCACGCCCAGGCGATGGCCCACCCGGTCGCGGCACCAATCGCCGTGCCCGCCAAGGCAATCCATAACGGCGAGTGTCCGGTGAAGACGAGGCTGCCGCCGATGACAGCGCCCAGGAGCAGCCCGACAACGACGGCACCCAGCAGCGACAGGCGCCACCACGGGCGGGTCGTCGTCGCGCGGTCGATGGGGGAGTCGACGATGAGGTCGACGTAGGACAGGTCCGGCATGACCGGACCATGCACTCGGCCTGCGCGCCAGGCGCCAAGCCCGACGAGGAGGGCGGTGACCCCCAGGGCGATCCTGGCCGGAAGGGTGCCCATGAGCGTGCCGAGTGCATCGAGGTCGACCACGCGAGTGACAGCTTGAGCGATCGGGAAGGCGTTGATCGTCGCTATGAGCACCGCGACGTAGACGGCATACCCTGCTGAGCGCCAGGTGCTCGGCGGTCGGCCGCCGACGACGATCGATCGGGCTCGGTGCAGCCGTGCGCGGTCCTCGCGGGTGCTCACCACGGTTCGAAGTCCAGGACATAGTCGCCGAGGGCTTCGGTCATGTCCGGGTCATGGCACGCGACGACGAGCGCGGTGCCGGATTCGGCTCTCGCCGTGAGCAATTCGGTGAGAAGGTTGCGCTTGTGGGTGTCGAGGCGCTGCTCTGGTTCGTCGAGGAGCAGGACGCGCGCGGGACGGATGAGCACGAGCGCAAGGTGAAAGAGCTGCTGCTGGCCGGAGGACAACTCGTGCGGGAATCTCGTGGCGAGGTGGGAGATTTCGAGCGCGTCCAACTGCTCCAGGACGCGGTCGGCGCAGGTCTGCGGGTCGCGACCCCATGTGGCGTCAATGAGGACGAGGTGGTCGCCCAGGGTCAGATCTCGGTATGCCGTCGGCGCACCGACCAGCGCGGCGACGGCATCGCGGGTGGCGCGGTCGCGTTCGTCCACCGGCCGGCCGTTGATGGTCACGGTGCCCTCTGACGGTGTCATCATCCCCGCGAGGATCCGCAGCAGGGTGGTCTTGCCAGAGCCGTTCGGCCCACGCAGGACGACACACTCACCCCGGCTGACCTCGATGTCGGTCGGTCGCAGCAGCCAGGCACCGTTGACCTGCTTGGTGAGGCCGTGGCCCTTGAGGACGCCGCCGACGGTGTCCGCAGGTGTGGCATCTGCGGGTGGGGAAGGGCGCAACGGCATACGCGCATTGTCTCCCTCGCGACAATCTCGTCGAGCAGCCGGCTCAGGCCGGGCCGGTCCTCCCGGGTCCCCGAGGCGTGATCAACGACGACCCGCTCCTCCTCGACGCCCGCTGATCGGCGCGGCGAACTGCGGTGCAGGGTCCCGGTCCATGGTGCTCACCCCCGCGCAGCCTCAGACGGTCATCCGGACACCCGGGACCGGTGCTCGATGTCGAGCGCGAGGATGACTATCGCGTCGTCGTAGATGTCGACGACGACGCGCCAGTCCCCCTCTCGGTAGCGCCACAAACCAGTGAGCGGCCCGGCTAGTCCATTCCCGCGTGCCCGAGGGTCGTCGGCCGGCTCGATGTCGGCTAGGTAGTCGGTGATCCGCTTGGCCATCGTCCGGTCCTTGCGCGCCAGGGCTCGCAACTGCTTGATCGCGTCCGGGTGCAGCTCAATCGTCCAAGCCAAGATCAGCCACCACCTCGGCCAGAGTCTCGGTCTTCACCGCCCCGGATCGGACTTCGCCGACTCGTTGAGCGATGTCGTACTCCCACTCGACCTGAGGCAGGCCGCGCTCGATCGCCTCGCGCAGGTAGAACGACCTGGAGCGGTGGGTCCGGGCCGCCAGCGCGTCAAGGCGCTGCTGGGTCTCCTCGGGGATACGTACGCTCGTGGGCATCGGCTCCCTCGGGCGCCGGCGGCTCAGACCAGGAGGACCCGGACCCCGACCGCCGCGTAGGTGTCCCTCGCACGGGCATCCCTGGTTGCCAGCACGGCCCTGCCCCTCAGGGCCGCCAGGGCGACCAGCGCGTCGTAGACCGCCCCGCCTGCGATGCCCAGCCGAGCGAAGTCGTGATGTGCCTCGGCTGCCTGGGCCTCGCTGATGACGAGGCGCTCGAAGTTGTCGTCGATGAGCCGCGCGGCGTCGTGGGCATCGACCCGGGCGCTGCCGGGGAGCCTGGTCAACACCGAGTACGTCTCGACGAGGGCATGGCCACTGAGCGCGAGCGGGCGACCAGCAGCCCACGCAAGGACCCGGGCGTGCGCCTCGTGTGAGGCGGTGAGGAGGGGAACCGCGACGCTCGTATCAACGGCCACGACGCCGCGGTGCGTCACCGGCGACCAGAGTCGATCAGTGCGAATGTCATCTCATCCGTGACCGGCGTGTCACCGACAGCCACCAACCGGCCGCCCGGCTCGCGCCTCAGGAGCGCGGTGCGACCGCCGGGGGTGATGTGCAGCCCTCGCCCGTAGGCCGAGATGTCGACGACCGATCCCGGAGCGAGACTGAAGGCATCGCGGAGTGACTTGGGCAGCATCACTCTCCCGGCACTGTCGATCTTCGCTTCCATGGGAAGAGATTACCAGTCAGTTCCCAACCCCGGGGGGGGCAGTCGCGCACGGCATACCTCGATGTCTGACCTCGGCACTAAGTTGGGGGCGTGACTACCGCTCTGTACCGCCGCTACCGACCTGAGACGTTCGCCGACGTCATCGGGCAGGAGCACGTGACTGAGCCGCTCATGCAGGCGCTGCGCACCGGCCGCATCGGGCACGCCTACCTCTTCTCGGGGCCGCGCGGCTGTGGCAAGACGACCAGTGCCCGCATCCTTGCTCGCTGCCTCAACTGCGAGATCGGTCCGACCCCGACTCCGTGCGGCACGTGTGACTCGTGCGTCGCGCTGGCCCGCGGCGGGTCGGGGAGCGTCGATGTCATCGAGATCGACGCGGCCAGCCACGGCGGCGTCGACGATGCCCGTGACCTGCGCGAGCGCGCGTCCTACGGCCCGGCGCAGAGCCGGTTCAAGGTCTACATCATCGACGAGGCCCACATGGTGACCCCGCAGGGCTTCAATGCTCTGCTGAAGATCGTCGAAGAGCCGCCCGAGCATGTGAAATTCGTCTTCGCAACGACCGAGCCCGAAAAGGTCATCGGCACGATCCGCTCGCGCACCCACCACTACCCCTTCCGCCTCGTGCCGCCGGCGAAGCTCACGGCATACATGGAGGGGTTGTGCGAGCAGGAGCAGGTGGCGGTCGCGCCGGGGGTGTTGGGCTTCGTGACGCGAGCGGGCGGCGGGTCGGTCCGTGACTCGCTCTCGGTGCTCGACCAGCTCATCGCCGGCTCAGGTGACGAGGGCCTGACCTACGAGGGTGCCGCGTCGCTCCTCGGCTTCACGAGTGTCGAGTTGCTCGACGCGACGATCGACGCCATCGCCGCGCGCGACGCCGCCTCGGTGTTCACTCAGGTCGACAAAGTCATCGAATCCGGCCACGATCCGCGCCGGTTCGCGATGGATCTCCTGGAGCGGCTGCGCGACCTCATCATCATCGCGGCGGTGCCCGACGGCGCCGCCCAAGTGCTGCGCGGGGTCCCCGAAGATCAGCTCGACCGGATGCGCGGTCAGCAGTCGCGCTTTGGGCCGGGCGAGCTGTCGCGCGCGGCCGACATCGTCAACGCCGGGATCACCGAGATGACCGGGGCGACCTCGCCCCGGATGCAGCTCGAGTTGATTTGCGCGCGCGTGCTCCTCCCAGCCGCGTCCGGTGCTTCGGGGTATGCCGCCCGCCTCGACCGCCTCGAGCGGCGCCTCGACCTCGGCGGAGTCCAGAGCGACGCTGCCACTGCCCTGACCGATGTCATTGCCCCGCCGCCGGTGCGGCCCGCGCGCCGTGACCCGGCCCCGCCCGAGCCGACCCAGACCGGGCCGACCCAGACCGAGCCGACCCAGACCGCGCCGACCCCAGCTGAGCCGGCCCCGGCTGCACCAACCCAGGTGGTGGCGACGCAGGGTGCGGGGACGCAGGTTGGGGGGACACAGGTTGGGGGGACGCAGTCTCCGCCGGTGCACTCAGGGGGCGACGTCGCACCGGCTCTCGGGCGAGCCGACGGTGAGCGGCCCGACACAGATCGCCCCGCTGCTGGGTCGCGTCCGGGTGCAGCGCCGGCCGCGTCGCCAGCGGCGACCCGCCCCACCGTTGCCGCCGGCGCGACCGGCGCGAGCGGCTCGGGAAGCGCCACCAGCGCGAGTGGCTCGGGAAGCGCCACCAGCGCGACCAGCGCGACCAGCGCGGGGGCGCTTGATGTCTCTGCCATCCGCCGGGTCTGGCCGGAGGTGCTCGGCCGGGTCTTCACGATGCGGCGCGTGACGTGGACCTTCGTTTCACAGCATGCCCAGGTCCTCGACTATGACGGGCAACGCCTGCTCCTTGGCATCGCGACGACCGGACTGACCCAGACCTTCCGCGCTGGCAACCACGCCGAGGTCGTGCGGCAAGCCCTCATCGACGAGATCGGTATCGACGCCCGGGTCGAGGGCGTTGCCGCTGCCGACCACGCTCCGAGCCCCTCTGCGCCAGTCCCGGATGATCTCCCGAGGCGCCCGGGAGCCCCGGAGCCAGCCTCGGAGCCAGTTCCAGTGCCAGCCCAAGCTTCAGGTCCAGCCCAAGCGCCAGTGCCACCCCCAGCTCCGTCGGCGCCCCCTGTCGAGCCGGGAATTCAGGCGGCCCATCCGGTTCAACAGGCTCAGCGGGCGGAGCGGCCTGCCGCAGCGACACACCTGCCACCCGACCAGGCGCATTCCCACGCCGAATCCGTGCGGCACGAGTTGGCGCGCGCCAAGGAGGCGACGCGGCGATCGCTGGAGGCCAAGCACAGCAGCACCGCCCGGCAGGCAGCCCCCCGCCCTCCCGAGGACGAGGTGAGCCTCGACGACGAAGACCTCGATGCCAGTTCCGACATGGGCCAAGCCGTCATCGAACGGCTCCTCGGTGGTCAAGTCCTCGAAGAATCGACGAGTGAGCGCCTTCTACCGCGTCGGTGAGGCGGTCCTCAAGCCACTCACCCACGCCATCTATCGACCACGGATCTCCGGTCGTGACAACGTCCCTCTCACCGGCGGCGTGATCCTCGCGAGCAACCACCTGTCGTTCATCGACTCCTTCGCCATCCCGCTCGCGGCACCCCGTCAGGTCAGTTTCCTGGCCAAGGCCGACTACTTCACGGGGTCGGGTCCGGTGGCGTCGATGCGCAAGGCCTTCTTCGAGAGTGTTGGAGCAATCCCGGTCGACCGGGAGTCCTCCCGAGCGGCCCAAGAGTCGCTCGACCTTGCCCTCGAAGTCCTGCGCGCGGGACGCGCGTTCGGCATCTACCCCGAGGGCACCCGCTCCCGTGACGGCCTGCTCTACCGCGGCCGCACCGGCGTCGCGTGGCTCTCCCTCACTGCCGGCGTCCCGGTCGTGCCGGTGGGCCTGCGGGGCACCGAGGACATCCAGCCCGTCGGCGCCCACTGGCCCCGCCTGGCCAAAGTCTCGGTCGCCTTCGGACCGCCCATCCATCCCGAGGCGTATGCCGGGATGCCGCAAGGCCGCGCCCGCCGTCAGCTGACCGACGACGTCATGGACGCCATCGCCCAGTTGTCCGGCCAAGCACGCGCCGACAGCTACAACTCGCCGCCCGGCACCACTGCGGACTCCTGACCGACTCCGGCCCAGAGAGGCACCTCGATGAGCGACCACGTCACGGCGGACACGGCATACCCCCTGCCCGATCCACCCAGCCGAGGCGAGCGCTGCCGGGGGGCGATCCTCGGGCTCCTCGTCGGTGATGCCCTGGGAGTGCCCTATGAGTTCCACCCCGCGAGCACGATCCCGGATTACGCCGCGATCGAGATGGTGCCGCCGCTCGGCTTCCATCGAGCCCATGCCGCCGTTCCTCCGGGCACGTGGTCCGATGACGGAGCCCAGGCGCTCGTCCTGCTCGAGTCGCTGCTGCGGTGCGGGCGGCTCGACACCGACGACTTCGGCGCCGGTCTGGTCGCATGGCTCGACCGGGGGCGGTATGCCGTCGACGGTCGCGTCTTCGATGTCGGCATCCAGACGAGCAGCGCCGTCCGGCGCATCCGCGACGGTCATACCGCCGCCAATGCCGGGCGGACCGATGCCGAGGCCAATGGCAACGGCTCGCTCATGCGGGTGCTGCCCCTTGCGCTGTGGCACCGCGGCAGCGACGAGTCCCTCATCCAGGACGCCTTCGCCCAGTCGGCGGTCACCCATGGGCACCTCCGCAGCAAGCTGGCGTGCGCCCTCTACTGCCTTTGGGTCCGTCGCATCCTCGACGGCTACCCCGTTGCCGAAGCGTGGGCGCATGCTCGAGCCTCAGTCGAGAGCCGGTATGCCGTCGGCTCACCCGAGCGCGCCGAGCTCGAGCTCATCGTCCCGGCACGCGGCCAATGGGAGGACAGGGGGACGGGCTATGTCGTCCACAGCCTGCGGGCGGCACTCACGCTGACCGGTGCGGTCTGTCGCGATGGTCGATCGGAGCAGCCGCTCGACTACACCGCGGTCGTCAAGGGTGCGATCGCGCTCGGTGACGACACCGACACGACCGCCTGCATCGCCGGCGGCATCGCCGGACTCGTCGTGGGGGAGAGCGGCATACCCTCGCGGTGGCGTGCGGCCCTGCGCGGGCGCGAGCTGCTCGACCCATTGCTCGCCGCGCTATCGGCGCTGTCGGGGCCGCCAGGGCTTCCGGGGGTGCCGGGATCTCGGTGAGGTGACGCCGGGACACCCGGAGGCGTGCGGCATACCCGCATTGTCACTCGCGACCCGTAGTCTGCGAGGGTGTTTGAAGGCATCGTGCAGGACCTCATCGACGAGCTCGGCCGGCTGCCCGGCGTCGGGCCCAAGAGCGCGCAACGGATCGCCTTTCATCTCGTCGAGGCCGATCCCGCCGACGTCACTCGCCTCGTCCAGGTGCTCTCCGAGGTCAAGGACAAGATCCGCTTCTGCCGGGAGTGCGGCAACGTCGCGGCGGCCGAGCTTTGCCGCATCTGCGGTGACAGCCGCCGAGACCGCAGTGCAATCTGCGTCGTCGAGGAAGCCAAGGACGTCTCCGCGATCGAGCGGACCCGCGAGTTCCGGGGGCTCTATCACGTGCTCGGGGGAGCGATCTCGCCGATGGACGGCATCGGCCCAGGGGACCTGCGCGTGCGGGAGCTGCTGACCCGCCTGGCCGATGGCACCGTCACCGAGGTGATCCTCGCGACCGACCCCAATATCGCCGGCGAGGCAACCGCCACCTACCTCACCCGCACCCTTGGGCCGCTCGGGCTGCGCGTGACCCGCCTCGCATCCGGCCTGCCGGTCGGGGGTGACCTCGAATACGCTGACGAGGTCACACTCGGGCGAGCCTTCGAAGGGAGACGCACCGTCCATGCCTGACCAGCCTGACCAGCCTGACCAACCCGCCACAGCGCACGAGCCGTTGAGCGACCTGGAGCTGCTGGCCGCCGAGTCTGCCGGCCAGGTGCGCGCCTACCTCACGGCCGTGCGCGAGATCGCCTCCGGCGGATCACCGGACATCGCCATCCCCATGCTCCTGCTGTCGACCGCCCAGTTGCTGGGCGCGGGCGCGCGGCTAGGGAGCGGTGCAGGACATCGTCCTGGACGAGCGCTTCGAGACCGACACGGGCCCGGACGCCGACGTCGAGCCGCTGCGCGACAATCTCGCCAACGTCTTCGAGGGCCTCGACGAGTATGCCGACGTCGTCGACCCGCTCACGACCATCGAGTTGACCAAAGGGTCGCTGTCCAACGACATCACCGAGATCTACCTCGCGCTGTCGCACGGGTTGTCTCACTACGACGCCGGCCGTCGAGTCGAGGCCCTCTGGTGGTGGCAGTTCTCATACCTCTCGACGTGGGGTGACCGGGCCGCTGCCGTGCTGCGGGTCGTCCAGTCGATCCTCGCCCACCTGCGACTCGACGCCGACGTCGACGTCGTCTCCGACGCCGAGTTCGAGGCACTGCACCCCTAGGCGCGGCTGTCCAGAATGTGAGCGGGGTGTCTCGCCATGTGAGGCGCTGGAAGGGGCGTCCAGTGGCGTCGCTAAACTCTCGGCGTCCCCTGAAGTCGCGTATGCCATGTCAGCCTGGAGTAGCTCGTGAGCCTCGTCGTCCAAAAGTACGGTGGTTCGTCGGTCGCGGACGCCGAGGGCGTCAAGCGCGTGGCACGACGCATCGTCGAGACGAAGCGCGCGGGTCACGACGTCTGTGTCGTCGTCTCCGCCATGGGCGACTCGACCGACGACCTCATCGATCTGGCCAACAAGGTCAGCCCCGAGCCCCCCGCCCGTGAGCTCGACATGCTGCTCACCGCTGGTGAGCGCATCTCGATGGCGGTCCTCGCGATGGCCATCGCCGACCTCGGCATGGAAGCCCGATCCTTCACCGGCTCGCAGGCGGGCGTCATCACCGATGCCGAGCACGGTCGGGCGCGCATCCTCGACGTGACCCCGGGACGGATCACCCAGGCACTGGCCGAGGGACACATCGCGATCGTCGCGGGCTTCCAGGGCGTGAGCCAGACGACGAAGGACATCACGACCCTCGGTCGCGGTGGCTCCGACACGACCGCGACCGCACTGGCAGCGGCCCTCAAGGCGGACGTCTGTGAGATCTACACCGACGTCGACGGGGTCTTCACGGCCGACCCGCGCATCCTCCCGGCGGCCCGCAAGCTCGATGTGGTCTCCTGCGAGGAGATGCTCGACCTCGCGGCCAATGGCTCCAAGATCCTCCACCTGCGCTGCGTCGAATACGCGCGGCGCTACGGCATACCGCTACACGTGCGCTCGTCGTGGTCCAAGCACCCCGGCACGCTCATCCTCGACGACCCTTATGGGGAAGGAACCGGCATGGAAGCCCCGATCATCACCGGCATCGCCCACGACCTCAGCGAAGCCAAGATCACCGTCGTCGGCGTGCCCGACGAGGCGGGCAAGGCGGCCGACATCTTCACCGCCGTCGCGGACGCCGGCGTGAGCATCGACATGATCGTGCAAAACGTCTCGGTCGCCGAGAACGGCCGCACCGACATCTCTTTCACCCTGCCGCAGGCCGAGGGCACCAAGGCCCTCCAGGCGCTGCAGGCGTGCAAGACGGCGATCGGTTTCACCGACCTGCTCTACAACGACAAGATCGGCAAGCTGTCGCTCATCGGCGCCGGCATGCGCACGACGCCAGGCATCTCGGCCAAGCTCTTCCGCGCGCTCGCCGATGCCTCGATCAACATCGACCTCATCTCGACCTCGGAGATCCGCGTCTCGGTGGTGACACGTTCCGATCAGCTCGAGGCTGCTGTCCGCGCGGCCCACACCGCTTTCGGCCTGGACTCCACCGAGGGAGAGGCCATCGTCTACGGAGGGACCGGCCGATGAGCCAGCGTCAGGTCAATGTCGGCATCGTCGGTGCGACCGGCCAGGTCGGCAGCGTCGTCCTGCGGATCCTCGCCGAACGCAACTTCCCGGTCGCCCAACTCCGGCTCTTCGCCTCGGCGCGCTCTGCTGGCTCCACGATCACGTGGCAGGACCGCGACATTGTCGTCGAGGACGCCGCCACCGCAGACCCGACTGGCCTGGACATCGCGATCTTCTCCGCCGGGGCCACGACCTCTCGTGCCCTCGCGCCGTCCTTCGCCGCTGCAGGCGTGACGGTGATCGACAACTCGTCGGCCTGGCGGATGGACCCCGACGTGCCGCTCGTCGTGTCCGAAGTCAATCCGGAGGCTGCGCGGCATACGCCCAAGGGCATCATCGCCAACCCCAACTGCACGACGATGGCCGCCATGCCCGTGCTCAAGCCGCTCGCGGACGAGGCCGGCCTCACCCGGCTCGTGGTCTCCACCTTCCAGGCCGTGTCCGGCACAGGGGTCGCGGGCGTGCGCGAGTTGGCTGACCAGATCCGTCGCGGCGTCGAGGCCGGCAATATCGAAGACCTCGCCCACGACGGCCGGTCGGTCGACCTGGGCGAGCCCGTGAAGTACGTCGCGCCGATCGCCTTCGACGTCGTGCCGCTCGCCGGCTCGGTCCTCGACGACGGCAGCAACGAGACCGACGAGGAGCGCAAGCTGCGCAACGAGTCACGCAAGATCCTCGACCTGCCCGAGCTCAAGGTGTCGGGCACCTGTGTGCGCGTGCCTGTTTTCAGCGGACACTCGCTGTCGATCAACGCAGAGTTCGAGCGGCCGATCTCGCCCGAGCGTGCGCGCGAGCTGCTCGATGCGGCGCCGGGAGTGGAGTTGGTCGACGTGCCGACGCCCCTCGCGGCCGCGGGTGCCGACCCGTCCTATGTTGGGCGCATCCGTGAGGACATGTCTGTCGACGGTGGCCGCGGCCTCGTGTTGTTCGTCAGCAATGACAACCTCCGCAAGGGTGCCGCTCTCAATACGGTCCAGATCGCGGAGCTGCTCGTCGGCTAGACAGGCAAGGCAAAGGGGGCGCGTCATGTCATGTTGGTCGTGTGGTGCGCAGGGTGTCGACGGCGCGGTGGCATGCCCTCGGTGTGGGGCCGAACTCTTGGCCGCCCCTGAAGCCGTGCCGGTCGTGCGGGTCGTGCCGGTCGATGGGGCGCAGGCCCCGACGTTGGAGCCTGGGCGTTTCGAGCGGACGGCTTCGGTCCTGCTCATGGGGCCGGCAGCCCTGGCTGCGGTCGGCGTGGTGGCGCTGGTGTCCAGCGTCGCAGGGAACCTCGTTGCGCCGAAGTCCGCGAGCCCCTATCTCATGGCGAGTGTCCAGTCGCCGTGGTCGATGCTCGGCATGACGTTTGGCGCCCCAGTGCTGTGGGGAGGCCCAGGCGGCACCGTCTTCTTCAGCCCGTTCCCGCTGGGCCTGGCTGTCGCCGTGCTCCTGGTGGGGCGGTGGTCTTACCGCCTTGAGCAGGGCCACCCGAGCGCGTCAGGTGGGGCGCTCTTGGGGGCGGCGGCGATCCCTGCCACCTTCGCCGCGCTCATCACGATGTTCCTGGCATGGATCGGCGGCCGGGAGTCCAACGCGGACAGCTGGGGGGTGTCCGCAGGGCCCGATCTGATGACAGCCTTCCTCTCGGCGGGTTTGTGGATCCTTGTGGCCGGTCTTGCCGGCCGATGGCTCGTTGTGGGATCCCCCAAGCTGCCCAGCGGGCTCATCAGCGCATCCGGCCGGGCTCGGGTGCGCGGCGCGACTCGATCGGCGCTGACCCACCTCGTGCTCTCGGCGGTCGTGGGCTCGGCGGCCCTCGCGGTCGGGCTGTGGGGTGACCCTATGGCCTCCTTCGCCAGCGTCCTGGTGACGATGCTGTGGTCGATCCCGGTCGGAGGCATCGTCGTCACGGAGTACTTCACCGGCATACCCCTGCTGCGATCCACCTCAGGCGAGGCCATCAGGTCCGCGTCGACCGAGGTCGATGGTGTCTGGTCGTCGGGCCCCGCTGCCGTCGTCTTCGCGCTGCTGCCGCTGGCAGTCCTGCTCATCGTCGGGCTCAGCCACGGTGCGATGCGCCAGCGACCCGGCCGCCTCGACGCGCTGGACTGTCTCGTGACCGGCGCGATGTTCGTCGCGGTTACCGTGCCGATCAACGCCTACGCACAGCTCGACAGCGGCGCTCCCATCGGTCACCTTCCTCAGCTCGTGTCGGGACTGGCGGTCCATCGGCTCCCTGCCGCCCTCGTGATGTTTGCCGTCGGGGCTCTCGTCCCGGTCATCGGTGCCTTCCTGGCTCCGCGCCTCAGCGGCCTCACCGCACGGGTCACGAGTCGGTATGCCGGCGCGCCGGTGCCGATCCACGCCGCCGCGCCGGCGGAGGAGTCCACGGCCTCTGCGGTTTCCCCAGCCACCAGCGACAGCCCGTGGCATGCTGCGGGCGAGACCGACCACCGGCGCGGCTCGTAGGCAGAGCAGCGGCGGCCTCACGCGGACCCTGCCACCCTCGCGCGTGGAAAATCGATCACCGCTTCCGGTCGCACGTCGCGGGCGGTCGCGGCAGAGTTGACCCATGACCACCGCGACTCAGAGCTACCGTCAGGCCCGCGATCACCTTCTCGCCCTGCGAGGCGACCAGGCAGGGGCGGTTTCCGCCTTCTCCTGGCCCGATGTCGGAGACCGGTTCAACTGGGCGATTGACTGGTTCGATGCCGTCGCTCGCGGCAATGACGCCATGGCGCTCGTGATCGTCGAGGAGGACGGACGCCGGACCGAGCGGACCTTCGACGACATGTCCACGCGCTCAGACCAAGTGGCGCAGTGGCTGCGTCAGCAGGGAGTGGCCAAGGGCGATTCGGTCCTGCTCATGCTCGGCAATCAGGTCGAGCTCTGGGAGGCGATGCTCGCGGTCATGAAGCTCGGTGCCGTCATCATGCCGACAACCACCGCGGCCGGCCCGACCGACCTCATCGACCGCATCCAACGCGGCAACGCTCGCTTCGTTGTCACGAATCCTTCCGAGACAGCCAAATTCGACGAAGTCCCCGGCGACTACGGCCGGATCTCGATCGGCCCGGCCGAGGGCTGGGAGGACTTCCACACGGCATACGAGACACCGGCGGTGCCGACCGCGCACCCGGACACGGCGCCCGGGGACCGGCTCCTGCTCTACTTCACGTCGGGCACGACGAGTCGCCCCAAACTGGTCGAGCACACCCAGGTGTCCTACCCCGTCGGGCACCTGTCGACGATGTACTGGCTAGGCCTCAAACCAGGCGACGTCCACCTCAACGATCTCCTCACCCGGGTGGGCCAAGCACGCGTGGTCGCTGTTCTTCGCACCGTGGATCGCGCAGGCGACGGTGTTCGTCTACAACTACGTCCGCTTCGACGCTCCGGCGCTGCTGCACCAGATCCGCTCCAACGGGGTCACGAGCTTCTGCGCGCCCCCGACGGTCTGGCGGATGCTCATCAACGCTGACCTCTCGGGCGGGCCCGGATCGCTGCGCGAGGTCATCGGCGCCGGCGAGCCGCTCAACCCCGAGGTCATCGACAAGGTCCAGCAAGCCTGGGGCCTCATGCTGCGCGACGGTTATGGGCAGACCGAAATGACTGCGGCCGTGGGCAATGCACCGGGTATGCCGGTTAAGGCCGGGTCGATGGGTATGCCGCTACCGGGGATGCCGGTCGTGCTCGTCGACCCGATCAGCGGGCTGCGGGTCGACGGGATCGGCGAGGGTGAGATCTGTTTCGACCTGTCGGCGCGGCCACTGGCACTCATGACGGGTTACCAAGGCGATGAGGAGCGCAACGCCGAGGCGATGGCGGGTGGGTGGTACCACACCGGCGATGTTGCCAGCCGAGATGCCGATGGCTACATCACCTATATCGGGCGCACCGACGACGTCTTCAAGGCCAGCGACTTCAAGATCAGTCCATTCGAGCTGGAGTCGGTGCTCATCGAGCACCCGGCGGTGGCCGAGGCCGCGGTCGTGCCCGCCCCAGACGACGTGCGGCTCGCCGTCCCCAAGGCCTACCTCATGCTCGCGCCGGGATACGAGGGCGACGCCGAGACCGCGAAGTCGATCCTCGCGTATGCCCGTGGGCACCTGCAGCCGTGGCAGCGGGTGCGCCGCATCGAGTTCGCCGAGTTGCCAAAGACGATCTCTGGCAAGATTCGGAGGGTCGAACTCCGTTCTCGCGAAGAGCAATTGGCGCGCGGAGAGATCAAGCCCGACGGCCGGGAGTGGCGCGACGACATGTTCCCGGACCTCAAGGGCTAACCGCCCAGGCTCCGGGCCGCACGCGGATTAGCCGAGGGTCTGCACGTCGAGTTCGCCGGCGGCATACTGCTTGCGGAGCACCTTCTTGTCGAACTTCCCGACACTCGTCTTGGGGACCTCGTCTATGACGGCCCAGCGTTCGGGGAGCATCCACTTGGGGAGTCGGTCGGCGAGCCAGACCCGCACATCTTCGACCGTTGTCGACGTGCCCTCGCGCAGCACGATGCTCGCCAGCGGCCGCTCGCCCCACCGCTCGTCGGGCACGCCGACGACGGAGGCCTCGCGCACATCGGCGTGGGCCATGATCGCGTTTTCGAGGTCGACCGAGGAGATCCACTCGCCGCCGGACTTGATGACGTCCTTGGCGCGGTCGGTGAGCACGAGGAAGGCGTCGTCGGTCAGGGTGCCCACGTCGCCGGTGCGCAACCACCCGTCGTGGAACTTCGACTCCATCTCCATCCGATCGACGTCGGACTCTTTGCCATTCGAGTAGTAGGAGCGGGTGATCCATGGTCCACGGACCTCGAGCTCGCCGACACTCTCCCCGTCCCAGGGGGCGATCGAGTCGTCCGGCCCGACCAGGCGCCCTTCGACGCCCACGACGAGCCGTCCCTGGGACGCGGCATACCGCCAGTAGTCGTCGCTGTCCGGCTCGACGGTCGTCGGCGGCACCGCGACGGTGCCGATGGGGGACATCTCGGTCATGCCCCACGCGTGGATGATCGTGATGTCGTGCTTGGCCTGGAAGGCCTTCATCATCGCTGGGGGAGCGGCCGCGCCGCCGACGACGAGGCCGCGGCACGAGGACAGGTCGGCCGGGGCGGTCTCGAGATAGGACAGCAGGTCGTTCCAGATCGTCGGCACGCCAGCGCCGAAGGTGACCTTTTCGCGCTCGATCATCGCCGCGAGCGGGGCGGCCTGGAGGAAGCGGTCGGGCATGACGAGTGAGGCGCCGGCGGCCATGGCCAGGTAGGGGAAGCCCCACGCATTGGCGTGGAAGAGCGGGACGACGACGAGGAGTCGGTCGCCCTGCTTCGCCCCGAGCGCCAGCGCCGCCGTGATCGCGTGGAGGTAGTTGGACCGGTGCGAGTAGGCGACCCCTTTGGGGTTGCCCGTCGTGCCTGAGGTGTAACACATCGAGGACGCGCAGTTTTCGTCGAGGTCTTCGGGCCAGTCGTATGCCGTGGGCTCACCATCGAGCAGAGTGTCCCAATCGTGGACGGCCAGGACGTGGTCGGGAGCGTCGAGGGCAGCGCGCGTTTCCTCATCGATCGGGCCGTTGACGATGACGTGCTGCACCCCGGTGAGGTGCGGGAGCAGCCCCGAGAACGGCTTGGCAAGGGTGTTGTCGACGATGACGACGCGGTCGTCGGCGTGGCCCGCGACGTAGACGATCTGCGGCGGGAAGAGCCGGATGTTGAGCGCGTGCAGGACGGCGCCCATCGACGGCACCGCGAGATAGGCGATGAGGTGCTCGGCGTTGTTCCACATGAAGGTGCCGACGCGCTGGTCGCCGTCGATCCCGAGTCCCCGCAACGCATGGGCGAGCTGGGCCGCGCGGCGTCCGACCGCGGCATACGTCATCTCGCGGGAGCCCTCTCCCGTCCACGTGATGACCTTCTGCTCGGCGTGCACGAGAGTGCCGTAACGCAGAAGCGACGAGATGAGCAGGGGCGTGCGCTGCATGGTGCTGTCCATGGCTCAGCCAATCACGCCACGGGCCGCAACGCGCGCCGCGGCCCGGACAAAACTTCCCGCGAGGTGAAGGAGGCGAAAGTGCACGGGGCACGAGGCGGGGCACGAGAGAACGGGCACGGCATACCTGCTCGGTATGCCGCGCCCGCCCAGTCTCAGCGCGAGGTGGGGTCAGCCGTCAGGGCTTGACGCCATACGTCGCGAGCCAGTCCTGCACGACCTTGATGTCGACGCGCTGGAGGCCGTCGAGGTAGCGGCAGTTGGAGGTGTAGCCGTAGCTCGTCACCGTGACGACCTTGCCGTCCTTGAAGGTCGGTCCACCCGAGTCGCCGAAGCACGAGCCGCCACTGCCGCGGATGTCGTTGGGGTTGCCATTGACTTGCAGGATCTGCGGCGTGAGCTTCTGGCCAGGTGCATCGGCGACGCGGCGCACGAGGGGGTAGCCCTCAGCCGACGGCTTCTGCGGCCCGCTGTCCGGCTTGCGGACCTCGGTGCCATAACCGACGATCGTGAAGAGCGTGCTGTTGAGCTTGGGTTGCGCGAACTGGTTGAGATAGTTCAGACCGGCGATCTTGGCGGGCGTGATCCCGACCACCGGCTGGTCGAGGACGATGACGCCGACGTCGTTCCAGTTGGCCATGTCCGTGAAGTCGCTGTATGCCGGGTGGGAGTGCGCGGTGCCGGTGTACCAGGTGCGGCTTTGGTTGGTGAAGGCGCCGCTTCCCTGGAATCCGACCGACGACGTGCCCGAGCCGGTGTCGTCCGCAGCTCGGGGAATCGGGCTGATATCGGGCTTGGTCTCGGCGAGGAGGGTCGAGAAGGTCACGATGTGCTTGCCGATGGCGCCCTCGGTGCAGTGTGCCGCCGTGAGCAAGACCGTCGGGGTCACCAGGGTGGCGGTGCACCGGAAGCGGCCGTCGGCGTCGTACCAACTGATGAGCCCGACGTTGGGGTGGCCCTCGCCGTCGCGAACGCCGCCGGTGATGGCGTGTGCCGGGGCGGCCGAAAGGGCCAACCCGCCGATCGACAGGGCGGCGATGGCCGCGAGTCGCCGGATGGATCTGATCATGTGTGACTCCCGTGTGACGAAGCAGCCCCGAGGAAGTCATGACAACACGCAATGGCCCATCGGCGCTATAGGGCCGGCATGGCGTGTTGCGCGCCGAGGTCAGCGTCCGCGCGATTTCCGCCAGGCCATGAACAGGGCAAATACCCCAAATGCCGCGATGAGAGCCAGGACCAGCAGCACGATGCCGGTGGAGCCGCTCGTGATCGGCGGCGGAGCGACGTCGAAGGGGATGGTGGAGACCAGGCGAATCGTCATGAGAGCCTTCCGCGGATCAAGAGCACGAGCAGGACGGGGAACTCGAGGTAGGCGTGGTAGGTGGCGAGGCCGGCATACACCGTCTTGCCTTGACGGTAGTCCGAGATGAGCAGCGCGCCGAGCAGGACCGCGGCGGCGAGCCCGACGAGCCAGATCCGTGCCGTCGTGAGCGTGGGCCATCGACGCTCGAAGGCCTGGGTGGTCTCGGGAGCCACGTGGGGCAAGAAGCCGACCCAGCACGACGTAGTGCATGGTCTGGAGGAAGGCAAAGACGACGAGGAAACGCAGCCCGAGGTCAGGCGCGCCCGGCCACGCCGATGCCGCCACCACCCCCGATCCGTCACCGACGAGCCCCGCGATGAGTCCCGACCCTATGCCTGATGTCGGGCCGACCCAGCGGTCGAGCGCGCCGAGGAGGATCGCCGCCGGCACGACGAGCACCCAGCCCACCTGGATGCCCCGGAAGACCCGACGAGCGCGCGGAGCGAGGGCGCGTGACCACTCCCAGAGGAAGGCCAGCGGCACGAGATTGTGCACGTGGGTGAGGACGACGAAGTGGTATGCCGGGAAGCTCAGCGACAGCGCGAGCCCGCCGACCAGCGCGGCGCCGAGCACACCAAACCGGATCGTGCGCCTCGGCGCCGGGTCCGAGCGGCCAAGCCCGATCGCCGCCCCCGCCGCGAGCACGGCATACCCGAGCATGATCTCGACCGGCCGCGACCAGGAGCCGAGGTACGCTCCGCCCAGGCGGACCAGGACGATCCCCGTGGTGAAGGTGAGCAAGAGCAACCCCACCCGGCCGTCGAGGATCCAGCCGAACCTGCCGAGCACATAGCGCAGTTCGAGCACGTTGTGGAGGATGCCGAAGAGGATGAGCCCGATGACCGTCGTCGCCAGCGGGGCCTGGGTGGCGATGGCGAGCGCACCCACCGCAGCGGCGGCAAGCGGCGCGGCATACCTGAGCTCGTATCTCGTCGCGCTGGCACTCACGCTCGTGGTCGAGGTGCCGGTGTATGCCGTGCTCGCGCGCGTCTTCGCGTGGGTCTCCTGGCCGCTCGCGCTCGTGGCGGGTGTGATCGTCAACCTGCTCACGCACCCCCTGTTGTATGCCGCCTCGCTGCGTTTCGACGCGTGGTGGCAGCTCGCTGCTGCCGAGACCATCGTGGCACTGGTCGAGGGTTCTGTGCTGGTCTGGGCGTGGCGGCGCCGGCCCACGGAGTCGTGGGTGTGGGTCGGCGCCGTCGTCGCGAATGCGTTGTCCGTGCTGGTCGGGCTGGTAGTGCTGGTCGGTCTGCCCGGCCTAGCGGTGGCTGCGTGACCCGCGCTGAGCCGACGCGACCCGCGAAGCCCCGAGCAGCAAGCCACCGGCGAGCAGGAGAGCCACCGCGACCGGGGTGATGTCTTGGGCGTTGCTGCCGGTCGAGGGCAGCGCCCCAGCCGTCGGTGCGGTCGTGGGGGTGATCGTTGCTGGTGTGCTGGTCGTGGGCGTCGTCGGCGAGGCCTTCTTGACGTTGACCCAACGGAAGGTGTTGTCAGCGAGGACCGGGGGAGTCGCACGTGGCGTCGGCTACCGCCTTCACAGCGCCTTCCTCCCGCTCCGTCACGGTGATGGAGCGCCAGGCGCCGCAGGCGTAGTCCACGGCATACGTGAGAGGTGTCGTCGTGTAGCCCTCAGGTGCTGAGGTTTCCCACATGACGATCCGGCGATCGACAGGACGGTAGGCCGAGGTGGTGCTGCCTTCCGGCAGAGTCGGGGCGAGGGTGTAGCGGAGGAACTCGGTGTCCGATGGGTCGATGGTGTAGTCGGCGAGGTTTTCGCACTGCCAGTTGAGGTCGTTGTCAAACCGCGTGCAGGACCAGCCCGCGACTCGGGCGCCAGCGACGGTCGCGCCGGTATTGTCGACCTTGGCCAGGGCCGGGAAGTCGTGGTGGATGACGGGCACATCGGGGGCGTTGACCAGGCGCACTGGCTTTTGAGTCGCGATGGTGCCGTCAGCGGCTTGGAAGGCTGCCTCGTCAAATCCGTAGAGCGGTGTGGTGCACGAGGCCGTCTCCCTCGTGCCGAGGTGCCAGCCGCCGCAGACATAGGTGATGCTCACGCGCGCAGGGTTGACTGAGTACCCCGCGGGCGCGTCGGTTTCCCAGAACGTCAGTTCCTCCGTTGGAGGAAGGGCGGGGTTGGGGGCGCCGCCGGCGTCGGCTTCGGAGTCGAGAGTGCGCCAGAGCAGGTCGCTCCACCCGATGGGATCGGGAGCCGTCTCGGGTGTCGAACAGGTCCAGTCGGGCTCGTTGTTGAACTTCGCGCATGCCTGGAACAGCCAGGACGCACCCTCGAGGCGCTCACCTGACGTGGTGACCTTTTCGATCGGCGGAATGTATGAGCAGCCCCCTCGACTGCCCTCACTGTGCTGGATGCCCGAGGCAAAGTCCGGGGAGTCGAGCCAGGAGGTATCGACCGTCCACGAGCCGCCGATGTAAGGGAAGGGGAGGGTGAACGACGCGTCGCCGGTGACGGTCCTCGTGTCGACGACGGCGTCGTTGACCTTGGTCGTGATGACGTAAGGCGAGGCGGTGCCGAAGTTGCGGGCTGCCACGACCAGACCGTTGCACTCTGCCTCTGTCGTGAGGTAGGGCGCCAGCACGACGACGCAAGAGGCCGCTTCGTCCGTGAGCGGCGTCACGTTGATCCATCCACCGGTGCCGTCGGGAGCAACGACGCGGTAGGAGAAGCCGCGGACCTTGGTCGAGTCGACTGTCTTGCTCCACGGCTGGTTGACCGGGACATAGGCCTCCCCATCGATGCCAGGCGTGGGGCTGGTGGCCGAGGCGTACCAGCGGACGTGCACGTAATCCTCAGCCGGCCACGCAGCGGAGGTGATCTCGATCGTGGCGCAGTCCGTGCCCCAGGAGCCGGTGAGGATCTGGGTGGCGGCAGCCGACGTTGGCGCGGTGAACGCGGTGAAGATCAACGACGCGAGGAGCGACAGGACGACGAGCAGCGATCTGCGAACAGCGGTGGACATGCGCTTCACCTTACTGAGGGATTTCCGCCGTCTCAGCGGAGGGGTGGCGTTCGTGAACGGTGACCCGATTGGGCTCTGTGAACGCGGCGGCCCCGACCGGCATGTGCGCAGGTCAGGGCCTAAATCAAGCGAGTCGGGGTGACAGGATTTGAACCTGCGGCCTCTTCGTCCCGAACGAAGCGCGCTACCAAGCTGCGCCACACCCCGTGGCCCGTCGCGTGCTCCGGGGAATGAGTCCCGGGGAGATCGTTCACGGCCACGGGAGAGGATAGCCGACTGGGCCCACCCGCACCGAATCGGGCCATATCCGGCTCCAGACCCGAGATTGGCCCTGGCGCCTGGTAGGCCTCACTCAGGACGCGGCAGCAAGGTGAGCAACGTCGCCTCGGGCCGGCAGGCGAAGCGCACGGGCGCCATGGGTGAGGTGCCAAGCCCGGCAGTGACGGCAAGGTATGCCGCGTCCGGCGGGGCGGCATACCCCCGCGGAGCGTTCCCGGCACCGGGCCACCACCGCGAGACGCCGCGCGCTCGCCAGGTCGGAAGGTCGCAGTTGGTCACGAGCGCCCCGTAGAACGGAACGCACAACTGGCCGCCGTGGGTGTGCCCGGCGATGACGAGGCCCGCACCATCGGCGACCATCGCGTCGAGGACCCGCTGATAGGGCGCGTGCGTGACTCCGATGGTCACCGCGGCTCGCGGGTCGGCCGCACCGGCCACGAGGTCGTAGCGATCCCGATCGAGGTGCGGGTCGTCCACGCCGACGAACTCCAGCCGCCTGCCCTCGACCGCAAGCTCGCCCCGGGCATTCGTGAGGTCGAGCCACCCCGCCGACGTCAGGCCCGCGACGAGTTCACCCGTGGGCAGCCGAGGCGACTCGGCGAGGCCGCGGCGATGGCGCTTGGTGAGGTAGATCGCGGGGTTCTTCAGCCGCGGCGCGAAGTAGTCATTGGACCCGAGGACGAACACACCCGGCAGCCCGAAGAAGGGCTCCATCGCCTCAAGGGCCGGAGCAACCGCGTCCGGGTGGGCGAGGTTGTCGCCGGTGTTGACGACGAGGTGTGGCTCCCAGTCGGCTAGCGCGCGCACCCAGGCGACCTTGCGCCGCTGCCTCGGCACGAGATGCATGTCGGTCAGGTGCAGCACCCGGATCGGCTCGCTCCCGGCAGGCAGCACGGGCGCCGAACGGTGCCGCAGCGTGAAGAGGTTGCGCTCGACGAGCGCGGCATACGCCACCCCGGCGGCGCCCGCTCCGACGAGACCGAGGCAGGCTCGGGCGGTGGAGTGCATCCGTCCAGTTTCGCACGGGGCACCTGGGCGGGTATGCCGCCCCGCTGGTCGCGCTGCGCCCCCTCGCGTCCCCGTGACGACTGCGACACTGGTCTCATGAGCACGCTCAAGGACACCCTCCAAGCCGATCTGACCGCCGCGATCCGAGCCCGCGACGCGGTCCGCACCGGCACCCTGCGGATGGCGCTGGCCGCGATCACGACCGAGGAGGTCTCCGGCACCGCGGCGCACGCACTCAGTGACGCCGACGTCGTCCGGGTGCTCACGAAGGAAGCCAAGAAGCGGCGCGAGGCGGTCGCGGCATACACCGATGCGCGTCGTCCGGAGCTCGCCGCCGCGGAAGAGGCCGAGCTGGCGGTCCTCACGGCATACCTGCCGGCGCAACTCGACGCGGGCGAGCTTGACGCCCTCGTGACGCGCGTCATCGCGGACGTGGGAGCGACGGGTATGCCGCACCTGGGCCTCGTGATGAAGGCTCTCCAGCCGCTCGTCGCAGGCCGCGCCGATGGCTCAGCCGTCGCCGCCCTCGTCCGGCAGAAGCTCGCGGGCTAGCCCGGGGGCGCTGCCGGTGGTGCCGGCGGCGCGGCCGGCACCGACCGGAGGAGCCGTCGGCGCCGGCGCCGGCGGGGTGGGGTCGGGCCCCTTGGATACGAGGATCTTGACGGTGCTGCCACGGGTGGCGGTGCCTGAGGGAGATGACCCGATCACGGCGCCGACGCGGGCGTTGCTGTAGATCTGGACGACCCGCGGCAGGAAGCCGGCCTGGGTCAGCAGTTGCTTGGCGTCATCGACGCTCCGGCGCGACACCGAGGGGATGGCGACCTTGACGCCGTTGGTCATGCCCTGGCTCGGCTCGGTGAACGGCACAGCCGCGACACCCGTGAGCGCCCGGTCGAAGGTCGCTTTCCAGATCGATCCGGCGATGCTCGATCCGACGATCCCGGAGTAGTACTGGCCGCCGAGGCGGATGTTTTCCAGCGCCTGGGTGTTGCCCGGGTCGTTAGGGGTGCCGACCCAGACGGCGGTCGACATCTGCGGGGTGTAGCCGACGAACCACGTCTCGTTGCTCCGGTCGGTCGTGCCCGACTTGCCTGCCGCCTGGGCGGCCGGCGAGCGCATAGCGCGCACCCGAGCCGGGGGACTTGAAGACGTTGGTCAACAGCGACGTCGCACCGCGCGCGACGTCGGCGTCGACTCGCCGCTCACACGCGGACCCGGGGGCCTTGATGGGGAGTGGCTTGCCGGCCTTGGAGATCGCGGCGATCGGTGTGGGCGCGCAGTAGACACCGTCGTTGGCCAGCGTCTGGTAGGAACTCGCGACGGTCATCGGCGAAACAGAGTCGGCGCCGAGGATGACCGCAGCGGGGAAGGGCCGGATCTCTTGGCCATTGGACTGGTGAAGGCCCATCCGCCACTGGGTCTCGCGGACCTTGCAGACGTCGACGCGGGCAGCCAGGGCGACGAAGGCGGTGTTGACGGACTTCTGCGTGGCCTCGGCCAGCGACATCTCTTCGCCGCCCATGTTGCCGACGTTCTTGACCGGCCAGGTGGAGCCGCCCAAGCCGCACTCGCCACCGATGTCCTTGCCCGTGAAGGTGTGCGGATTATTGGGGCCGGCCTGCTCGGCGAAAATCGTCGTCGAGGTGGGGAAGCCCGCCTCGAGCGCCGTGACGAGGGCGAAGGCCTTGGCCGTCGACCCGAAACTGAAGCCGAGGCTCGCGCCATAGCGCTGGTCGACCGCGTAGTTGACGGTCGTCTCACCCGGGGTGCCGGATTTGACGTTGTAGTTGGTGTTTTGGGCGATGGCCAGCACGCCACCTGTCTTGACATCGAGCACGGCGCTCGCTGCCCCGACGTTGAGTTCGTTGCCCGTGGGGACCCGCTTGACGATCTCCTCGCGGGCCAGACGCATGATCGCAGGGTTCATCGTCGTCTGGATCGTGAGCCCACCGCGGTAGATGGCCTGGGTGCGGGCAGCCTCACCCTTGCCCAGCGCAGCATCGAGCGACGGGTCAAGTTTGAGGTAGGCCAGGACGTATTCACAGAAGTACGGGAACTCCGAGGCCATGCAGGAGTTCTTCGCAGGCTTGGGCTTCATCATGTCCGCGAGGGGGACCGCCCGGGCAGCCTTCCACTCGGCGTCGGTGATGACCTTGATTTCCTTCATCCGGTCAAGGACGACGTTGCGCCGGGCCAGCGCCTTTTCCGGGAAGTTGATGGGGTCGGTCGTGCCGGGGTTTTGCACGAGGCCCGCGAGCAGCGCTGCCTCCTGGAGGTTGAGCGTCTTGGCCGAGTGGCTGAAGTAGTGCTGCGAAGCCGCCTCGACGCCATACGCCCGGTCGCCGTAGTAGACGAGGTTGAGGTAGTTCTGGAGGATTTGGTCTTTGGTATAGACCTTCTCGAGCTGGATGGCGTATTTGAGCTCCTGGACCTTGCGAGCGAGGGTCTTGGCCGTCGCCGCCTTCGCGGCGTCCTTATTGCCGGCACGAAGAGCGTTCTCCTGCAACGTGATCTTGACGTACTGCTGAGTCAGAGTGGATCCGCCGCCCCCAGTGGAGTCGGAGACCTGGTTGCTCACGGCCGCGCGGAGGATGCCCTGCAGGTCGGCGCCACCGTGCTCGTAGAAGCGGTGGTCCTCGATGGCGACCTGGGCTTTGCGCATGATCGGCGCGATCTCCTCGAGCGGCACGATGATGCGGTTTTCGTCATAGGGCGTGGCGATCTTGCTGCCGTCGCTGGCAAGGATGACCGACTGCTCCGACAGCGGAGTGGTCGTGAACTCGCTGGGCAGCGAGTCGAACAACATGACGCCCGTGCGGGCGCTCGCGCCGACCGCGCCGGCGGCTGGCATGACAAGGCCAGCGGCGAGCACGCCCATGACCACGGCAGCGGCGATGAACGCCGTGACGAGGCTGAGCACCCCCGCGAAGGTGTTGGAGCGTGCACTCATGCCCACCAGGGTAACTCCCGGCACCGGTCTGAGCGCGCTCGTGACCGTGGGTGACCGGTGCGCCGCGTATGTATCAGGACGCCCCGCGGCGGGCTCCTTCACGGTGTCAACGTCCCCGCTTCAGGCGCGCGCGCCGCTCGTCCATAGCGAGGACACACGAACTAGTCAGCTCGGCTCCGTCAACCACCCTGATGAGTCATGGTGCGCTTCTTAGGGTGCCCTTAACATGAGAGTCCTCTGGGGAGAGTCGCGCGGCTGTGTGGGATGGGGTTGTTCTATGTCGTTCGCGAGTGAGTCCACGGCCGCGCCGCTGGCAGGCAAGACATTGAAAGGCAAGACACTGGAAGGCAAGACACTGCGGCTGGATTGGGCGAGCCAGGGCAGCTGCCTCGGTCGCCACCCCGACGACCTGTTCGTCTCAGGAGCGGCCCAGCAGACGGCCAAGATCGTGTGCCAGCGCTGCCCCGTCATCGCCGAATGCCTCGCCGAGGCGCTCGACAACCGCACAGAGTTCGGGGTTTGGGGCGGGATGACCGAACGGGAGCGTCGGGCGCTCCTGCGGCAAAACCCGCACATCACGTCCTGGTGGGCCCTCTTCAGTCGCCGCGCGGCGACGCACCGCCAGCCTGCGGCGTCCTAGATATCCCAGGGTCGTAACGTGTCAAGCGGCTGCGGGTTGTCGGTGTCCCCAGGCGGTGTGTTCGTTGTAGGGCGTGTGGTGTTTGAGGCAGCCGTGGAGGATGCCGACCCAGCGGTTGCCCAGGGCGCGTAGGGCTTGGTGGTGGGTGTTCCCGGCGGCGCGTCGCTGGTCGTAGTAGTCCCGGGCACCGGGGCTTGCTTGGAGGGAGCAGAAGGCCTACTGGTCGACCGCGTCGTACAGGCGCCGGTTGCGCGCGTGGCGGGCCAGGACTGCGTGCTTCTTGCCCGAGGCGATGGTCAACGGTGAGGTCCCGGCGTAGTTCCTGCGAGACTTGGCGTCAGCGAAGCGTTCGGGGTCGTCTCCGAACTCGCCGAGCACCCGGGCGCCGAGGATGTCTCCCAGGCCTGGAAGCGAGAGGATGACGTCGGCGTCCGGGTGCTGCTCAAAATACTGCTCCAGCTGTGCCTCGAGCCCAGCGACTTGAGCGTTCAACGCGGTGATGACCCCGACCTGGGCGGTGACGACAGCGGCGTAGGCCGAGGCGAGGGCTTGTGGGGCCCGCATCTGCTCGGTCCGCAGGATGGCCTGGATCTTCTCGGCGGTGGCTTGCAGGTTGCGGCGTCGACCGCCGGTGCGCAGGGTCGAGGTCAGTTGGGACAGGCTCAACCGGGCCGCGGTGACCGGGTCCGGGGCCCGCCCCAGCATGGCCAGGGCGTCCCGGTCGTGCAGGTCCTCGAACGCCGTCAGCGCGGCGGGATAGAACTCCCGCAGCGTGTTCCGCAGCGGGGGTATCAGATGGTCTGTGTAAGGGGGCGGTGAATCCCCCCGGCGTGTCCGGAGACTTCGAATCTTGGGAAGGTTGGAGTTATGCCAGGAGACACGCGCAGGCGGTACCCGCCTGAGTTGAAGGAGCGGGCGGTGCGGATGGTGACCGAGTCCCGCCAGGAGGACGAGACCGAGTGGGCGGCGATGACCAGGGTCGCTGGGCTGCTCGGGGTCGGGACAGTGGAGACGGTCCGTAAGTGGGTCCGCCAGGCCCAGGTCGATGAGGGTTCCCGCCCCGGAGTCACGACCGAGGATTCGGCCGAGGTGCGGCGGCTGAAACGGGAGAACGCCGAGCTCAAACGCGCCAATGCCATCTTGAGGGCAGCGTCGGCTTTCTTTGCGGCCGAGCTCGACCGGCCTTCCCGGTGATCGTGGACTTCATCCGCGACCACGCAGGCCACCGCGAACCCGGTGGTCTGCGCTGGGGTGTTGAGCCCATCTGTGCCGTGCTCACGCAGCACGGCCTCAAGGTGGCCCCGAGCACGTACTACGAGCATGTCGGCAAGACCCCGACCGCCCGGCAACAGCGCGACGAGCGCCTGCTCGGACACATCCGGCGGGTCCACTCCGCCAACTATGGGGTGTACGGCGCCCGCAAGGTGTGGCTGACGCTGAACCGGGAAGGCATCCCAGTGGCCCGGTGCACCATCGAGCGGCTCATGAAAGCTGACGGCCTGGCTGGCGCGGTCCGCGGCAAGATCAAGCGCACCACCATCCCCGGCCCGGCCGCGGACCGGGCCCGGGACCTGGTCGGGCGCAACTTCGCACCGACCGCCCCGGACCGGCTCTGGGTCGCTGACATTACGTACGTCTCGACGTGGTCGGGGTGGGTGTACGTCGCGTTCGTCACCGACGCGTACGCCCGCCGGATCCTGGGCTGGCGCTGCGGGACCAGCATGTCGACCCAACTCGTCCTGGACGCCCTCGAACAGGCGGTGTGGACCCGGCAACGCGACGGACGGTCACTGGATTCTGTTGTGGCACACACGGATAGAGGATCTCAGTACCTCAGCATCCGCTACACCGAACGCCTCGCCGAGGCCGGGATCGCCGCCTCGGTCGGGACCGTCGGAGACAGTTTCGATAATGCTCTCGCCGAGACGGTCAACGGCCTGTACAAGACCGAACTGATCAAGCCACGCAAGCCCTGGAAGACCGTCGAGGACCTCGAATATGCCACCGCCGAATGGGTCGACTGGTTCAATCACCGCCGACTCTACGAGTACTGCGGCGACATCCCACCAGTCGAAGCCGAGGACCTCTACTACGCTCGAAACCAAGCCCAGCAACAGCTGGAACCGTCAAACCAGTAAGTCTCCGGACACGCCGGGGCGGTTCACCTGTCGCTGACCGGCGAAGGCGGGTTCCTGCCGGAGATGATCAAGGCGGTCCTTGAGCGCGGGATGGAGGCGGAGCTGACCGGCCACCTGGGGTATGAGAAAGGCGACCCGGCCGGGAACGGCTCGGGCAACTCCCGCAACGGGACGACGCCGAAGACGGTCGGCACCGAGGTCGGCGATATCGCCTTGGACCAGCCGCGGGACCGGAACTCGACGTTCGCGTCGTCGCTGGTGCCCAAGGGCGCCCGCCGCCTGGGCGGGCTGGAGGACATGATCATTTCCTTGTACGCCGGCGGGATGACGATCCGCGACATCCAGCACCACCTCGCCGCGACGCTGGGCACCGACCTCTCGCACGAGACGATCAGCAAGGTCACCGACGCCGTCGCCGAGGAGGTCACCGCGTGGCAAACCCGCCCGTTGGAGGCGTTCTACCCGGTGATCTACCTCGACGCGTTGGTGGTCAAGATCCGCGACGGCGCACACGTGTCCAACCGGGCCGCGCACATCGCGGTCGGGGTCGACATGGACGGGGTCAAGCACGTTCTGGGGATCTGGGTCCAGGCCACCGAGGGCGCGAAGTTCTGGGCGTCGGTGTGCGCCCAGCTGGCCAACCGCGGCGTCAAGGACGTCCTGATCGTCTGCTGTGACGGGCTGACCGGCTTCCCCGAGGCGATCGAGGCGACCTGGGCCCGCGCGATGGTCCAAACCTGCGTGGTGCACCTGATCCGGGCCTCGATGCGGTTCGTGTCCTACAGCGACCGCAAGGCCGTCGCTGCGCTGCTCAAGCCGATCTACACCGCCGCGAACGAGGACGCCGCGCTGATCGCGCTGGCCACCTTCGCCGACTCCAACCTCGGCAAGAAGTACCCCGCCGCCCTCGCCTCGTGGGAGAACGCCTGGGACCGGTTCACCCCGTTCCTGGCGTTCGGGCCCGCGCTGCGCAAGGTCATCTACACGACCAACTCGATCGAGTCGTTGAACTACCAACTGCGCAAGATCATCAAGAACCGCGGCCACTTCCCGGGCGACGCCGCCGCGATCAAGCTGCTCTGGCTGGCCATCCGCAACATCGAGGACAAAAGAGCCCGCGAACGCGCCAAGGAAGCCGGACTGCCCAAGGGCCACCCCCGCAAGGCCCCCAGCAAACTCGTCGAAGGCTCCGTCATCCAAGGCTGGAAGGCCGCCCTCGGCGAACTCGCCCTCATCTACCCCGACCGCATCAACCCCCACCTCTAAACCCCCACGACCACCCTACTTACACAGACAACTTGACACCCTCCGCCGCGCTGATCGCGCTGGCCACCTTCGCCGACTCCAACCTCGGCAAGAAGTACCCCGCCGCCCTCGCCTCGTGGGAGAACGCCTGGGACCGGTTCACCCCGTTCCTGGCGTTCGGGCCCGCGCTGCGCAAGGTCATCTACACGACCAACTCGATCGAGTCGTTGAACTACCAACTGCGCAAGATCATCAAGAACCGCGGCCACTTCCCGGGCGACGCCGCCGCGATCAAGCTGCTCTGGCTGGCCATCCGCAACATCGAGGACAAAAGAGCCCGCGAACGCGCCAAGGAAGCCGGACTGCCCAAGGGCCACCCCCGCAAGGCCCCCAGCAAACTCGTCGAAGGCTCCGTCATCCAAGGCTGGAAGGCCGCCCTCGGCGAACTCGCCCTCATCTACCCCGACCGCATCAACCCCCACCTCTAAACCCCCACGACCACCCTACTTACACAGACAACTTGACACCCTCGCCAGCAGCCGGTTGCACTCCCGGTTTCGGGACCACACCAGCGACTGTTGGGCCCGCGCCAAGACCTTGACCGCGGCGACGTGGTCGCTGTCGCCGGCGACCTCGCGGTGGTTGTGGGCGTCCGTGCGGACCAGGTCGGCCAAGACCTTCGCGTCCCCGGCGTCGGACTTCCCGCCGCCGACGTTGTGCCGTTCCCGGTACCGGGCCACAGCCTTGGGGTTGACCGCGTACACGCGGTACCCGGCGGCGACCAGCGAGGCCACCCACAGGCCGTGGTCGGTCTCGATCCCGACCAGCACCTCAGCGGGGTCCTGGGCGTGATCGGCGATCAACGCGTGGAAAGAGCTCAGGCCGGCCACGCCCTCACTGAATCGTCGAGCGGCCAGCTTCTTTCCCTCGGCGTTCATGACATGAACGTCGTGATGATCCTCAGCCCAGTCATTCCCGACGAAGATCACCTTGACCACCTCCTCCTGCTCCTCACGCTCGAAAACCTCACAGATGAGCCGAGACCGCCCAGGCAGCGACCTAATGGATCAGTGCTCACCACCACGGGTGGGGCACGACATCCCATCAGCACTCAACGAGCGACCTACCCGCCAGTCGGGACACGATCTAGGACTAGGGATCTAACTCCCCGGCTGAGCTGGTGTTCACCGACCAACGGCTCGGCCAACACCCTCCCACCCCCAACCCAAGGCCAGAAGAAGAAGGACGCAGCCCCATTAGGCTCGGCACCCCCATCGGGCCTCAGCCCGCGAGCCCGGCTCCGACTTCCCGCAAGCCCGCGACGTCGTGGACGTCCTGCGGCAACGCGGTCACCACGGCCAGAGGTATGCCGGGGTGCCCGGCCGCAAATCGCTTGACCACCTGACGGTGCCGGGCCGCGAGTTCGGCCAGCTCCGCGTGCCACTCCAGCACCCGCGCGCTCCCCTCGGAGCCGGCATCGGCCAGGGTCTCGGCAGCAGCCCGGGCGCGCGCCGCTGACAGCCCCGCCACGGGCGCGGGGGCGACCCGATTGACGACGACCCCGGCGAGCGGCATACCGTCCCGGCCCAGCCGCGCGAGGAAGAAACTCGCCTCTCGCAATGCGTCACGCTCCGGAGCCGCGACGACGACGAAAGCCGTGCCTCCGTCCTTGAGCAGGGCATAGGTCAGGTCGGCGCGTTCGCGGAACCCGCCGAACATCGTGTCGAGGGCGTTGACGAAGGTCTGCACGTCGCGGAGCATCTCCCCACCCAAAACGGTGGTCAGGGTCTTGGCGACGAGACCAATCCCCACGTTGACCAGCCGCAACGCCCCCCGTCCACCTACGCGGGCGGGGGCGCTGATGAGCCGGATAAACCGGCCGTCGAGGAATGACCCCAGGCGTTTTGGTGCATCGAGGAAATCGAGCGCAGACCGCGACGGCGGCGTGTCGACGACGATGAGATCCCACGTGCCTTCGCGGTCGGCCTGGGCGCGCAACTGCCCGAGCTTTTCCATCGCCATGTATTCCTGGGTGCCGGCGAACGACGAGGACACCGCTTGGTAGAAAGGATTGGCGAGGATTTGCGCGGCGTGGTCCGGCGACGAGTGGGCGAGCACGACCTCGTCGAAGGTGCGCTTCATGTCGAGCATCATCGCGTCGAGCGTGCCGGTCGCTCCGGGAGCGAGGCCCGACACGGGTCGCGGGGTGTTGTCGAGTTCGACGAGCCCGAGTGACTGCGCGAGGCGCCGGGCGGGGTCGATGGTCAGCACGCAGACCCGCCGCCCCTGTTCCGCAGCGCGCAGCGCGATCGCGGCCGCGGTGGTCGTCTTCCCGACGCCGCCTGAGCCGCAACAGACGATGACGCGGGTATGCCGGTCCGCCAAGACCGCATCGATGTCGAGGGTGGGATCACGAGGGCGGGCGCGAGCCATCAGGGCACCATCCCGTGTTCGGTGAGGACGTCGGCGATCTGGCGGAGGGCGTCCGGATCGATCCCGTCGAGCAGGGCCGGGACCGTGACGACCGGGAGGCCGGCAGAGGTGAGGGTGGCGAGATGGTCGGCCTCCATGGCCAACCGTTCGGTGTGGGCCATGACCTGAGCGACCAGACCGTCAGCGATGGCGGGTGAGATGTCGAGTCCGGCTGCGGCGCAGTCGGAGACGAGTTGCGCAGGGTCGACAGTGGCGGCCAGCTCGGAGTCTTCGAGGAGGTCGCCGCGGACCTGGTTGACGACGATGGCGCCGACGGGGAGCTTAAGGGCGCGCAACTCCGCGACGGCGTCGATGGTCTCCTGGACGGGCATGTCTTCCAGGAGCGTGACGACGTGCACCCGGGTCGCCGCGGATCGAAGCACCTCGGTGAGCGAGTCGGCCTGCCCGCGGATCGGCCCCATCCGCGCGAGCCCGGCGACCTCCGACCCCACCGACAGGAAGCGCCCGATCCGGCCCGTCGGGGGAGCGTCGAGGACGATCGCGTCGTAGACCAAGGGCGCGTCGCTCGTGCGGTGGTGTTTGGCATCCTGCCGCCGCCGGCTGGCCTCGTAGATCCGGCCGATGAGCAGGACGTCGCGGACCCCCGGAGCGATCGTGGTCGCAAAGTCGATGGCCCCGAAGCGCTCGAGCACCCCACCGGCCCGGCCGAGTTTGTAGAACAACTGGAGGTATTCCATGAGGGCGGCCTTGGCGTCGACCGCAAGGCCGACGATCTCCCCGCCACGTGCGGCCCCGGCGATCGGCGTCTCGACCGAAGGCAAGGGGGGCACGTCGAAGACCTGGCTGATGCCCTGCCGGTCTTCGACCTCGGCGAGCAGCACCCGGCGCCCGGTCGCAGCGAGCGCCATCGCGAGCGCAGCGGCGACCGTCGTCTTGCCGGTGCCTCCCTTGCCGGTGACGATGTGCAGCCGCACGCCGGGCCAGCCCGAGGCGCGCAGGCGGGGGCGGGACGGCATACACCCAGGGTATGCCGTGTGGGCACCCTCTGAAGGGCGCCCCCGGAGCGCGCTTGCCGTCTAGAGTGGCGGCCATGAGCGAGCCCATGAGCACCCAGCCCCGGACCGTGTGGGAGTACGCCACGGCGCCCCTGCTCGTCCACGCGACCAAGCAGATCCTCGACAACTTCGGCGCCGACGGCTGGGAGTTGGTCCAGGTCGTGCCTGGCCCCGACGGTGGCGGGCTCGTGGCCTACTTCAAGCGTCCCAAGAACTGAGAAGGAGCAGATCGGTGAGTGCTTCCGACGCGTCCAGCGCTGTCGAACGGCGATTGGCAGACCTCGGCCTGACGGTGCCCGCCGTCGCGGCCCCCGTCGCGGCCTACGTCCCGGCGATGCGCGAAGGGGACCTGGTCTTCACTTCCGGGCAGTTGCCGTTCGCCGACGGCGCACTCGCCGCGACCGGCAAGGTCGGGGAGGGTGACGGGCTGGTCGACCCGGCTCGGGCGAAGGAACTCGCCCAGCTTTGCGCGCTCAACGCGATCGCCGCGATCAAGGGAGTCGTCGGCGACCTCGACACGGTGACCCGGGTCGTCAAGGTCGTCGGATTCGTCGCGTCCGACCCGTCGTTCGTCGGCCAACCTGGCGTCATCAACGGCGCGAGCGAGTTGCTCGGGGCTGCCTTCGGCGAGGCCGGCGTCCACGCGCGCTCAGCGGTCGGTGTCGCCGCCCTGCCGCTGGACGCCCCCGTCGAGGTCGAAGTCATCGTCTCCGTCGCCCGGCGCGACTGACGACGAGGAGAGGTCGTCGTGATCCGCGACTTCAGCACCAACGCCACGCCCGCGCTCCGAGCCAGGGCAGAAGCCTGGGCCGCGCTCGGTGACGACACCCCCGAGGTGCCGCCAGCCCGCCCCGCGGCGACCGTCATGCTCGTGCGTGATGCCCCTGACGGGGGCGAGCCGGGGCTCGAGGTGTTCATGCTGCTGCGGGTCGGGACGATGGCCTTCGCCCCCAACACGATGGTCTTCCCCGGGGGCGGAGTCGACCGACGCGACGGCGTCGACGTCCCGTGGGCCGGCCCGCCGGTCACTGCTTGGTCAGCGCGCCTCGGCGCCGACGACGAACTCACCCGGATGATCCTCGTCGCGGCGGTGCGGGAGGTCTTCGAGGAGTGCGGAGTGCTCCTGGCCTCGACGACCGAGGACGGCCGCCTTGTCGACACCGACAACGACTACTGGCGCAGTGTGCGTGCCCGGCTCGTGGCCCAGGAGATCTCCCTCGCCGAGTTGCTCAACGAGGACGGCCTCGTCCTGCGCACCGACCTGCTCCGAGCTCACGCACAGTGGATGACGCCGGCGATCGAGACGCGCCAGTTCGACGCGCGCATCTTCGTCGCGCTCATGCCCAGGGGCGCGGTGGCCGATTTCGCGACGAGCGAGGCATCCCACGGGGGCTGGTTCCGCCCGCAGGACGTCCTCGACGCCAAGGCTGCCGGCACTGCTCTGCTCATGCCGCCCACTCAGGTGAGCCTCGAGGATGCCGCGTCGGCCAGCTCTGCAGCCGACTTCTTCGCCCGAGAGCCCGTGATCCGGCTCATCCACCCCCAGTTGACCCGCGACGACACCGGTGAGCTCGTCCTGCGCGCGGAGCTCCCCGGGCGGTGACCTCCCTCCCGCCGGTGCCGCCGACCTGGTCCTCGCGTCAGGTCACGCCTCGGGCCACCTGCGTCCTGGCACCCAACCCCGGGGTCATGACCCTCGACGGCACCAACACCTGGGTCCTGCGCGAGCCCGGATCGGACGTCTCGATCGTCGTCGACCCTGGCCCGATGGACCACACTCACCTTTCGCGCGTGGTCGATGAGGCCACTCGAGACGGCGCGCGGGTCGGTCTCACCCTGCTCACCCATGATCACGCCGACCACGCCGAAGCGGCGCTGCACTTCGCCGACCTCTGCGGCGTGCCGGTGAAGTCGGTGCGGGCGATCGGTGAGCACCACGACGACCTCACCGACGGCGACGCCCTCCGGGTTGGTGGGCTCGACGTGCTCGTCGTGACGACCCCCGGCCACACGGCCGACTCCGTGTCGTTCCTCCTGCCGGCGGAGTCGGCGCTGCTGACCGGCGACACCATCCTCGGCCGGGGGACGACCGTCGTCGCGTGGCCCGATGGTGAGCTCGCGGCATACCTCGCGTCCTTGGAGCGCCTCGCCGCACTGACCGGCAGTGGTGCCGTGACCCACATCCTCCCGGGGCACGGTCCGGACCTGCCGCAGGCGGCCGAGGTGCTTGCCTTCTACCTCGCGCACCGGCATGAGCGGCTCGGGCAGATCCGCGACGCACTCGGCGCGGGAGCGCACACACCGCGGCAGATCGTCGAACTCGTGTATGCCGATGTGCCCCGATCAGTCTGGGGCGCAGCCGAACTCAGCGTCCGAGCGCAGCTCGACTTCCTTGCGGCGACGGAGGGTATGCCGGCCCGACAGGCCTGATCAGCGGGCGCGGCGGCGCAGCCGGTCGACGTCTAGGAGCAGGACCGCGCGAGCTTCGAGCTTGAGCCAGCCGCGGGTCGCAAAGTCGGCCAAGGCCTTGTTGACCGTCTCGCGGGAGGCGCCGACGAGTTGGGCCAACTCCTCCTGGGTGAGGTCGTGGCTGACCATGATCCCGTCTTCGACCGGACGACCGAAGCGGTTGGCGAGATCGAGCAGCGCCTTGGCGACGCGGCCAGGGACGTCGGTGAAGACGAGGTCAGCCAGGTGCTCATTGGTGCGCCTCAAACGCTGCGCGAGCGCCGCCAGGAGTGCCTTGGACACTTCGGGACGCCCGGTCAGCAGGGTGGTGAGGGAGTCATTGCCGAGCCCCATCAGCTGGGTTTCGGCCACGGCAGTCGCCGTCATCGTGCGCGGACCAGGGTCAAAGAGGCTCAGCTCGCCGAACATCTCACTCGGGCCGAGGATGGCGATGAGGTTTTCGCGGCCGTCCGAGCTCGTCCGGCCGATCTTGACTTTGCCCTCGCCAATGATGAACAGCGTGTCGCCGGGTTCGCCTTCTCTAAAGAGCACGTCGCCGCGCTCGAGCCGCACCGGCTGCATTTCATGCAGGAGGGCAGAGGCCGCTTCGTCGTCAAGAGCCGCGAAGAGGGGAGCGCGTCGCACCACGTCGTGATCCACGTCGCACAGTCTGTCATGTCACCCCCTCATCGTGTCGACCGGTCCCGGAGAGTGGCATTCGTGTTGCCGGGCTGGGCGGACGTCAGTGGCGGACGGGCCTGTGTGGCTCGGTGAGGGGGTTACCCTGTCGTGCGTGCCACCGCAACCGGAGACCTCGCTCGCGCTGACCCGGCGCGCGCGCCGGATCTACCGGGCTCTGGCGGAGCGGTATCCCTACGCCCAGTGCGAACTCGACTTCACCACGCCGCTGGAGCTGCTCGTCGCGACGATCCTCTCGGCCCAGACGACCGACGTGCGGGTCAACCTCGTGACTCCCACGCTTTTCGCCCGCTATCGCACGGCAGCGGAGTATGCCGCTGCCGACCGGGCAGAGCTCGAGGAGATCATCCGTTCGACGGGCTTCTTCCGGGCCAAGACTGACTCCCTCATCAAGCTCGGCCAAGCCCTCGTCGACGGGTTTGACGGTGAGGTGCCGGGGCGGCTGGACGCTTTGGTCACCTTGCCAGGGGTCGGGCGAAAGACCGCAAATGTGGTGTTGGGCAACGCTTTTGGTATCCCGGGGATCACCGTCGACACTCACTTCGGGCGGCTGGCCCGGCGCTTCGGCTGGACCGATGAGACCGACCCGGTCAAGGTCGAGCACGCTGTCGGCGCCCTCATCCCGCGCCGTGACTGGACGATGCTCAGTCATGTCGTGATCTTCCACGGCCGCCGCACCTGCCATGCCCGTCGGCCCGCGTGTGGCGCCTGCCCTGTGTCCCGGTGGTGCCCGGCATACGGCGTCGGCGAGGTCGACCCAGAGCGGGCCGCCGCCCTGCTCACCTACGAACTCGCTCCCGGCCGATGAGCGCCCTGCCCCATCGGGTCGGCCACGGCCAGTCCCTCGTGCCCCGCTTCGCCGATCCCGTGCCAGCGCCACGCCGCGGCCCCGACGGGCGACGTACGGGCGGCCGGCTCGCTCCGCCCTGGGTCGAGCAGATCGTCAGCGCAGCGCACGGCATGGACCCGATGTGGTTCAGCCGGTATCTCCCGCCAGAAAACGGGTCGACCGAGTCGGCCGTCCTCGTCCTGTTCGGACCCGACCCCGACGGCCAGGACTCACTCCTGCTCATCGAGCGAGCCCACACCCTCCGCTCCCACGCTGGTCAGATCGCCTTCCCGGGTGGACGGGTCGACGTCGAGGACGACGACATCGTCGCCGCCGCGCTGCGCGAAGCCCGCGAGGAGGTCGGCCTCACCGTGTCGGGTGTGGACGTCATCGGCACCCTCCCGCCCCTCTACATCCCGGTGAGCAACTACGCCGTCACGGGGGTTGTCGCGTGGTGGCGGGCGCCGGCCCCGGTCACCGTCGAGGACCCGGGCGAGGTCGCGACCGTCATCAGTGTGCCGGTGGATTACCTCGTCGAGCCGGCGCACCGGCATACCGTCTCGCACCCCTCGGGCTATCGGGGGCCCGGCTGGGACCTCGGTGGCGACCTCCTCCTGTGGGGATTCACCGGGGGGATCGTCGACAAGGTGCTCGAGCTCTCCGGCCGCGCCCAGCCGTGGGACCGTCGCCGCGAACTGCCACTGCCCGAGCGCTTTACCCGCGGACGATCGTGACCGGGGGACTGCTGCTCGACCTTGCCTTGGTCGTCGGGCTCTGCGCGTATGCCGTGTCAGGCTGGCGCCAGGGGATTGTCGTCTCGGCCCTCTCCTTGGCCGGCTTCCTCGCCGGCGGTGCGCTGGGGATGTGGGTGTTGCCGACGCTCGTCGCGGGTTCGGACTGGGGCCAAAACCATCACCTGGCGGCGAGCATCACGGTCGTCGCGGGGGTGTTCTTCCTCGCCTCGATCGGGCAGGGCGTGCTCTGGCGCGTCGGCCGTCGAGCGCGCACTCATCTGCACGGCCGCGTGCTCCGCCGAGGTGACTCTTTCCTCGGGGCGGTGGCGACGATCGCCGCGGCATCGGTGCTCGTGTGGTTTGTCGCCGGAGGGCTGCGGGGCGCGACGACAGGGGCAGTCGGGCAGGCCATCGGGTCGTCCCAGGTCATCCGGGCCATCGACGCCGTGGTGCCACCCCAGACGGGTCGCTTGTTCGCGGGCTTCCGTCAGGTGCTCGATCGTGGCGGCTTCCCCCGAGTCTTCGACGGCCTGAGCAGGGAGGCAATCGCACCCATCGACCCGCCGACGGGCATGCCCACAGCGCTTCCTGCCGTGGCGGCCGCCGTGACATCCGTCGTCAAGATCACGGGGGTCGCCGCTGCCTGCCGACAGGGCCAGGAAGGCAGTGGCTGGGTCGTGTCGTCACGGCGCGTCGTCACCAACGCCCACGTCGTTGCCGGTGTGAGTGACGTCGACGTGCAGGTGCCCGGCAGCCGTGACGTCTTGCGCGGCACTGTCGTCGTGTTCGACCCCGACCGGGATCTGGCCGTCATCGACGTGCCGTCGCTGCGGGCGACCCCGCTGCGGCTCGGCGCCGACGTGGCCCGTGGCCAGGAGGGCGTCGTCGCGGGCTATCCCCTCGACGGGCCGTTGCGCCTCGACGCCGCTCGGGTCCGTGAGGTCCTCTATGCCACCGGGCAGGACATCTACGGCCAGCCAGGCGTGACCCGGCAGATCATCTCGCTCTACACCCACGTCGACAGCGGCAACAGCGGCGGGCCACTGCTCAGCACTGACGGCGAGGTCGTCGGAATCGTCTTCGCCAAGTCGCTCGATGACGAGTCGACCGGCTATGCCTTGACTCTCACCGAGGCGCGCCCGGTGCTCGAGGCCGCCGCCAGCGCGCGCGGAGCGGTCTCGACCGGAGCGTGCACAGTCGGCTAAGGAGTCGGTCCGGTCCCCGTGGCGGTGGTCGGACCCGCGGTCGGACCCGTGGTCGGACCCGTGGTCGGACCCGCGGTGGGCAGCGTGGCTAGCCAGGCCACCAGCGCGTCGGTGACCACCTCAGGACTTTCCTCAGCGAGGAAATGCCCGGCCTCGGGCACGACCCTCTCGGTCAGTGGCCCAGCTACATATCGTCCCGACCCGCGCGTCGATGCCTCGAGGAAGCACCCATCGAGCTCACCGTGCAGCCGCAGGACCGGCACCTCGATCGGTCGACGCAGCCGTCGGCGGAGAGCCGGACCGTCCCATCGGAGTTGGTTGCGCCCGAACCACCGGTAGTACTCCGCGGCAGAGTGGGCGACAAAGGGCAGTGCCAGCGCACCGGCATACCGGCTCACGTCCTCCTCGGCCGGGAAGGCGCCCCCGGGTGCGGCCCAGCCGGTGAGGTAACCGCGGACCTCCTCGTCGCTCTCGACGAGGGTGCGCTCACTGCGGAACGGGACCTGCATGCGGGCGATGTATGCCGCCGCCGCACGTTGTCGGGAGTCGAAGAGACACGCGCGCTCGGCGACGATGGGGTGCGGCATCCCGAGCGCACCGATGGCCCGGGTGACCTCTGGGCGCAGCGTCGGCATCGCCCATGCGGTCGCGCCCCCGAGGCCGTGGCCGACGACGACCGCTTCCTCGGCGCCGAGGCTGCGGATCACGGCCGCAGCATCACCGGAGGCGGTGTAGATGTCGTAGCCCTTGGGGGGCTTGTCAGATGCGCCGAAACCGCGCAGATCGACGGCGGCCGCCTGATAGCCCGCATCGGCAAGGGCGACGAGCTGGTGTCGCCAGGCATACCAGAACTGCGGGAACCCATGCAGGAGCAGCACGAGTGGCCCCTCGCCGGCGACGGCGACATGGAAACGCGCCCCGTTGGCCGACACGAACTTGTGGTCCCAGGGTCCTTCGATGAGCACCGACGAGACGTCGGGCGTCGTGCCGTTGCTCAGAACTGTCCCTTGATGGTGGCGATGGTTTCTTGGGTGGAGGCGATGGCCTTCTCGGGGACCGGCTTGGCCTTGGCCAGGGCCTTCTTGCCCACGAGGGCGAGGATGCCGGCGATGAGGAAGAGGACGACCGCGACGATGAGGAAGCCCAGCCAGATGGGGAGTCCGGCGGCCACGAGGCCCCAGGCGCCAGCGGTGAGGAGGAAGCCCAACCCGAAGAGCCCGAAGAAGGCCGCGCCGGCGAACATGCCGGCACCCTTGCCGCCATGCTTGACACCGTCGGTGATTTCGGCCTTGGCGAGGTCGATCTCAGCGCGGACGATGGTGGAGACATCACGCGTGGCGGATGCCACGAGCTGCCCGATGGTGGGCTCGTCGGCAGCGGTGCGCGGGGCGTCGCTCGGCATGGGTCCTCCCAATGTGGTCCTGAGCTTCCGAGCCTAGCGCTTGCTCAGTCGCGGGGGTCTCGCTCGACGACCTACGACTCGACCTCGAGCGCGGCGAGCTTCTCGTAGTGGCTATTGCGGTGGCGCAGGATGACGGCCGCGCCCGCTGCGGCGAGGAGCGAGCCAAGGAGGACAGCGACCTTGACGTGGTCGTCGCGATCGCTGCCGGCGCCGTAGGCGAGCTCACCGATGAGCAGGGAGACCGTGAATCCGAGCCCGGATAGGAGCGCCAAACCGAGCACGTCGAGCCAGCCCAACCCGTCGTCGAGCTCGGCCCTGGTGAAGCGGGCCACGGCCCACGTCGCGCCAAACACCCCGACGGCCTTGCCGAGCGTGAGGCCCAGGACGATGCCGATGGCGACGGGGTCGCGCAGCGCCGGCCCGAGACCTCCGTCGACGATCCGCACGCCGGCCGCGAAGAACGCGAAGACGGGGACGGCGATCCCGGCCGACAGCGGGCGGAGCTTGTGCTCGACCATCTCAGCGAGGGTGTGACGGTCCGGGTCTTGCGCCGCGACCAACTCGTCGCGTCGGTCGACCGGCACGGCCAGGCCGAGCAAGACACCGGCGACGGTCGCGTGGACGCCCGCCTCATGGACGAGCCCCCACGCGAGCAGCGCGGGGATGGCGAGTAGGACCGGGTTGGTTATCCGGCGCTTGAGCATCCACCCGAAGACCACGATGGGGATGAGCGCCGCGGCGAGGAAGAGCAGCTTGACATTGCCTGAATAGAAGAGCGCGATGATCGTGATCGCGATGAGGTCATCGACGACGGCCAGCGTCAGCAGGAACGACCGCAGGGCCGTCGGCAGGTGACTGCCGAGGACCGCGAGCACGGCGAGGGCGAAGGCGATGTCGGTCGCCGTCGGGATGGCCCACCCGGTGAGGCTGTCGCTGTCGCCGCCGAGGATGGTGACGGACACGGCATACAGGAGCGCGGGGAGGGCGACGCCGGCGAGGGCGGCCGCGATGGGGACGGCAGCCTTGGCGCGGTTGGAGAGGTCTCCGGCGACGAACTCGCGCTTGAGCTCGATGCCGGCCACGAGGAAGAAGATCGCGAGGAGACCATCGGCGGCCCACTGACCGAGCGAGAGGTCCAGGTGCAGGGCGCTCGGCCCGATCCGCAGGTCGCGCAGGCCGGTGTATGCCGCGTGCCACGGCGAGTTGGCCCAGAGCAACGCGAGCAGGGCCGCGCCCAGCAGGAGCGCGCCGCCGACGGTCTCGGTGCGCAGCAGGGACGTGACGTAGCGCCGTTCGGGCAAACTCAGCCGGGTGAGCACTCGGCGGGGCGTCGAAGCAGGCGTAGGGGGCACCGGGGGCATGGCGGGAGGCCTTTCGGTTCGCGTGGGACCGCTCACGAGTCCCGGATCAGGGCAGCGCGCGGCAGCCGCCGACCAGGCTTCCCGGCTCTCCGTGAAATATTGTACCGGTTTTGTCGAAGGTGCCCTGTCGGCGTGGCCCGTGGTGTCCCGACAGAGCGACCACACAGATGAGGGGGTATGCCGGGTGGGCACCCGGCATGCCCCCTCAGGGTCGAGCGTGCGGACCTACTTCTTGTCGCCGGTGTCGAGGCCGGTCTTGATGAGATCCATGACCGACGAGTCGGCCAGCGTCGTCGCGTCGCCGACCGCGCGGCCCTCGGCGACGTCACGCAGCAGGCGCCGCATGATCTTGCCCGAGCGGGTCTTGGGCAACTCCTGGACGACCATGATCTTCTTCGGCTTGGCGATCGGCCCGATCTCCTTGGCCACGTGGTTGCGCAGCTCGGTCTCGATCTGGCTGTTGTCGTCGTGGGCGTGGCCTTCGCCCTGACGGAGGATGACGAAAGCGACGACGGCCTGGCCGGTCATCTCGTCGGCAGCGCCGACGACTGCAGCCTCGGCGACCTTCGGGTGGCTCACGAGAGCCGACTCGATCTCGGTCGTCGAGAGGCGGTGGCCGGAGACATTCATGACGTCGTCGACCCGGCCGAGGAGCCAGATGTTGCCTTCCTCGTCCTTCTTGGCCCCGTCGCCCGCGAAGTACATCCCGTCGAAGCGCGACCAGTAGGTGTCGACGTATCGCTGTGGGTCGCCCCAAATCCCGCGGAGCATCGCCGGCCAGGGCTTGGTGAGGACGAGGTAGCCACCGTGGCCGTCCGGCACCGGCTCACCCATGTCGTCGAGGACGTCGGCACCGATCCCGGGGATCGCCTTCTGGGCCGAGCCGGGCTTGAGGGTCGTGACGCCCGGCAGGGGGCTGATCATGATCGCGCCGGTCTCGGTCTGCCACCACGTGTCGACGATCGGCGCGGAGCCGCCGCCGATGTGGTCGCGGTACCACATCCACGCCTCCGGGTTGATCGACTCACCGACGGAGCCGAGGACGCGCAGCGACGTGAGGTCGAACTTCGCGGGGATGTCGTCGCCCCACTTCATGAACGTGCGGATCGCCGTCGGCGCGGTGTAGAGGATCGTCACCTTGTAGTCCTGGACGATCTCCCAGAACCGGCCTTGGTGCGGGGTGTCGGGGGTGCCCTCATAGAGCACCTGGGTCGCACCATTGGCGAGCGGGCCGTAGACGATGTAGGAGTGGCCGGTCACCCAGCCCACGTCGGCGGTGCACCAGTAGATGTCGGTGTCGGGGTGGAGGTCGTGGACGACGGCATTCGTGTATGCCGCCTGCGTGAGGTAGCCGCCGGTCGTGTGGAAGATGCCCTTGGGCTTGCCGGTGGTGCCGGAGGTGTAGAGGATGAACAACGGGTGCTCAGCCTCCATCCCCTGGGCCTCGTGAGTGTCGGCGGCGGCGGCCATCGCGTCGTGCCACCAGATGTCGCGGTCGGCGTTCCAGGCGGTGTCCTGACCCGTGCGCTGGACGACGAGGACGTGCTCGACGGAGGTGTCGGCATGGTCGAGGGCGGCGTCGACGGCGGGCTTGAGCGCGCTCGGAGCCCCCCGACGGTAGCCACCATCGGACGTGATGACGAGCTTGGCCTTGGCGTCGGCGATGCGGGTGTTGAGCGCCTCGGCGGAGAAACCGCCGAAGACGACCGAGTGGGGGGCGCCGATCCGGGCGCACGCGAGCATCGCGACGACGGCCTCGGGGATCATCGGCAGATAGATCGCGACGGTGTCGCCCTTGCCGACGCCGAGGTCGGTCAGAGCATTGGCGGCCTTCTGCACCTCACGGTGCAGGTCGGCATACGTGACGTCGCGGGTGTCGCCAGTCGGCTCGCCGACCCAGTGGAGCGCGACCCGGTCGCCGAGGCCGTTTTCGACGTGGCGGTCCACGCAGTTGTAGGCGGCGTTGAGCTCACCGTCGTCGAACCACTTCGCGAAGGGGGCGTTGGACCAGTCGAGGACCTGGGTGAAGTCCTTGCTCCACGTGACGTAGCGACGAGCCTGGTCGGCCCAGAAGCCCTCATGGTCGGCCTCGGCGGCGGCATACAGCTCCGCTTGGCCGTTGGCCTGCGCCGTGAAGGCCGGGTCCGGGGGGAAGCTGCGGTCTTCGTGGAGCAGGTTGGAGAGGGTTTCGTTGGACACGGGGCCTCCTGGCACGTCACGTCGTACGGGTCGTGGTCCAGAGTGCAGCCCGTGTGAGCGAGCCCACAAGCAGTCGGTATGCCGTGCGCGTCAGGCGGTGCCCAGTGCGCGGCGAGCGGTCGGCCGCGCACTGGGCGGGCGCCAGTGTCAGATGACCCCGAGAGCGAGCATCGCGTCGGCGACCTGGATGAAGCCGGCGATATTCGCCCCGGCGACGTAATCGCCCGGCTGGCCGAACTCGTCCGCCGTTTCGAGGCAGTTGTCGTGGATGCCCTTCATGATCTTGTGCAGGCGCTGGTCGGTGTAGTCGAAGCTCCACGAGTCGCGCGATGCATTCTGCTGCATCTCCAGCGCGCTCGTCGCGACACCGCCGGCGTTGACCGCCTTGCCGGGTGCGTAGTGGACTCCCGCGTCGCGCAAGAGGTGGATGGCCTCGGGGTTGGTCGGCATGTTGGCGCCCTCGCCGACATATTTCACACCACCTGCGATCAGAGCTTTCGCGCCGTCGGCACGCAGCTCGTTCTCTGTCGCGCAGGGCAGCGCAACCTCGCATGGCACGTCCCAGATCGATCCCCCGGCGACGTACCGCGCGGAGGTGCGGGCGTCGGCATACTCGCTGATGCGTGCCCGCTTGACTTCCTTGATCTCCTTCACCAGGTCGAGGTCGATGCCGCCTTCGTCGACGACATAGCCGTCCGAGTCGGAGACCGAGATGACCGTGGCACCGAACTCCTGGGCCTTCTCCACGGCGTAGATTGCGACATTCCCCGAGCCCGAGACCACGACCTTTTGGCCCTCGAACGACTCGCCGTGGGCGTCGAGCATCTCCTTGACGAAGTAGACCGTGCCGTAACCGGTCGCTTCCTTGCGGGCCTGCGAGCCACCCCATGTGAGGCCCTTGCCGGTGAGGACGCCAGCCTCGTAGGCATTGGTGATCCGCTTGTATTGCCCGAAGAGATAGCCGATCTCGCGACCGCCGACGCCGATGTCACCGGCTGGCACGTCGGTGTATTCACCGATGTGGCGGTAGAGCTCGGTCATGAACGACTGGCAGAAGCGCATGATCTCGGCGTCGGAGCGACCCTTGGGGTCGAAGTCCGAGCCGCCCTTGCCGCCGCCGATCGGCATCCCGGTGAGGGCGTTCTTGAAGGTCTGCTCGAAGCCGAGGAACTTGATGATGCCGAGGTAGACGCTCGGGTGGAAGCGCAGACCGCCCTTGTAGGGGCCGAGCGCCGAGTTGAAGTTGACCCGGAAGCCCCGGTTGATCTGCACGACGCCCTTGTCGTCGACCCACGGCACACGGAAGATGATCTGCCGCTCCGGCTCGCAGATGCGCTCGATGATCGACGCCTCCACGTATTCGGGCCGCTTGTCGACGACCGTGTGCAGGCTCTCGAGCACCTCGAGGACAGCCTGGTGGAACTCGGCCTCGCCGGCGTTGCGGCGCAGCACGGTCTCGTAGGTGGAGATCAGGGCGGGGTGCAGGTGGTGCATGGCAAACCTCAGGGGCACTCGGGGGCGTCGAACCTCCGAGGCTATTGGGTATGCCGCGCGTCCAGGTCAGCGGGTGGTGTGACTCTCACGACGCGAAATGTGAGACGGCGCGAGCGGGTATTCGGAACGGGCGAGCGTCTCGCGCACTCGCGTGACGTCCAGGTCGTCGGCCATGACGCCGACATGGTCGATCACCGCCCGACGGATGTCGCTGTCGGTGATCGGCTGCTTGTGACATCCCCAATCTGCGGCCAGGGCCCCGGCGACGACGAGGATCTCGTCGTCGCTGAGGTGATGGCGCAGCAGGGCGAAGATCGGGACGAGGTCGAGGCGGGGAGCGCCGCGACCGGCGCCCCTGCCGATCCAGGCCTTCAGCCGGTCCCAGCGGGTTGCGTCCATGGCTCCACGCTGCCCGCTGCGGCCTAACGTCAGGTGTCGCTCAGCGGTCCGTCAGGCCACCCCGACGCGAAACCTCACCTCACGCTCACTCCGATGAGGTATGCCGGCACGCTCACCCTCCGCGACGCGCCCGCCCGCAGGTCGGGTACCTCCGGAATCAGGTACGCCCGCAGTCGGCTACGCCCGCAGTCGGAACAGTCGGCTACGCCCGCAGTCGGAACAGTCGGCTACGCCCGCAGTCGGAACAGTCGGCTACGCCCGCAGTCGGAACAGTCGGCTAGGGACTATCGCAAAAACGGTGTAAGAGGCCTGATTGCCCCGGTGGGGCAGGAGGGTCGTTATGACCGAGAGCACGACACTGGTGGTTGTGAGTCCACCAACACCACTCTTCGACGATGAGCCGGAAGCGGTCGCTCCGTCGGAGTTGACGGCGGTGGAGCGGGACGCGGTTCGATCCCTGCGCTACAAAAAGCGCCGCCCATCCACTTCTTTGGAAGGCTTGGGCGCGGATGATGACGAAAGCGATGGCGAATATGACTCGTTCATAGCGGGCGATGACGAGAACCCGCATGTTTTTGCCGAGCGCGCCGAACTGCGCCGCGCCATTGTGACCGCCATGCGCGACCTGCCGCCCGACCAACGCATTGCGTTTGTGCTCTCGGATGTGCAAGGCATGAGCTACGAAGAGGTGGCCGAAGTGACCGAGGCGAATCTTGGCACGGTCAAAAGTCGGCTCAGCCGCGCCCGCGCCCGCCTGCGCGAGGCTTTGCTGGCGCAAGGGGAACTTTTGCCCGGCCAGTATCGTCAAAATAGCATCAAGGCGTAGCCCAGCCGTTGACCAATCGCAGGGCAAACGCAAAAAAGCATGAACGAGCAAGCGAACGACCAGATGAATGAGCAAATCAGCGCGTATGTGGATGGCGCGCTGAGCGGGCGCGAGCTTGCCCAATTTGAGGCGGCGCTGGCCGCCGATGCCGACCTTGCCCGTAAAGTGACCGCCACGCAAGCCCTCACCGGTCTTGCGCGCCAGCTTCCGCAGGCGCGGTTGCCCCGCTCGTTCACTTTGCCCGCCAACGCGCGGCCAGAGCAAACACTTTGGGAGAAATTATTTGGCCCCATTGCGCCGCCCCAAAAAGCATTCCGCTTTGGCTCGGCTATGGCCGGTTTGCTGTGCGTGTTCTTTTTGGGGATGGGTCTGCTAAACGCCAACGCGCCCATCTCATCGGCGGCGCTGGATGTGCCCGCCACACCCAGCGTGAAGATTGCGGCCCAAGCCGCCGCGCCAACCGCAGAAACTTCGGCCATGATGTCATCGGCAATGAATAATGCGCCGCCATCGCCGCGTTCTGCGCCACCGGTGATTGGCGGCATGGGCGGTGGCGGCGGCCCTGCCATTGGCGGGCTGGGTGGGGGAACTGAGGTTGAGGCGCAAAGCGCGGATGTGGTGCCAACCAATGTGCCATTGCCATCCAGCACACCATCACCCACCCACACGCCCGCGCCAAAACCCACGCAAGCAGTGACCGTGCCGCAAGTGCACACCACTTCGCTGTCTTGGGCGTGGATCGCCGCCGCAGTTGTGGCGTTGGCGGCGGCCATCATGCTGGGTGTGCTGGGTTTTAAGAAGAGTTAGAGCGTTGTGAAAAAGTGAGAATTTGACTCTCGCATTCTTCATCTCACCGCGCTAAAATACAACTCTTCAACACATCATGTCATTTGTCCATTTGCATGTGCATTCCGGTATTCAATGCTTGACGGGCTGGGCAACGTAAAAAAGTTGTCGGCCAGAGCCGAAGAGTCTGAAGCCAGGACTCGCTGGCGATCACCGATCACGGCGTGATGCACGCGGCAATTGAGTTTGTGGAGGCGGCGGGCAGCGCGGGGGTCAAACCCGTCGTTGGGATGGAAGGCTACCTGACCCAGCGCGGGCGCGCCCTCAGAAGACCGCGAGGGCAAGCAAGACCGCAACTTGTATCACATGCTTTTGCTGGCCCAAAATGACACGGGCTACAAAAACCTACATGCGTCTGGCGACCATTGCCCAGCTAGAAGGGTTTTATTACAAACCGCGCATAGACCATGCCACGTTGAAGGAATACGCGCCAGGGCGTGGTGCGGCCACCAGCGGCTGTTTTGGCCGCCGAGGTTCCCTCGCTTTTGGCCGAAGGGCCGGCCGAGACAAAGCCCGCGAAGCGCTGCTTTGGTTACGCGCGATATCTGGCGACCGGCGCTACATTGAACTGCAAGACCACGACATCCCTGAGCTGGACCTTGTCAACCCAACGCTGGTGGATTGGGCGCGACGAGCTGAGCATCCCGCTGGTGCTCACGAATGACTCGCATTACGTCACCCAGGGAGATTCCATCGCCCATGATTTGATGTTGTGCGTGCAGACCACCAGCCAACTGAGCGACCCCAAACGGATGCGCTTGGACAAACGATTGGTACTGCCTTCAAGACCAGAGGACGAGATGCGGACGTTGTGCCGGAAAACAGCTACCGCGCGAGGCGATTGAAGAGGCGATGGCGAACACTAAACGCAGACTGGCTGACCAATGCAACGTTAAGGTCAAGACAAAAGATTTTCATTTGCCGCACTTTCAGCGCCCCAAACGGTTTGAGAGCGACAACGATTACATGCGCTACCTGTGCGAGATTCGGTTTTACGAGGTGCGATATCGCATCCCCGCGCGGGCAGATGGCGTATGGGTGCACGAGGACAACCCGCCCCGCCCAGAAGATGGGTTTATTGCAATTGACAAGGTGACTGGCCGACAAGGTGACAAGGTGAGCCGCGCTGGACTAGCAACTAGCAACCAGCAACTAGCGACCAACGCCATTCCCGTCTCCCGTCCCCCGTCTCCGGTCTGCCTTGATGACGACACGCCGGTCAAACTGACCGCGCTGAGTTCACTGGCCTTGCCCGCCGCAGATACCCATCCGGCCATGACCCCGCGCCGATTGCGCGAACGGCTGGAGTTTGAGCTGCAAACCATCATCGGCATGGGCTTTAGCGCTTACATGCTCATCGTGTGGGATTTGCTGCGCTATTGCCGCGAGGCGGGGATTTGGTGGAACATTCGTGGCAGCGCAGCGGGGAGCATGGTCAGCCACACGCTCATGCTCACCAATATTGAGCCGGTGAGCAACGACCTGTATTTTGAGCGCTTCCTCAACCCAGAGCGGGTGAGCATGCCGGATATTGACATGGACTTTCCGGATGACCAGCGTTACAAACTGGTGGATTACACCATTGAGAAATACGGACGGGAACAGGTGGCGCAGATCATCACATTTGGCACCATGCAGGCCCGCGCCGCGTTGAAGGATGTTGGGCGGGTGACGGATGTGCCGCTGGGCGAGGTGAACCGCTTAACCTCACTAGGTACAAACACCCCCGGAAAACCCGTCAACCTGCGCGAGGCGCTGGAGCAAGTGCCAGCCCTCAAACAATTGTGCGATGAACCGCACCTGAAACAACTTTACAAAACCTCGCCATCTGGTGGAGGGCAGTGTTCGCAACGCGGGCACCCACGCGGCGGGTGTGGTGATTGCTGATAAACCGTTGATTGAATATGCGCCTCTGCACCGGCTCACCGGCACACCCATCACCCCGCAGCTTAATGCGGTTACGCAGATTCAGAGATGAACCATCTGGAGTCCATCGGTCTGCTCAAGATGGATTATCTCGGCCTTTCGATGTTGACGATTGTGCGCAAGGCCTGCGAGTGGATTGAGAAGCGGCATGGCAAAAGAGATCCACGCTCAACGATATTCCCATCCACGAAAAACCATTTACGACACGCTGAGCAAAGGCGATGTGATGGGCGTGTTTCCAGGTGGAAGGCACGGGGATGCGCAACCTGATGCTGGACATGAAGCCAAAGCGATTTCGAGAATATCGTGGCGGCTATCTCGCTCTACCGCCCGGGGCCGATGCGAGTACATTCCGCGGTATAACCGCCGCCTGCATGGCGACGAGCCGGTGGAGTATCACCACCCCGATCTTGCGTCATCGCTGGGCGAGACATACGGGATCATCGTGTATCAAGAGCAGATCATGCGCGTGGCGCGTGACTTTGCCGGGGTATAGCATGGGCGAGGCCGACACCATCCGCAAGGCGGTGTCTAAAAAAGTAAAAGAGCAACTGGATAAGCACAAGGCCAAATTCCGCCAGGGCGCATCAACAAAGGCTACAAAGGCGAGATTGCCGACCACATTTGGACGGACATTGAATTTTTTGCGCGATACGGGTTTAACAAAGCCCACGCCGCCGACTATGCGCAAATTACGTGCCAAACCGCGTGGCTCAAAGCCACCTATCCCATTGAGTATTTTGCCGCGCTGCTCACCGCCGAAAGCGGCAACACCGAGAAAATTTCTGGACTGATTGCCGATGCCAAGAAGCACAGTTTGGATGTGTTTCCGCCGGATGTGAACAAGAGCGTTGAAGAATTTACGATTGAGGACACCCTGCGCAAGGGCAAGGGCCAGGCGCAAAAGGGCGCGTTGCGCTTTGGGTTGGTGGCGATTAAAAATGTGGGCAGCGGCCCCATTGAGGCGATTTTGAACGCCCGCAAAGAAGGCGGCCCGTTCAAAGACATCAACGATTTTGCGCGGCGGGTGGACATGAGCCAGATCAACAAACGCGCCTTGGAATGCCTCATCAAAGTGGGCGCGTTGGATAGCTTTGGCGAACGTCACAAACTGATCGCGGCGCTGGATGCCATTTTGGGGGCGACCGCCACCGCGCGCCGCGCCGCCGAGCGCGGGCAGGGCATGTTATTTGGGGGGATGGATGACGCGGTGGCCGACTTGGTTTCGCTGCCTGCCAACGCGCCGGTGATCCCGCGCAAAGAACTGCTCATGTTTGAGCGCGAGTTAATTGGCACGTATGTGACCGAGCATCCGCTGGCGGCCTCGCTGCAAAACCTGCAAGAGTTTGTAACGCGGAACAGCAGTGATATGACCATTGCGGATAACAATCAAAGTGTGGTTGTGGCGGGCATGGTGAGCAATGTAAAACCGCACATCACCAAAGCGGGCAAAGAAATGGCCTTTGCCCAAATTGAGGATTTGTTTGGCGCTATTGAATTGATTGTCTTCCCAAAGACATGGGACAAGTGCCAAGACAAGTTGGTGAAAGACAAAATTGTGGTGATTTGGGGCAAGGGCGATGTGAAAGAGGATGGGGCGGCCAAGATTCTGGTAGATAGGGTGAACGATTCGGTGACGATTGCGCGCTCGGCAGATGCGCCATCACCCCAGGTGGCAGATTGGTATGCCGAGGTTGGAAATTTTGCGCCGGTAGATGAAGATGAAGATGGCGGGTATGTTCCGCCGCCGGTGGAGGAATCTTTTGTTGCGCCTAACCCGCCCTCAACCCCAGCCGTTGAGAAAGAAGAGGTTGTGTTGGATGAGGCTTATGCCGCGCCGCCTGCGCCAGACATGCTGAGAGAAATTCGTGTGGTGCGCGAAACCCGCTCCAGCTACGAGCCACCTCCGCCACCGCCCAATTTTGAGGAACATGCGCCTCCAGCGCTACCCAAGCCGTTGCCAGAGCCAATGCTGCGTTCCGCGCCGCTGGCATCGGGCGGGGTAAAAATTGGCTATGAGACGGAGATGGTTGAAGTGAAAGTGCAAACGCTGGAAGTCAAAAAGTCAACCGGCCAGATGCCCATGGCTGCGCCGCCAAGCCGGGTGCTAAACGTGGTGATTAAACGCAATGGCGGAAGCAAGATGGATGCGCAGCGCTTTGAGGCAGCGCATCAAATTCTTGTCTCGTTTGATGGGGCAGACCGATTCGCCATCACACTGGTGAATGGCGGCAAAAAAGATGCCACGCTGGATTTTCCGAACCACACCACCCGCGATTGCGCGGAGCTGCGCGCCCGCCTGCGCGAGATTGGCGCGGAGTGCGTTTAGAAAATTCTTATACTTTTTATAATTGACATCGCGCAACATCGCGCTATACTCGCGCGTATAACTTAACGCAAACAAATAAGGATTTATAAAAGGAGTTCACACAAAAATGGCACATGGATTGCAAAAACCCGATTTGAGCGGGTACGATCTTCAAATTTCTAAACTGCAAACAGCGGTTGAAGAGAACACCAAGAACGCGCTTTTGGCCGAGCAGGCCAAGAAGACCATTGAGGCTGAAATTGATCAGGCTTCGGCAGATATGAGCGCTGGCGTGTTGGGCGCGGATGAGGCTTCGGCGGATGCCAAGAAGCGCTTTGATGACAAGCTCACTCAGATCAACGCTTTTCTGGATAAAGCCCGCGAGGCCAAGTCTAAGATTTCTGATCTGGAGACTGAGCGCGAGAAGGCCGCCAAGACCGGCGCAACATGGATCGTTGGCCCGGGCGACAGCCTGAGCAAGATCGCCAAGGAAGTGTATGGCGATGCTCACCAATACATGAAGATTTTTGAGGCCAACAAGGACAAGATCAAGAACCCCAACCTGATTGTGGATGGCTGGGAGCTGAAGATTCCTTAATCGCAAGGAATTCTGAATTCTGAATGCTGAATTCAGAAAGAATTTGCCAGAATAAAAAATCCCGCGAGACACTCTCGCGGGATTTTTTGTTTTTCTTCGTGGAGCGGGGAGCTTCGCTTCGCTCCTCGCTGGTATGTAACGCCCCTTTGGGGCTGTTTCTTAATTCCCATCACTTCTTCATGCGCGGGTCAACAGCATCGCGCAGGCCATTGCCAAAGAAGGTGACCGCCACCACGATGAGGGCGATACAGATGGACGCGGTGAGCAAAATCCATGGCTGAGCGTTCAGGCTGCTGCGGCCTTCGCTGATAATCTGCCCCCAGCTGGTTAGGAAGTAGGAATCGCTCATACTGGAGACGGGTTTCATACCCAGACCCAGATAGGCCAACGTGGCCTCGGCGATGATCATGCGCGGCATGGCCAGCGCAGCCCACACCACAATAATGCCCAGCGCGTTGGGCAGAATATGTTTGAAGAGAATTTGGAAGTTTGAGGCGCCTAAACTGCGCGCGGCATCAATGTATTCCTGGTTGCGAATGGTGAGCGTGGTGCCGCGCACCAGCCGCGAAAGCCCTCCCCAAGACACAACCGCCAGCGCAAAAAAGAGCAGGAGCAAGCCGTTGGCGGCGTTGCCAAAAGCTGTTTCGCGCAGCGCCACCGTGAGCACAATGTAAAACAGAATGTCTGGGAAAGCCTCAAGAATATCTACCACGCGCATCAAAATGTTGTCCAGCCAACCGCCAAAGAAGCCCGTGCTCATGCCCACTGTCACGCCAATCACCATGATGATGAGGGTGGGGATGATGCCAACGAAGACCGATGTGCGCGCGCCATACACCACGCGGCTAAACACATCGCGGGCGCCATTATCTGTGCCAAAAATAAACTCGGGGTTGGGCTTGTCTTTTGCGGGCGACTCTGCAACCCAAACAGGGGGGAGCTGGGTTTGCCCGCCATGAAAGGCCGTGGGGTCTTGCGATGTGATAAGCGGCGCGCCGAGCGCCATCAGCACAAACAGGATGAGCACCACCAGGCCGCCCATCGCCAATGTGTTTTTGCGCAACCTGCGCCAAATAATGGCCCATTGGCCGTCACTTCTCTGGGTGGATGGGTTTCCGGCGGATGGTGTTGCGGGCGCGGATGTTTTTTGAGCTAATGCCATGTGAGTTTTCTCCTGCGCAAGTTAGTTCAGGCGGATGCGCGGGTCAAGGAACCCGTACGTAAGATCCACAAAAAAGTTGGCGAACACGACCAGCAGCCCAAGAAAGAGGGTTGTGCCCATGATCATGCTGTAATCTCGGTTAAAAATAGAGTTGACAAATTCCGCGCCAATCCCTGGAAAGCCAAACAACTGCTCGATGATGAACGAGCCGGTGAGCAAACCGGCCACGGTTGGGCCAAGAATGGTCACCACTGGGATGAGGCTGTTGCGCAGCATATGCTTGAAGATTACCGCGCGTTCTCGCAGTCCCTTGGCGCGGGCGGTGCGGATGTAATCCTGGCGCATCACATCCAGCATTTGGGTGCGGGTGTAGCGCGCCAGAGAGGCCATCGTGCCGAATCCCATCACAAAGCCGGGCATGATCCACGAGGTAGTTTGATCCCATTTAGGAATGACGGAAATAAGATGCAGCGTGACGGCAAAGATAAAGATCATAAAAATAGCCACCACAAAACCGGGAACGGATATGCCAATGGTGGTGATAAAGGAAACTAAGTAATCTACCCAGGTGTTTTGTTTTAAGGCGGCGATGATGCCCGCCGGAATGCCGATGATGATTCCAAGGAATACAGCAATCATCGCCAGACGCAGGGTAAAACTAAAGCGGGTGTCAAAAAAGCCGCCGTCTTCGCTGCGGGGGGCAAACAAAATATCTTGCACCATGCTGCCGCGCCGCTTGAAGGATGGCCCCAGGTTGCCGCACACGGCGCCGCACTTGAACTGGCCCTCGCTGTCCACATCGCCAAATACATAGGCCGTAAACTGCCGCCAGTTGGGCTTGTCTAACCCAAATTGGGCATTTAGCACGCGTTGCTGGGTCTCGCTCAGACCTTTGCGGTCAGGAGCGGTGGCATCCCATGGGCCGCCGGGCGCGGTTTTCATCAAAATAAATGTAACCAGCGCCAGCACGATGAGCGTAATCACCATGGAGATGAGACGGCGAAATATATATCCTGCCATGCGTCAACCTCTTGTATTTAGAGCAAAGTGGAAAGCGTCAAGTCCAAAGTTCTGGGTTAGATATTGAAGATTAAGGGTTAAGCAAAAGCTAGCCTTGAACCTTACACTCTGCGCCGCAATCGTAAAGTATGTAATTAAAAAAACAGGGGCGGGCATTTCTGTCCGCCCCTGAATTACTCAAGCAAACTGAGATTTACTTGGGCAACATAGCCGTGTCAATGTCAATTGACGTTGGCACTGTGTCGCCAGCCCAGCCAGAGTCTTGCGGGGTCTGAATGACGCCCTTGACCCACGGCTTGACCAGATAGGCATTCGCGCTGTTATACAAGAAGGCCATTGGCGAGTCGCCAACGATGGTCTTCTGCGCCTGATCATACATGGCGGCGGCCTTGGCGGTATCAACCGTCACGTCCGCATCGGCCATCAACTTGTCGTTGTCCTTGTTGGAGTAGTTGAAGCGCGAGGCAAAGCTCTTGCTGTTGAAGTAGGTTGGCAGCCAGTTGGTCTGATGCGGGAAGTCTGCGCACCAGCCGGCCAGGAACATGCCTGGCAGGTCGCCCTTCTTCTGGCGGGCGGTGTATTCGGTTGGCTCAACCAACTGCATCTCGACCGGAATGCCGAGGTTCTTGCTCAACATCTGAACAATGTACTCGCCACGGGTCTTGTTGCGCGGGGTGTTGGACGCAAGATATGTGATCTTGCCGCCAGGAACCTTGTCGGCGGTGGCATACTTGGAAGCGGCCAAGGACTTCTTGGCTTCATCCAGGTTGAAGCCGTTGCGGGCTTCGGCCTTGTCATACCCAGGGTATCCGGGCGGAATCCAAGTCAGGGTTGGGGTGGCCAAACCAGCCAGGATGTTCTCGGTGTAAGACTTGCGGTCAAACGATTGCGCAACCGCCATGCGGAAGTTCTTGTCCTCGAATGGGGGGAACTTCTGGTTCATCTGCAAACCGGTGGTGCACGAGCCGGCGTAGATAAGCGCCTGCTTGTTCAAGTCGGCATCGGCTTTCACGGTCTTCAGGTCTTCGGCGCCCAACGCAATCACGTCGAACTCGTTGTTCTTGTATGCGTTAAAGCTGATGGCGCTGTCGGTGATGTAAGAGAACTCAATCGCGGTCTTGGCCTTGTCGCCCCAATAGTTGGCGTTCGGCTCAAAGCGGCTCTTCACCTGTGGCTCAAGCGTCTTCCAAGAGTATGGGCCGTTGCCGACCTGGAACTTGGAGCTGCTGGTCCACTGCTCTTTGCCAGCGGTGATGTTCTCTTCCTTGGCGGGGTAGGCAACCCAGAGAGCCATGATGGTGTGGAAGAACGGCGTGGGCTGGCCCAGCTTGATCTTCAACGTCAAGCAATCCTCTTGCTTGTAGTCTTTGCAAGCAGCGCCTGAGGCATCTTGCGCCTGCACGTTGGCGCGCAGGGCGGCTTCGGCCTTGGTGGCGGCTTCGGTGGCTGTCTTCTTGGCGGCGTCATCCTTGGCATCCTTCACCGCGGCCACGGCATCGTTCCACGCATTGGCGCCAGCGATGTAGTCGTTGGTCACGAAGGCATATTCGCCAGCGGTCTCTGGGTTGATGTTGCGGATGACGGAATACTCAAAGCGCTTGGCGTTGAGCAGGCTGCCATCGCTGTACTTTGCGCCCTTGCGCAGGGTGAAGGTCAGCTCTGTGCCATCGGCGTTGTAAGCCCACTTTTCGGCGGCGCCCGGCACGGTGTTCAGATCCTTGTCGAACTTGGTCAGCCCTTCGTACACCAGTTTGAGGTGCGCGATTTCGTTGACGAACGAGGCCTTCTGGGGGTCAAGGTTGTCTGGATATGTGCCGAGGTTGACACGAACGACCTTGGCCTTGGGCACGGCGGTGGCGGTGGGAGCCGCAACCACAACTGTCTGAACAATTGGCGCAGCGGTCACAACTTTCTCTACCACCTGGGTCTGGATGACCGGGGCGGCGGGTGTTGCCGCGCCACCGCAGGCGGTGAGAACCATGCTAGTGGCCGCTAACAGGCCGCCAACAATCTGAATTTGTTTACGAGACATTTCTCCTCCTAATTGAATCTTTTGGAAACGTTCGGCTATTTTAGCCATATTTTGGAAAAATCATAGTGCCTTAATCAGAAATAGGTCACCACCTCCATAACAAGTTTGGGGTATCAACCTTCGCCCGCGAATTTGACTTCGGGCATAGGCAAATGCTCCGTGCCCAGCTTGTGGCGCAACATGGGTATCAGGCCTCCGGCGTTGATGATATCCATAACAGATGGGGAGAGGGGCGGGAACGGAAATTGATGATTGACGATGGAGGATGGCAAACCGTTGCCCGTCTCCAGTCTTTCGTCTCCCGTCTTTACCGTGATGAGATTTCGCGCCAGATCAACCTCCACAACATCGCCTTTTTGAATATGATCTACCGCCTCTGGGCAGACAAGCGGCAACACGCCGTTGTTGACGCAATTGCGGAAAAAAATGCGGGCAAATGAGCGGGCAACGATGACCGTGACCCCGCTCATTTTGATGCACACAGCGGCCTGCTCACGGCTGGAGCCGCAGCCAAAATTTTTGCCGCCCACGATCACATCCCCCGCTTTTACGCCTTTTGCAAAATCGGGGTCAAGGTCTTCCAAAGCGTGTTTGGCAAACTCCGAAGGCGGAAGGTTATACGTGTATTTGCCCGGAAAGATGACATCGGTATTGACATCATCTCCGTAAACCCAGCATGCGCCGGTCTTCTGGTTCGTCATCTGTGGCTATGTTATACCAAATTCAGATAAGAATTAAAAATTGTGTTAAAGCTGGACTTACGCAGTTGGTTACGTCTATGAGACAGAGTTTATGGTAAGGGCAATGCAGTTGCATAGAACCAAACACCGGATTCGACGTAACCGCAACTGCATTGCCCGCAAGACGCGCACGGGCCAACACGCGGGCAAAGCATCAGCAGCTACGCCTTAACGGGCATATTCTAGCGGCTGATGCTGTTGCCCTTACCTTGGAGACTGTTTTTCGAATCAATGAGCGGGGGGAAATTGTCATTTCGAGCGAGGAACGAGCGAGAAATCCTTCCGACATTTTTCTCGGGATGGGTAAAATCTCAGAAAGATTCCTCCGCCTTTGGCGTTCGGAATGACAATTATCCCGCACTGGTGGATTTGAAACCCACGCCCTAAATTTGAGATACCCACTGCGCCAATTCTTCGCGCTCCATCAATTTGCACGCGTGGGCGGCGGCCAGCGCACGGGTATCTTTGCGGCACGATGAGTTTGTGATCAGCCAGGCCTCATCACACCCGGCGCGGGTTTGAAGCGCCAACGCCTCTTGCACCATGCGCGGCGAGAGCGGTTTGCCCGACCGCCCCGCCAAAACCGCGATGCGTTTGCCCGCTTTGGCGGCCACCAATTCCATCCCCAAATCTTCGTCTCTGGGCGGCAATTTCTCCAGCGCGTATCCCTTCGCCACCAGCTTTTGGCCGATGTAGCCCCGAAACGCCGAGATCGTCATGGCATCCACGCTGGTGGCTTTCAGAATCTCATCGGCCAACGCGCCAGCCGATTTGTTTGCGCCACTTTCTTGCGCCAGCGCGTAGGCCGACCAGAGCAGAAAAACAAATAACCCCAAAATGGGCAACCCCAGGCACAAGGCCGCCGGGTTGGTGATGGGGTTGAGGTTGGGGTTGACCTGCACGCGGGTTGGAACGTTAAAACGTTTGCACGTTAGAACGTTCCAACGTGCAAACGCGTGAACTTGTAAACGTGTTTACGCCTGCGAGAACGTATCAATCATCAGATACGGGTCGCTCATGGGATACAAAATGGGGCAGGTGCAGCCGCGCTTGATGTATTCCTGCACCTTGGCGCGGGCTTCATCGGGCGTGCCGGTGGCCGAAATCTTGAGGACAAAATCATCGGGCACGTATTGCATGGCTTCCATGCACCTGCTCTTTGGTGGCGGGCCAGCCCAAAATCGCTCTGCACTTTCTTGACAACATCCTCGCTGACGCCGCGATGGCTTTGGCAATGTGCGGCTGCTGGGCCAAATACTGGGTCAGCAACACTTTGGCACGCTTCAATGGCCTTCTTGCGGTCTTGGTCCACCGAGCACACCACCAATTGCGGGCGGTCAATGTCATCTACGCGGCGGCCAGCCTTCTTTGCGCCTTTGTCCAACAGCTCCATGGCCTTGTCGTTGTATTCCGGCGGCACGCAATAATTCAGCACCGCGCCATCGGCAATTTCGCCGGTCATTTCCATCATTTGGTCGCCGGTTGCGCCAATCATGATTGGGACGTTGCGCGGCTCTCGGCGGCCATGCACCACATCCAGCTCGATGCCGGTTACATGGTGAAACTCGCCGTGAAAGGTGACGTTCTTTCCATGCGCAGCAGGCGGCGCAGCACTTCGACCGTCTCGCGCATGGCCAGCAGCGGCTTGCGGCGCTCGATGCCCACGTTCTTGGCCAGCGGGTCCCACCACGCGCCAATGCCGCAGATCATGCGGTTGGGGGCCAGGTCATCCAGCGTAAGCAGAGTCGCGGCCAGCAGGCCGATGTTGCGCGTCCAGTTGTTGATGACGCCAGCTGCCGACTTTGAGCTTGTCTGGTCGCTGGCGGCAAACGCGGCCATCGGCACAATGGCATCGCGCACAAGGCGGCTTTCTGCCTGCCAGACAGCCTCAAAGCCTTTTTGTTCGGCATACTGGGCGTATTTCATGCCGTCACTGCAATTCGTGGGCATCTTGAAGATAAAGGGCGACTCGTTGTTTGGTGTTAGACATTTTTTATACCTCGTGGTATGGCTTGTGGCCTGTTTTGTGTATTGTAAATGAAGTGGAAAGTGGAAAATCCAAAGTAGTCAAAAGCCACATTTCCCATTTGTCACTTTAGGACTTAAGCTGTACAAGCCCCAAAGGGGCATCTCAATATCAGGTGGGGAGCGAAGCTCCCCGCCTACAATGCGCGGAGCAATGCTCCGTGCTGGGATGGGATCGCGCCTTTGGCGCTTAAAAATTTCTGTCCTTCTCTCATAAAGAGTGCGTTACTTCGCACCGCGTAAGTCCTAACTTTCCACTTTCCACTTTGGACTTTCCACTTGCCACTTCTCTCATGGCCCGCCTGGGCGAGAGATGAGCACAGCGATGAGGGCGGCGGCAACCGCCCAGATAAGGATGCCTTCGCTTTCTAGAAAGACAAAAATATTTTTAAACGGGCTGCCCAATCGGTTTGCGCCACTTTCTAACAGCTCATCTACCCATTCAAAATTGAGAGCTGAGTCGGCCAGCGTAAGCGGGCGGGCCATTTTGTTTTGCCAGCGCGGCCAAAGCGCGGCCAGCGCCACGCCCGCGCCCAGCGCAAAAATTTGGCCCAGCCAACCGGGCAGGGTTTGGCGTGAGATGAGCGCGGCGAGCGTTGGCAGCCCCAGGATTTGAGGGAGCGCCCCAATAATAACGAGCGGGGCGGCCATCGCCAGCGCACCCAGCATGGCCCTAAGCGGGGGCAGTTTGCGGGCCGGGGATGGGTCTTGGGGCGGGGTTTGAGCCAGCGCGATGCGCGTGAGCGTGAACGCCAGAAGCGCCATCGCCAAAACCCACACGCCAAAGTTGAGGGGTTGGTCTGCAAGGGCAACGCCAGAGCGCATGACAAAACCCAGCACGAGGGGCAGACCAAACAGGTTTAATGCGCCAACAATGCGACCCGCGCGAATGGGGTGGTCTAGCAGCTCGCTGCCCAGCAGCCACGCGATGACGGCGGCGGCCACCCACGCGGGCGGGTCGGCGGGGTGAGGCGCAATGGCAAGCAAGAGCGCGCCGGTTTGCGCCGAAAGCGCGCGCGAATGCTGGCATGGGGCGTGACCGCCGCGCGCGCAAGCGCCATCAGCCCGGCCACCAGCACAACCAGCACAATGCCCGGTGTGAGCAGGGCGTTGTTTAGCCCCAGCAGGCGCATGAGCAAAATAAAGGTGGCTACGCGGCCAGACCGGTTGGCAATGGCGCCCGGATATAACGGCAGACTGAGCGTTCTTAGAAGTAAAGCGCCCTCAAAAAATGGGATGGAGCGCGGGGTGATGGTGGAAAGCGGAAAATATAAACTGCTTTGGGCGGCCATGCTGATAAGAAAACCCATCGCCAGGAGCAAAAGCGACCCAATTTGAAAGATGGCGTGGTGGAAGAGGTCGCGGCGGGTAGCGCTGTTTTTTGCGCCCAAAGCCAAGCCGGCCAAACTAAACATTTCTACCAGCCCCATGCCCATAAATAGGGTAAGCATGTTTGCGGCCAGAACAGCCAGGCACAGAGCGGGGAAGGTGAGCGCCCGCATGATGCGCTGGGAATCGGTGGCGTTTTCGTCTTGCAAGGCGCGGGCCAACTCTACACACGCCAGGGCGGCAATAATGGCGGCTGTTTCTGGGGTGATGGATATGAGGCAGGGGCGCGCCCATGAGCGAGACGGGCATCCACCCGCCCACGATGGCTTCTTCGTGAACGCCGAATAATGCAAAAGCGCACACAACCGCCAGCGCGGCGGTCATGAGTGGGCTGAGGCGGGCCGCCAAAGCCGCGCCTTTGGCGTTAAACCGCCGCGCGGCTATATGTATGAGAACGCCCAGTATAGGTAAGATTGCCAAGCCAGCGAACAAAAACGAAAGCACGCGCCGAATATAGCACGGGATGGAATACGTGTCGGGCGCGGCGCACAGGACGGGCAAACCTTTTTTTACGCAAAAAACTATGCAAAGGGTTAGGGCGGTTTTTAATATTTTGGTAGTAGACTTAATCCTTGCATCGTAAATTCATGGAATTTTGCACTTAAGGAGCACAAATGCACATAATCCGTCTTTCACTCGTAAGTTTTATTCTTTTGAGCGTGCTTGGGGGAGGCACGATGATTCGGCCAAATGTGGCTCAAGCCGCGCAATCTAATGAAATAGGGAGTGGGGGAAACGGGACAGAATTGGTTGTCTCGGAGGGCGCGCAAAGAGCCGATGTTGGTATTTCAATAGAAAGCCAAGTTCTTTCTCCTCAAAATTCAACCTATCAAATTCTTCCATTCTCGCAAGACTGGAGCACTGTTTCACAAATTACAGCCAATGATGATTGGAGCGGTGTTCCGGGAATAGTTGGCTATTTGGGGGATCATACCCCGGCTACAACGGCCCCAGTAGACCCTCAAGCTGTTCTTGTATTTTCTTCTACGGTTGATGTTATTGCGAATCAGAGCAACCCAAACACAAATACAGGTGGTGGAGTAGGCGAATTTGATGGAATTAGCAATCCAACCATCGCACTTCAAGGATCGGGCACAGCAGATGCGCCCTTTATTCTGATTTTCCTTAATACAACAGGATTTGGAAAATGTTTTTGTAAGTTTTAATGCGCGAGATATTGATGGATCTACTGACAACTCTGTTCAACCGATCGCGGTTCAATATCGAATTGGCAATACAGGCAATTTTACAAATGTAAGTGGTGGTTATGTGGCGGATGCTTCTAGTGGGCCGAACCTAGCGTCATTAGTAACGGCAGTAAGTGTTACCCTTCCTTCAGATGCTTTTAATCAACCTCAATTACAAGTGCGAATTATGACGGGCAATGCGTCTGGTAATGATGAGTGGATCGGCATTGACGACATTTTAGTTAATGGCTCATTGATTCTAGTTTCAACTAATACACCAACGCCGACTGCAACCGAAACATCAACCAGCACGCCGACTGAAACGCCGACCCCAACACCCACCAGCACATCTACGCCAACACAAACACCGGCGCCGGTAGCGGTAGGCTGGGTTGGGTTGTTGTGGCCGGACACGAATCAATCTAATACAGTTGCATCTGGCAGCACATTTGATGTGTATGTTCAGGCGTATGCGGCTGGGGTTACCGAACCCGCAGGACAAGGGGCGGGTGTTGAGTGCGAAATTTACTGGAGACCCGTTTCTAGTTTTGGCAGTGGATGGATTGCCTCGCCTTACACGACATCCATGACCTACAACGCGGATAAGTCTAATAATGATGAGTATATGGGCGCGATTGGGCCGCTTTCCGCAGGGCTTTATGAATATACGGCGCGATGCCGCGGCATTGGCGCGGCAGATTGGGTTTGGGTGAGCGATAACACCAACAATGGCAAGATCACGGTATCTGGGCCAACAGATACGCCAACCCCAACGCCCACCGTAACGGAAACGCCAACGGAAACGCCCACGCCAACTGAGACGGCAACTTCTACCAATACGCCAACAAACACACCCACCAACACGCCAACCGCCACAGCCACATCTACCAATACGCCAACGGTTACACCCGCGCCGGTTGATATGTGCTCTGCCCCGCTTACGACAACAATGGAAATTCAAGGGGCGGGCTTGTTCACAGTGTTGACAGGCACTCGCACTGTGCGCGGCGTAATTGTGGGAGATTTCCCCTATCAGCCAGCCATCACCACAACCACAAGCGCATTTTTGCGCGGTGTGTATATCCAAGACCCAGCGGGTGATGGAGACCCGGCTACATCTGACGGATTGTTTGTATTTACGGGCAACACAGATATTGGCAACATTGGCGATGTCGTTGTTGTTACTGGCACAGTTGCAGAGTTTCAGGGGCAGACCCAACTTTCACGCACCGCCAGCCAGGCGTGCGGCACAATCGCGCTCCCCACACCAGTGGATGTAACGTTGCCAATGGCATCGGATGTTGAATACGAGAAATATGAGGGCATGTTGGTGCGGCTACCGCAAGAATTGACCGTGACTGACAACTTCCCGCTGGGTCGTTTTGACGCAGTTGGGCTTTCTTCTGGTGGAAGGCTTGAGCAGCCGACAAACGCCGTTGCTCCCGGCGCAGGCGCCATTGCAATGGAAACCGCCAATCGCCTGAATTATTTGTTGATTGATGACCTCATCAACCTGCAAAACCCCGACCCAGTTATTTTTGGCGGCGGGTCTGACCAACTTTATTTCACCAATACATTGCGCGGCGGCTATACCACCACCAATGTGATTGGTGTGATGACCTACGGATGGGGCGGCGCAAGCGCCAGCCCGAATCAATATCGGGTGCGCCTGGCGCAGAACCCCACTTTCTTTGACGCGAATCCGCGCCCGCCAGCGCCAGTGGTTATGCCTGTTTCAACTACATTGCGAATTGCAAGCGCTAACTTGCTCAACTTTATGAACAACTTTGGCACAAATGATTGCGGTGTGGCCGGTGTGGATACAGGTTGCCGCGGGGCAAACAGCCTGACAGAGTTTGACCGCCAATGGCCCAAGACGGTCGCCAATATTCTTGGCACGCAAGCCGATATTGTTGGCTTTATGGAAATGGAGAATGATGGCTATGGCGCATCCAGCGCGGAACAGTTCTTGATGGATAAACTGAACGCGGTTGCGGGCGCGGGGACGTTTGCCTTTGTCAACCCAGACTTGACCAACGGCACAAACTCAATGGGCGCAGATGCCATCAAAGTGGGTATGTATTACAAACCCGGCAAGGTGACGCCAATTGGCACAACGATTGCCCTCAGCACTACCGCTTTTGTGAACGGTGGAGATACCGCGCCGCGCAACCGCGTGGCGATGATACAGGCGTTTCAGGATATCGCCAGCGGCAACAAGTTTATTGTGGCGGTAAATCACCTTAAGAGTAAAGGAAGCGCCTGCGATAACCCAGATCAAAATGATGGGCAGGGGAATTGCGGCATTGTTCGCAATAACTCTGCAACCGAATTGACATCGGTTTTGACGAGTTATTCTGCAAGCATGGGGATTTCCGATATTCTGATTATTGGCGATCTGAACAGCTATGCCATGGAAACACCCATCACCACCATAAAGAACGCTGGCTATACTGATTTGGTAGATCAGTTTACGGGCGGCACGGGGTATGGGTACCAGTTTAATGGGGAATGGGGATACTTGGACCACGCGCTGGCCTCTAGCAGTTTGACCAGCAAAGTAACCGACGTGATGGAATGGCACATCAACAGCGATTAGCCGGTTGTGTTGGATTACAACACGGAGTTTAAGACAGCGAATCAAGTCAACATCTTCTATGGCAATGACCAGTATCGCTCGTCTGACCATGACCCAGTGGTAATTGGTTTGGCCTTGCCACCGCTGGTAACGCCCACACCAACTTCAACACCTACGCCAACGGCAACACCCACCAATACACCAACAGGGACGTTGCCTGCAACCAGCACCCCAACAAACACACCAACCGCCACGCCCACCAGCACGGCAACCAATACGCCCACTCAAACCTCTACACCCGCGCCGATTGATGTATGCGCGGTGAATCATGTGGTGATCAGCGAGTTTCGCACTCGCGCCACAAATGGCGGGAATGACGAGTTTATTGAGCTGTTCAATGCGTCATCTGCGGCGGTGGATATTAGCGGCTGGCAGATTTGGGGATTGAATAGCACAGGCAGCTGCGGTGAGCGCCCGAATCACCATATCGACTGGGGTGACCCTGCCGCCATACGGCCATTACCTGATGACGAATAACAGCACGACCAGCGGGCCATACAGCGGCGTGGTGGCGGGCGATCAAGTCTATGGCACGGGCATAGCAGACAACGGTGGCATGGCGCTAAAAGACGCTGGCGGAAACATCATTGATCAGGTTGGCATGGCATCAACCTCGGCTTACAAGGAAGGAGCGATTCTGACCCCGATGAGCGCCAACGCAGATCAGAGCTATCAGCGCAAGCAGGGTGGCGCAGCCGATTCGGGCGACAACGCCGCTGACTTTGCGCTTGTGACGCCCAGCAACCCGCAGAACAGCGCCAGCGCGGTTACATCGTTGAATTGCGCCACGCCAACGCCAACTGTGACCCCCACACCAACAGAGACGCCAACCTCAACGCCGACTAATACCGCTACGCCAACATCAACACCGACCAATACTGCTACGCCAACAGCTACGGCGACAGCTACGTCAACCAGCACGCCAACGGTTGTGGTAACCCCAGCGCCGCCAAACGTGTATATCAATGAAGTGGATGCCGACCAAACAGGGACGGACACGGCGGAATTTATTGAGCTGTTTGACGGCGGAACGGGAAATGTTTCGCTGAATGGATATGTTCTGGTTTTGTTTAACGGCTCAAACGATCAAGCGTATCGGGTTATTGATCTTACCGGAATGACGACCAATTCCAGCGGATTCTTTGTGGTGGGCAACAGCGGGGTAAAAGCGGCGCAACGCTGACATTCCCTGATGGCACTTTGCAAAATGGCGCGGACGCGGTAGCTTTGTTCAAGGGCAGCCCAAGCGCCATCGGCACAGGAACAACGGTTACAAATGCGGTTGCCGCTTTAACGCTGGTGGATGCAGTTGTGTATGACTCTGGCGAAGCAGACAACGCTGTTTTGCTGAGTCTGTTAACACCGGGGCAACCGCAGGTAAACGAAAATACTAATAGCGCGGGCGCAACCAACTCTAACCAGCGCTGCTTGGATGGAAACCCGCCCTACTTGTATACCAGCGCCTTCGTTCAAGCGCCGCCCACACCGGGGCAGGCCAACTTCTGCGCCTCGCTAACCGGTCTTGTTTGGATAGATGACGGTGATGGTATTCGAGAGACGGGCGAGGTGGGATTGCCGAATGTAATTGTGAACGCATACAGGGTGTACACGCCCGTCTTGATGTCTGTGAACAAGGTAAACGGAGCAATGGCGGCGATGGCTAGCCAGTTTGTTGTGTCTACCACCACAGACGCAAACGGCGTGTATGTCATCTCTAATTTGGTTAATGGCGATTACTATCTGGAGTTTGTATTGCCATCTGGATACTTCTTTACCCCAGAATACGCCGGAGACCCAGCTTTGGATAGCAACGCCAACACAAGCACTGGGCAGACCGCGGTGTTTGCATTGGCGCTTGGGGTAAACACAGTTAATATGGATGCTGGCGCAACAACGGCCCCAACAGCCATCCAACTTGCAGGTTTGGGCGCCAACCTCATTTCTGGCGTTAAATGCGGAAACGCAAGCGGCGCGGACTGCGTGCATGTGTGGTGGCAAACCCTCACCGAGCATGACACGGCCGGTTTTGTTGTGGTTCGGGTGGATGAGGCCGGGGTGGTTTCACAGTCAGACTTTATCCAAAGCGGCGGGGCAGGCGAGTATGCCTGGCTGGATGTCAACACGCATCCGGGCAAAACATATTCTTACTGGCTGCAAGAAATTGGGGCAGATGGGACGCGAGCGCAATATGGCCCAGTGGTCATTTCGGTGGATGGGTCTGTGGCTGGCTCGCCCTAGAGCCATCCACACCATTAGCCCGCAGGTTTTTGCAAAAGTCTAAACGCAGAGCCGCCAGGAAATTCTTGGCGGCTCTGCGTTTTGCGAGATTTGGTCTTATGCCGTAGTTTTGTCCAGGCGATTTTGTCACAGGCTTTTTAGTGATTTAGCTTGAATTGACCAGTGGTAGGATTTACTCATTGTGTGCCTGGCGTAAGCCATGTGTTATCAAGGGAGAAGGCAACCAGAAGGATCAAAGAGGCGAGTTGGCATGATGACAATGAAATTACATCGCATTTTTAGGGCACTCACCGTTTTTGCAATTATTTTAAGTTCCTTGGGCGCAACGCCAGCGCGTGTTTTGGCAACAACCCGCGCCCTGGATGCACAGACGGAATCTTTGGCGTCTGTGTCGGAACAAACAAGCCAATCTCTTGTTTGTGATACCGCATTGGCCGCAGTTGGTTGTGTGGCGCCCGATATTTCCAAAGCCGATTTTGATGGGAATGGGGTGATTGATGCCGCCGATCTTGCCGCAATTAAAAGTAAATATGGAAAGTCCGGTATAGGAAGCGATGCGCCATTCGATGTGAACGGTGATGGGGTTATTGATATTTACGATGTGCAATTTGTGGCCGAACGGCTTGGTTTGGCTGTGAACACGCCAACCCCGACGAATACAGCAGTTCCGCTAACATCAACGAGTACACCGACCAATACGCCGACAAATACGGTGGTTGCAACGAACACACCAACGAATACAGCGACGGCGACAAACACGCCGGCCAACACATCAACGAATACTCCAACGGAGACGCCAACACAAACGCTAACGAATACGCCGACCGAGACACCGACAAACTCGCCGACCAATACTCCAACTGAGACTGCAACGAACACACCGACTAATACGGCAACGGAGACTCCGACACAAACGCCAACGAATACGGCAACGCAGACTCCGACTCAAACGCCAACGGAGACACCGACCGAGACGCCGACCGAGACGCCGACACAAACGCCAACGGACACGCCGACGCAAACGCCGACTGAGACGCCAACGCGAGACACCGACTCACACGCCGACGGAGACGCCGACCGAGATACCGACAAGACACGCCGACCAATGACTCCGACCGAGACGCCAACGAATACGGCAACGCAGACTCCGACCGAGACGCCGACTCAATACGCCAACGGAGACACCGACCGAGACGCCAACACAAACGCCAACCGAGACGCCGACCGAGACGCCGACTCAAACGGCTACGAACACGCCGACTGAGACACCAACGAATACGCCGACTCAGACGCCAACAAACACGCCGACTGGAGACACCGACGAACACGCCAACCGAGACACCAACGCAAACGCCGACCGAGACGCCGACAAACACGCCAACGGAGACTCCGACGAATACGCCGACTAATACTCCGACTGAGACACCGACGAACACGCCAACCGAGACACCAACGCAAACGCCAACCGAGACGCCAACGCAGACTCCGACGAACACGCCGACCGAGACGCCAACAAATACGCCGACCAACACGCCGACTTTGACGAATACGCCTACACCAGTTGTGATTTCGGTGGACTACTGCAATTTGCAATATCCATTTACAACCAGTGTGAGCAGCGGTGGAACAAGCGAACCCATTTTTGGGCAGATTTATGAAGCAGGGCTTACGCCTAATGCGGGAAGTGATCCCTCGGTTGTGGGTGAGTTGGGATATGGGCCAATTTCCAGCAATCCCATGACCGACCCGGGCTGGACATGGACATCAACATCGTTCAATTTGCAGATAGGGAATAACGATGAATACATGGGCACAATGACAGCGCCAGTGGTTGGGACGACAACGCAGTATGCCTACACCTATCGTTTTACACTGGATGGCGGCGCGAGTTACACGTACTGCGACACAGATGGAAATGGAACAAATGGCGGGTTGAGCTTTGACCCGACAAAGTTGGGTGTGATGACAGTGAACCTGTTGCCAACCAGCACGCCGACGAATACTCCGACGGAGACGCCGACACAAACTCCGACCGAGACGCCAACGAATACGCCGACTAATACTCCGACAAATACGTCGAACCAATACTCCGACCGAGACGCCAACAAATACGCCAACGCAGACTCCGACCAATACTCCGACCGAGACGCCAACGGAGACACCAACGAACACGCCGACTAATCCACTCCGACCGAGACACCGACGTCAAACGCCAACTGAACACGCCGACGTAATACTCCGACCGAGACGCCAACGGCCACGCCGACCGAAACGCCAACCAGTCACGCCGACCGAGACGCCAACGGCACACGCCGACCAACACGCCAACGTCCACGCCGACCGAGACGCCGACATCCACACCGACTGAGACGCCGACGTCCACGCCGACCGAGACGCCAACCGAGCCACGCCAACCGAGACGCCAACGGCAAACTCCGACACGAGACACCAACGAATACGCCGACTGAGACACCGACGAACACGCCAACCGAGACACCAACGAACACGCCAACCGAGACGCCAACGGAGACACCGACTCAATACGCCAACACAAACGCCAACGAACAAACCGACCGAGACGCCAACGGAGACACCGACAAATACGCCGACTTTGACGAATACGCCTACACCAGTTGTGATTTCGGTGGACTACTGCAATTTGCAATACCCATTTACAACCAGTGCGAGTAGCGGTGGAACAAGTGAACCGATTTTTGGGCAGATTTATGAAGCGGGGCTTACGCCTAACGCGGGAAGTGATCCCTCTGTTGTGGGTGAGTTGGGGTATGGGCCAATTTCCAGCAATCCCATGACCGACCCGGGCTGGACATGGACATCAACATCGTTCAATTTGCAAATAGGGAATAACGATGAATACATGGGCACAATGACAGCGCCAGTGGTTGGGACGACAACGCAGTATGCTTATACGTATCGTTTTACACTGGATGGTGGCGCGAGCTACACGTATTGCGACACGGATGGAAATGGAACAAATGGCGGGTTGAGCTTTGACCCGACAAAGTTGGGTGTGATGACAGTGAACCCGTTGCCAACCGAGACGCCGACGAATACTCCGACGGAGACGCCGACACAAACTCCGACCGAGACGCCAACGAATACGCCGACTGAGACACCGACAAATACGTCGACCAATACTCCGACCGAGACGCCAACAAATACGCCAACGCAGACTCCTACCAATACTCCGACCGAGACGCCAACGGAGACACCGACACAAACGCCAACCGAGACGCCAACGGAGACACCGACTCAAACGCCAACGGAGACACCGACGGAGACGCCGACCAACACGCCGACGAATACTCCGACCGAGACACCGACTGAGACGCCAACACAAACGCCGACCGAGACACCGACTGAGACGCCAACGAATACGGCAACGCAGACACCAACGAATACGCCGACTGAGACACCGACGAACACGCCAACCGAGACACCGACGCAAACGCCGACCAACACGCCGACCAACACGCCGACCAACACGCCGACCAACACGCCGACCGAGACGCCAACGGAGACTCCGACCGAGACGCCTACGAATACTCCGACGGCGACCGATACACCCACAAATACACCGACCTACACCCCAACGAATAGTCCGACGGCGACTAATACGCCGACTATCACCTCTACTTCCACACAAACGCCAACATCAACACCAACAGTTTGCGTTGCTCCTTCAACCACACTTGCTGGGTGGATATTTGATTCCACAACGAGTGACTCAAACGTAGGAACTGGAACAACTTCTCCATCATCGGGAAGTGGAACTGCATCACTCGTAGGTGGGACAACGGCAACTTTTGCTACAGGTAATGGAGGGGGCACCGACAATTCTGGTTGGAATACGGCAACATATGCGGCATCGGGCACTGGTAACAAATCTCGAGGAGTTCAATTTGTTATTAGCACTGTTGGCTATCAAAATATAGTATTTGTTTATGATCAACTTAATTCAAATACTTCAGCGAATACTAGTGTTGTTCAATATTCCACAGATGGAGTTAGTTTTACAGATGTATCTACATTTGTTGTTTCAAGTGGGGGTACCTGGAATACACGCTCTATAGATTTAAGCGCCATAACCGCTGCTAACAACGCATCAAGTTTGACTTTGCGTGTTGTGGCGGCATTTGATGCTAGCACGGGAAACTATAAGGCATCAAATAGTGGCTCAACATATGGCACTACTGGAACGATTCGTTTTGACAATATTGGTGTGAAGGGAAACGTTATCGGTTGTGTAACACCTACTTCTACTCCAATCAATACGTCAACTCCAACGCTGACCTCAACTGAAACACCCACTCCAACTGCAACAAGCACACAAACGGCGACAAATACATCTACGCCTACACAAACGCCAACTAACACGCCTACTAGCACCTTAACGCCAACTAACACACCTACACAAACACCTACTAGCACTTCAACACCAACACAAACAAATACACCAACTGTTACCCCAACTCCCGTAACGATTGGCTGGGTTGGCAATGAAACTCTCGGCAACACCATAAATGCTGGCGGGTCGTTTGATATTTATGTGGAAGTTTGGTCATCTGGCGTTACAGACAGCGCTGGACAGGGTGCTGGGATTTACTGCGAAATTTACTGGAGCCCGGTAGACGGAGGTGGTAATTGGGCAAACATCCAAAGCACGCCAATGTTGTACGTAGGAGATTCTGGAAATAACGACACCTATAAAGGCACCTTAACAAATCTTGCGGCAGGCACCTATCGCTACAATTCGCGTTGCGCCCCAACCGGAATAACAAATTGGTGGTGGGCCGTTACTGGTGATCAAACAATAATAGTTAATCCGGTTTTGCTGGCCGCAGATTACATTCCCGCCGCCGACCTCAACACCCCAATAGAATACGGCTCGCCAAAAGAACTCTACCGTCCGCAATCTGTCATCACGCCAACCATCTTCACTGTCCAACCGCCAACCCAAACCTGGCAAGTGGGTGATGCGTTCACCGTTACGGTAAGTTTGTCGGATGTGGTCAACCTTGGCGCGTTCGACTTCTACCTGAGTTACAACGGAGCGGTGGTCACGCCCACATCCATCATCCTGCTCAGCCCCATCAGCAGTACGGGCAGAACGCCCATTATTGTGGCGAACGAGATCAGTGGCACAGGCCAATACGTGCATCTGGCGGTAGCCACGCAGGGACTTACCACCACACAGGGCGTAAGCGGAAACGTGCCTGTGGCGCAAATTGTGTTTTTGGGGCTTGCGCCCGGCACAAGCGCCTTCACCTTTGGGCCAACCGCGCCGCAAGCGGTGGCGGTGGGGCCATGCCCAGAGATGGTTGCCACACAAAGTGGCGATGCCCTCATATTGCCCAAAAACTCCACCGCGATTGACCTAGCGGGCTTTATGGCCACGCCCATGTCTGCGGTGAAATGCGGAAACTTGAACGGCGCAGACTGCGTGAATGTGTGGTGGCAAACCCTCACCGAGCATGACACGGCCGGTTTTGTTGTGGTTCGGGTGGATGATGCCGGGGCGGTTGCACAGTCAGACTTTATCCAAAGCGGCGGGGCAGGGGAGTATGCCTGGCTGGATGTCAACACCCATCCGGGCAAAACATATTCCTACTGGCTGCAAGAAATTGGGGTAGATGGAACGCGCGCTCAGTATGGGCCGCTCGTTGTCTTGGTAGATGGCACTGTGATCGGCTCACCCTGATAGCGGAGCAAATTGCTCTGATTTAAGAAAATAACAAGTCGGACTTCTTGCAAAAGTCCGACTTGTTATTTTTGTGCAAGGTCTAAATTCGCACGTTGCGGATGCGGTTTGTGAACAGGTTGATGAGAACGACCATCGCCAAGGCCGCGCCGCCGCCAATAAGCGCGGCAGATGAGGCTTCCCATCCCCTGCGCCAGCCCGCCAATGAGCAAACTGCCAAATGGCGCGGTGCCCTGGGTAGCCCACAAATACGTGCTAATCACCCGCCCGCGCAGCTCGTTGGGCACAAGCAGTTGGATGATGGTGTTTGTGTTGGCATACAGCGTCACACCGGCCCAGCCGGCCAGCGCCATGCACGCCATGCTCAGCGGCACGATGTGCGAAAGACCCATGCCAACATACGCCAACGCCAGCCCAAAATGCCCCGCCGTTGCCAGCCACCCTTTGAACTTGATCTGGCTAAACCCGGCCATAAACGCCGCGGCGATGAGCGCCCCAATGCCCTGCGCGGTTGCCAGACCCGCGTTCAGGCTGGCGACCGCCTTTTCGCCATCCCCAGATTGGGCCAAAACATCGCGGGCAAAAAGCGGGCAGCAACTGCGAGATGGGGAAGGCCAGCGTGCTCTGCACCGCCACCGCCGCGATCAGCAAAATAATGATGGAGTTTGCGCGGATATAAGCCTGCCCTTCCCGGAACTCGGCCAGGGCGCTGCGGCGCGGCGCTTTCTCCACCGGGTCGCTGGGCGGTTTGCCCCGCCCAATCGCCATCAGCCCGCCAATGACAAACAAATAGCTGATGGCATTGATGATAAACGCCCAGCCCTCGCCGCTGGTGGAGAACAACACCAAAATGGGCGCGGCCAGCGATGGCCCAACCACCCGCGCCACGTTAAACGCGGTAGATTGCAGGGCGATGGCGTTGGGGAGCGCCTTGCGCCCCGCCAGGTGGATCAGCATAGATTGCCGCGCCGGAATCTCGATGGCCTGGGCAACGCCGTTCACCATCGCCAGGACGATGATGTGCCAGATGGTGATGACACCCGTGAGCGCGAGGATGCCCATCACCAAGGCCTGAATGGTGAACACCGCTTGCAAAAAGATGACCAGTTTGCGTTTGTCCAAACGCTCTACCAAAACGCCGCCGGGTAGGGTGAACAACGCGGCGGGCAAGGCGGCCGCAAAGCCCACCAACCCCAAATAAAATGGCTGCCCGGTGATGCGATACGCCAGATACGGTTGCACCGTGTTTTGCATCATGGTGCCAATGACCGAGATGGCCTGCCCGGAGAGGAACAGCCTGAAATCGCGCGAGGCCAGCGCGGGGAATCGTTCGGTGAATTTTTGATTGATGAAGATGGGTTCAGTGGACAAGATTTTTTTTGTTGACAAGAAGTGAGAAGTGAGAAACGATTGCGCCGCCCAATTTCTTATTTTAGGACTTACGCGATAGAAGCCCCAAAGGGGCATCTCATATCAGGCGGGAGCGAAGCTCCCCGCTACAATGCTCGGAGCAACGCTCCGAGCTGGGATGGGATCGCGCCTTTGGCGCTAAGAAAATTTCTCTCCTTCTCTTGTAAAAAGTGTGTTACTTCGCGCCGCCCAATTTCTTATTTTAGGACTTACGCGATAGAAGCCCCAAAGGGGCATCTCAATATCAGGCGGGAGCGAAGCTCCCCGCTACAATGCTCGGAGCAGCGCTCCGAGCTGGGATGGGATCGCGCCTTTGGCGCTTAAAAAATTTCTCTCCTTCTCACATAAAAAGTGCGTTACTTCGCGCCGCCCAATTTCTTATTTCTTATCTCTTATTTCTTTCTCCTGTGCAATTTGCTTTACCAGCGGCGCAGAACGCAACCCGCGCTCCATTACAAATGCAAGCTGGCGTTGCAAGGCGCGTTCTACTTGTGCCTGTGTGGATTCTGGCACATCCAGCAAGTCTATTTGCTCAAATTTTTGCAGTTGAAGGATGCGCAGCAGGGTGAGGCGCGTCGCGCGTGAGCAACATGCCCTCGCGGGCGCGGCCGGCCGCCTCTGCGCACACGGCCCCGCGATGCGCAGGCGAGAACAGCGTAGTGATTTTTGCGTCATCCGGTTTTGTGTCGGCCTCCAACTTGGCTCCGGTGACCGCGCACTTGAACACCGGCGGGCTGATACCCGGCCAGGGTGAGCAGGCGCATCTCAAACGCGCGGGCGGCCAGCGGCAGATGGGCGCACACGCTCAGCCACATCAACCCTTGGGCCAGGGTTTCGTAGAGCGGCGCGTCCTCGTTGTCCTCTTGGGCAAATTGTTCGGTCAGCTCGGCAAAATAATGCGCCATCATCCCGCGCTGCAAATCCTCACGCAAGGGGCGATGCGGCTCAACCGTCTCGGCCTGGCTCACAATATCAAACGTGCGGCCTTGCGCCAAAAGCAGTTTTACCCGCGTAAACAATTCCACGTGCCCGGCCTTGCGGCTGGTGATCTTCCTCGCGCCTTTTGCAATCACGCGCAGCTTGCCCATGCCGGGCGTGAGGATGGTGAGCAGGCGATCGGCCTCGCCCATGCCTGCGCGGCGCAGCACAATGGCCTCGGTAGAGTAAACGCGAGAGCGAGACATGATGGATTAAGTGAAAAGTGGAAAGTTCAAAGTGCGCACTCTTTACGAGAGAAGGAGAGAAATTTTTTAAGCGCCAAAGGCGCGATCCCATCCCAGCACGGAGCAACGCTCCGAGCATTGTAGGCGGAGAGCTTCGCTCCCGCCTGATATTGAGATGCCCCTTTCGGGCTTGTAACGCGTAAAAGTCCTAACATTACACCTTGCAGTTTTACTTCTCCAAAGATTTTAACAACTCAACGGTTGCCTTTACCGTTTGCGCTTGCTGGTCTGCCCGCGAAATCTGGGCGGGGTTATCACCGGCCTGGTCGCCATACCAGCCAAACTGAGCATGGTTGCCGCCTTCGATCACGGTCCAGGTTGTGCTGGCGGGCAGGTTAGCCCGCGAGGCTTGAATTTTATCTGGCGTGGCGAGGCCATCGCGCGTGGCCGAGATGGACACGCGACCTTGACCGCGCTGCCCGCAACGCCATCTGCCGGGTAGCTGGCCCAAAACACCAACCCTTGCACCTGCGCCGGGTGTTGCGCCGCAAACGTGGCCGCCATGGAGCCGCCCAGCGAATGCCCGCCGATGGCCCATCGTTTTATTTCTGGGAAGGCGGCCTGAACCTGCGCGGCTTTATCAACGCCAAAAATGGCGAGGTTGAGCGGCATGGGCGCGATGACCACCAAATAGCCTTGCGCGGAGATGGCCTGCGCGTAAGGCGCGTAGGCTCGCGCATCTACCCGCCCGCCCGGATAAAAAATAAAACCGGTGGATGGCGCTTGCGCCGGGCGAAAAACCAGCCAATTCTGCGTTTCGACATTTACTTGCGTGTTGGAACTTAGCGCCTGCGTTGCCTCGGGCATGGGCGCGGGGATGAGGCTGGCCCACGCCACAAAGCCCAACGCGGCCAGCACAAGAAGCGCCAGCGGCGCAAGCAGAAGAATACGTTTGCGGTTTTTGTTTTTCATGTTAGGACTTACACGGTGCAAACCCCAAAGGGGCGTTTTATATCAGGCGGGAGCGAAGCTCTCCGCCAACAACACACGGAGCAACGCTCCGTGCTGGTATGAAATCGCGCCTTTGGCGCTTAAAACTGTGCTCTATCTCTCTCATAAAGAGAGCCTCGCTTTGCATCGCGTAAGCGCTAAATTTTACTTTTGGCACTCCTCGCAAAAATGGGTGCTGCGCTGGCCCACCAAAATGCGGCGGATGGGTTTGCCGCAATTGGCGCAGGGCTTGTCTGTTTGCCCATACACCTGAAAATTTTCCTGAAAGTTGCCGCCGGGTAAACCCAGTCAAAACTGGCTCCGTTGGCGGCCAAGCCCTCTTGCAAAACCTTTTGGATGGCATCGTGCAGGCGGGTCGTATCCTCATCCCCCAGCGTGTGCGCGGCGCGGCGCGGGTGCAGCCGCGCCCGCCACAAACTTTCATCGGCGTAGATGTTGCCCACCCCGGCGATAAAACTTTGATCCAACAAAATGGGTTTGAGGGCGCCTTTTTTGCGGCGCAGGCGGCTGGCAAATTCATCGCGGGTCACCGCAATCGCATCTGGCCCCAGCTTGCCAATTATTTTTGCAGGGTCATCGGTCAGCCACACCCGCCCAAATTTGCGAGCATCTTCAAACCGCAAGGCCATCCCGTCTTCCATCAGCCAAACCACCCGCGCATGGGGGGTGATGGCTTGCTCGGCGGGCACAACATCCAGCCGCCCGCTCATTTTGAGGTGGAGGAGCATGACCGGTGTTCCCGCCGGCGGGAGAGGGGGAAGCAAATCTGAAATATCAGATATTTGCCGTGCCGGTCAACGGCTTCAAAGCGCAGGCCGCGCAGGGTTGCGGCGGCGTGGTCTTGGGGCAGGTTGAACTCTCGCGGCCACAACACGCGCGCACATCACTCACCGACGCGGCCCAGTAGGTCGCGGCGCATGGCCCGCGCCACGGTTTCAACTTCGGGTAACTCTGGCATGAGCGAAACATTTTAAGCTAGGTGAGCGTATAAAACACTGCAATTACAATCGTTCTTCATCAAATAAACATGGATGAACAGAATGGACAGGATTTTTTACATCCTGCATATCCTGTTCATCCAAGTTAAAAAATAAATGCAAACGCAAGCTCTTCAAAGCATCGCGCTGCTCATCATGTTCATTGGCTTTATCGGCGCGATTTTGCCCATGCTGCCTGGGCCGCCGCTCATTTGGGTGGGGGCGCTTGTGTGGGCGCTGGCCGATGGATTCACGCGGGTGAACGGCCTCACGCTGTTCATTTTGTTTGTCATCATGGCGCTCGCCACCATCTCAGATTTAACGATGAGCGCGGCGTTTGCCAAACAAAGCGGGGCATCGTGGCAAACAGTGGTCGCATCCATTCTGGGCGGTATTGCCGGCGCAACCGTGCTGGCCGAGATTCCTGTGATTGGCAACATTTTTGGCGCGGTGATTGGCAGTATGCTGGCGGTGGTGGGCGTGGAATACGCCATGCGCCGCAATCGCGTGGCCGCGCTGAAAGCCAGCGGAGCCTATTTGATGGGGTGTGTGGTGTCTCAGCTTGTGGATGTGGGCTTGTCTTCGCTGATGATTTTGATTTTTGCGTGGCAAGCCTTTTGGAAGTGAGAAGGGTGAAGGGTGAAGAGTGAAATTTTTTCACCCTTCGCTCTTCACCCTTCACCTTTTAATACGGTCAGCGTCTTGGGCAGTTCTTTGGCCTGCTCAACCCAGTCGGTCACTTCTTTCAGGGTGGCGGCGCGGCCCGCCAAGTTCTTCTCGGTGCGCTTGGCGGCCAGTGTGGCGTGCAGGTTCTCTGGCTTGCGCTTAGAAAGCTCCTTCACCGTGTCCACGCCTGCTTCTTCCAGCAGGTTGGCAAACACTTCGCCTACGCCGTTCACGCGGGCAAGGTCGGCGCGGTTGGCCAGCTCAAGAATTTCCTTCTCGCTCACGCCGTGCGCCGCCGCCAAAGCCGCGCGGGCTTTTGGGGTCTTGGCTAGATCAAGCAAATGGCCGCTGTTCTTCAAGCCGGCCTTCTTCATGCTGCCAGCCAAATTCGCCGAAATTCCGCGAATTTTTCCAATTCCAATCGTTTGTGCGCTCATTATTCAATCCTCCGAGTATGAAAATTTTCCACTCATTTTGAGTTGCCACATTATTAACCTTTATGGAATAATTGTCAAAATGAAAATCGGCAAAACCCACTATTCTTATTCCCGCATCGGTTCAAGACCAAGAGCGAAAGCGTTTTGCGCTGGCTCAAACCTATGTTAAAGCGGTCATCGCCGCAGACGGCATACCCATCCTTGCCCCTGTGACCATGAGCAACGCACGACCTGCGCCGTGTGTATGACCAATGTGATGGCGTTTTGCTCACCGGCGGGGCCGATTGCGACCCGGCCGGATTTTGGCGAAGAGCGCCACGAGAAAACCGCTGGCATTGACCACGACCGCGACCGCGCCGAATATGCCATCGTCAAATGGGCGTTGGCCGAAGACAAGCCAATGTTTGGCATTTGTCGCGGTGAGCAGGTGATGAATGTGGCGATGGGCGGCACGCTGATTCAAGATATTCCCAGCCAATGGGAGACTGAGACCACCCACGCCTGGCAGGCGCGCGCAACGATATTGCCCACACTGTGCAGGTGAACCCCAACACAAAATTGGGCGGCATTGTGGGCGCGGTTGAAGTGAAGGCAAATAGCTTTCATCATCAAGCGGTCAAAAAACTGGGGGATGGCTTTGCGGCGGTTGCGCATTCTGCCGATGGCGTGGTTGAGGGGATTGAGAACCCATCCAAAAAATTTGCCGTTGGCGTCGGAGTGGCACCCGGAAACATTTAGCCCCGGAACACGAGACCGCCGCCGCCTTGTTTAAAGAATTTGTGCGCGCCGCCGCAGAGCGAGTGCAGCCACAGGTCTGACCGCTCACAACGGTCAGACCTGTATGAATTGCTCTTTTCCTGACTTCTGCATTCTGAATTCTGAATTCATATTACAATTCGCCCCCTCAAAGCACACGCGATATGAATCAGGAAATAATCACCATCCTTTCGTTCATGGCCGGGGCAATTGGCGCTTCCATTGTTGGGGGCATCGTCCTTTCGGGTCTGGTCTGGTTGATCACAAAATTCTTCCGTTCCAGCGTTCCCGCGCCAAAAGTGTTGACCGAGTTTAGCGCGGCGCAAAACGCGCAACTGGCCTCCGAACGCGCCCGCAACGAGGCTCGCTCGTTTTCCGCTGAGCCGCCGTGCAGAGCCCATTGCGATTGCGCTGGCAAGTTTTGTGGGCATTGCCCTGCTCGTAAGCATTTTGTTGCCCTCGCTCACCGCCAAACCATTGCCCGCCAAAGAAGGCGCGGCCAGCGAGGCCGAACCCGCCGCGACCGGTCTTGCCACAACGGGCGACTTCACAAAAATTATTGCCGAACTTCCCGCAGGCAAAGCAGACAGCGGCAAAGCGTCTGTACACCAGTCAGGCCTGTTTGGGCTGCCACAGTTTGGAAGCGGGCAAAGTGCTGGTTGGGCCAACATTGGCCGGCTGTTCACCACCGCCGCCACCCGCGAGCCGGGTGTGGGCGCAAAAGAATATCTGTACGAGAGCATCGTCGACCCCAACAAGTTTGTGGTGTAAAAATTTCCAGCCCAATTTGATGACGCCGACCTTCGCCAAAACACTCTCGCCTCAGCAAATGGCAGATATTTTGGCGTGGATGGAACGCGACCTGA
>JBAOHD010000033.1:0-15952 GCA_037046615.1 Dermatophilaceae bacterium
TCGGGACCGGCGCGCAAACTCAACTGGACCGGCTCGTCGCAGCCGGGATCCTGCGTCGGCGGCCCCGTGGCTGGTTTTGGGCGCGACCCGATCGGGCGAGCGACCACGTGACGTTGCGGGGGATCGGCGCCAACGTCGGCATCGTCGAGCGGCGCACCGGTCGGGTGCTCGGCCTCGTCGACGGCAGTCGAGCCGACGCGACCGTGCACGCCGGAGCCGTCTATGTCCATCAGGGCGACACCTTTGTCGTCGATGAGCTCGACCTCGAGCTCGGAGAGGCGGTCGTCGTCAGAGGTGACCCCGGCTGGAGCACGCAGGCTCGGACGACGAGCACCTTCGACCTGGGGCAGCGCCCGGTGTCTTTCGAGCGCGGCGAGCTGCGGGTGAGCTTCGGCGAGGTCACCGTCCATTCGCAGGTGACCTCGTTCCTCAGACGGGGTCCCGGTGGCGAGGTGCTCGGTGAACACGCACTGGACTTGCCCGTGCGGACGCTCCGGACCCGCGGGGTGTGGTGGACCCTGCCCCCCGAAGCCCTCCTCGACACCGGCCTCGACGAGCCACGGTGGCCCGGAGTGCTCCACGCCGCCGAGCACGCGATGATCGGGATGCTGCCACTCATCGCCACGGCGGATCGATGGGACGTGGGCGGGGTATCGACGGCACTGCACCCCGACACCGGATTGCCGACGGTGCTCGTCTACGACGGGCTTCCCGGAGGCGCCGGCTTCGCCGAGCGAGGGTATGCCGCCCTGCCGGCGTGGGTCCGCGCGACCCTCGATGCGGTGGCCTCGTGCCGATGTGAGCGTGGGTGCCCGGCGTGCGTCCAGTCACCGAAGTGCGGCAACGGCAACGAACCACTCGACAAGGCGGGCGCCATCGAAGTGCTGCGGCGTGTGGCCCGGCTCTTGAGCTGACTTCCCGGGGTAACCAGACACTGGCCCGCGCCGGCTGTGAGCGCGCGTGCCGGTTATGAGGCCGCGTGCCTGCTGCGGGGTCGCTGGGGTCGTCGCCGTCGCCGTCGCTGTCGCCGTCGCCGTCGCCGGCGTCGCTGTCGGCCTGTTCGGCCGCTGACTCGCTGTGGGTGTTGTCGGCCGCGGCGGGCTACTGCTGGCCGCACTGGGTACTCTCACGGTGGGCCCACGGCCGGTGGTGTCCAGTCGGCCGATGGCCGCGAGTCTTTGGGAGGCGTGCATGGTCGCACTCGGATTGGTCCTGCTCCTGGTGGGGCTTGGCGGTGGCGCTTTGCTCACCTGGATGGCGCTGCAGACGCCTGACACCGTCGCGCTCGGCGCACCGGGCCTGCAGTTGACCGTTGCTCCGGTCACGGTCTTCGCCGCTGGCGCGGGTGCGATGCTCCTGCTCTGGCTCGGCGCACGCCTCATGGCTGCCGGCACCCGTCGCCGGGTCGCACAGCGCCGCGAACTCCGCGAGCTCAAGAATGCCCCGCCCGCGCCCAAGCCCACAGGGGAGCGTCCGCACACCGTGCCACCAACCGCGGGCGGCAGCGCCCCTGATCGGGTCCGCGACGGGGCGCCGCCAGTGGAGCGAGACCCTCGCGACCGATAGTCCGGACGCCGCTAGCGAGCGGTGGCCCCTCGTCCGGTCACGGCGCAGGTCCCGCTCGTGCGGTGGCTGACGCCGAAAACCGCCATGGTGGTGCCGACACAACGTGCGCGACGACCGTCACGACCCCGCCCACGTCGACAGCACACCCATCAAGCTGGGCACCGTTAGCGACCGCGACGTCGCGCGCGAGGCGGCATACGGCCTGACCGTCCACGGGAAGCCCCAGCGTCACCGCCTGGGCGCCAGCGAGCGCGGCGAGGTCAGCTGCGCTTCTCGCGCGGTGGGAGGCCGTGACCGCACTCGTCAGGGCGAGCCCACCCACCGCAAGGATGAGCAGCACCCCGATCAAGCCCACCGCAAGCACCGTGACATTCCCAGCCTCCGCGCGCCGTCTCCGATAAAGGAGAGGCAGGGAATCAGACATCGCAGCGCACCCGGGCTGGCGCGGCCAGGACAGCACCCGGCGGCGAGGCACGGCCAGGCTTCGTGTCCTCGGCAGGACCCGCCCAAGCCCCTGCCCGCACCACCTCCCGTGCCGCGGTAGCAGTGCTCGAGACAGTCCACCCCGCGAGCCCGGCGATTGTCCGACGAGATGCCACGGTCACGGTGACCCGATCCGACGAACCCGAAACCGTGATGGTGGCGCCGGCGGGTGCCGCGGATCGCGCCAACCCGACGGCAACTCCGTCAGCGTCCGATCGTGCTAGCGAGCGCGCTGCCAACCTGGCGGCGTCAACGCAGCGGATCTGGTCGACCCCTAACGCAACCGTGCTGACAACCCAGATGAGCAGACCGACGACAAGGGGTAGGACGACCGCGAACTCCGCCGTCGCCATGCCCGCCTCGCGTCGCCGATCTCGCGCTGCGCCCTGATCAGAGGTCCGGCCGACGCCCTGTCGGATCGGCACGACCTTCCGACCGTTGCGCACGATCACCCGGCCGTGCCCAAGGCGGTCTGGATGACGCGAGCAATCGCGCCCCTCACGGCCTCCGACCGCGCGACGGCGATCAGAGCTGCGGCCATTGCGACCGCGGCCAGCGTCCCAACGGCATACTCCGCCGTCGTCATCCCCGCCTCGCGAGACCCCGCCCGCTGCTGCACCCACACCCACACCGACAGCAACCACATGTGCTTCCCCTTTCCAATCCTGCGTGAACCCCCAGCGTGTGACGGAACTGTCCCGACTCTCAGGCAGGCACCCAGGCCGTGTGGATGATGGGATGGAGTCAGGGCGGGCTGTGGACGCCGATTCCTCGCGGTCGAACACCCGAGCGGCCCACGGAGTGCGGTGCCGCCCCCCGGAATCCGACTCATACCCCTAGGGGTATGCTCCACGACAGACATGAAGGGAAGTTGGAGCATGCGGACAGTTGTGGTGATCGGCGGAGTGGCCGGCGGGATGAGCGCGGCAGCGCGACTTCGGCGGCTCGATCCGGCCGCTCGGATCATCGTCGTCGAGCAAGGAGCCGAGGTCTCCTTCGCCAACTGCGGACTCCCCTACCACCTCAGTGGGGAGATCCCCGAGCGCGGCATGCTCCTGCTGCGCACGCCGGCATCGCTGGCTCGCACCCTCAACCTCGACGTCCGCGTGCTGACGCGCGCGACGGCTATCGACCGCGAGCAGCGGACGGTCACGATCGAGCACGAGGGGGCCACCGACACGCTCACGTACGACGCCCTGGTCCTCGCACCCGGCGCGTATGCCGTGCGCCCGCCGATCCCCGGCCTCGACCACCCACGTGTCCACACCCTCCGCACCGTCCCGGACGCCACCGCTCTGCGCAGCCATCGTGACTGACGGCGCGACGTCCGCGGTGGTGCTCGGCGCTGGATTCATTGGCCTCGAAGCCGCAGAGGCCCTCACCCACGCGGGGCTGACGGTGTCCCTCATCGAGGCAGCGCCTCACGTCCTGCCTGTCGTCGACAGCGAGATCGCCCACTACGTGCGGGACGCTCTCCAGCGCCATGGTGTCGCGGTCCACGAGGGCATCGCTGCGACCTCCATCACCGATGCCGCCGGACGACCGCAGGTCACCCTCGCCGACGGCACAGTCATCGACACTGATCTTGTCGTCCTGTCGGTCGGGGTGCGTCCCCGGAGCGAGCTAGCCGCCGCAGCAGGACTCGAACTCACTGAGCAGGGAGCCATCGTCGTCGACGATTGTCAGCGCACGAGCGATCCGCACATCTGGGCGGTCGGCGACGCCACGGCGAGCGTGCACGCCATCACCGGGACGGTCGGCCCGGTGGCTCTCGCCACCCCGGCCAATCGCGGCGGACGTGTGGCAGCCGACGACATCATGGGTGGCGGCCGGCCCTCCCCCCAGCCCTTGGGGACCGCGATCGTCCGTGTCTTCGACGTGGCAGTGGGGATGACCGGCGCCTCACGCCATGCTCTCGAGGCGCAGGGCATCTCCTTCCACACCGCGCGGACCCACAGCGGACACCACGCTGGCTACTACCCGGGCGCGGAGACCATGCACCTCCTGCTGCACTTCGGCGACGACGGACGGATCCTCGGCGCTCAGGCAGCCGGTAAGGAAGGCATCGACAAGCGCATTGACGTCATCGCAACCGCCGCCCGAGGTGGCCTCTCGGCGGAGGACCTTGTCGACCTCGACCTGAGCTATGCGCCACCCTTCGGCGCCGCGAAGGACCCCGTCATGATGCTCGGGATGATCGCTGACAACGTCCTCCACGGAGGACTCGATCAGCACGATCCCGTCGTGCCCCTCGACCCGGAGCAGACCTTCATCCTCGACGTTCGCAACCCCGACGAGTGGGCTCGTGGCCACCTCCGGGGCGCCACCCTGATCCCCCAGCCCGAGGTCGCCGCATCCCTCGACCGCATCCGGGACGTGGCCGGATCGCGGCCGATCGCGGTGCACTGCGCGTCTGGCTTCCGGTCGTACCTCGCCGTCTGCGCTCTCAACGGCGCGGGCATCCCTGCAGCGAACGTCTCCGGGGGATTCACGAGTTTGGCTGTGACCCAACCCGATTCGGTCGAACGTTAACCCCTAACCCACCGGCACATCCCGGCTCACGGCTTGCTCCCGAGCCGTCACGGCGTGCTCGCGGATCGTGACGGCTGCTCACGCCCCAACACGGCTACTCACGGCCCCAGAAGCTGCTCCGCGAGTGACCCGACGAGCGGCACGACGGTGAGCAGGACGAAGGCCGGCAGGAAAGCGAGCCCGAGGGGAAGGACCAGGCGCACCCCCAGTCGAGCAGCTGCAAGGCCACCCTCGTGCCGGGCCGCCGTCCGAAGGTCGGCGGACGCGCGCGCGAGTGGCCCGGTGGGGGCAACCCCGATCTGATCAGCGAGGGCGAACGCCGTGCCGACACGACGCCACTCAGCTCCTGCCAAGGCCCACGCCTGACCCCAGGGCACCCCCCACCGGACGGCGGCGACCACCGTCGCGAGCCGCTCCCGCACCCTCTCCGCCGAGACCGTGGCGACCCCGTCGACGGCGTCGACCACCCCGCCGCCTCCGGCCAGGCACAGCACGATGAGGTCGATGGTGGCCGCAACCTCAAGCCCCGGCACAGCGCGCGCCGCGGATCGACCGACCGCCGGGGCAGGGTCGAGCTGCCGCCTCGCCGTCGAGATCGGTGACAAGAGGCCGTGGTCGCGACGCCGACGTGACCGAGGTGGGCAGCGACGTCGGGACCACCCATGCACCTGGAGTCCTCGTCGAGTCCCGCCCTCTCCCTGGCCACAGCGCTGCGGCCACCACGAGGCATGCCACCGTCCACCAGGCAGTCATGAGACTCCCGTCCCCATCGCCTGACGGAGCAGCCGCCGACACCACACCCGTCCCACCACGACGAGGACGATCCCCACCCCGAGGCACGCCCGCCCCAGCGGAGACCCGAGATACATGTCGACCGGGTCCAGACCGAGCACCCAACCCACGACCGGCCCGCCCAAGGGCAAGACGCTGAGCAGCCGGATCGTTGCCCGCGGACCGGCGAAGGCCACCGCGAGGGCGTGTTCATGGTCTCGGGCGTGTCGCATCAGTGCCGCTCCCACCTCGACAGCGTTCGCCAGCGGTGCGCCAGTCTCGGCCGCCAGTCGCCATGCTCGGGTGACGTGCTCCAAGGCGGGTATGCCGTGCACGCGCGCCAACCGCTCGAACTCGTCGACCAGGTCGACGGCAGGAGAGCCCAGCCTCCACGGACTACGCGGGGTGGCGGCGACGGCATACCGGAGAGCCGTGTCGGGGGGTTGGCCGGCGCGGAGGGCAGCCGCGACGACATCGAGGACGTCGAGGACGGCCTCGACGACAGCGTCCCGCTCGCGCCGCCGACGCCGTGAGACCCGACTGACCACCGTGATCCAGCGAGCCTTCGAGTCGTCGCGGGTCGGTGTCACCCCGGTCCTCACGGTCACTGCGCCCCTCGCCTTTGCTGTCAGCACAGCCCGACGGGGCACCAGGAGGACAGCCAAAGCCACGCAGACCGCGGCGATCACCGCGTTGTCCTGCCGTGTCCGAGCCCCGCGGTCATGACGGCTCCGCCCCCACGAGCCGGGCCCATTCCCGGGTGGCAAAGCCGTCCGGGGGCGACCGGAGACTCAACGCCGGACGGATCTGCGGCGGATCGGCCGGCCGGTCGCCGCGCGCCATGACGACGCCCACAGAGTCGAGCACGCGCACGCCATCGCTGCGCCGCCTCACGTGGAGCACTGCCTGGACACCACTGCGCACCTGCGCATGGACGGCAGGCAGAGACATCCCGGCCAAGGCCCCGAGGGCCTCAAGTCGCGCGGTCACATGCTCCGCGGCATTGGCGTGCAGGGTGCCGCACCCGCCGTCGTGGCCAGTGTTGAGGGCGGCGAGGAGCTCTCGCACCTCGGCACCGCGGACCTCGCCGACGACGATCCGGTCCGGTCGCATCCGCAACGACTGCCGCACGAGGGCCACCATGGTCACCTCGCCGACCCCCTCGACATTCGCCAAGCGGCCCTCAAGGTGGACGACGTGGGGATGGGCCACCCGCAGCTCCCGCACATCTTCGACGACCAGCACCCGATCGTCCGGGTCGGAGGCCGCCACCAGGGCGGCCAAGAGGGTGGTCTTGCCCGCGCCTGTGCCCCCACTGACGAGGAACGACACCCGTCGGCGCATCATCGCGCGCAACTGACCGGCCCACTCGGGGAGCAACCATCCCCGACGCCACGAGATCGTCCAGCAGCAGCGGTCTCGCAGCCGGGATCCGCAAGGTGATGTGGGTGCCTTCGGGCGCTAGCGGCGGGCAGGATCGCGTGCAATCTCACCCCGGTGGGCAGGACCCCGTCGACGTATGCCGTCGCCTCGTCCAAGCGCTTGCCCGCGAGTCCGGCCAGTCGTTGGGCTAAGGACCGGCAGGCTCGCGGGTCCCCCACCGACACGTCCGTGCGACGCATCCCGTGACCGGTGTCGGCCCACACGGTCCCATCGGCGTTGACGGCGACATCGGTCAGTCCCGGCCAGCCCAACACCGGCTCGAGCGGACCAGCGCCCAGCACCGATGCCGCGATCTCTGAAGCGACACTCGTTGCGCCGCGCACTCCGAGCACTGCCTGCTCGGCAGCGGCGACGGACGCCACGACCTGTGGGTTGGGGCTGCGTCCCTGCCTGATTTCGTCCCAGACCCGCGACTGCACGACGGGTTCGGTCATGACGCCGCCTCCTGAGCCCCGACCAGGAGGCGGCAGACTCCCGCCGCGGCCGCGGCGACGGACTGCCGCCCCGACCTCACCACCGGCGCCTCGCCGCGCACGACGCCCCCCGGCAGGCACCCACCCTGGCGTCGCTCCGTCGTCGGCTCGGGCTCGGGCGGCCGGCGGGCGTCCGCGTTCGAGATCACGGAGGACGACCCGGTCATGGCCGATGACTGCGCTGACGGGCAACTCCACGGCATCCTCGATGTCCGTCAGGAGCCCGGGGGTCACCGCATCACCTCGGAGGATCACCGTGGCTGCACCGCCTGCCCGCCACGGCAGCTCGTGGACCCAGGGTGCCGTCGCGGCCAACGACGCAAGTCCGACCAGCCCCGCGTCGGCGAGCAGGACGACCACCAGCCGTCCCGCGAACCCCTCCGTCAGCCACCCACCCCAGGAGGGGAGGGGCGCGACATGCCGAGGGACGTCGACGACGACGACATCAGGTCCAGCGGGACCAGACAGCCCCGCCATGACCCCGGAGATCGCGGTCATCGGAGGGGCATGGCCTGGACGTCCCGTGGGAGAGCACCCGGACGCCCTCGCACAGCGGCAGCCGCACCGCGAGCGCGGGGGCGTCGACCGCGCCTTCCACGGCGCCCAGGTCTGCCCATCGGACGCCGCTGACGTGGTCAATCGCCGAAGATCACGTCGAGACCCGACCCGCTGACCTGGCCATCGACGGCGGTGACGCTGCCCCACTGACGGGCAGCATGGAGTGCAATCGCAGCGCTGAGCGTCGACGCTCCACTCCCACCGGAGGCCCCCACGACGAAGACGAGGCGGGCTTCTCCGAGACGTCCTGGCGGAGCGGAGATCGAGGGCATGGCGGCACGATGCCCGCCAGACCGCACCGGCGGGCCGTGCCTCACTTGGGCCTGTGGAGGACGTGACTCACCCGAGACCAGATGTGGAACACCAGCTCACCCGATCGGGATTGCCGACGTCCGGGTCCCGGACGCGCGACGGCCCCCGTCGGGGGGCAACGGGGGCCGTCTGCGCGCTGGCACCGGGGGGAGGAGCCAGTGCGCAACAGCTCGACCCCGATCAAGGGGGAGCACTTCTCATTGTACGGCCCGATCCGAGCAAAACGCAAACGGACCCCAACCGAGATCACCACCCGGAACGGCCCAAAATCGCCCGTATCGGGCAGCGTCGCCGGCGCGGGCTTAGAGCAGCCGCCCCGCCCGGACTGAATCAGCGATGAGGACGCCCTCCCGCGCGCCAGCGGCATACGCCTGGCATGCCTGCCTGAGCCACAGCGCAACGCCGTCAGGAGTCCCGGTCGCATAGGCCGTCAAAGCACCGAGGTATGCCGTGTCACCAGCCGCTTGGTGGCCCGCCTCGGGGACCGACACGCCAGTCGGGTCGAGGCCCGCCGCGTGGACGATCGCTCGCTCGATCGCGCGAGCGACAATGCCATTGCCGCGCGCGAACGGCCGCACGACACACACCTCGGCGTGCACGAGCGCGGCGACGAGCGCGACCGGGGCAGATCCGGCGGACCCCATGAGGTCGGTGATGCCCGCGAGCCGCGCGATCAACGCCTCTCCGTCGGGAGCCGGCCCCAACTCGACGAACTCTCGGCACCCTTCACCGGCCGTCCGGGGGCGGCCCACAGGCGTCTCCCCCAAGACACGTGACGCGCCGCCGACCGCCGCGCTGTGCACTCTCGCCAACGCCTGGGCGGGGCTCTTCACGACGATCGTCCGCAAATGCTCGGTCTCGACGGTCGCCTGGATCGCGCCCTTGACGACAGCCTCGACCGGGTCCAGATGGTCCGGCCACGTGCGGGCACCGCGGACGAGGTCGCGGACGATCGTCAGGGGCAGCGCCGCTCCGTCGAGTTGCGCGTTGGCGTGAGCACCGCGGATCCGGGACTCGGCCGCCCCTTCGGGGATCCGCCGGCGCAGCGCCTCGTGCCACCGCAGGCCCGTGCACGCCTCCCGCGCCCGGTCAATCTCCTCGCTGACCCCCGGCAAGCGGAGGAGGGCATCGAGCGCAGGTGCCAGGTCGGACATTCGGCCAGCGTATGCCGTCCGCCCGTCTCCCGCGGGGGGCCTTCGGCTTCCGGTTGCCTACAGTGGGCCTCGTGCCCGCCTTGTCGCTCCCCCAAGTCGCGTTGGCCCTCGTCGCGGCCGCGGGTCTCCTGGTCGCGATCGTCCGGTTAACCCGGCGGCGCCGCTTCGTGTCACCAGTCGACCGGGCGACCTACCAGACGCTGCATACCGTGTCCCTCGCGACCCGGTCGTTGCGCGACGGCCTCACCCCCGAGGGCGCCACCCGCGCCACCCGCCACCTGAGGCCGATGCTCGGATCCGCGGCGGTCGCCATCACCGACACCGCAGCCACCCTCGCGTGGGAAGGCGTCGGCTCGCACCACCGCGCCGACGTCCGCGCCCACGCCGAACCGGTCCTCACCTCGGGCCGGACCCTCGTGCTCACCGAGCGCGACATCACCTGCTCGGACCCCGATTGCCCGATCCGATCGGGCGTCTTCGCTCCGATCGTCGCCGACGACCGGGTCGTGGCGACGCTCGCGGCATACGGCGGGACGACCTCGGCCGGTCTCGTGCGGGCGACCGAGGAGCTTGCCCGTTGGATCTCCACCCAGATCGAACTCGCCGAGCTCGGGCGCCAGCGCACCCGGGTCATGGAGGCCGAACTCCGCGCCCTGCGCGCACAGATCAGCCCCCACTTCATCTACAACTGCCTGGCGGCGATCGCGTCTTTCGTCCGCACCGACCCCGACCGCGCCCGGGAACTGCTCCTCGAGTTCGCCGACTTCACCCGCTACGCCTTCCGTCGCGGCGGCGCCTACACCACCCTGCGCGATGAGCTGCAAAACATCGAGCGTTACCTCGAGCTCGAAAAGGCCCGCTTCGGTGACCGGCTGCGCGTGCAACTCACGATCGCCCCCGAAGTCCTCGGCGTGGCCGTGCCCTTTCTCGCGATCCAGCCCCTCGTCGAAAACGCCGTGCGTCACGGGATCGAGGGCAAAACCGGCGAAGGATTCATCACGATCAATGCCGCCGACGTCGGCAGCCACGCCGAAATCACCATCGAAGACGACGGCACCGGCAGCGACCCGGAGACGATCCGCGCGGTCCTCGCCGGCGAAAGCGCCCGCGACAGTGTCGGATTGGGCAATGTCGACGCCCGCTTGCGGCAGGCCTTCGGCGACGAATACGGACTCGTCGTCGAGACCGCACCTGGCGCTGGCACCCGCGTGTCCTTCCGGGTCCCGAAGTACGCTCCCGGGGTCACGCTCGGCGCCTGACGCCGCGCGTTTTCCCGGCTCCCACCAGCAGGTATGCCGTCCGCTTATCCTTGCGCCCATGAGCGCCACCCCCAGCGCCACGCCCAGCGCACCACCGACGGCCGTCCCGCCGCTGCGCGCGCTCCTCGTCGACGACGAGGCGCCGACGTTGTCCGAACTGGCCTACCTCCTGGGCCGAGACGAGCGGGTCGGCCAGATCCACACCGCGTCGTCCGGCACTGAGGCCCTCAAGGCGCTCGACACACACCACATCGATGTGATCTTCACCGACATCTCGATGCCTGACCTCGACGGTCTGGCCCTCGCCCGCGTCTTGGCCCGCTTCGCGGAACGGCCGCAGGTCGTTTTCGTCACGGCATACGACGAACACGCCGTGGCCGCCTTCGAGCTCGAGGCGACCGACTACGTCATGAAGCCCGTCCGTGCCGAGCGGCTGTCGGACGCCGTGCGTCGGGTCGTCGCGCAGCGCGCAGAGCCGACGAAAACGACTGCCGCACAACCAGAGCCATCCGGCGACGAGACGATTCCGGTCGAGCTCGGCGGCGTCACGACCTTCGTCCAGCGCAGCCAAATCCTCTACGCCCAAGCGCAGGGCGACTACGCCCGGCTCCACACCCCCAAGGGCTCACACCTCGTGCGGATCTCGCTCAACTCGCTCGAAGAACGCTGGGGAGAGAGCGGTTTCGTCCGCATCCACCGGTCGACCCTGGTGTCGACGAGCCACATCACGGCCGTCACCGTCCAGGGCGGCCGCTGCAAGGTCCGCCTCGGGGACGACATCGAGCTCGAGGTGAGCAGGCGGCATACCCGCGCCCTCCGAGATCGCCTGATCCGGTCGGCCGTCACGTGCTGCCGGGGCCTGATCGGTGCCCCGCTGATGCCCGATGCCGTCCCTCCGCGCCGCGTCCGCGTCACCTCACCACGGCGTGACGCGCGCCGTCGTGCCGAGCGCCGCTCGCACGCCGTCGAACTCAGCGAACAGACGGGCCTCGGCGAGATCTACCTCACCGCGCTGCTGCGGGCTCAGTTCCGCCTCGCGATCGCCGTGCTGCTCGGAGCCGGTGGTCTCATCGTCGCCCTCCCCGGCCTCTTCCTGCTCTGGCCACCGGCAGCCCAGGCGACCATCGGGCCCGTCCCGGTGGTCTGGCTCGTCGTCGGAGTGGCGATCTACCCCGTCGTCTACCTCGCTGCTCGCATCCACGTCCGGCAGGCCGAGCGCATCGAGCGCGAGTTCACCGAGCTGATGACCCGCCGGTGAGGGGCCTCCCGTGACCACCGTCGCCGTGCCTGCCTCCGACGCGCCGCTGCGTCGCTTCCGCCGTCACTGCGGGCAACTCCGACTGGGGCCTCATCGCGGTCATCCTCGTGTGCGTCATCACCCTCATCGTCGGGTCACTCGGGCTGCGCCTGTCCCGCACGACAAGCGACTTCTACGTCGCCGGTCGATCGGTGACCGCCGGATGGAACGCCTCGGCCATCGGCGGCGAATACCTCTCGGCGGCCTCGTTCCTCGGCGTCGCGGGCATCGTCTACAGCCTCGGCACCGAAATGCTCTGGCTGCCAGTGGGTTACACGATCGGTTACCTCGTGCTCCTCGTGCTGGTCGCCGCCCCGCTGCGCCGGTCGGGGGCCTACACGATCCCCGACTTCGCCGAGGCCCGGCTGCAATCTCGAAAGATCCGGCTGATCTCGTCGCTGCTCGTCGTCGGCATCGGGTGGCTCTACCTCTTGCCGCAGTTCCAGGGGGCGGGCCTCGCGCTGGCGACCGTGACCGGCGCCCCTCCGGCGATCGGGAGTCTCGTCGTCGCGAGCGTCGTGCTCGCCAATGTCGCCGCCGGTGGGATGCGGTCGATCACCCTCGTCCAGGCGGTGCAGTACTGGCTCAAGCTCGCCGCCATCTCCATCCCGGCTTTCATGCTCCTGTGGGTCTGGCTCCGGGGAGGTCAACCCCTGCCTTCGCTCACCTCCCCGGGAGGCCCCTTCGCCGGCGCGGGGATCGGCTACCAACCCCGCGAGCACCCGGTCTACGCGACGTACTCGACGATCCTCGCCCTGTGCTTCGGCACGATGGGGCTCCCGCACGTCCTCGTGCGCTTCTACACCAACCCCGACGGCCGCGCCGCGCGTCGCACAACGGTTATCGTCGTCGGCCTCCTCGGCCTGTTCTACCTCTTCCCCCCGATCTTCGGGATGCTCGGCCGGGCCTATCTCCCGCAGCTCCCAGCCGGCACGCGCTCCGACAGCGTCGTGCTCCTGCTCCCCTCGGCCATGGCCCCCGGCACCCTCGGCGACGTCCTCTCGGCGGTCCTCGCCGGAGGCGCCTTCGCGGCCTTCCTCTCGACCGCGAGTGGCCTCACGGTCTCCGTCGCGGGCGTGATCGACCAGGACCTGCTCTCGGGTCGCCTCAATCGCCGCAGCGGCGGCGACCTGCCACGCACCCACAGCTTCCGGCTCGCCACGGTCATCGCCATCCTCATCCCGTATGCCGCGTCCTGGCTCTCCCCCAGCGTCAGCCTCGCCGACACGGTCGGGATGGCCTTCGCCGTCGCCGCCTCGACCTTCTGCCCGCTGCTGGTGCTCGGGGTGTGGTGGCGCCGGCTGTCGGTGACGGGAGCGCTCGCGGGTCTCGCCGTCGGTGGGGTCGGCGCCATCGGGGCGAGCATCGCCACCGTCGCCGGGATCGGCGGCTCGACCGGTCGCGGGTGGCTCGGGTCCTTGTTGGCCCAACCCGCTGCCCTCACGGTGCCACTGGCCTTCCTCACGGCCATCCTCGTCTCGCTCGCGACGCCGGGCTCGGTGCCCAAGAATGCTGCGCGTCTGCTCGTGCGCCTCCACGCCCCAGAAGAAGTCACGACCGGCAGGCCTGCCACCGAAACCTAGGCACGTCGGTGCGCACACGGCATACCGCTGGGCGTGGCCGCAGACCGTTCGGCGCACCTGCCCGGCCCTTTGGGCGAAACCGCTTTCCTTCCGGCGCGTGCCCTCTGGCGGGGTGGGGCGCCAGGTCCCACGCTGTGACCCACGCCACTGCGGAGGCGTGCCGTCTGTCCACCCCCTACCGGAGGTCCCCCCTTGAGCGATCCCAACGACATCAGCGAGGAGCGTGCCGCGAGATATCTCGAGGTGCAGAACTCGCAGGAGTTTGCGGAACTGCGGAAGAAGTTCCGTGGGTTCGTCTTCCCGATGACCGGCGCCTTCCTGGCCTGGTACTTCCTCTACGTCGTCCTCGCGACCTACGCGACCGAGTTCATGAGCCAGAAGGTGGTCGGCAACATCACCGTCGGCCTCATCCTCGGTCTGCTCCAGTTCGTGACGACGTTCGCCATCACGATGTACTACGCCCGTTGGGCCGACCGGGTCTTCGACCCCGCCGCTGAGAAGCTGGCCGAGCACATGGAACGGGGGAACCTCCAGTGAACGCCTTGGCCATTCCTGCCGCGACGCAGGTCGGTAACACCACGCTGAACATCGTCATCTTCAGCCTCTTCGTCATCGTCACGCTGGCGATCGTCATCCGGGTGTCGAAGCAAAACACCTCTGCCGCCGACTACTACGCCGGTGGACGCTCGTTCTCCGGTCGCCAGAACGGCATCGCCATCACCGGTGACTACCTGTCGGCGGCGTCCTTCCTCGGCATCGCCGGCGCCATCGCCGTCAACGGCTACGACGGCTTCCTCTACTCGATCGGCTTCCTCGTCGCGTGGCTCGTCGCGCTGCTTGCTCGTCGCCGAGCTGCTGCGTAACACCGGCCGCTTCACGATGGCCGACGTGCTGTCCTTCCGCCTCAAGCAGCGCCCGGTCCGCACCGCCGCTGCGATCAACACCCTCGCGGTCTCGGCCTTCTACCTGCTGGCCCAGATGGCCGGCGCCGGCGGCCTCGTCGCGCTGCTGCTCGGCATCACCGACCGCACGCGGTCAGAGCATCGTCATCGCGGTCGTCGGTGCGCTCATGATCATCTACGTGCTCATCGGTGGCATGAAGGGCACGACCTGGGTGCAGATCATCAAGGCCGCCCTCCTGATCCTCGGCGCGGGCATCATGACCATCTGGGTCGGCGCGAAGTACGGCTTCAACCTCTCGGGCCTCTTCGACGACGCCATCAAGCAGGCCGGCAACGAGCAACATCCTCAACCCGGGTCTGCAGTACAAGAACAAGATCGACTTCATCTCGCTGTCGATCGCCCTCGTGCTCGGCACCGCGGGTCTGCCGCACGTGCTCATGCGCTTCTACACCGTGCCGACCTCCAAGGAAGCCCGCCGTTCGGTCGTCTGGGCCATCTGGCTCATCGGTCTGTTCTACCTGTTCACCCTCGTGCTCGGCTACGGCGCCGCAGGCGCTCGTCGGCTCCGCCGCCATCAAGGCTGCCCCTGGCGGCGTCAACTCGGCCGCTCCGCTGCTGGCACTACAAGCTCGGTGGCGAGTTGCTCCTCGGTGTCATCTCGGCCGTCGCCTTCGCGACGATCCTCGCGGTTGTCGCCGGTCTGACGATCACGGCGTCGGCGTCCTTCGCTCACGACATCTACGCCCAGGTCATCAAGAAGGGCGCCGTGCCGCCGGACGAAGAGGTCAAGGTCGCCCGTCGCACGGCGGTCGTCGTCGGCATCCTCGCCATCATCGGCGGCATCTTCGCCAACGGTCAGAACATCGCGTTCCTCGTGGCCCTGGCCTTCGCCGTCGCGGCGAGCGGCCAACCTGCCGACGATCCTGTACTCGCTGTTCTGGAAGAACTTCACGACCCGTGGCGCGCTGTTCTGCGATGTACGGCGGTCTGATCAGCTCGCTCGTGCTGATCATCTTCAGCCCGGTCGTCTCCGGCACGGCGACGTCGATGTTCCCGAGCGTCCAACTTCGCATGGTTCTCCAGCCTGAACAACCCCGGCATCGATCTCGGTGCCGCTCGTCGTTCTTCCTCGGCTGGCTGGGCTCGGTCACGGAGAAGGAGCACAACGCCGCGAAGTACGCCGAGATGGAGGTCCGCTCCCTCACCGGCGCGGGCGCCGAGAAGGCGATCTCGCACTAACGCACCACCCTCGGGTATGCCGTGCGCCGGCCCGCGCGTCAGTGCACGGCATACCCTCCACAAGCCACAGCGCCTCGGACGTGACCTGCTCCGTCCGGGGCGCTGTGTTGTGCCTTTCCGGACCGGTGCCCTCTGGCATTTCGCTGAGTCGATACCGAGCCGATGCCCACCCCTCGCTGAGTCGATACCCGATCACGAGGCAAGCCTCGGCCGCTGTCGTCGATGCCGAGCGGCCAGTCCCTGAGCGACCTGATTCATGAACTCGTCACCGTGGATCCGCAGACCGAGGACGTCGATCCGGAGCACCAGATCGTCGCCCAAGACAAGCGAATTCATGCGCAGATTGTCGTCAGTCACCGCGAGCCCCCAACGGTGGCCC
>JBAOHD010000034.1:0-198752 GCA_037046615.1 Dermatophilaceae bacterium
CCAATCGCCAACACCACAATTTATTCCGCGATTTCTAGCCGAACTGCGCCGCCGCGACCCGCCCCGTCTCGTGGCCTTGCAGGCCCGCGCCGCCTACTGGTATGCCGACCACCACATGCCGGAGGCGGCTGTCACCTTTTACGTGGCGGCCGGTCAGCTAACCGCCGCTGCCCACCTGGCCGAGGCCCAGGCCAAGAACCTGTTCCGCGCCGGCCGGCACGTCACCTTGCGGCAGCGGCGCGAGCAGCGGCCGTGGCCGACCAGGTGCCGCGCCTCTACCTCTTCCTCGCTTCCGCGGAGACGATCTCGGCCACCTCGCTCAGGCCACCGCCGACCTAGACCAGGCCGTGGTCGGCTATCAGCAGCGGCCCAATGAGGCCGGCCGCATCGGTCTCATCGAAGTTGATCTGCGCCGCAGTTTTCTGCTGTTCATTCAAGAAGGGCGGCACGACCAGGGGCGCCGCCGTCTGGCCGCGGGCGTGGTCGCCCCAGCCCCCCTGCTGCTGCCCCTGGCCTCGCGGGCCATGGCCTTGCGCTACCTGGGGCTGGCGCCGACTCAAGGTCAACCAACGCGAGGGCCCGCCGAGGTGTCGCTCCTCTCCGGCCCCTGCGCGGCAGTTGCTCGAAGGCACCGAGCACACCTACGACCTGGCCCTGCTGCTTTCTGACCTGGCCATGCTCTACCAGCAGCGCGGGCTGCCCTCCAAAGCGGCGCTGGCCCAGCAGCAGGCCATTGGCCTCTTGCGCACCGCCGAGGCGGCCCTGCCGCTCGCCAATGTGCTCAACAATATGGGCATGGACCCTATATATGCTGGGCCAGTATGAAACGGCGCTCAGCACCTACGCCGAAGCCGTGCAGTGGGCACGGCGGGCCGGCAGCGCCACGGTAGAACGCCGAGTTCGGGAAGGCCAGGCCAGCCCTCTTAGCCGACCTGGGCGAAACCGACCAGGCCGCCGCCCTCTACCAGCAAGCGTTGGCCCAGGCCCGAAGGCGCCGGCGAGCACGAACTGTTGGTTTACCTGGCGTGTGGTTTGGCGCGCCTCGATCGCCGCGCCGGCAACTATGCGGGCGCGCTCGAACGGCTGCGGCGCGCCACGCTCTACCTTGACGGCCGGCCTCTGAACTTGCCCATGACCCTTAATGCCGCTGGCCTCTTATGGCATTATCCAGTTCGAAATGGGCCGACACCGCCGAGGGGCGCGCCGCCTTGCTGGCCGTGAGCGCCGGGCAACCGGGCAGCCCCGCCCTGGTGGACCTGGCCCAGAGCCTATTCTATTTGGCCCTGGCCGAGTTTCGCCTGGGCGACGCCGCCGCGGCTGTCGAGGCCCTGGCGCAGGGCCTTCAGCGTGGCCGAGCGCATCGGCTACGACCAGATGCTGCTGCGCGAAGTGCCGCTGGCGCGCGATGTGCTCGAGCCGCTGCGCCACCACCCCACCTTGGGGGTCCGCATCTGCGCGCTGCTCACCCGGGCCGGCGCGCTCACCGGCCTGCGCCGCCGGCTCATTCCGCGCGCCGGCTCGCTCACCCTCGGCCGACCCGGCCCCCCGCCCACACCCCCGGCCTGGAGGTGCGCGCATGCTGGGCACCGCCCAGGCGTCCTGAAAGACGGGCTGGAAATTCCGCGCGCCGCCTGGGGTTCGCAGCGCCCGCGCGATCTGTTCTTCTACTTAATCGAGCGCATGCCGCTGTCGAAAGAGACGGTCTTGGCCGCCTTCTGGCCCGAGACGCCTCAGAGCCGGGCCGTCGGCCAACCTGTACCAAACGCTCTACCGGCTGCGGCGCGCGCTCGACCGCGATGTGGTCGTGCTCGAAGCCGGCGAGTGCCGGCTGGCGCCCAACCTCGACCTGACCGTGGATGCCCGGCGCGGTTTGAGCAATTTGCCCGCCAGGCGCTCGGCCGCCGCGCCGGGCGACCTGCGGCGCATGGGAAGGTATGCGCTGGCCGCGGCGACCGGGGCTCTATCAGGGCGACTACCTGCCCGAAGTCGACACTCCGTGGGCAGAGCTGCCCGCCGGCAGACCTTGAGAGCCCTGCGCCTGCAAGGTGGTTGGCACCTATACCGACGAATTGCTGCGCTTCACCCGCTACGCCGAGGCCGCGCTCCATTCTGGCCGAGGCCCTGACGGCCGAGCCCTTGCACTGACGCTAGCTCCACAGCCGCATGTTGATCTGCCTGGCCGCCATCGGGCCGCCGCCACGAGGTGGTCGATCACGATCGCCGCTACCGCGAATTGCTCCGCAACGAGTTGGGGCTAGACCCGCCGAGTGAAATCCGGCAGCTGTACGCCCGCCTGATCATCTAGGCGCGGTCGAGCGCCCTCCCCGCCCGTTTGGCCAAAAAACCCGGCCAAACGGGCTTTTTTGTGCCTGTGAGGGGTTTCGTCGAGGTCCCCCGGGCCATTGTCTAGGCATCAAGCCGCAAGCCGACACCTGGAGAAACCAACATGACACTCACCAACGCCCTCAACACCGTCACCGTCAAGCTGTCGGTGTGGTCCGCCCAGAACCCTGTGGCCGCGCGCGCCATCATGCTGACCGTGCCCTTCTTGGCGGCCGCGGTGGCTGCCTTGGTCACCCGCCAGCCCGTGTTTGCCTGCCCCGGCGTCTCCGGCGGCGGCTGCGGCGGCGGCTAGTTTTGGCGGTTTGGTAAGCGTCTCACCTGGAGCTTTTATCGCGGCGGGTCGCTCAGAAGGGGGAGACCGCCCGCATCTCGCTCCGCCCGTGAACAGGCGACTGTGGCGCAAACGGACGTCGTTGGACAGTCGCCAGTTCACCGGCGGTGGTTTGGTAGAGGGGATTGTCGCATGTCAATTCGTGGACTAAATGAAGTGGTGGGCAAGGCCTGTATCAGCGATAGCTTTCGGGCTGGGCTGTTCAACGGCCAGCGGACCGAGATGCTGCGCCAGTTCGCCGACAAGCTCGACAGTGACGAGCAGCAAGCCCTCCTCGAACATTGAGGCCGAGGTGTTGGCCGACTTCGCCGCCGCTGTTGAGCAGTTGATTGCTCAGCGCACTGCTCGACGCACTGCGGCGCCGGCCGAACCGGCGGCGCTGCCCGTGGGGAGCTGGCCCAGCCTCATGGGCCACACCGCCCTCTACCAGCATGGGTAGCGGTCGCGTAGCATTTACCAACGCACCTTTTCATCACCTGGCCCGCCGGCACCAATGGCGGGCCAGGTGTCTGCGCTTAAGGCGTATTAGTTCGGTATGGCTTTAGCCTCGCTTACATTTCTGTGTGACTGTCTTGCTACGGCTCTGTGTGCGCACTACGGCGTTTCGCGGCTTCCGGTGCCCGTGCGCGACATGCTGCTCAATCCGCCGCCCGACTTGCGCCACGATCTGAGCCTGACCGAGGTCGGTTTTGGCGAAGCCATTTGGCTGCGCCTGCTGGGCGGGCAAGGCTCGGTGTTTGCCAATAGCGACCTGCCGGAGCCCGAGCGCCGTTACCACATGGCCGGCGCGCTGTTTACGGCCCTGTGCGCCACCGCCGGCGGCCGTGCCGTGGGGCTGCCGCCGGTGCCCAACGACGAGATGAAGGCCCAAATGGATCTGTTCGCCCGCCGGCTGCTGCATGGCGCCGCACCTGCTGCCCGACGGTTGGCAGGGCATGCCCCCGGCCGGCTTGGCCCAGTTGTGCGGCGTGCCGGAGAGCGTGGCCGAAACACACATCGCCCAACACGCCGCCTAGTCCCGCGCGGCGTGCGGCGCGCTCCAGCTTCTGTCCCAACCCAGCGCCCCGGTTCTCACCCGCGCCAGACCGGCGGCTCGGTGTGATATCATCCCTGCATGTCAGAATCCACCGGCTCTGAAGGTCAACGCGGCCGGCGTTTGGGCCGCGCGCCCCGCCTGCCGCTCGGCTATGTGCTAGTCCTGGTGGTGTTCGCCTGCCTGGCCGGTGCGGGCGGCGCGGCCGTGCTCTTGCGGCTGGGGCGCTTGCCCACGGTGCCGTTCATAGACCCTAGCGCCACCCCCACCGCCACCGTCCCGCCCACCCTCACACCCAGCGCCACCCCCTCGCCCTCGCCCACCCCCACCGCCACCCCCATCCCGCCCGCTCGCATTACCGCCGGTGACCATGCCCTGGCCGCCGGCGATTGGCCGCGCGCCCTGGCCGAATACGCGGCGGTGCTCGCCGGCACCGACGACGACGCCCTGCTCGCCGCCGCCCAACTCGGCCTCGGCCTGGCCCACCTCAATGCCGGCGACTCCGCCGCTGCCATCGACTCGCTCACCACTTTCATCACCGCCGAACCCGCTTCGCCCAGCGCGCCCGAAGCCCAGTTCATCCTCGGCGACGCCTACCGCGCCGCCGGCGAGTGGGCCGCCGCCCTGACCGCCTACGACGCCTATCTGGCGGCGCGCCCTGACGCGCTTGACGCCTACGTCCAGGCCGCCCGCGCCCAGGCCGCCATCGCGCTGGGCGACTACGACACCGCCGTGGCCGCACTCCAGGCCGCCATCGCTGCGCCGCGCCAGGGCGACCCGTTCGATTTGCAGGAGCAGTTGGCCGAGGTCTACGGCACGCGGGGCGACCTGCCCGCCGCCGTCGCCGCGTACGATGAGGTCTATCGCACCACCGACCAGAATTGGCGGAAGGCGCGTGTGGCCGTCAAAGCCGGGCAATTGCTCTACGCCGACGGCCAGACCGACGCCGCCTATGCCAAGTTCCTCGACGCCGTCGACAACTACCCCGAGGCCCCCGGCACGTTCGACGGCTTGCTCATCCTGGTCAACGATGGCGTGCCGGTCAGCGACCTGCAGCGCGGCCTCACCAACTACTACGCCGCCAACTACGAGCCCGCCCGCGACGCCCTGCTGCGTTACCGCGTGAGCTTTGCCGCCGGGGTCGCAGACACCAGCGCCCCCGGCGACGCCACCGCGCTCTATCACCTCGGCCTCACCTACGCCGCGCTCGATGACGCGCCCGCCGCCATCACCGCCTGGCAAGAGTTGGTCGCCACCTACCCCGGCGACAGCCTGTGGACCAAGGCCTACTTCCAGATCGCCTACATTCAGGCCTACCCCGACGACGTGGCCACCTTCACCGCCTTCGTCGCCGCCGCGCCCGAGTCGCCCGACGCGCCCAACTGCCCTCTTCACCGCCGCCCGCCTGCGCGAGCGCAACAGCGACTTCGCCCGGCGCGGTGGCGCTGTGGAACCGCCTCGCCGAGGAATACCCCACCGCCGCCGAGGCCCCCGACGCCGCCATGCAGGCCGGGCTGGTGCTCTACCGCAACGCCGACTACGGCGCGGCCGGCATCCGCTTTGAGCTGGCCCGCACCCTGGCCGCCGACCCCTGGCGACCAGGCCCGCGCCGAGCTGTGGATCGGCAAGGTGAAGGAGACAATTGGGCGACGCTGACGGCGCTGCAGGCCGCCTGGACCGCCGCCGCCGGGCTGGGGCCGCACGGCTACTACGCCCTGCGCGCTCAGCAGCTGCTGGACGATCAGGCCCCCTTCTGGCCGCCCGCGACGCTACAGCTTCAGCTTCGACGAGGCCCAGGAGCGCGCCGAAGCCGAGGCCTGGCTGCGCGCCACGTTCCCGCTGGCGCAGAGCATTGAGAACCTCAGCGAGCTGCAGCCCGGCGTGTGGCAAGAGCCGCGCTTCGTGCGCGGCGCGGCGCTATGGAAGGTCGGCCGCCTGCAAGAGGCCCACGCCGAGTTCGACTCGCTGCGGCCTGGCCCTCAGCGGCGACCCGCTGGCCACCTGGCAGCTGGCCGTTTACTTTCACGATCTGGGCGTCTACGACCTCGCCATCCGCGCCGCGCGCCAGGTGGTCGACCTGGCCGGCGTGGCCGACAGCCTGCAGGTGCCGGTCTACATTCTGCGCCTGCGCTACCCCGCCGCCTACAGCGCCCTGGTGGTCAACGCCGCCAACACCTACGCCGTGCATCCGTTTGTCGATGTACGCCAAGATGCGCATCGAGAGCTTCTTCTGGAAGTACGCCTACTCGGTCGCCGACGCGCGCGGGCTCAACCAGTTCATCCCCACCACCGCCGACGATGTCGCCAACCAACTGGGCCTGACCGACTTCGTCTACGACGACCTCTTCCGCCCGGCGGTCTCCATCCCCATGGGGCGCGTATTACCTCAACTACATCGCCGAGCAGACCGGCGGCGGGCCGGAGGCCGATGCTGGCCGGTTATTACGCCGGCCCCGCCAACGCCGGCGTCTGGCTCGACCTGGCCAAGGGCGATGTCGACCTGTTCGTCGAAGTCATCCGCCTGCCCGACGCCAAGGGCTACGTCACCACCACCTTCGAGTACTTCGAAGAGTACCGCGTCCTCTACGGCCAGTAGCGCCGGCCGGGGCTTAAACCAAACGCGGGCCGGTCAACTCACATTGACCGGCCCGCGTTTTTCGTCGCTCAGGCTTCGCCTTAGGGCGTGGGCGTCGCCGTGGCCGGCGGGCTGTTCCACGATCACCCGCCGCGCCACCACCGACCACTGCGCCAGCGTGTTCAGCCGGTCGCTCGCCTCAATCAGGTGGCCCCACCTGCACCCCGGCCACGCTGGTATCGACCGCGTAGTTATACACCGGGTAAAACAGCAGCAGCGCCGGCGTCTGGTCGGCAAACCGGCTTTGGAACTGGTAATACAGCCGCGCCCGCGCCGCCAGGTCGCTCGTAATCCGCGCCTGCTCCAGCAGTTCGCTGATCACGCGGTCATTCAACCCGCCGTAGTTCTGCCCGCTCTCCACCTGTGTTTCGTGCCACATCGGGTAGGGGTCCGGGTCGGGCGTGCCGGCCAGGTTCAGGTCAACCAAGAGCGCGTCGAACGTGCGCGGCCGGGGGGTCAAGTAGCCGTCGCGAATGGTGCTGGGGTCAACCGGGTTCAGCGTCACCACCACGCCCAACTGCGCCCAGGTGGCGCGCGCCGCTTCGGCCAGCGCCAGGTGCAGGTCGTCGTTGGGCGTCGTCAGCGTGAAGCGCAGCTCAATCTCGCCCTTGCGCCGCACATACCCCGTCCGACCCCGGCGACGCGCCATCGGGGATGACCCACCCGGCGCTGTCGAGCAGCCGCGCCGCCGCCGCCGGGTCATACTCCACTTGACGGCAGCGTGGGGTTGTAGGCCCACGAGCCCGGCAGCACCGGCGAGTTCGCCAGCACCGCCTGCCCGTTCAAGCAGCTGGTCGACCATCTGCGAGCGGTTCAGCCCGCGCAGCGAGCGCCTGGCGCACCTTCTTGTCTTGGAAGAAGGGCAGTTCGTCGCTCTGCAAGTTGAGATAGATCAGGCTGTATTCGGGCAGCAGGCTGGTATACAGCGCCCAACTGCTCCGTTTGCAGCGCCTGGCTCAGGTGGGCCGCGTCGATCCGGCTGATGCCCAGCACCTCGCCCGCGCGTGTAGCCCGCCAGCGCCGCCGCCACATCGGGGTAGAACCGGAAGGCCACATCGTTCAGCAGCGGCGCCGCGCCGTAGTAGTCCGGCAAACGCCGTCAGCCGCACGCCGTTCACCTGGCCGTCTTCGCCGGTCAGCGCCACAAACCGGAACGGCCCCGACCCCACCGGCGCCGTGGTTGAAGCCGGCCGCGCCCAACTGCGCCGCCGGCACCGTGCCCAGCAGGTGCTGCCGGCAGCAGGCCAAAGGTGGTGTAGTCCAAGAAGGGCGCAAACGGCTCCGGCAGGGTTACGGTGAAGGTCTGGTCGTTCACCACCGCCAGCGTCAGCGCCTGCCACAGCCGCGCCAGCTCCGGCGCGCCGTCGAAGGCGGCGTCTTGCAGCAGGCCGACGGTGAAGGCCACATCGGCGCTGGTCACCGGCTGGCCGTCGTGCCACACGGGCGTCGGCCCGCAGCACAAACGTGTAGGTCAGGCCGTCTTCCGACACAATCCAGTTGGCCAGGTCCGGCTGCGGCCGGCCGTAGGCGTCAAAGCGCGTCAGCCCGCTGAAGATCAGCCGGTCGATGTCGCGGTCAACGGGATTGTTGTAGTCCAGCAGGGGGTTGAGGCGGCGCGGCAGCCCGATGAGGGCCTCGGTATACACGCCGCCGCGCACCGGCTCGGCGGTGACGACGATGCCTGCCGCCGTCGCCACCGCCGCCGGTCTGCGTCTTGCCGTTCAGCAGGCTGCCGACCAACAGCATCCCGAGAATGGCGATGAGGAGCTGCCAACGAAGGTGGCGCATGGCGACAAAAGGGGTGTTCAGCCGGGCCGCGCGGTGGGCCGAGCGAACACCCCAATAGGTTTCCAGGCCCGGCTAGCTCAAGATGACGTTAATGATAGCGACCATGAAGAAGCTGATGGCCAGGCCGATGGTGATGAAGAACAGCGTGCGCTCCACGCCGCGGCGGGCGCGGAACACGCCGCCGGTGTCACCACCCGGACAAGCCGCCCAGTCCCCGCCGACTTCGATTGCAGGATGATCGCGGCGATCATGGCGATGGACAGAATGATCTGCGCCACAGACAAGTAATCAGTTAGTTGCGCGTAGCACCTCCTAAACCGGTCAAGCGGTCGTGATTATAACACGGCCAACCGCCGCGCTGTCCAGCCCGCCCGCGCCGCACATTATGTAATGTCAGCCAACGGCCCCCGCCAGTCTCACCCTAGCACACACCCGGCCGCGCCCCGCCCAACTCGTCACCGGCTGCTGCCCGCTCGCTCCCCTGCGGGTGGCCTGGCCTCGGCCGGGATTGCGCAGTCAGAAGCGTGCGCCCCGGCGGTGACCGCCTGGGCGCACGCCTGCCTTGTTTGGCTCCATGCCGCGGTCGGGCTGGCCTGGGCCCTTCCCCGCGTCCCTGGCCGCTTTTGCCATCCCCTCCGGCCCCCCGCCGCTGCTAGCGCTTGGCCTTCTTCTTACTCTTGTTCACCGGCCGCACCTCCTTGCGCGCCGCCGCGCCGGCCGCCACAACCACCGGCGGGTTGCCCCCCGCCCCGGCCGGCGCCGCCACATACGGCTCATGCAGGTGCACCACCGGCGTCTTGGGCTTGCGCGCGCGGATGTTCAGCAGTTCCACGAACACCGAGAAGCCCATGGCGAAGTAGATGTAGCCCTTCGGGATGTGGATGTGTCGAGCGCTCTCGGCGATCAGCGTGGTGCCGATCAGCAGCAGGAAGCTCAAGGCCAGCATCTTCGATCGGTCGGGTGCTCGCTCGACGAACGCTGCTGATCGGGCCCGGCGAAGACCATCATGATCGCCGACCGCGATCAATCGACCGCGGCGATCATCACGCCACACTGTCGTCGGCCATGCCCACGGCGGTGATCACCGAGTCGAGCGAGAAGACCACGTCGAGCAGCACGATCTGCACGAGCACGCTGCGCAAACGACGCCGCCGACCTTCGTGCCGGCGTGGCCCGTGTCGCCCTCCAGACCGCTCGTGGATTTCGTGCGTGCTCTTCGCCGAGCAGGAACAGGCCGCCGGCCAGCAGGATCAGGTCGCGCCCGCTCGAGATCACATCGGCCAGGCTTCGGGACAGCAGCTGGCTTCCGAGCCGCACGATCCAGCTAATCGACAGCAGCAGCAAAATGCGCGTCACCAGCGCCAGCAGCAGGCCGGTCTGGCGCGCGCGGCCTTGCTGCTCAGCCGGCAGCTTGCCCGCCAAAATCGAGATGAAGATCACGTTGTCCACGCCCAGCACCACCTCCAGGGCGGTCAGCGTTACCAACGCACTCCATACTTTAGGGTCGGTCAGCCAATCCATGCGGGAGTATCCTTTCTGATGTCCGAAGCCCGGCCGGCGGCTAAGCCGCGCCGCCCCTCGGCGAGGGAAGGGTAGCGACAAACACTCAACCCGGCGCAGTCACGCCGCCGGCTGGCGCAATTTTAACGTCTGGTGGGCCGGCCAGTGGCCGACATTTGGCTGACAATCGGGCCGGGCCGTGGGCCTTCGGCCGCCGGCTAACCGGGAATAAAGAAGAACGCCACTGCCCAAGATCACATACACGCGCCATGAGTTGCGCCCCCTCCAGCCAGTTCGTCTCGCCGTCCGAGGCCACCAGCGACGAGATCAGCCACCGCCCCCACCAGCGCCAGCAGCTCAAACTGGTTGAACACCAGGGTCAGTTGCTTGGCCGAACAGCAGGCTCACGAACACCAGCACCGGCGCCACAAACAGCGCGATCTGCAGGCTCGACCCCAGCGCGATCTCCAGGCTCAGGTCCATCTTGTTCTTCAGCGCCACCTGCACCGCCACCAGGTGCTCGGCCACGTTGCCGATGATGGGGCATCAGGATGATGCCGATGAAGAACTCGCTCAGCCCGAGCTGCGACCGTCACCGGCTCCACCGTCGCCCACCAGGATCTCGCTCAGCCAGACCACGGCCAGCGTCGCCAGCGCCAGCACGATGAGCGACGTTTGCACCGACCAGTGCGGGCGCCGCGGCTTCGCACCGCCGCGCGGGCGCCAGGCCGCCGCCGCTTCGACCGCAGGCTGAAGCATCAGCCCCAGCGCGTACAAGCACGATCATCACCACCGCCACGCCCAGGCGAGATGCTCTCCAGCGTCGCGAGCCGGCAACATGTCGCCCTCGACGCTGGTGTGGTTGAACACCGACGGGATCGCCAGCGCCACCACGGCCAGCACCAGCATGGTGGCTGTTGGTGCCCGCGTGCGCGCGGTGAAAGGTGCTGCGTGCCGTTCTTCAGTCCGCCGAGCAGCAGGCTGGCGCCCATGACCAGCAGCAGGTTGCCGATGATCGAGCCGGTGATCGAGGCCTTCACCAGGTCGAGCAGACCCGCGCTGATCGCCACGATGGTGATGATGAGCTCGGCCGCGTTGCCCAGCGTGGCGTTCAGCAGCCCGCCGATGCTTGCGGCCCGGTGAACACGCGCCAGTTGCCTCGGTGGCCTCGCCGATCAGCTCGGCCAGCGGGGATCAGCCCGGCGCAGGCCACCACGAAGTTGAACAGCGGGTTCCAATGCAGCAGGCTGCCCGCAATCGCAACCGGCAAGGCTAACAGGAGATAGTGCAGTGGCTTGATTGAGCGCAGAGAAATGGCCTTCACAATTCACTCCGGGGTTGGGTATAGCGGGCCGTCGCGAGCCGCGCGGCTGAGTCGGGTGCCAACACGCGCAGGCGCGCGCCCGGCCACCTCGACCGTCAGTTGCTGCACCGGCGCCGCCTGGGGTTCGCCGTCAATATGCACCGCCTGTGGGGCCGCAGTATAAAGTTCAAAGTGGTCGCCTGTCAATCGCACCACATCCGGGCGGCCGTGGTGCCGGCCGCGCAGCACCCGCCCGGCGTGCGCCTAGCGCTGTGCCAAAGTCATCGCCCCGCCACGCCCACAGGTCCATCAGCCCGTCATCTCAGGCTCACCCGGTCGGCAAAGCGGAACAGCCCGCCGCCGTGCAGCCCGATGTTGCACACCGTCGCCATCAAGAAGCGCCCGTTGACCTCCTGCGCGCCCTGCGGCCCGCCCGCCACCCGCAGCCGCAGGTCAAGCCCGCGCAGGCCGGCGCGCCACGCCGAACGTCAGCAGCCCGTTGTACACGAACCCGCCCACCTGCTGCGCGCGGTTGCGCTGGCGCTCAAACTGCTGCACCGCAAACGCATCTAACCCCATGCCCGACCACGACCAGGAACTTCTGGCCATTGGCGCTGGCCCAGGTCGGCCAGGCGCGTGGGCGCCGCCAGCAGCGCCAGCGCCACCTGGGCCAGCGCGTGCGGGTGCCGCAGTGATGTGCGCGGCAGCCCCACTGCCTGTGCCCACACATTCGCCGTGCCCGCCGGCAGCGCCCCAAAGGCGGTGGGCGTGTGCGCCAACTCACCGGCCAGCGTGCCCAACGTGCCGTCGCCGCCCGCCACCAGCACGGCATCGGCCCCGGCCGCCACGGCCGCGCGCGCCGCCTGCCGCAGCACCGCCAGGTCGCCGTCGCGCACCAGTTGCACCGTCACCCCCCGTCGGGCCACGGCCTCCACCGCCTCGTCTACCCGCCGCACCAACCCCGCGCGCCCTGCCCGGGCGTTATGCAATACCCACACTAAACGCATAAGCCATTATATCGAAGCGCCAATGGCCAAATGTGGAGTTTGTAAGGAGAAACCGCCGCCTATGCTAAACTGCGCGCGCTTGTATCCGCCTGCTTCTTGGAGGTACCCATGAGCGACTACCTGCGCAACACGCGCATTTGCCTATTCCCCCAGCTAGCCCCGGCGCTCGTGACTGCTCTGCGCGCCTATGGCGAGCAGCAGCAACTCGGCGACTTGGCCGCTACTGCCGTGCGATGCTGCGAGACCATCTCGCGCAAGCCGAAGAAGGGGTTGTTCGGCAAAGAAGAAGTGATCGTCACCGGCGTAGTCCTCACGCCGCTGTGGTTGGTGTGGGCCGCCGGCCAGCCGGGGCAGCCGCCCACCGTCCTTTCCGCTCGGCTGGGCACTTTCACCGTGCAAGACTACGGGCAAAAATCGCCCTTGCAGAAACTGGCGCCCGACACCGGCGTGAACGTCAACGGGCTCCTCACCGATGGCGTCCACCCTGGCACTGCCTTCATCGGTTTCGGCCCCGAGCCGGCGGCGGCCGAGTTCAGGGCCGCGCTGTCCGCCGCGCTCGCCGCCCCCTAGCCACCCAAGCCAGGGCCGTCCGTTTCGTGGCGGCTTCTCCGGGCGCCGGCCCCAATGCCCTTTCTAACACGGGCGTATTTCTGTTTGGGGGCAGCGGGTCGGTCACCGTTCCGGTGACCCGCCCGCTGCCCATGATCTGTCATTTCGAACCCCCCGACAGGCGACCAATCAAATCGCGGCCCATGCTGGGGGTGAGAAATCCCACCCTTGTGTACCCAGGCTGTTATTTCGGGAATTTCAACTACCTATTCGGCGGATGGCGCACATTTTCGCCCCCAGGTTGAAAATACGCCCCTCCCCAATCCGCACCTTGCTATCAGAACATAAGTTCTGTATAATATCCACCAGGCCTCACGGCCATCCTGTTCTTTTACCAACTAGTCTCGGCCTCCTGCCGTATTGACGGCAAGCCGGCCAGGCACAGCTGGCGTGAGCTCCAATGAACCGGTCACTTGTAGGGCCGTTCGCGAGAACGGCCGTCGCTCGCTATCAATCAAACGCCGTACATTCATCCGGAACCCGCTCTAACCCTCGGCACAGCCTGATACCAAGCGCAACACCCGCAACACTCTCAGCGCACGTGACCCCCACCGCGACACCCGCGACACTCTCAGCACAGCGTGATACCAAGCGCAACACTCGCAACACTTTCAGCGCAGCGTGATACCAAGCGCAACACTCGCAACACTTTCAGCGGCCCAGCGTGATACCAAGCGCGACACTCTCTGAAACACACTCAGCGCAGCGTGATACCAAGCGCAACACTCGCAACACTTTCAGCGCAGCGTGTTACCAAGCGCAACACTCGCGGCAGCCTTGGCAGCGGCGCTATGGCGCTCTGCCCCTGAGTCCCCTAGCGCCGCGGACCCACGCTTTAGGCCCTTCAGACCCTTTAGCCCCCGCCCCTCCAACTTCCGATTTTTCCCCGCCTTCCTTTACAATCACCGCCGTGAGCGCTGAACAACCTCAACCTTCCCAGCAATATCTGCTCAACAAGCGTTACCGGCTGCTCAGCCCCATTGGCGCCGGCGGCATGGCCGTGGTCTATAAAGCCCAAGACCTGGCCCTCGGCCGCCTCGTCGCCGTCAAAATCCTGCGCGAGCCCCTCACCGGCGAGCCCGACTTCCTGGCTCGCTTTCAGCAAGAAGCCCGCGCCGCCGCCAATTTGGCCCACCCCAACATCGTCACCGTGCACGACTTCGGCCGCGACGGCGGGCGCTACTACATCGTCATGGAGCACATCGAGGGCAAGGACCTCAAGACCTATCATCAAGGAGAACGGCCCTCTGACGGTCGACCAGGCGATCGACCTGGCCATCCAGATCTGCGCCGGCGTCGGCTACGCCCATCGCGCCGGCCTGGTCCACTGCGACATCAAGCCGCAGAACATGCTGGTGACCGCCGACGGGCGCATCAAGATCACGGATTTCGGCATCGCGCGCGCCCTGGCTTCGATCCAGCCCGGCGAGACCACCGACGTCGTCTGGGGCAGCCCGCAGTATTACTCGCCCGAGCAGGCCGCCGGCGAGCACCCCACCCCGGCCTCCGATGTGTATTCGATCGGCGTCGTGCTCGTTCGAGATGCTGGCCGGGCGGCTGCCGTTCGTGGCCTCGACCCAGCAGGCAGCTGGCGATGATGCACCTGCGCGAGGAGCCGCCGCGCCTCACGCTCTTCAACCCCAACGTCCCCGACACGCTGGAGCTGCATCGTCCACAAGGTCCTGGCCAAAGAGCCGGCCGCCCGCTACCGCACCGCCGACCAGCTCGGCCGCGATCCTGATCTCTTACCGCGAGCGCGGCCTCGATGTCACCGGCGGCCAACTGCCCACCGGCCACGACCCCGCCCACCGGCCTGCTGCGCACCGTCCCCGGCCAGCGCCCCGGCGCCCTGCCCCTGCCGGAGGTGCTGCCCGAAGCCCCCACCGTTTACCGCCAGCCTGTGCGCGGCGAGGTTCCCGGCGGCGAGGCCACCGATGCGCGCCGGCGATGCCGCCACCCTGGGCGGCTACAGCCCGACCTAGCTCGATTGGGTAGCGGTCAGCCTTGGCTTTCTGGCCTTCATCGCCGTGGCCGGCCTCATCCCCTTCTGGGCCTGCGTGCTCTCCAGTCTACTTGCCGCCGATTAGCACACGGCACGCCCGTGCGCGGCGCGTTGTCATGCAAATTCTCATCATATCTAGCTAATCGGGCCAGCTTAGCAGACGGTTAGTTGTCGCACCGAACGGTAATGCGAATGCGTATGAATCGAATGCGTAGGATGCATTATTTAGTAAGCATCATGTTTTACTTAGGCTAGTCCCGGGGAGGTCGCATGTGAATTCTAGCCCGATTGCGAAGCGCGCTTGATGTACATCCTGATCATCGTCGCCATCGTCGTGTTGCTGTTCCAGTTCCGGTCGCAGCAACTCGGGCGCACCAGCGACACGCTGACCTTCGACCGACTTGGCCGACCGCAGATCCAGGCCGGGCAGATGTCAAGACGCATTGTGATCGACGACGAACACGCTTCACGGTCGACACATCGAACAATGGCGGCGGAGCTCGAGTCGCGCAAAGAGCCCATCACGGCACCGCTCTTTGAGCAGCTGGCCGGCCATGGGCGTTAGCCCCGGAGCAGCTGGCGCGCGGTCAGCAAGTTCGAAGTTCGCACGAAGCCCTGCTGATCTACGGCGGCATCCTGACCTTCGCTGGGCTACATGCTCGCCGGCCCTGCTGGTCGATGGGCGTCGATCTACTTCATGCTGCGCCAGGCCCAGGGCAGCAACAACCAGGCGCATGGCCTTCGGCAAGAGCCGGGCGCGCATGTTCAACGGCGACCAGCCCGACCGTCACCTTTGACGACGTGGCCGGCGTGGACGAGGCCAAGGAAGAGCTGAAGGAAGTCGTCGAGTTCCTCAAGGAGCCCGAGAAGTTCATCGCCCTGGGCGCGCGCATTCCCAAGGGCGTGCTGCTGGTCGGCCCGCCGGGCACCGGCAAGACCCTGCTGGCCAAGGCCGTCGCCGGCGAGGCCGGCGTGCCGTTCTTCTCGCATCTCCGGCTCCGAGTTCGTCGAGATGTTCGTGGGCGTCGGCGCCAGCCGCGTGCGCGACCTGTTCGACCAGGCCAAGCGCCACTCGCCCTGCATCATCTTCGTCGACGAAATCGACGCGGTCGGCCGCCATCGCGGCGCCGGGCTGGGCGGCGCGCACGACGAGCGCGAGCAGACGCTCAACCAGATCCTGGTCGAGATGGACGGCTTCGACACCGACACCAACGTCATCGTCATCGCCGCCACCAACCGGCCCGACATCCTCGACCCCGCGCTGCTGCGCCCCGGCCGCTTCGACCGCCGCGTGATCCTCGACCGCCCGGACATGAAGGGCCGCGAGCGAGATCCTCAAGGTGCACGTGCGCGGCAAGCCGCTGGCCGCCGACGTCGACCTGGCCGTGCTGGCTCGAAGGCGACCCCCGGCTTCGCCGGCGCCGACCTCGAGAACCTGGTCAACGAAGCCGCCATCCTGGCCGCCCGCCGCAACAAGAAGGCCGATCACGCATGAGCGAGTTCGAGGAAGCCATCGAGCGCGTCATCGCCGGCCCCGAGCGCAAGAGCCGCATCATCACCGAAGACGAGAAGCGCGTCATCGCCTACCACGAGGCCGGGCCACGCCGTGGTCATGCACTGCGTCGCCGAACGCCGACCCGGTGCACAAGGTGTCGATCATCGCCGCGCGGCATGGCCGGCGGCTACACGCTGCCGCTGCCCGACGAAGACCGCACGCTGGCACGCGCAAGCGCAAGTTCGCAGCGACGACCTGGCCGGCCTGCTGGGCGGCCGCGCCGCCGAAGAGATCGTCTTCGGCGACATCACCACCGGCGCCTCGAACGACCTGGAGCGCGCCACCAAGATCGCGCGCTCGATGGTCACCCGCTGGGGCATGAGCGACCAAGCTGGGCCCGATGGTCTACGGCGCACAAGGAGGAGCTGATCTTCCTGGGCCGCGAGATCTCGGAGCAGCGCGACTACTCCGACGCGGTCGCGCGAGCAGATCGACGCCGAGGTGCGCACGCTGCGTCACCGAGGCCTACGACCGCGCGCGCGCAGATCTGCTGACCCAGTACCGCGCGCAGGCTCGACGCCGTGGCGCGATCGCCTGATCGAAATCGAGACCATCGACGCCGTCGAGTTCGACCGGATCTTCCCGTCGCCCGTGGGCAGCGGCAAGAAGACCAACATCCCCATGCCGCTGTCGCCCACCAGCACGGCGCCGCTGACGGCCTACACGCCCTACAACCAGTCGGAGAGCTCAGCCGGCCGCGTTGCAACTAGGTATCAAAAGGCCCCGGCCGCATTGGCTGGGGCCTTTTTGTTGTATAATGCCGCCGTCAGGTGACAAATGGCGCGGCGGCGGCGGCGTTGATCACCTGACCAATACAACCGGTCTCCTCATCCTAAACCGGCACCAGCTCGCAGCACCTAACAAACGTCATAATTCCGGCCAATTACACGACGCGCCGTCTGGCTGCGCGCCGCCTGATTTACTCGTTGAGGGTGATCCCGCAGGCGTTCACGCGTGTGCGTCCGGCACAGCCCGGCAGCATTTACCTCCTGGCAGTTTCGTGAAAATCGTAGTAAAGTTTAGCGGCTTTTATGTGATTTTAATTCACATAACTAGACCAATTTTGTCAGCGTTCTAACCAGCACTACCAGCCTGCCCCACCGGCGTGGATCTATACCCGGCGGAGGCAGGCGCGTGTCAGCTTACCAGCGTCTACCATGCGGGCGCTGGCCGGTCCCTTCGTGCAAGTGGGAGATGTGACTATGCAGCCTTCGTTGAAACAGTTCGGACGCGCCGGAATGGCTTGGCTCACCGCCCTCTCGGTGACGTTGGGCGCGCTCGCCCCCTTGGCGCCAGTCGCGTCTTTGGCGGCGGTGGCCGAAGCGCGGCCGCTCGCCGTGCCGGTGGCCGGGGTTTCGCTCGACCTGCCCGCCGAGGGCTTCATTGGCGAAGACATCGCCTTTACCGTCACGTTTGACAACGCCTCCCCGGTCAATGTTGGCTACGGGCCATACATCGACCTTTTCATGCCGCTCAGTGGTGTTGACGGCACGGGCAGCGGCGGCCTCAACGACGGCCTCAGCCTGCTCACGGCCACTTACCTGGGCTCGCCAGTCGCGCTCACGACCCTCGACTACCCGGCCGGCAGCAACGTTACCCACCCGCTCACTGGCCTGTCGGTGGCCTGCCCGGCCGCCATGCCCGGCTACACCGGCCCGTCGCCCTTCCATTGGCAGCTTCAACGTCATTACCCTGCCGTTTAGCTCGTTCACCAACAACCAGCCCCCGGCCCCGGTGCTCATCACCAGCAGCCTGAGCAACCGCGCCGACCTGGGCACCCCCCTGACGGTGCGGGCGAACGGCGGCTTCATGTTCGGCGCCGACCCGCTCGATAACCCCGGCACCGATCCCGTCATTCTCGGCAGCACGACCACCAGCGCCATCACCCCCACCCTGCTGACGCTGCAAAAGATCTACATTGGCCCGGAAGACGAAACCGCCACCGGCCCGAACTTCCCGCGGCAATATCAAATCGTCATCGACATCGCCGCCGGGCAGACCATCACCGGCCTGCTCGTCACCGACGTGCTCTCGAACAATGTCCAGTTCCTGGCCGTTGATGCCACCCTGGTCAACGGCGGGGCGGTTGCGACCACGGCCGTCAGCACCCCCAGCCTGGTGGTGCCGGGCGGCACGCTCAGCGAGCGCTACGCCAGCGTCACCGCCACCACCGCCGCCAACGATGTTGAACTGTACTTCTCGTTCTACATTCCGCGCGACGACAACGCCCGGCCCCCGTGCTGCCCGCGTTGACCGGCGACGACGCCTTCTCGCTCAACGAAGCGCTGGCCGTCGGCAGTTGGCAGCCCATTGACCCGCGCGATGCGGGCGGCGTGGACAACGCCGTAGCCGACCCGGCCGGGCCGGAGCACATTCTGGAAGATCAGTCCATCGCCATCCAGAAGGGCAACGCCAACCTGACCGATGCCGTCAATTCGCCCGGCGACATCATTGAGTACACGCTCGCAGTTCCAGATCTCCGACTTCTTCGCCTTCCAAGACGTCGTCATCACCGACACGCTCTCCGACGGCCAGCACTTCGTGACCGGCTTCACGCCCACGCTGAGCTTTAGCGGCAACCCCACAACGTACACCCTGGCCACCACGCCCTTTAACGCGGCCAACTACACGCACGACACGAGCGACATCGGCAACGATGTCGGCGGGGGCACCGCCGGCGCCACCGTGCTGAACTTCCGCGTGTCCGACGAGCTCATCAGCCAACGGCTTCGACGGCCGCATGGTCGGCGGCTGCGTGCCCGACACCGGCACCGGCGGCCCGGTGCCCGACTGCGGCAGCTACAACGACGGCGGCACGGTCGGCACCATCACCTACCGCGCCGTGATCTTGGAAGACTTCACCGACACCTATCCTCCGGCAACTCCAGCGTCGACCAGGGCGACGTGCTCTCCAACACCGCGCTGATCGACGGCTCGGTGCTGGGCGTGGCCGACGCCACCACTCCCACCGGCTTCCGCGAAGCCGACGACACCGGCTCGGGCCTGCAGATCGCCTTTGGCAACCTCACCAAGAGCGATCTACGCCGTCAACGGCGTCATCTGCTCGCCGCAGCCCTGCACGGCGGTGCAGATCGCCCCGGCCTACACCCTGACCTACCGGCTGGTGTACGAGCTGCCCATCAGCGACTTCGAAGACTTCTCCATCGTCGACTACCTGCCGCTGCCGGTCTTCTTCTCGACCGAGCTGACCACCTTCGACCCCACCGTCAGCGCGGCCGTGCCGCCGGCCGGCACCGTCAAGTTCGGCCCGGCCGACACGTTCTACGCGTACTCCGGCTCGGGCATCGTGCCGACCATGACGGCCGACGCCGTGGCGAACAGTGTCGCCTTCGACTACGGCGACTTTGACGACCCCGCCAATGACCAGGCCTACCACGGTTGACCTGCTGCTCACCGTCACCGCGTCGTCCAGCGAGCCATTTGCCGACCGGCTTGTTCCTCACCAACCAGGCCCGCGCCGCCGAAGGCAGCACCAACGCCGGTGACTATGTGGCCGACGCCATCGTGCAGATCACCCTCACCGAGCCCGTCGTCCGGCGTCACCAAGGGTCTGGTCAGCACCAACAACCCCGAGAGCTTCTTCTCGCCCAGCGTTATCGCGCCGGCCGCAGCGGGCAGCTTCACCGCCCCCGGCGACACCAGCTGCCCGCGCTTTAGCGGCACGATTACCTCCACCGCGCTCGGCACCAACCCCATCAACAGCGACCTGCACAACGTCGATCAGTTCGACCTGGTCACGTTCGGCATCGTGGTTGAAAACGTGGGCACCGGCCTGCGCGGCGCGTTCGATACCATCATCACCGACACACTGCCCATCAGCTTCCACGTGCCGGCGGGCGGCCTCAACCTGTGCGTCACCAACGGCGCCGGGACGCCCATTGCCTATACCGGCTTCATTACCAGCGGCCTGGAGTTTACCGATCCGGCGCCGATCGTGGGCGCGCTGACGGCCTTCACCACCACCGGCACCAACCTCGCCCTGATCACGTTCGACATGCAGGCCGATCCCCTGCTGCCCGCCACGGTGTTCACCAACACCACCGCCATCACCAACGTGGCGGGCGTGGAGGGTGGGCCTAACCACATCACCACCACTACCCCGGGCCGCACCGATAACGCCCTGCTCTACAACTGGCCGCTGCCGCAAAAGAGCCTGATCAGCACCGAGATCGTGCATAGCCAGAACCAGAACAACCAGGTCGTCATCGGCGAAGTGCTCACCTACCAGGTAGACATCCGCGTGCCGGAAGGCATCGTGGAGAACCTGAGCGCCGTCGATGTGCTTGACACCGGCCTGGCCTTTGTGGGACCTCGTCGGCTTCCAAAACAGCAACCCCCTCTCGATCACCCACGCAGTCACGCCCATCGTGCCGGTGGTGGGGCCGAACGGCTCGGTTATCACCTTTACCTTCGGCACGGTGACCAACACCGCCAGCACCAACCCGCTGTTTGAAACCTTCACGCTGACCTACACGGCGGTGGCGCTTAACGTCACCCAAAACCAGACCGGCACGCAGCGCAACAACTTGGTCACCGTCGACTGGAGCCTGGCGCCCGATGGGCCGGTGACGGCCTCGGCCCCCAACGTGCGTGTGATCGAGCCGACCATCGGCATCGCACACACCGTCACGCCGAACCATGTCGACAGCGGCGATGTCTTCACCTACCAGATCGTGCTGCGCAACATCAGTTCGGTCGATGCCTTTGGCGTCGTGCTGACCGACGACCTGCCCTTCAACGGGTCAGGCTCGCTCATCCTCGACCCCAACCTGGCCAATGTGGAAGACTGGCCTGAGTCTGGTAAACAGCAGCAACTTCACCTTGCTGGGCAGCAACCCCAGCAACTGGGTGCTCTCGACCACCGTGCCCTTCGACATGCTCTTTGGCCCGCGCGTGATCACGCTCACCATCACCGGCACCGCGCCTATCTACCTGCCCCTGGGTACCACCATCACCAGCACGGCGCTGGTCCGCTGGACCGACCTGCCCGGCGACGTGAGCACCCCGCGGTCGATATACAACCCAGACGCCATCGAGCGCACCGGCGCCGACGGCCCGGGCGGCGCGCTGAATGACTACGCGGCGCAGGCGCCCGCGCCGTTCACCACCACCGGTTACCAGCTCGATAAGCGGCCGGTCACGCCCACCAACTACACCATCGGCGAGCTCGTCACCTACACCATCGTGATGACCCTGCCCGAAGGCGTAACGCCGGGGCTGATCATCACCGACAACCTGCCCAGCGGGCTGAACTACCTCAACCATCAGGTCATCACCGCGGCCGCGGCCAGCGGCGGCGCTCTGCCCTTCGATTTCGCCGGCACGATCACCACCTCGCCGGTGTTTACCAACAGCGGCACCCTGGCCTTCGACTTCGGCGATGTGACCACCGCCGCCGATAACGATGGCTCAAACAACGCCTTCGCCATCCAACTGGTGGCCCAGGTGGCCAATATCCTGCCCAACCAAATCGGCACACTGTTGACCAACACGGCCCTCGGCCAGCCTAATCGTGCTTGGCAACCGGATCGTCATCACCGACCCCACCCCGGTCGTCATTGCCGTGGTCGAGCCGGTGCTCGCGCTCTACAAGACCATGCCCGACTTCGCGCCGGGCACCACCATCAACCCCGGCGACACGCTGACCTTCACGGTGATCGTGGCGCACACGGGGGCCAGCCAGGTCACAGCTTACGACGTGGTCATCACCGATGTGCTGCAGAGCGACTTCATCAATGCCACCGTCATCAGCGCGCAGCGCTCCGACGGCCTGCCGCTCACCGCGCAGGTGCTCGGGCAAGAAATCCGCGTGCCAGGCCAGCCCGGCCGCCTTCGACCTGCCGCTCGGCCTGACGGCGCAGTTCACCTACACCGTGCAGATCAACCCCAGCAGCACGGCGGTCACCATCACCAACGCCGCCTACGCGGGGTGGACCACCCTGCCCGGCGTGGTGGCCGGCGAGCGCACCAGCGGCGACGGCTTCGTGGATGACGGCAGCCTGAACGACTACCTGGCCGCCCACGGCGTCTTCATCAATATCGGGCAGCCGACCTTGATTGAACTGGTCAGCTTCACGGCCACCGCCGACGGCGACACCGTGACCCTGGCCTGGGAGACGGCGGTGGAGATCGACACGGCCGGCTTCAACCTGTATCGCGCGGCCAGCCTGGACGGCGCGCGCACACTCGTCAACCCGCTGCTCATCGCCGCCACGGGCAGCGGCGGGGGCGCGCAGTACACCGCCTTCGACCAGCCCGGCGTCGGCGTGTGGTACTACTGGCTAGAAGACGTGGATACCCACGCGGTTCAGACCCTGCACGGCCCGGTTACCACCACGGTGGGCACGCCGGAAAACGCCCTACACCGTATCTACCTGCCGCGGATCGGCAATTAAAGAGGAGAGCCACTATGACTACGACTGACACCCCGCAGCCTAAGCCCGCCTACGAGCCGCCCCAGGTCGTTACCTATACCGACGCGGCCCTGCTCGAGGCCTTAGGCCCGGCCCAAGCCGGTGGCTCGTACACCGTCTTCGGCGGCCCGTAACGCTTCCGCGTCGGAAAACACTCGGCCCCGTATAACCAGCGCCGGCCGGCGAACTCCTCGCCGGCCGCGCTGCTGTTAAACTTCGACGCGTAGACCACCGCCCCTTAAACGCAACGGCGCGGGTGAAATAACTCACCCGCGCCGTTTGATGGCCGGACGCGCCGCGCCCGGTTGGCGCTAGCGCTGAATAAACGACAGGAACACCCGCCGGAGCTGCTCGAAGAGGTTGACTTGCTCCACGTTGCTATACGCCACCGGCTGCTGGCCTTCCGCGGCTAGCACGGCCTTTCCTCCGGCGCCACGTACAGCCCGCCGGCATGGAAGTTGATCGCGTCCCCATTCAACGTGATCGCCGCCATCCACGTTGATGGCGAGGGTGGGATAGGGCGCCAGGTTGAACACATCATCGCCGCTGCCGCCCAGCAGGTTCACCGTCGTCAGCGCCATGCCCGCGTTGCCGTCGGTGGCGAAAGCGGCCAGGTTCAGCAGGTCGAACACGTCGTCGCCGTCGCTGCCGGCCAGGGTGAGCGTTTCCAGATCGCTAAACTGGTCCGTGATCGGGCCGAAGAGTCAGCGCTGGTGGGCGTAAGCGCGAAGGTGTCGGCCCCGCCCGGCGCCGCTGAGCGACAACGCATCGGCGCCCGCCCCTGCGTTGATCGTGGCCGGGTGGGCCCAGCCGAAGAGGTCGAAGGCGTTGTCACCCGCGCCGCCGGTCGGGCTGGCGGCTTGCAGGCCGGCCAGGCTGTCGCCGCCCACCCCGCTAAGCTGTTCTCGGTCAGCGTGAAGTTGACGTCGCCCACCTCTTCACCGTATCCAGCGAGGCATCGCCCAACAGCGTGTCTTGGCCGGCCTCGAGTGTCATAACTGAATGGTAGGTGGGTAATTCGGCCCATTACTACTCAGTAGCCTCCCGTCCCCGTGTGACATTTGCTATAGTGCGCCGACCCCACTTCTGTGCCCTCAACAGGGCCGATGTGGCCTGCCTCCGCATGCCGGTGGGGGTATCCTCCGCCGCTGCTCGCCTTCACTGCACCTCTCACGTGTGACATACCCCGCGTCGAGGGTCCGCCCGCAACGCGGGAGGATGGGTGCCGTGACTGAACAGAACGCACTCGCCCCCGTCGGTGTCATCGGTGCCGGAGCCATGGGCTCGGGCATCGCCCAGGTCGCGGCCACCGCCGGCCACCCCGTCTTCATCGTCGACGCCTTCGAGGGCGCAGCCCAGCGGGCGTGCACCCGGATCACCGAGGGTCTGCGCAAGCGGGCAGCCGCTGGCAAGCTCGACGCCGCCGAGGCCGAGGAGATCGCCGGCCGCCTGTTCCCCTGCGACTCGGTCGAGGCCCTGCCCGACTGTGTCGTCGTCATCGAGGCCATCGTCGAAGACCTTGAGGTCAAGAAGGACCTCTTCGAGACTCTCGGCCGCACGCAGCCCGCGACGACACTCCTCGCGACCAACACGTCGAGTTTGTCGATCGACCAGATCGCCCCTGCTGCAACCAACCCCGGCCGCGTCCTCGGCTTGCACTTCTTCAACCCGCCGCCGGCGATGAAACTCGTCGAGGTCATCCGCGGCGAGATCACGACCCCCGATGTCATGGACACCGGCGTCGCGCTTGTCACCGCATGGGGCAAGGTGCCGGTGCGGTGCGCGTCGACCCCCGGCTTCATCGTCAACCGCGTCGCGCGCCCGTTCTACGGCGAGGCCCAGCGTCTCGTCCAGGAGGGGGTCGCCGACCCCGCGACGATCGACGCGTGCGTGCGCACCGCAGGCTTCCGGATGGGGCCGCTCGAACTCACCGACCTCATCGGCCAAGATGTCAACCTCGCGGTCGGCACCTCGGTGTGGCACCAGACCGGCAAAGACCCGCGCTACGAACCCACGCCGTTCCAGCAGCAGCTCGTCGCCGACGGCAACCTCGGCCGCAAGACCGGCAAGGGCGTTTACACGTATGCCGCAGACGGCACCTCACCCGACAACACCCCTGACGAGGCCACGGTCGCCGCGTTGCTCGCCAGCGGCGTCGTGACCAATCCGGTCGCCCGCACGCTGGCGATGCTCGTCAACGAAGCGGTCGACCTCGTCGATCGCGGTGAGGCCGGGCCAGCTGATGTCGACTTGGCGATGACGCTCGGCACGGGCTATCCCAAGGGTCCGATCACCTGGGGTCGCGAGATCGGTTTCCGGGTCGTGCGCGACCAGTTGCTGGCACTCGACGCGGCCTTCCCCGGCGGCCGCTACCGCCCCAGCCCCGCCCTCGACACGATTGAGTAGACCGCGCCACGCTCAGTCCAAGTTTGGGTCGGCCGTCCGAGAGCGTTTGAGTTCGAAGAAGGCGGGCGACGTCGTCAGCGCGAGGAACCCGTCGAAGAGGCGGCCGGCCTCCTCACCCCGTGGGGGCCGGGGAGACCACAGGGCCGAAGATGGCCGCTCCGTTGACATGCAGGATCGGCGTCCCGACGTCGGGCCCGACGGGGTCGGCGCCGGCGTGGTGGGACGCCCGCAGCGCGTCGTCATTGGCGTCGGTGTCGAATGCCTCGAGGAGCGACAGGTATGCGGGGTCGTCGGCTGGCCGCCCGGCGGCAACCGCCAACTCGCTGAGGGCCTCGGCGAACGGGGCGATCCCTCGCTCGGCGCGTCCGGGGTGGATCCGAGTGCCGGCGGCTGTGTAGAAGGCCCGCAGCGATTCGGGGCCGAATCGCTGTTCGACCGCAAGGGCCACGCGGGCCGGGCCCCAGGAGGAGTCCATCAGGGCGCGGTAGTCGGGCGGGAGGGCACGCCCTTCGTTGAGGACGGCAAGGCTCATCACGTGGAACCGCGTGTGCACGTCTCGCACCGACTCGACCTCGAGCATCCAGCGCGAGGTCAGCCAGGCCCACGGGCAGATCGGGTCAAACCAGAAGTCGATCGTCGTGGTCATGACGTCACCCTTGGGGTTGCTGACGTGGCCAAGTGGGCGACGCCGTCTCCCGTGAGTTCCGCGAGAGCTGCGGGACGTCCCGCGATGGCGAGCAGCAGGGAAGCCAAGGGGCCTTGGACGAGATGTCCCGTGCCGTGACGCCAGTCGTCGTCGGTCGCTGCCAGCGCGAGGCCGGCGACCCGAGCCTTGCCTCCGACCGGGAAGGTGGACTTCGCGAACGCGTCAGCAACCAGACGCAGCGCCTCATGTGGATAAGCCCGACGCAGGCCCAGCGGCCGGCGGATGTCTTCGTCATGGACCAGGATTTCCCCGAGCACACCGACCTCCCGGCCCGGGATCGATCGCCTGACGTGCTGGATGGCCCGGAAGTTCTCGAGGGTCTGCGCGGGGGACTCCCCGCAGCTCCTCCCGTGGCACGCACGTTGAAGGTGCGACACCCATGACGTGAAGATGCGCCCGGGGTCGCGCGCGATGACGCGAAGGTGGGCGACCACGTCGCGGATCGTCCAGTCCGGGCACAGCGAAGTCAGGCCCCAGTCAGCGGCTGGGATGGTGCGAGGTCGTCTGCCAAGGCGCCGCGCTCGGCAGCGACGAAGGCCCAGATGTCTTTCATGGATGCACCGTACTGGCGCCCGGACCGTTGTATAACGTGTGTTATAAAACGTGACGCGACCGTGATCTGCGAGCTAGGGAGCGAGTTCGGAAATCGCGTCGCGCAGGCCGTCGGGGTGGATGTCGTCCGGCTCGATGACCATCGGGTTGAGCACCCGGTGCAAGAACGACTTGGTGCGCGCGTGCTTCGGGTCGCCGATGACCTGGCTCGGGTGACCGTCCTCGACGACATAGCCGCCGTCCATGAAGACCACCCGGTTGGCCACCTCGCGGGCGAAGCCCATCTCGTGGGTGACGATCATCATCGTCATGCCCTCGGCGGCCAAGCCCTTCATGACCGCGAGCACCTCACCGACGAGTTCCGGGTCGAGGGCTGACGTGGGCTCGTCGAAGAGCATCAGCTCGGGGTCCATCGACAGACGATCGGGCGATGGCGATGCGCTGCTGCTGACCACCGGACAGCTGCGACGGGAACGCTTCCTCGCGGTCGGCCATGCCGACGCGCTCGAGGTTGTGCCGGGCGACCTTCTTGGCCTCGTCGATCGACCGGCCGAGGACCTTGGTCTGGGCGATCGTGAGGTTGTCGAGGACCTTGAGGTGCGGGAAGAGGTTGAACGACTGGAAGACCATGCCGATCCGGCGGCGCACCTTGTCGATGTCGACGTCGGGGTCGGTCATCTCGTCGTTGCCGACCCAGATCTTGCCGGAGGTCGGCTGCTCGAGCAGGTTGACGCACCGCAGCAAGGTCGACTTGCCGGAGCCGGACGGGCCGATGACACACACGACCTGGCCGGGCTCGATGTCCATCGAGATGTCGCGCAGGACGATGTTGTCGCCGAACGCCTTCGACAGATTGCGGATCGAAATCGCATGACCCGCACCGCCCGGAGCGACGGGGGCCGAGGCGGACGGCTCACCTGATGCGGACGGCATACCTGAGGCAGTGGTGCTCACGATGCGCACTCTCCTTTCAGCGGGCCTTGGCGAAGCGCTTCTCCAGCGCTCGGACCAGGCTGGACAGCGGCAGGGTGATGGCGAGGTAGGCGAGCGCGACGACGATGAGCGGCGTCGGGCTGGCCTTGGTGTTGAGGAAGGTCGAGCCGAACTTCGTCAGCTCATATTGTGCGACCGAGACGCCCAGGACGTAGACCAGCGAGGAGTCCTTGACCAGCAGGATGAGCTCGTTGGTCAACGGCGGGATGACGATCCGGAACGCCTGCGGGATGATGATCGAGAACATCGTCCGACCGGGGCTCATGCCGAGGGAACGGGCGGCTTCCATCTGGCCCTTGGGGACGGCCTGGATCCCAGCGCGGATGGTCTCGGCCATGTATGCCGCGGCCGTCAATCCGAGACCGACGGTCACCATCCCGAAGAAGTCGCCGGGGAACTTGAAACCCGGGAAGGCATTGGGGATGCCGTAGGCCACCATGAAGAGCACGACCAGCGAGGGCAACCCGCGGAAGAGCTCGATGTAGCCGTTGGCGAACCACCGGTAGGGCCGCGATCGAGGACAGCTTCATCATCGCGAGCATCGAGACCGAGGGCGAGGCCGAAGACGAACGCCGAGCACGGTGTAGACCAGCGTGTTGCGGATCGCCTCGGTCAGCAGACGAGGCCACATCGACGCCGCGATGTCGAGCCGGAAGAACGAGTCCGAGAAGCTCTTCCAGTCGGTCTTGAGCGCGAGGAACAGGATGACGAGCAAGCCGACGGCATACTGCCCGCCGCGCGTCAGCCGAGCCCGCTGGCGCCGCGACAGACCCGTGCGCGCTGGCTCCACAGTGGAGGTGGTCATGTAGCTGCCCTTCGTCGGTGGGCCCCGAGTGGCGGGGCACGTGCAAAGGCTGGCGCAGACTCTGCGTCTGCGCCAGCCCTTGTCACATCGAGATCATCAGGACTTCGGCGCGTCCGTGCCGATCCACTTCTTGTAGATGCTGTTGTAGTCGCCGGAGGCCTTGGCGTCCTTGAGGACCTGGTCGACGACCTTCTTGAGCTCGGCGTTCTCGAGCTTCATGCCGAAGCCGTAGACGTCACCGGTGTCGAACTGCGGGCCGACCACGGCCTTGCCGGGGTTCTTCTTCACGACCGGACCCCACACGGGCAGGTCGTTGATGGCGGCGTCGACCTGGCCGGTGAGCAGCGCCTGCTGCTGGCTGGGCAGGTCCTGGAACTCGATGACCTCGTAGCCGTTGGCGGCCTTCTGGGCGTTGGCGTAGTCCAGACCCGTCGTGGCCGACTGAGCGCCGATCTTCTTGCCCTTGAGGTCAGCCAGCGACTTGACCGTCGAGGTCGGGGGCAGCAGGAGCGCCTGGGTGGCGTTGAAGTACGGGTCGGAGAAGAGGATGGCCTTCTTGCGCTCGTCGGTGATCGACATGGCGGCGGCGGAGATGTCGCACTTGCCGGTCTTGGTGACCTCGCCCGACTTGATGCCCTCGAAGGGGGTGTCGATGATCTTCTGGGTCACGCCGAGCTTCTTGGCCACGAGGTCCATCACGTCGACGTCGAAGCCGATGACCTTGCCCGCGTCGTCGGGGTATTGGAAGGGCTCGTAGGCCAGGTGGGTGCAGACGGTGAGCGTGCCCGGCGCGATGAGCTTGACATCGCTCGACACCGCCTTGCTCACAGCAGAGGAAGCCTGGGACGCGGCCGAAGTGGCGGTCGTCGAGGCGGACGAGCTGCAGCCGGCCATCGCGAGACCGCTCGCGGCGGCCAGAGCGACGAGGACGGTGCGACGAGAGGTCAGGGAACGCACGATGGGACTCCTGGTGTGTCGGGGTCAGGCTGTGTAAGCGGGGCGCCGACGGCATGTGAGGACGACGTTGCCCTCATGGACGCCCGCGCATCGCAACTGCCGAATCATGGCATTGATCACGCACGGACGACAGCCTCGCGCCGCGGCATACAGGCAAGCGAGACCGTATCTTGACCTCGTGGCCGGCGACCTGAGCCGGGCGAGCCGCCGTCAGAGCAAGGGCCGAAAGTCCATCCGTGCGAGGGGCGTGCTCGGGCAGGATGCGGCAATGGTCTACACGGAAGCCGCCGACGACGCCCTTCACTGGTCCATCGACGAGCTGCGCGCGACCCAGTTGGCGCGCCTCCAGGACACCGTGCGTCGGGTTTATGCCACCGTCCCGCACTATCGCGCCGCGTTCGACGCCCAGGGCGTGCACCCGGACGACATCAAAGAGCTGTCGGACATCCGACTGCTGCCCTTTGCCGACAAACACACGCTCCGGGCCAACTACCCGTTCGGCCTTTTCGCCGTGCCTCGCGAGCAGGTCGTCGCGGTCCACGCGAGCAGCGGCACGACCGGCAAGCCGACGGTCGTCGGCTACACCGCCAAGGATCTCGACACGTGGGCCGACCTCGTCGCTCGGTGCCTGTCGGTCGGCGGCGTGCGCACTGGCGACGTCCTGCACAACCTCGTCGGCTACGGCCTCTTCACGGGTGGGCTCGGCGTGCACAACGGCGCGCAGCGGCTCGGCTGCAGCGTCGTGCCGGTCGGCGGCGGGATGACCGAACGCCAAGTGCAGCTCATCCAGGACTTCAAGCCCCGCGCGATCCACGCGACGCCGAGTTACTTCCTGTCGGTGCTCGACCAGATGGACAAGATCGGTCTCGACCCCCACGACACGTCGCTCGAGGTCGCGATGTTCGGCGCCGAGCCGTGGACGCATGCCATGCGCGATGCCATCGAGTCTCGGTCCAACATCAAGGCGCAGGATCTCTTCGGCCTGTCCGAGCTCATCGGGCCCGGCGTCGCGAGCGAGTCGATCGAGGCGCGCGACGGGCTGCATCCTGTGGGAGGACCACTTCTATCCCGAGATCGTCGACCCCGAGCACCCTCGAACCGGTGCCCGACGGCCAGACCGGCGAGTTGGTCCTCACGAGCCTGACCAAAGCAGGCCTTCCCCGTGGTGCGTTACCGCACGAAGGACCTGAGCTCCCTCTCGCCCGGCACGATCTTCCCCGCGATGCGACACATGGCCAAGATCACCGGCCGCACCGACGACATGATGATCATCCGCGGAGTCAACGTCTTCCCGACCCAGATCGAAGAGATCATCCTCGCTGAGCACGGGCTGAGCCCCTACTTCCAGTGCGTCCTCACGCAGCCGAGCAACATGGTCGAGCTCACCGTCCTCATCGAGACACTCGTCCACGAGGAGGACGAGGTCAAGAACGCGCTGGCCGCCGACGTCCGCCAGCAGATCAAGAACCGGATCGGCACGACGGCGCACGTCGAGGTGCGGGAGCCCGGTGGCATCGAACGCTCGGTCGGCAAGGCTCGCCGGATCGTCGACAAGCGCCGCAAGGGATAAACGGGCGCGAGGTGCACGGCATACCCTGGCCTGCATGCGAGTGCTCGTCAGCGGAGGCGCCGGCTACATCGGATCTCACACCGTTGTCGCGCTGGTTGCTGCCGGCCACGAGGTCGTCGTCGTGGACTCCTTCGCCAACAGCAAGCCGACGGTCGTCGGACGCCTCGAAGCCCTCATCGGACGCGACCTGCCGGTCCATGCGTTCGACCTGACCGACAAGGACAAGACCGAGCGGCTCTTCGCCGACGGACCGTTCGACGCGGTCGTCCATTTCGCTGGTCTCAAAGCGGTCGGCGAGAGCGTGGCGATGCCGCTGGAGTATTACGAGAACAACCTTGAGTCGACCTTCTCCCTCCTGCGGGCGATGCGGCGGCACGGGTGCTCCGCGCTGGTCTTCTCGTCCTCGGCGACGGTCTACGGCGACCGCGCCCCGGTGCCCTATCGGGAGGACTACGAGCCGCTCGCGTCGAGTAGCCCCTACGGGCGATCGAAGGTCATGATCGAACAGGTGCTGCGGGACGTCGCCGACATCGACGAGGGGCCGAGCGGCCTGCGGGTAGCGATGCTGCGCTACTTCAACCCGGTCGGCGCCCATCCCTCGGGGATGATCGGGGAGGACCCGCACGGCATACCCAACAATCTCGTGCCGTTCATCGCGCAGGTGGCGACGGGGCGACGCGAACGGCTCGCGGTGTTCGGCGGCGACTACGACACGGCTGACGGCACGTGCGAGCGCGACTACATCCATGTCGAAGACCTCGCGGCCGGGCACGTCGCTGCGCTGACCCACCTCATGCGGTCGCCCGAACGGGTGCACACGTGGAATCTCGGCACGGGCCACGGCACTTCGGTGCTCGAGGTCGTCGCTGCGTTCGAGCGCGCGAGTGGCCAACCGATCCCTTACGACATCGTGGCGCGGCGGGCCGGCGACCTGCCGGCCTATTGGGCGGACACCACCCGCGCGGAGCGCGAACTCGGGTGGCGCGCAACCCGATCGATCGATGACATGTGTCGAGATGTCTGGCGTTGGCAGGCGGCGAACCCAGACGGCTATCCGGGCGAGTGAGTCGCGTCTCCCGGGGCCTGCTGGACACCTGAACGTCATGTGGGCGTGACGAATTCGTTACCCCAGGGGGTATTTCCTGTCTACTTCCTCACACCCTGCGCAGCCACCAGACCGATCGTTCAGTTTCCAGGAGTAGCGTCGAATCTGCCGGCCTCCCGATGCGCGGGAGGACCACGTCGCGCGGGGAGCACGCACCATGGATGCCCTGGACCTTGCCAGGTGGCAGTTCGCCATCACAACGGTTTACCACTTCCTGTTTGTCCCGATCACGATCGGCCTCACGGCGTGCATCGCGGTCATGCAGACGATCTGGCACCGGGGCGGCGACGAGCGGTGGCTGCGCCTGACGAAGTTCTTCGGCAAGTTGTTCATGATCAACTTTGCCCTCGGCCTCGTCACCGGCATCGTCCAGGAATTCCAGTTCGGCATGAACTGGAGCCTTTACTCCCGCTTCGTCGGTGACATCTTCGGCGCCCCGCTGGCGTTCGAGGCGCTGCTGGCGTTCTTCCTCGAGTCGACCTTCCTCGGCCTGTGGATCTTCGGGTGGGACCGGCTCCCCCGCAAGGCCCACCTCGCCTCGATCTGGCTCGTCCACATCGGCACGGTGTTTTCCGCCTACTTCATCCTCGCGGCCAACTCCTTCATGCAAAACCCCGTCGGCTACACCTACAACCCGACGACCAACCGGGCCGAGCTGGCCGACTTCATCGCCGTGCTCACCAACGAGGTCCAGCTCGTGACCTTCCCGCACGTGCTGACCGGCGCCTACATGACCGCCGGCGCGTTCGTCATGGGTGTCGCGCTCTATCACCTGCGCAAGCAAGCCCTCGACCACGGCCCCGACCTGTCGATGTATCGCAAGGCGGTCCGTTTCGGCGCCATCGTCGCGCTCGTCGGTGGCCTGGGCGTCGTCGTCTCCGGCGACCTCCAGGGCAAGGTCATGACGACCTATCAGCCGATGAAGATGGCCGCGGCCGAGGCCCTCTACGAGACCCGCACCAACGCGCCCTTCTCGGTGTTGACGATCGGCCCGCTCGACGGCAGCAACGCCCACCCCATCATCGAGGTCCCCGGGCTGCTGTCGTTCCTCGGCACGGGCAGCTTCAACGGCGAGGTCAAGGGCATCAACGACCTCCAGGCGATGTATGCCGCGAAGTACGGCTCCGCTGCCCTCACCCAGTCGCCGAGTTACGTCCCGACCATCTGGCTGACCTATTGGAACTTCCGGCTCATGATGGGCGCCGGCTTCCTCACGATGCTCTTCGCGGCGATGGCGCTGTGGAAGACCCGCGGCGACGGTGTCGTCACAGGCCGGATGTGGAAGCACATCGCGATCTGGACGCCGCTGTTGCCCGTGCTCGCCAACTCCTTCGGCTGGATCTTCACCGAGGTCGGCCGCCAGCCGTGGATCGTCAACGGGATGATGACGACCGCCTCGGGCGTCTCCTCGTCCGTGCCTGCATCCAGCGTGCTCATCTCGATGGTCATCTTCACGCTGCTCTACGGCGCGCTCGCGGTCGTCGAAGTCAAGCTCATGCTCAAGTACATCCGGCCCGGGGCTGTGCCGGTGAGCGTGCCGGTCGATCCGGCCGACCGGCACGACGACGAACCGCTCGTGTTCGCCTACTGAGCCCATGTTCGTGTCCTCGCCCACCGGCATACCCACTGACGGCACCCACAGAGAAGACCTGTCATGACCGACCTGACCACCCTGCAACTCGTCTGGTTCATCCTCATCGCCGTCCTCTGGATGGGCTATCTCACCTTGGAAGGCTTCGACTTCGGTGTGGGCATGCTCCTGCCGATCCTCGGGCGACCGGCCGACACCACCGTGGCCGCCACGGAGGACGCGGAGAAGCGCAAGCGCGTCATGCTCAACACCATCGGCCCGGTCTGGGACGGCAACGAGGTGTGGGTGCTGACCGCGGGCGGCGCCACCTTCGCAGCCTTCCCCCAGTGGTATGCCACGTTGTTCAGCGGGTTCTACCTCGCGCTGGCGCTCATCCTCGTCGGCCTCATCGTCCGGGGCATGGGTCTGGAATACCGGCACAAGGTCGACAGCCACACGTGGCGCAAGCGCTGGGACCTCGCGATCACGGGTGGGTCCTTCCTCGCCGCGCTGCTGTGGGGCGTCGGGCTGACGAACATCGTCTACGGCACGCCGATCAAGCCCAACCCTGCCGTGCCCGGGGACTACATCTTCGACGGCAACCTCTTCACCCTGCTCGGGCCGGTGCCGCTGCTCGGCGGCCTGACGTTTGTCGCGCTCTTCCTCACCCACGGCGCCTTCTTCATCGCGCTCAAGACCGACGGTGAGATCCGGCACGACGCCCGCGCACTCGGCATCAAGAGCGGCCTCGGTGCCGCCCTCCTCGCTGTGGCCCTGCTCGTCGCGCTCGGGCTCAAGCACGGGTCGCCGCTGAGCTGGGCTGCATCGGCCCTCGCCGCGGTCGCGCTGCTCGCCGCACTCGGGATGGCCATCAAGGGTCGCGAGGGCTGGGCCTTCATCGGCACCTTCGCCTGCATCGCCTTCGCCGTCGTCGCCTACTTCGCGGTGCTCTTCCCCAACGCGATGCCCTCGACTCTCGGTGCGGCCAACTCGTTGACCCTCGCGGCGGCGTCGAGCACGCCGACGACCCTGACGATCATGACGTGGGCGGCCGCAGTCTTCACCCCGGTCGTGCTCGTCTACACGGCGTGGACCTACTGGGTCTTCCGCAAGCGCATCGCGACCCACCACATCCCCGAGCCCGTCTCGATCAGGTGAGGACGTCGCTCATCCGGCCATGAAGCCCTTCGACCCGCGCGTCCTGCGCGTCATCCCCGAGGCCCGTCCCACGATGGCGGGCCTCGGGGCTGTCGGCATCGCGCAGGGGATCCTCGCTGTCGCGCAGGCCTTCGCGGTGAGCCACCTCGTCGTGACCGTCGTGCGGTCGGGCCCGACCGGCACGCTTCGCAGCGCCATGCTCTGGGTCGCCCTCGTGCTCGCGGCCCGGGCTGCGCTGGGATGGGGAGCCACGGCGTATGCCGCGCGGGCCGGCATACGCGTCTCGACGTCCGTCCGCGAGCGGCTGCTGACGCGGTGGCTCGCGATGCCGCTCGACGACCTCGGCGACCCGACCGCACGGGTGACCCTCGCGACCCAGGGGGCGACGACGATCGAGCCCTATGTCGCGCGGTTCCTGCCAGCCCTCGTCGGCGCCGTGGTCTTGCCGATCGGCGTGGTCGTCACGATCCTCACGCTCGACTGGGTCAGCGCACTCATCGTCGTGCTCACCGTGCCACTCCTGCCGGTCTTCGCAGCGCTCATCGGACGGGCAACGCAGGACGAGACCGACAAGCGCTGGCGATCCCTGCAGGGGCTGGCCGGTCACTTCCTCGACGTCGTGCGTGGGCTGCCGACCCTTGTCGCGTATGGCAGAGCCGAACGGCAGGGTGCGACCATCCGGCGTGTCAGCGAACGGCACCGTGAGGCGACGATGGCGACGCTGCGCATCGCGTTTTTGTCGTCGGCGGCACTCGAGCTGTTGGCGTCGGTCTCCGTGGCGATCGTCGCGGTGACCGTCGGATTGCGGCTCACCAACGGCACCATGGACCTGTCAGCGGGGCTCGTCTGCATCCTCCTTGCGCCGGAAGCGTATTGGCCCATCCGACGGGTGGGCGCCGAATACCACGCCGCTGCTGACGGGGTCGCTGCGCTTGGCGCGGCGATGGACGAGCTTGAGGGGCCGATGCCTCCGACGGCAGTGGCTCCGGCGTCACTGCAGCTCGGGCGGTCCCGAGGTCACCCTCGCGGACGTCTCCTACTCCTACCCAGGCACGGACCGCGCCGTGATCGACGGGCTGACGGTGTCGTGGCGGGGGCCGGGGCTCGTGGCCATCACCGGGCCGTCGGGGACCGGCAAGTCGACGCTGCTGGACCTCATCTGCGGAGCTCGCCGCCCGACCAGCGGGCGCGTCGTCGCGGGGCGCTGCCACGTCGTGTCGCAGCGCCCGCTCATCGTGTCGGGGACACTGCGCACCAACCTCACGCTCGGGACGACTGCAGGTGAGGGGGGCGAGCTCGGTGACGACCGTCTCCAGGCCCTCCTCGCGGACGTCGACCTCCCGGTCGTCCTGCTCGACGTCGCTCTGGGCGACGATGGGTTTGGGCTGTCGGCCGGTCAGCGGGCTCGGCTTGCGCTCGCCCGCGCCCTGCTCAGCGACGCTCCAGTCGTCCTGCTCGACGAGCCGACGGCCCACCTCGACCCCGCCTCAGTCGCCGTGGCCCACCGCATCATCGAGCGGCTTGCTCGGCGTCGGCTCGTCGTCGTCGTGACCCACCGGCCCGAGCTGGTCAGCCTTGCCGACCATCACCTGCAGTTGCCGGGCACCTCTGCGGCCTTGACGTCCGAGACGGCCGCGTCCCGACCGGTTTCCGACCCGCGCGACCGCCCTTCCATCGGCGGTCCCGCAGCGACAAGCCCGGCCACGCAGAGCGACGCGGCCCACGAGCCGGAGGACCCGTTCACCGTGCAGGCTCCGGGCGTCCGGGGAGCGGCCGTGCTCGGGGGTCTGGCCACCGCCAGCGGGATCGCTCTCACCGCAACGTCCGGGTGGCTCATCGTCGCGGCGAGCCACCAGCCAGTCATCCTCACGTTGCTGGCAGTCATCGTCTCGGTCCGCGCCTTCGGCATCGCCCGGCCCGTGCTGCGCTATGCCGAGCGCATCCGCTCGCACGCCGCCGCCCTCGACCTGCTCGCGCGGCGAAGGGTGGCGGCATACGAAGCCTTGGTGCCACTCGCCCCCGCCCGCCTCGGCCGTCGGTCGCGGTCGCACGTCTTGACCGGCGTGGTCGACGACCTCGAAGACCACGTCTACGCCACCGTGCGGGTCCGCGTGCCCGTCATCGGCGCGGTCGTCGCGGGCAGCGGTCACGGTGCTGGCACTCGCCGTCGTCATGCCAGCGGGGGCGCTGCTCGTCACCGTCGTCCTGCTCGCGCATGCGTGGGTCGCTCGGCGTGGGCATCGGCTCGAAGCACGAGCGCAGCCGGCATGGCTCGGTGCCCGCGCGGAGATCGCGCGCGTCACGAGCCCTCGTGACCGGGTATGCCGGTGAGCTACGTGGCATCGGTGGCGGCGCCCAGGCGCTGGGCTGGGTCCGAGACGCGCATCGCCGTCTGGGCGCAACGTCCACGGCACTCGCGCGGGCGACCGGGTCGACGGTGGCCCTCGGCCTTCTCGTCACGGGTGCGGGCACCGTCGGCGCTGCGGCAGTGGCGTCATGGGGGGTGTCACTCGGCCTGTCCGATGCGGTCGCGGCGGTCGTCGTGCTCGTGCCGCTCGCCGTGGGTGAGGGACTCGTCGGACTGCCCGACGCGATGAGCGCCTGGGCGCGCGCGGACGGGAGCGAGACGCGGCTGCGCGATCTGCTGTCTCAACCGCCCGCGGTGGTGGATCCCTGCGACGACCGATCGGGCCTTGGCCGGAAGCGCGGCAGGGGGGTCTGCGGGCGGCATCCCTGAGCTCGACCTGCGTGACCTGACCGCGAGGTGGGCGTCCGACCCTGAGGGTCCGATCGACCTCGCGCCGACGACGCTGCGGATCGCGCCGGGTGAGCACGTCGTCATCACCGGGGCCAACGGGGTCGGCAAGAGCACGCTGCTGGCCGTCATCGCGCGGGCGCTCGACCCAGTCGCGGGGAGGTATGCCGTCGGCGGGGCCGACGTCCGCGACCTGCCGCTGGCGCAGGCACGCTCGCTGCTGGCGATCGTCGACGACGAGCCGCATGTCTTCGCCTCCACGGTGCGCGAAAACCTCCGGCTGGCTAGCCCGGGCGCGACCGAGAGTGGTCCCGACAGCGACGACGGCGAACTCCTCGCCGCCCTGGGACGGGCTGGCCTGGCGACGTGGTTTGCGGGCTTGCCCGACGGGCTGGACACGATGCTCGGCACCGGCTGGCGGGGCCTTTCCGGCGGAGAGCGCGCCCGCCTGGCGCTCGCCCGGGCACATGTCTCGGGGCGGCCCATCGTCCTGCTGGACGAACCGGTGGCCCATCTCGATCACGCGACAGCCGTCGCGGTGCTGCGTGACGTCCACGCCGGTTTCGCGGGACGCACGGTCGTCATGGTCAGCCACCGACCGGATGGGGTCGAGGAGTTCGACCGAGTCATCGAGCTCGGGGAGACTGCGAGCGAGCCCCTGCCGCTGGCAGCAGAATCGCACGGCATACGGAACAATCGGCGGGGTGAGCACCGTGACGCCTGACCTCAGTGACGCGACCGACCCCTCTGCCCGCGACATCGTCGCGATCGCTCGGGAGCAGGTGCTGGAGCGGGGCGAGCGGCTGACCTACGACCAGATCCTTGCCGTGCTGCAGACGCCCGACGAGCGGCTCGAGGAGTTGCTGGCGCTCGCGCACGAGGTGCGGATGCACTTCATGGGGCCCGATGTCGAGGTCGAGGGCATCATCAGCCTCAAGACCGGCGGCTGTCCCGAGGATTGTCATTTCTGTTCGCAGAGTGGGCAATTCACGTCACCCGTGCGGTCGGTGTGGCTCAACATCCCCGAGCTCGTGCGGGCGGCCAAACTCACGCGCGACACGGGGGCGAGCGAGTTCTGCATCGTCGCGGCGGTGCGTGGGCCCGACGCCAAGCTCATGGAGCAGATGCGCGCGGCCGTGACGGCGATCCGCGGGTCGGTGGAGATCCACGTCGCCGCCTCGATCGGAATGCTCACCGCCGAGCAGGCCCAGGACCTCGCCGACATGGGCATCCACCGTTACAACCACAACCTCGAGGCCGGCCGGTCCTACTTCCCCAACGTCGTCACGACGCATACATGGGACGAGCGGTGGGACACGTGCCAGTTGGTCAAGGACGCGGGGATGCAGCTGTGCTCCGGCGGGCTCGTCGGGATGGGCGAGACGCTTGAGCAGCGCGCCGAGTTGGCCGACCAGTTGGGCGAGCTGGAGCCGCACGAGGTGCCGCTCAACTTCCTCAACCCGCGCCCCGGCACTCCCTTCGGCGACCTGCCGGTCATGGCGACCAATGACGCGCTGCGATGCATCGCCGCGTTCCGGCTCGCGCTGCCGCGCACGATCCTTCGGTATGCCGGTGGGCGCGAGCTCACGCTCGGCGACCTCGGCACCCGAGAGGGCCTCCTCGGCGGGATCAACGCGGTCATCGTCGGCAACTACCTCACGACGTTGGGGCGGGACCCGAAGGAGGACCTGGCGCTCCTCGACGAGTTGCGGATGCCCATCAAGGCGCTGTCAGACACGTTCTAGGGCGCTGGCGATCTCGATGACGCACATCTCGGCCGACGCGGTGTTTTGCCCGCGGTGTGGTCAGGCCCTCGGTCCCGCGGGGATGGCCGACGAGGCCCATGCCGCCTGCCGACGAGCACTCGACCTCGAGCCGCCGCGCTATTGCCCCGAGTGCCGGCGGCGCATGGTCGTCCAGATCACCCCGGCAGACTGGACTGCCAGGTGCGTCGAGCACGGGGAGACGACCGAATCGACGTGGGCTCCCGCCTGACGGTGTGTGCGCCTCACTCGGCGGGACTCCCCTCCCGCTGCTAACCCGACAGCGCGACGTGAGCGGGCGGCATACCCGAATCACCACTCGGTGAGGCGAACGACGGTGGCCACCCGGCTGGCGCCGTGCGATAGCTCTTGCCGGTGGGCGTGGTCGTGACCACCCACGGCGCCGCGGGGTCTCGCGAGTCCGCCGACTCCTGAGGGTCACCACTGGACGACGACCACCCAGAGGCCTCCTTCACGTGATTGCAGCGTTCGCACAACCCTTGCGCGTTGGCCGGATCGGTGACGCCCCCGAGTGCATAGGGCCGCGCGTGATCGATGTGGCGGATGGGGGCGCCGCACCATGGCGTGCGACACCACTGATCTCGGGCGATCACCACCTGTCGCAGGTGCGTCGGGAAGAGCCGTCTTCGTCGATCTGCGTCGCTGATGACCCGGGTCTCGGGTGCGAGATAGAGCCGCCTGATCCAGACCCGTGCCGCGTCCAGGACACCCGGGTCGTCTCCGGGCGCAACCGACTGGGATGCGGCACCCGCAGCCAGGGTGCGGGCGTGGGTCGCCGGGATCGGGCCGTAGCCACTGAGGACCGCTGGCGTGTAATCGCCCGCGAACAGGGTGCGATCGGTCATGACGAGACCGATCTCGACGGGGACCGCGGCTGCAGTCGCCTGACCGGTGACGCGCTCCACCAGCGTGTCGGCCTTGACCTGGTCGGCGCTGCGGGCGTCTCCCTCAGCCCGCGCCGTGCCGGCAGCCGAGTGCAACGCCGCGAAGACGGCCACGGCCTGGGCTGCTGGCAGCAAGGCCGTGAGATAGGCCATCGTGTCTGGCGCAGGTCGCAAGGTCACCCGGCGTTGGGTCACGGCATACGCCGCACGATCGACCACGGATCGCGGATCCAGCTCGTATGCCGCCGCCAACGCCGCCCCGCGCACCTGACGATCCGACATCGACGCGAGCCTGCCTGCGAGCCGGGCATCGACGGCCTGCCGGTCGGCCACGCTGAGCACGGCCGTCGCCTGCGCGACGATCATCGCCCGCCACTCCGACACCTCGCCTGCGGACACCGCGGCGAGCGTGTGCGGCAACTCGTGGACCAGCGCTTTGGCCAACCCCAGAAGGCGACTCCCGCGGGTCGGTGACTCGCGGCGAGCAAGGGCGACCTGCTCGGCGATCCCGACTCCGACCTTCGCAGCGGGGACTCCCGCCTCGCGCTGCGCCTGCCGCTGGGAGCGGTCGAACTCCACCGCCACCCGGGCCTGCGCGGCAGCGGCGGCCCCCTTCAACGCCTCCAATGCCGAGATCAACTCGATCCGCGCTCGATCAGCGGACGGGTCCGGCATGAGCCCCCCGGCCCGCAGGGACGGGGCTGGCCCGACGACCAGCGCGAGACGCGAGATCCACCCCTGCACCTCGTCAACCGTCAGCTCGTCCATATGCGGCCCCTTCCGCCACAACCACTCTATCGGACATCTGTCCTAAATACAAGGGGTCACAATGAGAGAGCGGGATTTTAGATCCACGCGAGAGCCCACTCAGCGGGGATAGACCGTGACCTCGGAGGCCTTGACGCTCGCCCAGATCAGGTCGTCGACACGCAAGCCCAGCTCGACGACGGCAGCGATGGTGACCTCCGCGACGAGCTCGCCGACCCCAAGGGTCGGGTCGGGAGTCGGCCCCGCATCCCCGAAGGCCTGGCCCGGCTCCCAGGCCTGGCCCGCCTCCCGCGGCTCCACTTGTTCGACGCCCAGCCTGACCCGGGCGGTTTGTCCCACGATCTCGACCGCGACGACCCGGGTCCGCCACGAGTTGCGCGGCGAACCTCCCGGCCGATCGCGATAGAGCGCGACTGCCCGTGGCGCGAACGCAGCCCAGACCGGACCGGCATACTCATGTGTCTGACTCGCGATGACCGGCCCACCCGATAGGCGCACACCACCGGAAACGCCCTCTCCGGCATACACATTGAGACCGACGATCTGGGCGGCGTAGGGGTCGCGCGGCCGCATGACCACCTCGTGGGGCGTGCCTACCTGCCCGACCCGGCCCTGATCGAGGAACACGAGCCGGTCTGCCAGGGTCAGCGCGTCGAGCGGGTCGTGCGTCACGAGCAGCGTCACCCCGGGGTATGCCGCGAGCCTCCGCCCCAGCACCCCGCGCACCTCCCCGCGCGTGGCCGGGTCGAGCGCCGCGAGCGGCTCGTCGAGCAGCAGCAGCGCCGGGTCGGTCGCGAGCGCCCGCGCCAACGCGATCCGCTGCGCCTGCCCATGTGACACCTCCGAAGGACGTCGTCGCGCCAAGTCAGCCACCCCGAGCGCCGCCAGCTCCCGACGCGCCCGCGCCACCGCGTCGGCGCGCGAAGCACCTCGCGACCGGGGCCCGAAGGCGACGTTCGCCTCAGCCGTGAGATGGGGAAAGAGCAAGGGCTCGGCTAGGACGAGTCCGGTATGCCGCTCGCTCACCTCGAGATTGACACCAGCCGCGACGTCGGCCCAAGTCACACCGTCAACTCGCACGGCGCCACCGTCAAGCGGGAGCAGGCCCGCAAGGGCCAGAAGCGCGGACGTCTTGCCGGAGCCATTAGGGCCGAGGATCGCCACGACCTGCCCTGCCTCGGCCCGCAGCGCGACGTCGAGGTCAAACTCCCCGCGCCGGAGGGCGATCCGCGCGTCGAGATAGCTCGCCACAGACGTCGCCGAAGCATTAGCCCCAGATCTCGCCGGAGAGGTCACCGAAGCCACCTCCCCCGGAGCGTGCCGAGGACACCCACGCACACGAGGAGCATGACGACGCTCAGCGCGAGCGCCACCTCCGGGTCACTGTCGAGGGCGACGTAGACCGCCAGCGGCGCCGTCTGGGTCGTGCCCGTGAAGTTGCCGGCGAAGGTGATCGTCGCCCCGAACTCCCCTACCGCGCGCGCCCACGCCAGTGCCGCCCCCGCCGCGATGCCGGGCCAGGCCATCGGCACGGCCACTCTGGCGAAGACCCGCATCGGGCGGGCCCCGAGCGTCGCCGCGATCTGGTCGTATCGCCCGTCGACCGAGCGCATCGATCCCTCGACCGCCACGACGTAGAACGGCAACGACACGAACACTTGCGCCAGCACGACCGCCACCGGCGTGAAGGGCACGCTGACGCCGAAGAGGTGGGCGACCGGCATACCGACGATTCCGTTGCGGCCGTAGGCCATCAGCAGAGCGACGCCGCCGACGACCGGGGGCAGCACCAGGGGCACGGTGACGACCGCCCGCACCCATCCAGCCCAGCGGCTGCGCGACCGGGCGAGCAACCACGCCAGCGGGGTGCCAAGGGAAATGGCGATCCCGGTCGTCACGGCTGTCGTGATCAGCGACAAGCGCACCGCTGGCCATACCGTCGGGCTGGCGAGCCGCCCCGGCAGACCCGGCCAGTCGACGCGCAGGAGCAGGGCCACGAGGGGCAGCCCGATCAGGGCAACCGCCAGGGCACCGAGGGCACCGAGCGGCACGAGGCGCGCGCGACCGCGCTGGAAGCGGGAGGTCACGGCATACCGAATCCGGCTGCCGCCCACACCGGCCGCGCCTGCGGACTGCCAAGCACGGCCGCGAAGGCTCCTGCCTCGGGCGAGTCAGTCAGGCGGACGAGCGGGTAGGTCAGGGTGACGTTGTGCTCGGGAGGGATGGGTATGCCGTGCACCGCACCGCCGGCACTGACGACATCGGAGCGGTAGACGATCGCCGCGTCGACCTCACCGAGGCGCACCTTGGCGAGCGTGGCGCGGGCGTCGAGTTCGCGTGACACGAAGTGGGCGGTCACACCCGCCTTGGCGAGGACGGCGTCGGCGGCAGCCCCGCACGGGGCGGAGGGCACGCAGGCCACGACTTTCACATCGGCCGACCCCAAGCCGGCCAGCCCCGCCAGAAGCTGCGGGATTGCTTGGTGGAGTGGCGATTTCGAGGGAGTTGGTGGCGACGACGACCGTCGGTCGGCGTCGCGCAGCGGGCGACAGCCCGGCCAGCACCGCTTCCCCTGCCGTCACGACGAGATCCGCCGGAGCACCGGCGGCGACCTGTGCAACGAGCGTCGCACTGGAACCGCCGCTGACCCGCACCGTCACCGCCGGGTGGCTCGCCTCGAAGGCTGTCGCGAGCTGCTGCACCGGTGCCACCGCCGACGAGGCGACGAGGACGGTCACGGACGCCCGCTCGCCCGAGCCCGAGCCCAAGCCCAAGCCCGAGCCCGGTGCGCCCGGCGCCGACGTCGCGGGCCCGCAGCCAGCGACCGTCAGCGCGAGCGCGGCAACGGCGGCCCCGAACGCGGCGCGCACAGCACGAGTCACGTTCGCGACGCTAGCAGCGGCACACTAGGCGGGTGACCGACGAGCCCCTCACCGACAGCCGGTTGGGCGACCTGCTCGCCTTCGACCGGGCACATGTGTGGCACCCCTACTCGTCCGCGCTCACGCCCCAGGACCCCTACCTCGTCGAGTCGGCCGCCGGCGTGCGCCTGCGCCTGCGACTCCCCGACGGCTCGACCCGCGAGTGCATCGACGCGATGTCCTCCTGGTGGTGCGCGATCCACGGGTATGCCGTGCCCGAGCTCGACGCTGCCGCCCGGTCCCAGCTCGACCGGATGTCGCACGTGATGTTCGGCGGGCTCACGCACGAGCCGGCCATCGCGTTGGCGCGCCGCCTCGTCGACGTGGCCCCGCGGCATACCGGCGATCGAGTCGACGCACGTTCCCCGCTCCAGCACGTCTTCTTCGCCGACTCGGGCTCGGTCGCGATCGAGGTCGCGATGAAGATGGCCCTCCAGGTGCACGTCGCGGACGGCCGCCCGAGGCGCCGGTTCTTCACGATCCGCGGTGGCTATCACGGCGACACTTTCTCGCCCATGTCGGTGACCGACCCCGACGGTGGGATGCACAGCCTGTGGCGCGGCATCTTGCCCGAGCACGTCTTCGCTCCACACCCGCCCGCCCCTGGCGAGGACCTCACCGGATGGGAGAGCCAGACCCGGGCGCTGTATGCCGCCCACGCCGCCGATATCGCGGCCGTCATCGTCGAGCCGATCCTCCAAGGGCGCCGGCGGAATGCACCTTCCACGACCCCGACCGTCGTGCAGGTGCTGGCCGAGCTCGCCCGGGAGTCGGGGGCGCTCGTGCATTTTCGACGAGATCGCGACCGGGTTCGGCCGGACCGGCACGATGTGGGGCGCCGACCAAGCGGGCGTGGTCGCCCGACGTCTCGTGCGGTCGGCAAGGCACTGACCGGTGGCTATCTCACCCTGTCGGCGGTGCTGTGCACGACCGACGTCGCCGCGCGGGTCAGCGGCGGCGAGGCCGGCGGCCTCATGCACGGACCAACGTTCATGGCCAACCCGCTCGCCTGCGCGATCGCCGGCGCCAGCCTTGACCTCCTCGCGCGCGACCCGGATCTGACGCACGTGGCGCGGATCGGGCGCGCTCTGACGGCAGGGCTCGCCCCCGCTCGCGCCCTCGACTCGGTGCGCGACGTGCGGGTGCGCGGCGCCGTCGGTGTGATCCAGCTGCGAGAACCGGTGCGTGGCACCCAGATCGCGGCGTATGCCGTGGATCGCGGCGTCTGGGTGCGCCCCTTCCGCGACCTCGTCTACACGATGCCGCCCTACGTCACGACCGACGAAGATCTCTCGACCCTGACCGGGGCGCTCGTCGACGCGGTCGCCGCCGTCCACGGGTGAAGTGGGAAGATCGCCCCCGTGACTGCCTTCCAGGACTGGCTCGCCGCTGCTGCGCAGCGTCGTCAGGAGCTTGGGCTCGTCCGGGCGACGCCGGTCATGGATCCGGCGCACCCGATGCTCGACCTCGCCGGCAACGACTACCTCGGCCTGCGCACCGACCCTCGCGTCATCGCGGGCGCGGTGGCGGCTGCGACGGCATACGGCGGCGGCGCGGGTGCCTCGCGCCTCGTGACCGGCACCCTCCCGATCCACGCCGAGCTCGAGACCGCGCTGTGTGACTTCACCGGCGCTCCGGCCGGGCTGGTCTTCTCGACCGGGTATGCCGCCAATCTCGCCGCCCTGACCGCCCTCACCGACGCGGACACGCTCGTCGTCAGCGACGCCCACGTCCATGCCTCCCTTGTCGACGCGGCCCGTCTCTCTCGCGCCACCGTTGCCGTCGCCCGACACAACGACGTCGCCCATGTGATCGAGGTGCTCGACGCCTCCCCGCTGCCGCGCGCGATGGTCGTCGTCGAATCGGTCTACTCGGTCCTCGGCGACGCCGCCCCCATGGCTGCACTCGCCGAGGTATGCCGCGCCCGCGGGGCCGTCCTCGTCGTCGACGAGGCCCACGCCATCGGGGTCAACGGAGTCGGCGGTCGAGGTCTCGCCGCCGAGCTGGGCCTCACCTCCGAGCCTGATGTCGTCGTCACCCTCACCCTCTCCAAATCGCTTGCCTCCCAAGGTGGTGCCGTCCTCGCAAGCACCGAGGTCCGCGACCACCTCGTCAACTCGGCGCGATCGTTCATCTACGACACGGGTCTTGCGCCGGCCGCTGCCGGAGCTGCCCTGGCGGCTCTCGACGTGCTCCGCGCGACCCCCGCGCTGGCAGCGAAGGTGCGCCACAACAGCGACCTCCTCGCGACGGCCTGCGCGGTGGACCCGGTCGCCGGTGCCGTCCTCTCGGTCGTCATGCCCGGCCCCGACGAAGCCCTGGCGGCGGTCGCGGAAGCGGCACAGCACGGCATACGGATCGGGTGTTTCCGGCCCCCGTCGACCCCAGATGGGACATCGCGGCTGCGGCTGACCGCGCACGCCCATCACGAGGACCTCACCGCCGCCTGCGATCTCCTGGCAGAGCTGACCCGTGGCTGACCCGCTCTCGCTGCCCGCCGTCGTCCTCGTGACCGGCACCGGCACCGGGGTCGGCAAGACCGTCGCGACCGCTGCCCTAGCGGCCATGATCCTCGACCGCAGCCCCAGCACCCGCGTCGCCGTCGTCAAGCCCGCCCAGACCGGCGTCGCCCCTGGCCAACCAGGGGATCTCGATGAGGTATGCCGACTCGTCGGCCCGAGCGAGCGCGTCACCTATCGCGAGTTCGTCCGACTCCGCGACCCGCTGGCTCCGGCCGCCGCCGCCCGCCGCGAAGGCGTCACGCTGCCGCCGGTCGCGAGGTGGGTCGGCCCGGTCACCGACCTTGCCGCAGCCCACGACGTCGTCCTGGTCGAGGGTGCTGGTGGGCTGCTCGTCGAGCTCGATTCCCGCGGCGGCACGCTCGCCGACCTCGCGGTTGCCTTGCGCTACAAGGGGATCAGCGCCGGCGCTGTCATCGTGGCCGGGCCGGGCCTCGGCACCCTCAACCACACCGCCCTCACCGCGGAAGCGTTGGCGCGGCGCGGCATACCGCTGCTCGGAGTCATCGTCGGCACCTGGCCGCAGTCTCCGCACGAGCCCGACCTGGCCATGCAGGAAAACCTCACCGACCTGCCCAAGGCCGCGCGCGCCCCGATCGTGGGCCGCATCGCCGACCGCGCCGGGTCTCTCTCGAGCGTGGATTTCCGACGCGCAGTCGCAACCTGGCTCACTGTCGGCTGACCGTCGCCGTGGGGTTGAATGGCCCCATGAGCGTTCCCTATCGCATCGCCGTCGTGTGCACCGGCAACATCTGCCGCTCCCCCATGGGCGAGATCGTGCTGCGCCAGCTGCTCGACGACGCCGACGTCGAGGGCGTCGAGGTGAGTTCGGCGGGCACCGCCGGCTGGCACATCGGTGACGGCGCCGACCGCCGCGCGCTGCGGTTGATGCGCTCCCGCGGATACGACGGGTCGGAGCACCGGGCGCGCCAGTTCACCCCAGGATGGTTCGCCCAACTCGACCTCGTCCTCGCCGCCGACGAAGGCCACCGCACCCAGTTGCTCGGGATGGCATCCACCGACGCCGACCGCGCCAAGGTGCGGCTGCTGCGCGAGTTCGACCACGAGGCGGTCGCCGCGGGCACTCTCGACATCGACGACCCCTACTACGGCGAATACGCCGACTTCGAGCGCTGCCTCGCCGAGGTCGAGGCCGCGTGCAGGGGCGTCGTCGCCCATGTGCAGACGGTCCGAGCGAAGGGATGACCCCGCCGCCGACGCCGCCGACGCCGCCACGGATCGGCACGCCCCTCGTCGCGCTGACGATCGTGCTGTGCTTCATCACCGGAGTGCTCGGAGGGTGCCTCTCGCTGCTCGGGATGTTTTCCCTCATGGGAGCCGACGGCTGCAGCACATCCCCCGACCCGGCCCGCTGCGAGTCCGCGGTCAATGTGGCCGCGGCCATCGCCGTCGTCACCCCGGCTGTCGTGTCGATCGCCGCGATCGTCATGGGCATCGTCGGGCTCAGCCGTCGCCGCCGCCGGGCGTGGGTCTATCCCGCGGCCGCCCTCCCGGTCCTGCTGCTCGTCTTCCCGCTCGTGAGTTTGGTCTACCGCACCCTCGCCCCTGCCTGAGTCCCACCTCCCCGGGGTCTGGGAGGATGGCCGCATGCCTTCTCTCGGTGATGTCGAGCCCCCGATCGCCCTCGGCGCCCTGGACGGTCGTTACCGCAGCGCGGTCGCCGCGCTCGTCGACCACCTCTCCGAAGCAGCGCTCAACCGGGAGCGCGTCCGGGTCGAAGTCGAGTGGCTCATCCACCTCACCTCGTATGCCGTGGTGCCCGGCGTCCGCACGCTGACCGAGGCCGAGCAGAGCGCGCTGCGGGCCGTGGTCGCCGACTTCGGGCCGATGGATATCGCCGAACTCGCCGACATCGAGAAAGTCACCGTCCACGACGTCAAGGCCGTCGAGTACTTCCTCAAGAAGCGGCTCACCGCGATCGCTCCCGACCCCGCCGACGTCGGCCTCGCCGAGCTCATCCACTTCGCGTGCACGAGCGAAGACGTCAACAACCTCGCCTATGCGCTCATGGTCAAGGGTGCCGTCGAGCAGGTGTGGCTGCCGCGCGCGGCTGCGCTCGTCGACCAGCTCTCGGAGCTGGCCCGCGAGCTCGCGGACGTGCCACTGCTGGCCCACACCCACGGCCAACCGGCAACCCCGACCACGATGGGCAAGGAACTCGCCGTCCTCGCGTTCCGCCTGCGGCGACAACTCGCGCGGGTGGGTGGCACGGCATACCTCGGCAAGCTCAACGGCGCGACCGGCACCTACGGCGCGCACGTGGCCGCCGTCCCGGAGCACGACTGGGAGGCGACGTCACGCGCCTTTGTCGAAAGCCTTGGGCTGCAATGGAACCCCCTCACCACGCAGATCGAAAGTCACGACTGGCAGGCCGAGCTGTATGCCGACATGGCCCGCTTCAACCGCATCCTCCACGGCCTCGCGGTCGATGTGTGGACCTACATCTCCAAGGGCTACTTCGCCCAGGTGCGCGGGCAGGGCACCGTCGGTTCGAGCACGATGCCGCACAAGGTCAACCCGATCCGGTTCGAAAACGCCGAAGCCAACCTTGAAGTCTCCACCGCGCTGCTGGATGTGCTGGGGTCGACGCTCGTCGAGTCGCGGATGCAGCGCGACCTCACCGACTCGTCGATGCAGCGCAATATCGGCACCGCCTTCGGGCACTCGCTGCTCGCGATCGACAACGTCTGCCGCGGCCTCGCCGGTCTCGACGCCGTGCCAAGCGTCATGGCGGCCGACCTTGAGGCCAACTGGGAGGTGCTCGCCGAGCCCATCCAGTCGGCCATGCGAGCACTCGCCGCCCGCGGGGTGCCGGGCATGGATCAGCCGTACGAAAGGCTCAAGGAGTTGACCCGGGGGCGGCGGATCGGGGCCGACGACCTGCAGGAGTTCATCGACGGCTTGGGCTTGCCGGACGACGTGCGCGAGCGGCTCCAGGCCATGACGCCCCAGTCCTACGTCGGCATCGCGCCGTCACTCGTGCGCCACGTGGGCGGATGAGGATCGGGCCCGGCGACGGGCGCGCTCAGACCTCGACCCGACCCTCAGGGGTTTGGAAGGTCACCGAGAGAAGGCCGGGGGTGCCGCGCGGTGCGACGAAGGTGAACTCGAGCGTCGAAGGCGTGTAGTCCTCGGGCAGGCCGCACCACTCGCGCACGCGCATGGGGTCACCGGCGATCTCCAGGCCGACGAGGTGGACCTCACTCGGGCCGTCACCCGAAGGATGCTTCGTGGAGGCGTCCCACTCGACGTAGAACGGCAGCTGCGGGTCGGCAATGAGGCCCTTGACACCGAGTTGGCGCCAGCGGAGCTCATCGCCGGTCGGCGATCGGCGGAAGCCTTCGGCAGAGGACCGACCGAGGCGCTGCTCGACACCGCGGATGTCATCGACCCGCACGACCCAGCCGAGCCAGCCGCCGCCAAGCTCCGACCGCGCGCGGACTGCTTGACCGAAAGGCGCCTTGTCCGAGGCGGGGTGATCGAGGACCTCGACGACCTCGACGTAACGCGAGTTGGCCAGCGGCAAGATGACGTTGCGCGTCCCAAATCGGGGGTGGCATCCCCCGTCGACCGGAGTGACTCCGATGAGCTTGCCCAGACGCTCCGCGGTGGCGTGGAGGCCGTCGTGCTCTGCGGCATACGAGACGTGGTCAACGCGCATGCCGACCATCGTGACACACCCTCAGAGGGGACCTTGACCACGGTCCTGGTTTGTCAAGACCTCCCAACCGAACGATCGGTGGTGTAAACGTTTCTACCCTCGCTGGCGCACTGCCTCGAAGAGGACGACTGCCGCAGCAGCAGCGACGTTGAGCGAATTCACCTTGCCGCGCAAGGGAATACGTGCAGGTTTTCCGGCGGCGCGAAGGTCGGGAGAAATGCCGTGCTTCTCCGCGCCGACGACAATCGCGACTCGTCCTGTGAGATCGACGTCCGTATATCGGACAGATGCGCCCGGAGTCGTCACGACGAGCCTGATGTCCATCCGGTCGGCCCAGTCCAGGAGTGCGGCGGTCGTCGCCGTGGCCACTGGCACGGCGAAGACCGCGCCCTTGCTCGCGCGGACGACGTTGGGGTTGGCCCAATCGGTCACCGGATCGGCCGCGACGACCGCCGCGACCCCGGCCGCTTCGGCCGTGCGGAGCATCGCTCCGAGGTTGCCGGGTTTCTCGACTCCCTGGGCGACGAGCAGGAGTGCATCGGCGGGGACGTCGAGGTCGGCCAGGCTCCGGTCGACCGATGGGAGGAGCCCGATGAGCCCGTCCGGGCCTTCGCGATAGGCGACCTTCTCGAAGGCCGCGCGACCCACGTGGACGATCTCCGCCCTCGCTGCCCGGGCGGCCTCGACGAAGTCGGTCTGCAGCCCGATCTCTTGCACACCGGCATACCCCGAGGGACTGAAGAGCTCCGAGCAGACGAAGAGGGTGCGCGGGGCCACCCCGGCATCGAGGGCGAGCGCGAGTTCCTCGAAACCCTCGACGAGGGTTACGCCTGCAGCGTCGCGCGCGCGGCGTCGCCGGAGGGCGACGAGGGACTTCAGCCGCGGGTTAGCCGGGGAGGTGATGGTGAGGTCCGACATAAGGCGTCCAGGGTATGCCGTGAGCAGGAGAGCGGGCGCAGGTCAGCCGCGCCCGCCCTCGCTTGCGATGGGACTACCGAGTCGCTCGGACCCGTCGACTTGCGGCCGCGAGGCCAACCCCCGCCAGGATGAACGCGAGACCCCAGCCGCCGAGACCGACGACGTGCGCGCCGGTGCGGGGCAGCGTGGTGGACTCAGTGGGTGTCGCAGGGGTCTGTGGCGTCGGCGTCGGCGTCGGCGTCGGCGTCGGAGTCGGAGTCGGAGTCACACTGACGACCTGCAGCCCGAAGTTGGCGTTCAGGTCTACTGTGCCCGGCTCGGTGAGCGTGGCGGTGTAGGTCGTGGATGTCGTCGCCTGGTATCCGCTGGGAACCGTGACGGTCACGGTGTAGGTCCCCGGCTCGAGAATAAAGCGGTACATCCCGTCTGGGTCGGTAAGCTCCGTGTCGACGACGTTGCCGTCGCCGTCCGTGATCGTGATCGTGACGCCCGGGAGACCTGCTTCTCCGAGGTCTCGGACGCCGTTGCCGTTGCTGTCGAGAAACACGATCTCGCCCACGCCGACCGGCAGCTGGACGATCCCGGCGTCGACCCCCGTCAGCACCTGGCCCGCGGTCACCACGTAGTTGCCGGTCACTCCGGTGACGTCGACATCCGAGTCGATCGCGTCGTCCCCGCCGGCGTCCTGATCGGTGAACTCATAGCCAGCTGGCAGCTCCACCTGGACCGAGTAGGACCCGGGCGCGAGCCCGGTGAACGAGTAGGACCCGTCCGGTCCGCTGGTGCGATACATCCCGGCGTCGGCGGTGAGGTCGCTCGCCGTGCTGAGCGAGTAGGGAGCCGTGACGCCCATGGGGCCCGCGTCGGAGTCGACGGCATCGTTCGGCCCGATGTTGGGGAGGGTCAACACATAACCTGGCGGCGACACAAATCGGCTTCCATCGACAATCGAAGACGTTGGACGAGATGACTCCGCCCGGATACATGTCCATCGGTTGTGCGCAAGGTTAGGCTCCTCAGCGCAGCAGGTGCTGTGGACGTCGCTCAAGCCAGATGAGGAGTGCAGAATGGGATGGAGGGAAGAGCGACAGCCTCTCGGCGTGGGTATGCGCCGTTATCGGGGTCGCCGACGAATCGGCATGACCGCTGGGGTGCTCGTGGCTGGATTGCTCACCGGATGCGGGGCGGGGTCGTCGCCGACACAAAGCTCAACCTCGACTCCCCCGGTAGCAAACACACCCGCCGTCGCGTCTGTGCCCACACGTACGTCCCAGCCGACTGTGACCGTCACCCAACCGGCGACGACAGCTGCTCCCGTCATCGTGCCCTCGCCTCGACCAGCTCCTGCCCCCACGAGCCAGACCTACGTCAACCCCAGATACGGCTTCTCGGTGAGTCACCCCGCCGGGATGACCTCGCATGAATCCGACAACGGCGACGGCGCAACCTTCAACCGCGAAGGGGTCACCGTCACAGCCTATGGCGCCAATGTCCTCGCGTCTCGACCGACGTTGGCCTCGGTCGTGGCCGATATGCAGGGCGAGGGGATCTCGGTCACCTATCGCGCGGGGTCGGCGACGTCCTTCAGCGCCTCGGGGCTGGACGGCCGCACTGTCGTCTACACCCGCTACCTCGTCGGCAACCGCTCATATGCCGTCCTCCAATGGCGTTACCCGGTCTCGGCCAAAGCCGAGATGGACGGACCGGTCACGGCATCCGTGGCGTCGTTCAGAAGCTGGCGACCTCACCGTGCCCCACTAATCGTGCTGCGCCCCGCAGCGTCCCGGTCGATGCGCTCCCGTCAGGGCAGCAACGACTCCAGGACATCGGCCAGGCCCGCAGTGTGGACATCGCCCGTGACTTCGTCGGCGGCTGCCTTCACCTCGTCCGGTGCATTGCCCATCGCCACCCCGCGCGCCGCCCACCGGAGCATCTCGATGTCGTTGCGCTGGTCGCCGACCGCGACCGTATCGCCGGGTTCGACCTCGAGGCGGCGCCGGAGCAACTCCAGGGCTGAGCCCTTCGACACGCCTTCGGGATTGATGTCGAGCCACGCGGTCCAGCCCACGGCATACGAGACCTCGTGCAACCCGATGCGCTCGATGTGAGCCATGAACGCATCCGGCTCGGTGTCGGGCATCGCGCAAGGTGACGCGGGTCGCCCGCCGCTCGAGCAGCCGCTCCCACGGCACGACCTTCTGCTGGCCACCGAGCTCGCCCTCCGGGAACGGTGAGCTCACGAGGAACCCACGCCCGAGCACCTCGACCGCAACGAGGGCATCGGGCAACTCAGCGCGCAGCAAGGTCAGCGCGGGCTTGGGATCGAAGGTCACCTTGTCGATGACCTTGTAACCCCGCTTGCGCTCCGGGTCGATCCGCAGGGTGACCGCGCCGTTGGAGCACACGGCATACCCGCTGGTGATCCCGAGCAGTTCGAGGATCGGCATCGTCGCGACGACCGACCGGCCGGTCGCGATGACGACATGATGGCCCGAGTCGGCGACCGCGCGGATCGCGGCGCGCACTCGCGGGTCGAGGTCACCGGCGTGCGTGATGATCGTGCCGTCGACGTCCAGCCCGACGAGGAAACGACCCCTCGGGTATGCCGTGTCAGGCGCCACTCAGCGCACCGGCGTGAGCACGTCGAGGCCACCCATGAAGGGGCGCAGCGCCGCCGGGACGACGACCGAACCGTCGGCCTGCTGGTGATTTTCGAGGATCGCGACGATCCACCGAGTCGTCGCGAGCGTGCCGTTGAGCGTTGCCACCACCCGGGTCGCGCCGGTGCCCTGCGGGTCGCGCTCACGCACGCCAAGCCGACGCGCCTGGAAGGTCGTGCAGTTGCTCGTCGAGGTCAGCTCGCGGAATCGGCCCTGCGACGGCACCCACCCCTCGCAGTCGAACTTGCGGGCGGCCGGGTCGCCGAGGTCACCCGCGGCCGTGTCGATGATGCGGTAGGGCAGCTCGCACTTGTCGAGCATCTCGCGCTCCCACGCGAGCAGGCGCTCGTGCTCGGCCTCGGCATCCTCGGGTCGGCAGTAGACGAACATCTCGACCTTGTGGAACTGGTGGACCCGGATGATGCCCTTGGTGTCCTTGCCGTGGCTGCCGGCCTCGCGGCGGTAGCACGCCGACCACCCGGCATACCGCTTGGGACCGCCCTCGAGGTCGATGATCTCGTCGGCGTGATAGCCCGAGAGGGCGACCTCGGACGTGCCGGTGAGGTAGAGGTCATCCGCCGGGAGGTAATAGACCTCGTCGGCGTGGTGGTCGATGAACCCGGCGCCCTTCATGACCTCGGGGCGCACGAGCGTCGGGGTGATCATCGGGATGAAGCCGGCCTCGACCGCCTGCGCGATGGCCATCTGGAGAAGCGCCAACTCAAGTCGCGCGCCCACGCCAGTGAGGAAGTAGAACCGGGCGCCCGCCACCTTGGCGCCGCGCTCCATGTCGATCGCCCCGAGGGACTCCCCGAGGGTGAGGTGGTCGCGCGGATCGAAGCCCTCGGCTGCGAAGTCCCGCGGCGCCCCGACGGTCTCGCGGACGACGTAGTCCTCCTCGCCTCCGCTCGGAGTGCCGGGCAGGACGACATTGGACACGCTCGACAGGAGGGCTTGGAGCTCGGCGCCGGCCTCGGCGGCGGCGGCATCGAGGGTCTTGACCCGCTCGGCGAGGTCCTTCACCTGAGCCAGCAGTGCCGCCTTCTCGTCGCCCTTGGCAGCCGCGACGAGCTTGCCGAAAGACTTCTGCTCGGCGCGCGCCGCCTCGAACCCCGACAGCGACGAACGGCGACGCTCGTCGGCAGCGAGGATGGCTTCGACGACCCCCGGGTCGTCACCGCGGGCGATCTGCGAGCGCCGGACCTCGTCCGGGGTCTCGCGCACGAGCTTGATGTCAATCACGCCCGCCAGCCTAGCGACGCTCTCAGCCCCGCACGTCCCACGCGTGATGGCGCAACTCGTGGATGCAGTAGATCCCGAGCGAGGCCACCGAGAAGACGAAACCGTCGCTGCGGGTGCCCGTCCGCCCCCAGTCCCCCGGCTCCACGCGCGCAAACTCGCGAGCCGTCCACTCAGCGGTTTCGACGATGTCGCGCCCGACCGCGGACGGGTCGGCCGCGGCATACTGCCGTGCGATCGCGGCAGCGTCCTGGTCGAAGTTGGCGAAGGTCGGGCCCTCGACGTCGAGGATGAGCGCGACCCGCTCGGCAAACATTGCGAGCACGTCGCGCACGTGGGCGCCGTATTCGGTGGGCGACCACACCGAAGGCTCCGGTCGGTCGGCCGCGCCCGGGCGAGCGAGGATGCCCGGCCACTGCCCGGCATACTCCCCGATCGTTGCCGGCAACGTCTGCGGATCGATCGCGCTCGCGTCATAACCGCACTGCGGACACGGACGCTCAAGCACCCACGTCCAGTCCTTGTCATCGGCTGGCACCGGCGTCTGGGCGCCGGGGCGGGAGGCCATCTGGTCGCTCATGGACCGAGTATGCCGCCCGCCTGCTGGCCTCGCGAGTGGCTTACCTGACGCTGACCTGGGACAATGGTGCAAAGCCAGGGAGGTATGCCGTGGTCAGGGTCGTCGTCGGATGGAGTGGCTCACCGCATAGTGCGGCCGCCGTCATGTGGGCGGCCCGGGTCGCCGAACGCACCGGCCGGGAGCTCATCGTCGTGCACGTGACGCCGCCGGCCTCCCGCCGACTCCGCTGGCATGCCGGGCTCTCCCCGTTGAGCAGGACCATGCAGCGGGGCGAGCAGACCCTCCGGCGCGATGTGCGTCGCCGCTTCAGCCGAGTGCGGATGACCGTCCGTCACGAGGTCGGTGACACCGCCACGGTGCTCGTCGGGATCGCCAAGACCAGCCTGCTCGTCATCGGCTCGGCTGGGCCCGCGCGCGTCGCCCATCGGTCCATCGGACCCACCGTCGCCAAGATCGTCGCCACCGCCCGCGGGCCACTCGTCGTCGTGCCGGGTCTCTATGCCGAGGACCGTGACGAGTTGCCCGTCGTCATCGGCGAAGCTGGGCCGATCGGCGCTGACCTCGTGGCGCAGTTCGCCGACGCGGACATGGGTGCGGCACTCCGGCATACCCCTCGGGAGCGGGCTGCCAAGGCCAGCCACGCCACGTGGCTGGTCGTCGCGAGTTGCCCCCACGAGCCGGCCCAGACGCGAGCGCCTCGCCTGCTTGGCCACACCCCGGTGTGCCACTGCCGTGATCTCGATCTCTTGCGATCGGCTGCCTGTCCCGTGCTCATCGTCCCCGAGAGTGTCCGCCGACACGCGCCGCATGCTGGCCCTGACGCAGGCGAGCTCGCCCCCGGGCCCGCCGACGGCGCGGCGCTCGCACGCGAGGGCGCGCTTGCGACGGTCGGCTGAGCGAGCCCGACCCGGCCATCCCCTGAGCGCCGCGCGTTCACCCCTCGTATACCGTCAGACCTGTGCCGGACAACGTGTGGTGGTGGTTGCTGGGTGTGGTCGTCCTCATCGCCGTCATTGGCGTCGTCGCGACGATGGCCAATCGGCAATCCGGGGACTATGACGCCTTGACCGGTCGGCTGCGCGGTCGACGTCCCGCCGAGAGATGCCTTCGGTGACCGCGACGACGAGGACGAGACGCCGCGCAAGCGAGCGGCCATCATCGTCAACCCCACGAAATTCACCGACGTGTCCGAGGTGCGGGCACGGATTGCAGGCGTGTGCGCCGCACACGGCTGGGGGCCGCCCATCTGGTCAGAGACGACCATCGAGGATCCCGGCGGCGGGCAGGCTCGGGCCGCCATCGCCGAGGGCGCAGCCGTCGTGTGCCCGCTCGGTGGCGACGGCACCGTGCGCCAGGTCGCCAAGGCTCTCCTCGGCACCGGGGTGCCCCTCGGCGTGCTCCCAGCCGGCACCGGCAACCTCCTGGCTCGCAACCTCGACCTGCCCCTCGACTCGATCGAAAAGGCTCTCGTCGTCGCCCTCACCGGGCAGAACAAGACGGTTGATGTCGGTCAGGTCGTCATCCAGCCTGACCTGAGCTCGGGCTCCGGCTCGGGCTCGGGCTCCGGCTCAGCCGTGAGCCCTGCCGGCGGATCTGGCGCATCGGGCGCATCCGGCACAGCCGGCGACACAGTGACCCCGACGGGACCTGAGGAGGTCGTCGACCACTTCCTCGTCATGGCCGGCCTCGGCTTCGACGCCACCGTCATGGCCGACACCGACGAGGCGCTCAAGCAGAAGGTCGGGATGGCGGCATACGTCGTGACGGGCCTGCGCAACATGCACGGGCCGCAGTTCAAGGTGCGGGTGAGCGTCGACGGCGGCATCGAGTTCAGCCGGCGCACCAAGACGGTGCTCCTGGGCAACTGCGGCAAGCTCTTCGGCGGCATCGTGCTCATGCCGGACTCGAAGATCGACGACGGCCTCATCGACGCTGTCCTGCTCTCCCCCAAGGGAATCGTCGGCTGGACGGCCGTCGCCGCGCGCGTGGTGAGCCGACAGCGCAAGGGTCACCCGATCGTCGACCACTACACCGGCGCCGAAGTCAAGCTTCGACTCGACCGGCCCCAGGAGATCCAACTCGACGGCGACATCATCGGGCAGGCCCGCCAGATCACGGCTGCGGTCGTGCCGCGGTGTCTCGTCGTGCGGGTCGCTCAGCCGAGTTAGCCCGCCGCTCTGGCGTCACACGCGCGCGGACGGCGCCTGCTCCGCAGCGGTCGGGGTCGTGCCAGCCGGCGCCGCAGCGACCGGCGGGTGCGCGTCATGGCGGACGGGCCGCAGGAAGAGGGTCATGACGACACTCACGTATGCCGCCCACGCCCCGATCTCGAGGACCGACATCCGCGGGCGAAGGTTGAAGATGCCGCGGACGATCGTCGCGAACCAGCCCTTGGGGTCGATCGAGCCGGTGAAGTCGAAGGCGTAGGCCTTCTCGCCGGGGATGACGCCGGCCTCCTGGAGCTCGTGGACGGCATACGCGAGGATGCCGCCGGCGACGAGGACGAGCATGACGCCGGTCCAGCGGAAGAACTTCGCGAGGTTGATGCGGATCGCACCGGCATACATCGCGATCCCCATGATGATCGCGGCGCCGATGCCGACGACCCAGCCCATGACCGGCCCGATGCCGGTCTCGTCCGCCGCAGTGACCGTCGCGTAGAAGAAGAGCGCCGTCTCGAGCCCTTCGCGGCCGACGCCGAGGAAGGCGACGAGCGCGATCGCATACGGCCCGAGGTCGAGGGCTCGGTCCATTCGGCCCTTGAGTTCACCGGCGAAGGCGCGGCCGGCTCGTCGCATCCAGAAGACCATGCCGGTGACGAAGACGACCGCGACTAAGGACGCGATCCCCGCGACAGTCTCGGCCGCCGCGTCGTCGAGCCCGTCGGTGACGAAGTGGAGGAAGGCGCCGAGGAGCACCGACAGGCCGACGGCGGTGCCGACGCCGAGCCAGACGTATGTCAATGCGTCGCGGCGGCCCGACTTCACGAGGAAGGCGACGAGGATGACGACGACGAGCGACGCCTCCAGGCCCTCACGCAGGCCGATCAGGGCATTGCTGGCAAACACGGGGTCTCCTCGCGGGCCGACATCAAGTTAGGTAAGGCTAACCTAAGTTGCCGCTCATCCGCGATCGTCCCCGAAGAGCTGCGCGTCACACTTCGACGCGGACCACCGGGGTGCGCGGCGACCACGGAGCCCGGCCGAGCGGCCGCAACTGGGGGTCTGCACCGATCGACTCGGCCGGCCGGCTCGTCACCCACAGGGCTCGTCCGGCGCCATCGGCGAGGATCTCGTCGAACCCCGGGGTGCCAGCGGCCCCGCCGTGCTCGGCTTCACCGCCAAGTGTGCCGCCCCCACCCACCTCGAGCTGGCGGGCCACCGCCGCGATCGAGCGGGCGATGTAGATCGAGCGCAGCGTGGGAGCCGACCCGCCGACGAGGTCACCGAAGGTCCCGGGGCGCCCGAGGATGAGAAAGCGTGTGATCGAGCCGGATAGATCGTCCACCTCGCGTTCAGCCACCTTGAGACCAAGGCCAAGGCCACGCCCCTCACCCGCGAGACCGACTGCAGGAGAAGAGGATTCGGCAACCTGGCGGAGCGCGTCAGCGGTGGATGCGCACGGCACCGGCTGGAGCGACCAGCGGCGGATGAAGGCCGAGCACTGGGCGAGCGCCTGCGGGTGGCTGAAGACCTGTGCCCCGTGGAGTTCGTCGAGCCGGTGGTCGTCGCGGATGTAGGCATCGATGCGGACTGCCACGTCGATGACACCACCGGCGGCCACGTCGCCGTCGAAGCCCAGCAACGCCTCGACGGAGCGAGTCACGAGGCCCGACGACGACGACGAGACCGGCATCACGGCGACACCACCGTCGCGGAGCGACTCGAGCACGTCGGCGAAAGACTGCGCGGGCACGAGCCGGGCCGACGGCATCCCGAGGTCGGTGGCAAGATGGCCCGCCGCGACCTCCGAGAAGGTGCCCGCCGGCCCGAGGTAGGTGACCCGATCAGTGGCCGACACGAGCGGGCGGGACAGGCCGCGGGGCCAACGGAAGGCGTCGGCGACCCGCTGGCGCAGGTGCTCGACCATGTCGTCGATGTCGCGGTCGACCCGGACCTCGACGCGGACGACGACCGCTCGCTGGCCGGTGCGGACGACCTCGGAGACGAGGGTGCTGCTGCGGATGCCGGGCACGGGCGCCACGACTTCGGCCACCCCGCTGCCGGCGACCGACTCGGGCACGAGGAAACGCACGTCACGGCGCAGATAGGCCAGCCAGGAGTCGAGCTCTCGGTCGAGGTCGTCGCCGACGACGAGGTCGACGTGACCAAGGCTGAAGACGGTGCGCCGGATCTTGCCGCCGAGCCCCAGCCTGGTGGCGTTCTGGCTGCCCGGACCGTCCAGGAGTGCGGCGCGGCCACGGCGACCGACGAGCACCTCATCGACGGTGACCTCGACCGGGTCGACCGCGACGATGCGTCCCACCCGGATCGAGTCGGCGCGTCCGAGCGGACGGATGCCGACGAGTGAACCGCTGCGCTGGTGGCGGGCCAGCTGGAGTCGCTTGGACTGGGCTGCCACGACCGCTGCCGCCGCCGTGCCCCGCACCGTGTCGAACAGCGCTCCGGAGAAGCGGTCCCGCACCGCCGCGATGCGCTCTTCGACCGCGCCGGCATCGCCGGTCTTGACCGCCTGCTCGATGGCCACCCCGGCCGCCCGGAGCTCCGCGGCCATCACTGGCCCTTCGAGGGCGGTCTGAATGGCAGCGACATTCGGCTGGGTGCGTTCGTCGAGGACCCGCACCGCGAGCCCGAAGAGGGTCTCGAACAACGGCGTGCGCGCCGCCCAGATGTCGTCATGGAGATCGAGATCGGACTCGACGACGGCCGCCGCAAACCCCAGGAGCGCTTGGTGCGCCATCCCCTGGACATAGCCCATCGATCGGTCATGCTTGGCCGCCGTGCCGAACTTGATCGCCGCGCCCCGCTCGCGCAGCACCTCGACGAGCCACCGGTGGGCGTTGGCGTGCGGCTCGGGCGCGGGCACGACGTAGACCGCCTGCCCCTCCAGTTGCCGGGAGGTCACGTCAAAGAGCGGGTGGAGACCGTATGCCGCCCGCCCACCCGCCGCTCGCGCGAGGACGTCCAGCGCCGGGACCATGCTCTGCGCGGTGACGACGAGGCTCGCCTGGTCAGACACCGTCTGCGAGATCGTGCTGGCGAGGGCGGGCAGCACCGCCGGGGGCACAGCGAAGCACACCGTCGTCAGGGCTGCACTTAGGTCCACGGGCGCGCCGGACTCGGCGTCGACCACGCGCCCGTCAACGACGAGCGCGCAGGTGAGAGATGCGGCATACCCCTGGGTGGCGTCGGTCAAGCCGGCCGCAGCCTCAGGGGTGTCGACGAGGCAGACCGACTCCCACTCTGCGGTGCGAAAAACGTTGTCCCACAGCCAGCGTCCCATTCCTGCGGCGGCGCCGACGACGACGAGGTGCCGCGGGCTCGGGTGGCGCTGACGGGCCACGGGTCTTCACTCCTTGGGACGACCGGGCAGACCCCGCCCATCACGACGGGATCCCTGCTCCGGAAGGGTATTACGCTCGCTGATCACCATGGCCCTCAGTCTCACCGTCGCCGTCGCGGCGTTCGCCTTGATCTTCCCGGTGGAGTTCCCGGACAAGACCTTCATTGCGACGCTCGTCCTCGCCACGCGCTATCGCCCGCTGCTCGCCTGGATCGGGGTGAGCGCGGCCTTCCTCGTGCAGACCGCGATTGCCGTCACTGCCGGCACCCTCCTCGCCACCTTGCCGAAGACCCCCGTGCAAGCGGCCTCGGCGGTGCTCTTCCTCATCGGCGGCGTCATCCTCCTGCGCGGGGCGTCGAAGGCCGACGAGGAGGGTGCGGAGGCAGAGGCGGAGTTCGAGGAAGTCGCCGCCAAGAAGGGCGCACAGCGCGGCTGGCACGCGGTGGCGACGAGCTTCCTCGTGCTCTTCCTCGCCGAGTGGGGCGACCTCTCGCAGATCCTCACGGCCAACCTCGTGATCCGCTACCAGGAGCCGCTGTCAGTGGGTGTCGGCGCGTGGCTCGCGCTCGCGACGGTGTCCGGCCTGGCCGCGTTGCTGGGCAAGCAGTTGCTCAAGCGGGTCCGGCTCGCGACGATCCGCCGGATCGGCGGGATGATCTGCCTGCTGCTCGCGGCGATCACGCTCGCGGGGCTCTCGGGATACGACCTGCCGATCGGCTGAGCGGGCCGAGCAGGCAGGCTCAGCGCAGGGTGACCTGGCGGCTCAGCAGCCCGTTGCGGGCCCGGCGCTCTTCGGCGCTCAGCGCCCCGGACACCGCAGCAGCCTCGTCGAGCCGTGGTGCCATCGCCGCGACCGCCTCGGCGAAAGATGCCGCGTCGAAGCTCTGGTCGACCTCCCACACCGGCACGAGGAGCCCGCACGCGCGGAACGCCCCGAGCAGGCGGGTGTCGGACGCCAAGAGGTGGTCACCGCGGGCGGCAAGCCGGGCGAGGGCGTCGGTCGCGGCGTCCTCGTCGTGCGGCATGACCCAGCGGATGTAGGTGCGCTCGCCGAAGCGCACCCAGTAGACGGACGGGGCGCCGTCGATCCGCACCGTCGGCACGATCGAGGCGTTGGCGGCCTCCAGGGACGACCGGCCGTTGTCGTCGAGCTCCGCGTCACCGACCCAGAACTCGAAGCCGTCATAGAGCGTCGCGCCGAACGGCGCCGCCGGGTCGATGAGGTCGTGCAGGCGCGGCGAGTCGACGGTCGGCGTCGGCACCTGGGTGATCGGTTGGGCCTCGTCGGCCTCCGCCGCGAGCAGCCAGGCTGCCGCGAGGTCGCGGCTCGCGTCGCCGCTGGCCGGACCCGTCTGGGTCGCGACCATGACCGTCCCGCCTTGACGGTGCAGCGCCGGCCAGGCCATCGGCAGGACGGTCGCGATCATCGCGTCGCGGGGCGCATCGGCCGGCAGATCGACGGGAGCGTCTGCGCGCAGGGTCACCTGACCAGTTGCAGCCGGAAGGATCTCGCGCAGCGCCACCCACTCGGTCTCACCGGCGAGTCCTTCGAAGGGCCGGCGGACGAAGGGTGCGGCGGACGGCATACGCGACCCACCGGAGTCACCACCGGCCGAGGTGCGCTGAGTGCGTGAGGTATGCCGTTTGCTCGCCTTGCCCATGCGCGCCACCTTAGTGGCGCGATCCTGGGCGCCCAGCCAGGCGGCCATGTGCGACGGCTGTGAGGCTTACGGTGAAGCCATGGCTGACGCGCCGGTGCCCACCCCGCCACCCAGCGCCGGGGAGGCCCGCGCGCTCGCGGCCCTCGACGCGGCCGGGATCCCGTATGCCGTGACCCGGCACGGACGGGTGGGCTCGCTCTCGGAGGCGGCGGCGCTCCGGGGAGTCGCGCCCGCGGACATCGTCAAAACCCTTGTCGTGCGGCGCGCCGACGACGACTTTCTCTTCGTCCTCGTGCCGGGCGACCGGGAGTTTTCGTGGCCGCGGCTGCGGGCGTTGCTCGGCACCTCCCGACTGTCGATGCCGGACGCGGCCGGGGCCTTCGCCGCGACCGGCTTCGAGCGCGGGACGATCACGCCGTTCGGCTCCAGCCACGCGTGGCCGGTCATCGCGGATGCCTCACTCATCGGGCGGACGGTGTCGCTGGGGGCAGGGGCACACGGAGTGGCTGTCACCCTCGCGGCCGACGACATCATCCGCGTCCTGGACGCTCGCGTCGAGCATGTGAGTGATGCATGAACCGGTGCGCGCGCCACCCCTGACCGTCGGGCTGGCCGGCCACGCACTGTCCACGGTGTGGGACCCACGGTCCATCTTTATGGGGACCCCGAGGTCCATCTCGGCACGCCGACCACCTACCCTTCCTGTATGCGAGCTGTGACCATCCCCACCCCTGGCGGGCCGGATGCGCTCGTCGTCGCCGAGGTCCCCGACCCCGTTCCGGGACCCGGCGAGGTCCTCATCGACGTCGTGGCGTCGGGCGTCAACCGCGCCGATGTCCTCCAACGGATGGGCCACTACCCGCCGCCACCCGGCGCACCGGCATACCCCGGACTCGAAGTGAGCGGGCGGATCGCTGCGATCGGGGAAGGAGTGTCGCCCTGGCACCCGGGTGACCAGGTCTGCGCGCTGCTCGCCGGTGGCGGGTATGCCGAGAAGGTCGTCGTCCCCGCGAGCGCTCTCCTGCCCGTGCCGGCAGGGGTCTCGCTGGTCAACGCGGCGGCTCTGCCCGAGGTCGCGTGCACGGTGTGGTCCAACGTCTTCGTCATCGGAGCGCTCCAGCCAGGCCAGACCCTCCTCGTCCACGGCGGGTCGTCGGGGATCGGGACCATGGCGATCCAGCTCGCCACCGCGATGGGCGCCAGGGTCGCTGTCACGGCTGGGACGGCCGAGAAACTCGATGTATGCCGTGATCTCGGCGCCGAGATCTGCATCAACTACCGCGACGAGGACTTCGTCGACCGCGTGCTCGCCGCGACCGACGGGCGAGGCGCGGACGTCATCCTCGACAACATGGGCGCTAAATACCTCGCTCGCAATGTCACGGCGCTCGCGCCCGATGGCCGACTCGTCGTCATTGGTCTCCAGGGCGGCACCAAAGCCGAACTCGACCTGGGCCTGTTGCTGCGCAAGCGCGCGACCGTCTATGCGACCTCGCTGCGCTCCCGCACCGAGGCGGAGAAGGCCGCCATCGTCTCCGGCGTCGCGACCTACGTCTGGCCGCTCATCGAGTCCGGCCAGGTCCAGCCCGTGATCCACGCTCGCTACCTGTTGGAAGCGGCGGCCGAGGCCCACCAGGTCCTGGAGTCCTCGACCCACATCGGCAAGCTCATCCTGACCATCTGAGCGATTCTGGCGCGTCCCCGCCCCCTCTTGCCCTGACGTAATACTCGGTATACCCTCGCTGAGCAGGAATAATACTCAGTATGCATAGGCGCGCGTCGCGCTGAGGAGGGGGCGTCGGTGTCGGTCAAAGACAGCCTGCTCGCCCTGCTGTCGCATGGACCGGCCTACGGCGCGCGGCTGCGGGCGGAGTTTGACCGGCATACCGGTGGGGTGTGGCCGCTCAATGTCGGCCAGGTCTACACGACCCTGGCTCGGCTCGAACGCGACGGTCTCGTCGTCGCCGACGGCGGCCCCGACGCCGAGGGACGCATCGCCTACCGCCTCACCCCCGACGGCCATGACCACGTGGCCCAGTGGTGGCGTTCGCCGGTCGACCGCACCGAACCGGCCCGCGACGAACTCGTCCTCAAGCTCGCGCTCGCGGTCGCCGACCCCGCCGTCGACGCCCTCGCCGTGATCCAGTCCCAGCGCACCGCCGCCATGACCCACCTGCGCGGACTCACCCGCGCCAAGCTCGCGCTCAACGGATCCCTCCCGCAGGCACTGTCGGACGCGGTCGTCCTCGAGCACCAGCTGTATGCCGTGGAAGCCGAGTTGCGCTGGCTCGACCACGTCGAGGCGCTCGTGTCCAAGACGGCCAAGACGGCCACGACCGTCACGACCGTCACGACCGCTATCACCCATCCCGGCCCTGGCGCCGGCACACCCTCATCACCAGATCGCTCGGATGTCGGACGAGACAAGGGGACTTCGCTATGACGGAAACGCCAGCAACGACGACACTGCCTGCACCGACGGAAACGCCAGCAATCCTGCAGATGACCGATGTCCATCGCGTGCACGGCAGCGGTGAGACCGTGGTGCGAGCCCTCGACGGCGTGACGCTCGAGATCAAACCCGGCGAGCTCGTCGCCGTCATGGGGCCAAGTGGCAGTGGCAAGTCGACGCTGCTCAACCTCGCCGGAGCCCTCGACCTGCCCACCTCCGGCACCGTCTCGATCGACGGAGAAATCACGACGTCCCTCGGCGGCCACGCTCTGGCCGCCCTCCGGCGCCGCCGCGTCGGCGTGGTCTTCCAGGACCTCAACCTCATCCCGTCGCTCACCGCGGCCGAGAACATCGGCCTGCCGCTCGAGCTCGACGGCAGCCGGGTCAGCGAGGCGCGCCGCGCCGCGCTCGGGGCCCTGCGCGACCTCGACTTGGTCGAGCTCGCCGACCGCTTCCCGGACCAGATGTCCGGCGGCCAGCAGCAGCGGGTCGCGATCGCTCGGGCACTGGTCGGTGAGCGGCGCCTCGTCCTCGCCGATGAACCCACCGGCGCCCTCGACTCGGTGACCGGCGACGGCGTGCTCGCCGTGTTGCGTGCCCGGTGCGACGCCGGGGCCGCCGGGATGCTCGTCACCCACGAGTCACGTCACGCCGGATGGGCCGACCGGGTCATCTACCTGCGCGACGGGCGGATCGTCGACGAGAGCTCACGATGAGCACCGCCGCGCCGACGACATCCGCCCATCGCGGCACCTGGTGGTCGTCGTGGCGCCTCGCCCTGCGGATGGGGCGGCGCGACCTCGCTCGCCACAAGGGCCGCAGCGCCCTCATCGTCCTCATGGTCGCGATCCCGGTCATGCTGCTGGTCGGCGGCAACGTCGTCTACTCCACCGACGACATCGACCGCGTCGAAGCCTTGCCATTCACGCTCGGCCAGACCCAGGCCCGCCTCACCGTTGAGGGTGGCCCGGTCGACCCCGCATGGTCGATCGTCGGCTTGCCCACCCCCCTGGTCCGCAACGGCACGGCGACGCCGATCCCCGGCTGGGGCGACTCCCTGGCGACCCGGGCCGCTGCACTTGAGGCGCTCGTCGGCGGCACGGCATACCCGGTCGTCTCGTATCCCGCCCAGGCGATGGTCGGGCGGGCCGTCCGGCAGGTCACCATCCTCGGTGTCGACGCCGCGTCGCACCGTTCCGTCTCCGGGATGACCGACCTCATTTCGGGCCGGTGGCCGATGCGGGAGGACGAGGCTGTCGTCACCCCCAGCGGCGTCGCGCTCGGGCTCCCGACGAACGGCACCGTGAAGCTCCAGGTCGCGGGCGGCAGCCCCACAGAGGGCCCCACGGAACGCACTGTGACGATCGTCGGACTTGCGGACGGGTATGCCGCCAACTACCGCGCCCAGGCCGTCGAGCTCGTCATGCTGCCCTCGGGCGCCACCGGCGGGATGGGCGCCGAGCAACTCGGCTTCCTCGTCGAGCGGAGCACGCCGGTCACGTGGGACGAGGTGACGCGGCTCGCGGCATACGGGATCGCGGTGACCAGTCGTGCGGTCGTGCTCGACCCGCCCGAGGAGGTGAGCCTGTCGTCGGAGTTCGCGGGGATGGGGTTTAGCTCCGACGGACAGGCCGGGCAAGCGGTGACGTCGGTCCTGATGTCCTTCGCCTTGCTGCTCGAAACCGTGTTGCTTGTCGGGCCGGCCTTCGCTGTGGGGGCCGCCCGGCAGCGACGCACGCTCGCGCTCGCGGCGAGTAATGGGGCCACCCCGGCTCAACTGCGGCGCAGCGTCCTTGGCCAGGCCCTCGTCCTCGGCGTGCTGTCGGCGCTCGTCGGGGCACTGCTGGGCCTGGCTGGAGCGCTGGTCGTCATCTCGGTCACCCGCTCGCGCACCCCGTCGGCGTTCATCGGCCCAGTCGACCTACCCGCCCTGCCCATCGCCATCGTCGTCGCGAGCGCGGTCGCAGCGGCCCTCGTCGCGGCGTGGGTGCCCTCGCGCGGTCTCGGCCGACTGGACATCGTCGCTGTGCTGCGGGGGCAGACGGTGTCACCGCCCGCCCTGCTCCGGACGCCTGTCATGGGCTTGGTGTGCTTCGGTCTGGGGGCCGGTGCGGTCTTCTGGAGCACCACGGTGTCGGCCGACCCCGCCGGCCTTAACGTCATGGCGCCGTATGCCGCGATGCTGGGTGCCGTCCTGCTCGTCGTCGGCGCGCTGCTGCTCGTGCCGATGGTGCTCGTCCTGCTCGGACGCCTGGCTACCTCGGCACCCGTCGCTCTGCGGATGGCCTTCCGCGACGCCGCCCGCCAGCGCGGTCGGGCGACCTCGACCGTCGCCGCCATCCTCGGGGTCACGGCGGTGCTCGGCGCGGTGCTCATCGTGGCGGCGAGCGACACGGCATACCGAGGGAAGACCTATCAGCCGCGGGCGGCCATGGGGCAGGGGTCGATCATGCCCCGCTTCGGGATCGGCGACACCACCCAGGGCAGCGCGACGAGCCCCGCGGTGACCCGGCTCGTCAGTGCCGTGCGCAGCGTCGACCCCGCCCTCGTCCTCGACCCGATGCTCGTCGTCGACACCTCCCCGATCTTGGTCGGCGAGCTACCGCCGTCGTGGACCGAGGAGACCGTCGTCGCGGTCCGCAAGGGCTGCCGAGCCGAAGATGCTGCCGCCGCGAGCGAGCAGCCGTCGATGTGGCACTGCGCGTCGCTCCAGAGCCGCAACTTTGGCTTTGCCGCGCGCTCGGTCATCGAGGTCGGTGACGTCGCGGCACTCGTCGCGCGCCATGGCCTCTCGCCCGCCGAAGCCGCCGTGCTGACGTCCGGGGGCATCGTCGTGAGCGGTGACCCGGGGGTGGCGCCGGCGGTGCAGCAGCAGGACGGCGGTTTCGGCTACTCCGGCGACGTCGTCGCGCAGACGGACATCATCGACGGCCAGGTCAACTTCGCCCGGGTCAGGACGACGGTCTCGCGGGACGCCGGACCCGGAGTGGGCACGGTGATTGAGCGCTTCAGCCTGCCGGCCGTCGCCGTGCCCGGCTCGACGTTTGACGTCGGGTCACCCTCGATGGGTATGCCGCAGACCGGCGCGCTGATGTCGACCGAGACGGCGAAGAAGTTGTCGCTCACGACCTACGTCGTCGGACTGGGCTTGACTGACCCGCGCGGGCCGATCAGTGCGCAGACCGAGGACGCGCTCAACACGGTCGTCGTTGATGACGGCTTGGGCTGGCTCTACATCGAGCGGGGGTTCCAGCCCTATGACGTGATCCTCGCGGTGGTCGTGCTCGGAGTCCTGGGGCTGCTCATCCTCGTCGCGACCTTGGTGTCGACGGCGTTGTCGACGGCGGAGAACCAACCGCTCATGGGGACGTTCGCGGCTGTGGGTGCCACGCGCGGGACGCGTCGCAATATCGCTGCAGCCCAGGCCTTCTCGCTCGCCCTTGTCGGGGCCCTGCTCGGTCTGCTCGTCGGGACAGTGCCGGGCATCGCGATTGCTCGGGCGACGACGATCTATCCGACCAACTTCGCGACCGACAGTGTCGGCCCGGTCCCCCCGACCGTCGTCATCCCTTGGCTGCAGCTCGCGGTGCCCACACTCGTCGTCCCGTTGCTGGCGGCGGCGCTGGCGTGGCTGGCGATCCGGTCGGCGCCGCAGGTCACCCGCCGGCTCACCTAGCCGAGGGACCCAGGCGGGCGCCGGCTGCATCAGGGGGCGGCCGGCGCCTGGCGTCCGTGGGCGCGTGGGCGCGTGGCATCGGTGGGCGCGTGGCATCCGTGGGCGCGTGGCATCCGTGGTCGGCAGAGCCGGGTGAAAGGGCAGGTGCGCAGGCTTCGAGGGCTCGGAAGCCGGCATACGTGCCCTTTCACTCGGCGGGGCAGGGTGCGACGGCTGGGGCAAGATGGACCCATGACCGGACACCCGCAGCCGTCGGCCGAAGACTTCCCCGCCCCCCGCGAGACCGTCACCCCGGGCGACGACCAGGAGACTCCCGACACGGCGGCCGAGGACGCCCGCGTCGTCGTCATCACCCCCGACGGGATGGGCGTGAGCGAGCCTCCGGGGGCACGGTCGCGCGGCGGGTCGCGACAGCGGCAACCCCGCCGACCTCGTCGAGCAGCCGGCCAAGGTCATGCGGATCGGGTCGATGGTCAAGAACCTCCTCGACGAGGTGCGCTCGTCGCCCCTGGACGAAGCCGGCAGGCGCCGCTTGGCCGAGATCCACCGACGCTCGATCGAGGAGCTCAAGGACGGCCTCGCTCCTGAACTCGTGGCCGAGCTCGACCGGATCGCGCTGCCCTTCGACGAGCCGACACCCAGCGATGCCGAGTTGCGCATCGCTCAGGCGCAGCTCGTCGGGTGGCTGGAAGGCCTCTTCCACGGCATACAGACCGCGCTTGTCGCTGCCCAGATGGCCGCGCAGCAGCAGGCGACCACCGGGGGCGGTCCGCGGCGGGCACTGCCGTCAGGTCATCCTGACGGGCCGCACCCTCAGGGCGGTATGCCGCCGGCGACGCCGACTCAGTCATTGGGTGACCAGTCCGGACCGACGGGGCAATACCTGTAGTCGACAGGCATGGCCTCGGGTCGTCGCCGGCCCCCCGCTCGTGGCACCAGTTGCGCATCACTGGCCCCACGGGACCCGTTTCTACCCTCGTCTCACTCCTGCCTCAGCTGATCCCGACGTGACGGTGTTAACTTAACTACGATCACTGTGAAAAGACTGAGGCACCGACATCGTTGGGTAAGAATGATGTCGACACCTTTGTCAGCACTTCTCGGGTTCTCGACTCATCTCGGAGTCGACCCGGTGTCGGTGCTGACCTGCAGGACTCGGGGAAGGCACGGCGATGACACCTGCGGCTGCCACTTTTGCCACGGCATTGAAAGCTGCGATCGCGCATCAGCGCATCCCCCTCGAAAGATTGCAGGAACACCTCTCCCAGGCCGGACATTCGGTCAGCATTGCGACCTTGAGCTATTGGCAAAACGGTCGGTCGATGCCCCACCGGGCCTCGTCCTTTGCCGCTGTCGCCGAGCTCGAGCGGGTGCTCGACCTCGACCCTGATTCGCTCCTCGCGCTCGTGGACAATGCCCGACAGGCGCGCGAAGACGCCAAGATCGCCAACCTCACGCGGGCCCTGCCGGTGTCTGAGCTCGTCGTGAGCCTGGCTCGATCTCTCGGCCTCCGATTCGATGCCGGCACCCGAGGGGTCACCCAACACTGCCTGCTTGAGATCGGCCCCGAGCGCGTCGAACACAGCGCCACGGTGCGTCAGACGCTTGTGGCCTTCCGCAACGGGATCCACAGCTTCCCGGTCGTGCAGCACCAGTTCGTCGACGACCGGACCGCGCCCGAGATCACCGCCCGGCTCGGATGCTCGGTGGGCCGCACGATGCCGCTGCCCGAACGGCAACTCCAACTCGCCGAGATCGTCCTTGACCGGCCCCTGGCGCGCGGTGAGGCGGCCCTGGCCGAATACGGCGTCATCTACGGCCCGAGCACAGTCCCGACGACCCGCCACGAACGCTCCGTGCCTCGCCCCTTGCGCGAACTCGTCCTGCAGGTGCGCTTCCATCCCGACTGCCTGCCGACGAAGGTCACCTACGGAGTGCGCGATAACTACGACGACCCGCCCGAGGTCGGGGTCCACCGGGAGATCGCGCTCGCTGGTCACACGGCCCAACACATCGTCTTTGACGCGGCCCCGGGCGTCCACGGCCTGTTTTGGCAGTGGGACTGAGACCTGATGCAGCCGTAAGACTCTTTCAGGCAGACGCACGGCATACGCCCTGACTCGCGATGGGACGCGAGGCGCGACGCCCGAGCAGCGCGGCGGCGCAGCAGTACGCTGCGATCATGGCCGAGCTCAGCGGCACTCCTGTGGTCCTACTCCACGGCATTGGGCAGGCCCCGACCTCGTGGGCGGACGTCGTTGTCAGGCTCACCGGCTCGCGCCCGATCCTCACGCCGTGGGTGCCGGGCCTGGAGCCCACCGACGACCGCAGCGTCTCCATCCCCGACGCCGCCTCAGAGATCGACGATCGGGTCAGGCTCGAAGGCTGGGGACCCGTCGACGTGGTCGGACTGTCGTACGGCGCAGTGGTCGCCACCCAGTTCGCCGCCAGCTCCGCAGATCGGGTCCGACGCCTCGTCCTCATCGCGGGTCAGGTCAAGCCGCCAAAGGCCCTGCTGAAGGCCCAGCACTTGGCTCTGCGGCTCGTGCCCCCCTCTCGCTTCGCCACAACGGGCGTCTCTAAGGAGCGCCTTCTCAGCACCCTGGCAGCGGTAAGCGCCCTCGACTTGCGCGCCGTGCTGCCACACATCACGGCACCCACCCTGATCCTCGTGGGGTCGCGCGACCGCGCGAATACGCCTGCCGCCCGAGCGCTCGCCCGCAGTATCAGAGGGGCGAAGCTGCAGGTGGTCGACGGTGCCGGACACGCTCTCAATGAAGAGCGGCCCCGCGAGCTCGCAGGAGTCTTGAGCGACTTCCTCGCCTGACTCAGCGCCGACTGGCTGAGGACGAGGGACTGTTTCCCGAGCACGCCTCCAGGGCCGCGCCCCACCGGTGGGTCGAGGCTAAGCCAGCGCCGCGGCGGCTTCGCGTCCGGCGACCCTGCCTGAGAAGAGGCATCCTCCGAGGAAGGTGCCCTCAAGGGCGCGGTAACCGTGCATCCCCCCGCCGCCGAAGCCCGCCACTTCGCCCGCGGCATACACACCTGGCAGCGGTATGCCGTCCGCGCGCAACACCCGGGCCGCGAGGTCGGTTTGGAGGCCTCCAAGGGTCTTGCGGGTGAGCACGGACAGCCGCACCGCGATGAGTGGGCCAGCGGCGGGGTCCAGGAGCGCGTGCGGGGCGACGGTGCGGATCAGCCGATCGCCGCGGAAGGCGCGGGCGGCCCGGATCGCCATGACCTGGAGGTCCTTGCCGAAGTCATTGTCGAGCTGGCGGTCGCGGTCGCGGATGATCCGGGCGAGGTTGTCGGCGTCGAGGGGGGCCTCGGGGCGTGAGTGCGTTCATCCGCTCGACGAGCTGCTCGACGGTGTCGGCCCGTGACGAAGTCGACGCCGTGGTCGAGGAAAGCCTGCACCGATTGCGGCATCCCGCCTCGGGCACGGCCGAGGACGTCGACGACGGACCTGTTGGTGAGGTCGAGGTTCTGCTCGGAGCCCGAGAGGGTGAACTCCTTCTCGGCGATCCGGCGATTGAGGACGAACCACGAGTGGTCGTGCCCGGTCTGGCGCAGATGTGCGAGGGTGCCGAGGGTGTCGAATCCGGGGTAGAGCGGGGCCGGGCAGCCGGTTGCCATCGCCGTCGAGCCACAGGGACGACGGGCCGGCGAGAATGCGGATCGCGTGCTGCGGCCAGATCGGGGTCCCAGTTGTGGATGCCCTCGACGTAGTGCCACATCCGGTCGCGGTTGACCAGGCGGCCGCCAGCGCGCGCGGTGATGCCGAGCATCCGGCCGTCGACGTATGCCGGGACGCCCGTGATGAGGTCGGACGGGGGGCGGCCGAGGCGATCGGGCCAATTGGCGCGCACGAGATCGTGATTGGCGCCGATGCCGCCACTGGTGATGATGACGACCGGCGCTTCGGCCTCGAACTCCCCGACCGGGTCGCGGTTGGTCGCAACCCCACGATCCACATGGGTCGGAGCGAGGCGAGTGCCGCGCACACCGGTGACCCGGCCGCCAGTGAGGACGAGATCATCGACCCGGTGCCGGAAGGCGTAACGCAGCCGCCCGGCGATCTCGAGCTCCTTGGCCTTGCGGACGAACGGCTCGAGCAAGCCGGGGCCCGTGCCCCAGGTCACGTGGAAGCGCGGGACAGAGTTGCCGTGGCCGCTGGCCGTGCCGTCGCCGCGCTCGGCCCAACCGACGACGGGGAAGAACTTCACCCCGTGCTCGGACAACCACGAACGCTTTTCTCCCGCAGCGAATTCGACGTAGGCGCGAGCCCACTTGGGGCCCCAAGCGTCTTCGCCCGTGGGGCCGGGACGGTCGAACCCGGCCGTGCCCTCCCAGTCGGCCCACGCAAGGTCGAGCGAGTCATTGATGCCGAGTCGCCGCTGCTCGGGACTGTCGACGAGAAAGAGCCCGCCGAAGGACCAGTAAGCCTGCCCCCCAAGGTTTTCCCGAGACTCCTGCTCGATGACGACAACGCGGTGGCCGGCGGCGGCCAATTCCGTCGCTGCCACGAGTCCGGCGAGGCCCGCACCGATGACGATCGCGTCAGTCATGGCCCTAACCTTCGTCTGCCCGAGATCCGGTGGCAAGTCCCCGCGCCTACGCAAGTACCGTAGGAGCGTGAGCGATAGCGTGACCCGGCCCAGCGGCATACCCCGTCCGTCCCCTTCAGCGAGCTCGGCAGCCGAGCGCCCTCTGGAGCAGGTGCCCGCGTGGGGAGTTGCTGCGGCTGTCGCCGCGCCGCTGATCCTCCTCCTCGGCTATGTGTATGCCGTGTCGCTGACCCCCGGCTATGACAAGGTGGCTCAGGCGGTGAGCGACCTCGGTGTCGTGGACGGGCCGGCGCGGTGGCCGTGGGCGTTCACGCTGATCTTCATCGGCATCGCACACATCGCGACGGCCATCGGGCTCCGCCCGGCCGACGTCATCGGGCGGTGGCTGCTCGGCGCGGGCGGCGCGGCCATGGTCGTGCTCGCGTTCGTGCCGAACAATGTCGTCGGAAAGACGTATATGCGGCACACGCTGACGTCGGCCATCGTCTTCGGACTGCTCGCGCTGTGGCCGGCCATGAGCGCGCGGAATGGCCTCGGAGTGCCGTGGCCGCTGCGGCGCCGGGTGACGATCGTCGTGTCGATCGTCGTGTTCGTGCTCATCGAGGTGACCCTCTGGGGGCTCATCCTGCAGACGAGCACCGACGGTGTGCGCGAGTTTGCGCTGTATGCGTGGACTGCGCTGTGGCCGCTCATCGTCGTGCTGTGGACCAAGCTGCGGCCGGGCACGGCCTTGCCGCTGGTGAGCCCGCGCGCGGCTGCGTGATTTCGTCGCTGCACCAGCCGCCGAGGTCGGGCTGCCGAGCCGACCCCTGGGGGGTGGGCGCCTCGAGAGCTGCCCCGGCTCACGGGGCAATGCGTGCCGGGGCGCCGCCTTCGACTTGCCTTACCCCTCCCCTTCGTCCCCTGCCTAACGCGGAGCACGCCCGTCGCACCTCACCTCCCCAACGTTCACGCTCACCTCTTGTATTAGGACACCTGTTCGTATAGAGTGTCTATATGACCACAGCTGCAGCCGAATTCCTGGAGATGGCATCGCCATCTGCCAACCCGGGAGCGGCGTTGTCGGTCACCTCGGCCATGACAAGCGTCGGCGCCGCCCTTGATCAGTTGGCGCGGGCTCTGGGCCACGCGGTGACGGTCGGCCGGGATGAGGTGGCCGGCATTGAGCGTCTGGTGCGTCGAGTGGAGTCGATCCGGTTGGCGGTGATCGCGCGGGTCGAGCGTGATCGGGTAGCCGTGCGCTCGGGGTCGTCCAACACGGCGTCATGGGTCTCGCAGGCGACGCGGTCCGGGGGTGGGGTCGCGGCCGGGCAGGTCGCGTTGGCGACAGCGCTTGAGTCAGGGTTGCCGGCGACCCGGGCCGCTCTGGCGGCGGGGGAGGTCTCGACGCGGCATGCGGCGATCATCGCCGGAGCGATGGCTGGGTTGCCGGTCGAGTTGGCGGACGCCGAGCGCGAGAAGGTCGAGGCCTCGCTGGTGCGGGATGCGCGCCGGCTGGAGCCATCCCGGTTGTGCCAGACCGCGTCCATGGCACTCGCTGCGGCCGGTAAGAGCGTTGCCGAAGCAGCGGCGCACCAGGAGCAGGTGTTGCTCGATCAGGAGCGGAAGGCGTATGCCGCCAGCCGGTTGACATTGTTCGACCACGGCGACGGGACGACCACTGGCCGTTTCCTCGTGCCGACAGGCACGGCGATGGTGTTGCGGAAGGTGCTGCAGTCGATGACCGCACCCCGACGCGACCACCAGCGCGCAGGCACGACCGACCGTCCTCATGCGTCGCTCCTGGATGGGCCATCCGCCGGAGTGTCGGCCGCCAGCAGTCAGCGGGCCAACGGCAACGAGTCACCTCCAACGCTGGATGTCGGTGAAGCCTCAGCCGGGTCCGTCGATGATGACGATCTGCCGGTGGCTGAAGCGCTGCGCGCCCGGAGCGCGGATTGGGACAGCCTGGACTGGCACGAGAAGCACGGCCGAGCGTTCGTCGACCTACTCGAGCATTTGCCGACTGACCGGCTCACCGGGAAGGTCGCGTCCACCATCGTCGTGACCATGACCGCCGAGCAAGTGTTCGGCGCTGCGGCCATCGCGGAAGCCCGGACTCACCCTCGAAGTGATCGCGCAGCCGGAGCCAGCGGTGGGAAGCTCGGGTCAGAGGGCACCGGTTCGCGAGGTGGACGCTTCATCCAAGGTGTCGCCAGCAACCGATCTGGTCGACAGCCGGAAACGAGCGTTGAGTCGGGCTTCGGACCGGACGTTGGGGCGGCTCGCAGCGACACCGGACACCTTCACTCCACAAGCGAAGCCCGACGCCTGGCCTGCAACGCCGGGATCCTTCCGGCCGTCCTCGGGAGCAGCTCGGTGCCCCTGGACCTCGGGCGTGAGCAGCGCCTCTTTACGCACCACCAGCGATCCGCCCTCGCGGCCGTCTATGAGGCCTGCGCCGCCCTGGGCTGCGACCGGCCCTACGCCTGGAGCGAACTTCATCACCTCACGCCGTGGAGAGCCGGCGGCCGCACGGACCTCAAGGATGCGATTCCCCTATGCGGATTCCACCACCGCCGCATCCACGATCCCGCCTACCTTCACCGACTCCACACCACCTCGGAGGGGCTCAAGACCGTCCGGTTCGCCGCGCGCACGTAGGCGCGGCACAGTGAGCCTGCCCGGCGCGTCCATCACCGTCAGGTTCGCCGCGCGGACGTAGGCGCGGCACAGTGAGCCCGTCCGGCGCGTCCATCACCGTCAGGTTCGCCAGCGCGGACGGGGGCGCGGCGAATCGCGAAGGGCGGACCCGTCACCGACCGGATGACGTCGGGAGCGGCCCTGCGGGCCTTCTTGGCGGCCTGGACGCCGCGCGCAGTGCGGGCGTGCTGGCGCGGACGGACTGCACGCGAGAGGCCGCGACTCGCCGGGCCCGCAATGGGGCGTAGTCACCTGTTGTGGGTCAGCCAGTGCGGGTGCGGCTGTAGTAGACGGTGCCTGGTTTGGCCGTGCCAACGAGTTGCGGGACGGTGACGAGGGTGTAACCGGCCGCCTTGAGTCGGCTGATCAGGGTCGGCACGGCATCGACCGTCGTCGCATGGATGTCGTGCATCAGAATGATCGAGCCCGGCTTCACGTCGGCCATCGCACGCTTCACCACCTCGCCTGCACTGCGGTACTTCCAGTCGAGGGTGTCGACGTCCCACATGATGATGGCCTGGCCAAGCCCGCGCACAGGTGCACCGAAGGAGCCATAGGGCGGCCGCAGCAGGATCGACGTCTGACCGCTGGCCGCCTTGATTGCCGCAGCCGTCCGCGAAACCTCGCTCGTCAACTCGGCGCTGCCGAGCTTGCTTCATGTCGCGATGGTCCCATGTGTGGTTGGCCACGACATGGCCCGCGCCGGACATCCGTGAGACCACGGCGGGATTGACGGCGACGTTCTGCCCCAGAACGAAGAACGTCGCTTTGACACCCGCAGCATCGAGCGCCGACAACAGCCGCGCTGTGTGAGAGCCGGGGCCGTCGTCGAAGGTCAAGGCCACGCACTTGACCGCAGCGCAGTCGACCGATCCCCCCGCTGGTGGGGCGGGGGCGGGGGCAGGGGCGGGAGCTGGAGCCGGATCAGGCATGGGTCCGCCACCCGGCGCGCCTGGCGAGGAGCCACCACCCGAGGCACCAGGCGTCCGACGCCACCCGGCGCGGCACCGCCCGGCGCGGCGCCGCCCGTCGATCCCGACGGCGATCCTGACGGCGATCCTGACGATCCTGACGAAGATCCCGAGTCGGCGGGCGCGGCATACGGAACGACTCCGGTCACTGCTGCGGCGACCGAGCGGCCGAAGGCGCTCAGCAACGGTGCCGACTTGTCCCGCTCGACCGTGATCGTGAGGTTGCCTGCCGAATAGGGCGCGAGCACCCCCTGGTCGAGGTGCGCGACGAGATCACCGCTGGGTGTCACGGCGAGGTCTGTCAAGAGGGCCATCGCCGCGTCCCCCCGCGGCGGCTGCGCGTCGAGGGCGATGCCCACCTTGGCGACCCCGGTCGAGATGAGCGCGGCGAGCGCATCGCGGTGGATTGGGTCGATGAGTCCCGCCGCCGCAATCGCGTTGCCGCTCGTCCCGTCCCCGTAGAACACCTGGTGCGTCACCTGGCCACTGGCCCCGCCGAACTCGCGTGTCTGCATCCGGACAACGGCATACGGGCCTGCGGCAGCCGCGAGTTCCCACGTGACGTTGAGCTCGGGCCCGACCTCGGGGCTGGGCTGATAGTCCGCCCGGAAGGCGGCCTCCTTGCCCTCGGCATAGACCCGGACCGCGTCTGTTGAGGCCCGGCTGCCCGGGCACGACCGGCCGGGCAGATGGAGATTTGGAAGGCCGGGTCGTTGTTGACCGACTGCTCGACGACAACACCGTCGATGCGGACCGTCCCGCCCTCAGGCATCCCCGACACCCCGGTGATCTCCGCTGCGGAGGTCGTGCCCGAGGGCGTGGGCCCGGGCATGGAGGCGGGATCGCTGACGTGCATCCGGCGAGGAGGACCACGACCGAGCGCCAAGGCGACTACCGAGAGATACGACCACGACGCGAACTCACGCGGCACATGGTGACACAGCGCGCAACACCACGCTCAGGCGAGGTGCGCGGCCAGCCGATCGATCGCCTCGTCGAGTTCGGCGGCCGTGCCGGCGAAGCACAACCGGACAAAGCGCCTCCCCTCTAAGAGGTCGAAGTCGACGCCCGGAGTGAGCGCCACTCCGGTCGTGTCGAGGACCTCCTGACACCAGCGTTGGGAGTCGTCGGTATGCCGACTCACGTCGAGATAGAGGTAGAACGCCCCGTCCGGTGGCGCCAGCCGGTCGACCCCGATCTCCGGGAGACGACGCAGGAGGAGGTCGCGGTTGGCGGCATACCGGCTCACGTGCCCGTCGAGCTCGACGCGCGCCTCGGGCGTGAGGGCCCCGAGCGCCGCGGCCTGCGCGACCGCGGGGGCGCAGATGTTGAGGTTGCCGAGGAGCAGTTCGACGGGGCGCACGAGGTGCGGCGGCAGGACGAGCCAGCCGACGCGCCACCCGGTCATCGAGAAGTACTTGCTGAACGACCCCACGAGCGCAGCCTGCCGCGAGGTCTCCCACGCACTCGCGCATCGCCGCCCGAAGCTCACCCCGTGGTAGATCTCGTCGCTGACGAGGAGGGTGCCGTGGGCCTCGCACCACGCGGCGATCGCGGCGAGCTCGACCGGGTCGATGATCGTGCCGGTCGGGTTGGAGGGACTCGCGAGCGACCAGCCCGGCGGGAGGCTCGGGCAGCGCCTCGAGCATCGCGACGGTCGGTTGATAACGCGACTCCGGCCCGCAGTCGAGTTCCACGACGCGGCAGCCGAGCGCGTGGAGGGTGTTGCGGTATGCCGGGTAGCCGGGGCGACTCATCGCGACGACGTCGCCGGGGTCGAAGGCGGCGAGGAAGAGCGCGGTGAATCCTCCCGACGACCCTGTCGCGACGACGATCTGATCGGGGTCGACGTCCAGGCCATAACTCGCGGCGTAGTGCTCGGCGATTCCCTCGCGCAGCGAGCGGATCCCGGTGGCTTCGGTGTAGCCCAGGACGCCCGCCTCAATCGCGGCGACGGCTGCGTGGCGGGCGGCCTCGGGGGCGGGAGTCGAGGGCTGGCCGGCGCAGAGCGAGATGACGTCACCGTGGGTGGCCTGGCGGGCAGCGGCCGCCTTGATGAGCTCCATGACGTGGAAGGGCTCGACCGCTCCACGCACAGACAGCCGCGGGCTGGCAGGGAACACAGCGCCTCAGCTCGATCGCCGGGTGGCGTCCGCGTCGATGAGCCGGTTGATGAGTTGTTGCACCTCGTCACTGCGAGGGATGTTGCGCAGGAGTTCGTCCGCGGAGTCGCCCGCAGACTCGATGGTCAGGGTGCCCGAGCGGATGATCCGATCGAGCAGGCTCTGGTGGAAGGACACGTCGGTGATCTTCGACAGCGTGATGTCCTTCCCAGCCTTGGACAAGATGCCTCGCCGCACCATGACACGGTGACTGGTGATGACGTAATGCGTTGTGCGCCAACGCAAGAACGGCACGACGACGAGGATCAGCGCGATGATCAGCAGGATCGCGACGAGGATCGTCTGGATGAGGTTGCCGGTCGAGTTGTCGGGCGTGACGAGCACGGCGATCCCCGCGACAGCCGCGAGCACGACGCCGAGGATCGTCGGCGTGAGGACGGTCAACCAGTGTGGATGCAGGCTGCGCTCGACCACCTCGCCGTCGGCCAGGACGTTGTCGGGGAATCCCATGGCGCTCTCCTGTCACCTCACGGACGTGTGCTCCCAGCCTAGACACGCGGGAGGTCATGGCACGCTTGCCGCCATGGGTCAGCGGATGTTCGTCGCCATCACGCCCCCGGAGCACGTGCGCGAGCACCTCGCCGACTTCCTCGCACCACGAGTCGGTATGCCGTGGATCGACGAGGCGCAATGGCACGTCACCCTCGCCTTCTTCGAGTCCGTGCCGGACCACCGGATCGACGATCTCGTCGAGACGCTGTCGCGGTCGGCCGGTCGACGCCGGCCGTGCCGCCTCAGCCCTCACCGGAGCCGGCGCCTTCCCCCATGTCGACCGGGCTGTCGTGCTGTGGCTGGGACTCGACGTGGACGGCATACCGGCCAGTGCCCCTGGCGCCCCCGAGACGGAGGTGCACCGGGCCGCGGTCAACGCGCGAGCGGCCGGGACCGCGATCGGGTGCGCCGCCTGACGGGAAGCGCTTCGTCCCGCACCTCACGCTCGCCCGGCTCAAGCGGCCCATCGAGGCGACGAAGTGGCTCCGGGTGCTCGACACCTACCGCAGCCCGCGATGGCACCTCGACGAGATCGACCTGGTCGCGTCCTACCTCGGTGAGGGCCCTGGCCGGCGGCCGCGGTACGAGACGGCCGCAACCATCCCCCTCGGCCACCCAGAGGTGCAGGCGTGAGCGACCTCCTCGACGGGCTCACCGGCGGCCGTCACCCCCATCAGCGCATCACCGTCGCGGGCGTGTCACTCACGTATGCCGCCCTCCTCCCCCGAGTGCGCACCCTCGCCGACACCCTCCAGGAGAGCAGAGCCGACCGCGTCGCGATCCACGCGACGCCGACGTGGTCGACGGTGCTGGGGGTGGTCGCTGCGGTCGTCGCCGGCGTCACCGTCGTGCCGGTGCCCGCCGACGCTGGCCCGGGCGAACGCGCCCACATCCTGCAGGACTCGGAAGCGACCCACTGGCTGGGCGACCTGCCGCCGGACGGCCCCAGCGGACTCGGCCACCTGCCCGTCGAGCCGCCCGTTGCTGCGGGAGCTGATCCAGGAGCTGGTGCCGGGACCTGCCCGGGGAGCCGAACGAGGAGCCGCTGTGGGAGTCGCTCTGGGCACCGCGCCGGCCGACGCGGCATACCTGCCCGCGTCGACGACGCGAGAGCCGTGCTTCATCCTCTACACGTCCGGGACGACCGGGCTGCCCAAGGGCGTCGTCCTCTCCCGGCGCGCGATCGCGGCTGGCCTCGACGCGCTCGCGGACGCGTGGGCCTGGACCGCGCAGGACGTGCTCGCGCACGGGCTGCCGCTGTTCCACGTGCACGGGCTCGTCCTCGGGGTCCTGGGGCCGCTGCGGCTCGGGTCGGGACTGGATCACGTCGGGCGGCCGACTCCCGAGGCGTATGCCGCTGCCGTCACCGCCGGCGCGACGATGTGTTTTGGCGTGCCGACGATCTGGTCACGGATCGCGGCGGACCCCGCGGCGGCTCGACGGCTCAGCGGCGGCGCGGCTGCTCGTGTCGGGCAGCGCGGCCCTGCCGGCGCCGGTGTTCGACAGGTTGCGCGCTCTCACCGGGTTGGAGGTGTGCGAGCGCTATGGCATGACCGAGACCCTCATCACGGTCGCGACCCGAGCCGATGGCGTGCGGCGGGCCGGCGCGGTCGGCGTGCCCGTTGCGGGAGTCGAGACCCGGCTCGTGGGCGAAGACGGGGGCGAGGTCGCGCACGACGGCGAGTCGGTCGGCGACCTCCAGGTGCGCGGGGCGACCCTCTTCGACGGCTACCTCGGGCGAGACCGACGAGACGGCGGCAGCGTTCACGGCGGACGGGTGGTTTCGGACCGGCGACGTCGCGACGATCGACCCGGCCGGCGTGCACCGGATCGTCGGGCGGGCATCGGTCGACCTCATCAAGTCGGGGGGCTATCGGATCGGGGCGGGCGAGATCGAGGGCGTGCTGCTCGGCCATCCGGACGTCGCCGAATGCGCGGTCGTCGGAGTGCCCGATGCTGATCTCGGTCAGCGGATCGTCGCCTATGTCGTGCGCGCCCATCCGAACCCAGCCCAGCGCAGCGAGGAGGGCGACGACTGCGCCGGCCGATCACGCTCCCGACGACGATGCGTTGGCCGCCGATCTCGTCGACCTCGTCATCCGCGAGCTGTCGATCCACAAGCGCCCGCGCGAGGTGCGCTTCGTCGACCGGCCTGCCGCGCAACGAGATGGGCAAGGTCCAGAAGACCCGCCTGCCCTCCTGACGACGGTCTACTTCGCCCTGCGTTGCCAGGCTTGTTCCGGTTTGCCACGGGAAGAGGCGCGACGATCCGGAACAACCGCGACACCACCCCCGCGAGCGTGCGCGGCCGATTCTCGCGAGCCCGGCGAGCCGGCATACGGTGGCGGTATGCCGTCCCTCCGTCACCGCGCGATCGTCGCCGCCCTGACCCACACTCCCCTCGGCCGCCGTCCCCAGGACGAGGCCGGGATGGACGCGGAGATGCAGGCGGCGCAGTTGCGCCCGCGGAGGTTCGCGCCACCCAGGTCGCTGGACCGGCACGTCGCGCTGCGGCTGCTGCGCGATCACGGGTGGCGCACCTACGAACTCGCCCCGCGCGGCGCCGCGCTGCCGCAGCGCCGGGTTGTCTACTTCCACGGTGGTGGCTATGTCGCCGAGGTCGACCCGCACCACTGGGGCCTCACCCGACGGTTGGCCACGAGTGCGCCGGCGCGGGTCCTCGTGCCCATCTATCCGCTGGCGCCCGGCGCTCACGCCGACACGACCGTGCCCACCGCGGCCGACATTGTCGCTGACGTCGTCGCCGAGGCCGGCGACCCGCGGCTCGTGACGCTCTGCGGCGACTCGGCCGGGGGCGGCATGGCGCTCGCGGTGGCGCAGACGCTGCGAGACCGGGGGATCGCGGACATCGATGGGGTCGCCCTCATCCTCATCGCGCCATGGCTCGATGTGACGATGTCCGACCCGGCGATCGACCCCGAGGCCACCCGCGACCCCATGCTCTCGATCGCCCGGCTGCGTCGCGCGGGCGAGTTGTATGCCGGCCCGCTCGACCTGCGCGATCCGAGGGTCTCCCCGATCTACGGCAGCGTTGCCGGGTTGGGGCCGATGACGATCTTCGTGGGGACGCGCGACCTGCTCCTGCACGACGCTCGGAGGCTGCGGGAGGCGGCGGAGGCCCACGGCATACAGGTCGACTATCACGAGGCCGAGGGGCTGATCCACGTGTGGCCCATCCTCCGGGTCCCGGAAGCCGCGGCCGCTCGCGCCCACATGGTGACGGCGATCCGGCGCTCGCAGCGGTGACTGGCCTCGTCCCATGAAAGGGCAAGAAGGGCATGAAAGGGCATGAAAGGGCACGTATGCCGGGTTCCCGGGCGCCGAAGCGTGCGTGAGCGCCCTTTCATGGCTGCGAAGACGGCATACCTGCCCTTCGGGATACCCGCCCTTCGGGGTCCGCACGCGCGCCACCGGGCCGGAGGGGCAAATAGGGGCACTTCGGGAGATATCGGGCCATAAGCGTTAACCTCGGTTAAGCCGCGACGAATCTCCACAAGATTTCTCGAAAGACGTGTCATAGATCGACTGCTGCCCCGTCTCATATCCGAACCACATCGGTCGGGGCGGCAACGCCCAGTGCGGAAACGATCGAGGTGGGCGGTTCGCCCTTCCGGAGGGTTCCGGGGGGGACCAGCCGGAAGGGCGAACCGCGCAGGGTTGTGGCAGGTGGATCGGTGGGGAGAGCTGATCCACCTGCGTCAATCCTGCGATGCGGCATCGGTCGGGCTCAGTGCGTACCCCTTGCGCGCCGCCGACCAGCACCGTTCGGGCGGCCTACCCCTTGGCCGCTCGCCGGATGTCGAGTCGCAGCAAAAGGAAAGTCAGGGCCAGGTGCGCACCCCGCGCACCTGGCCCTGACCCATTTCTCGACTCCAGTCCGTCGCCGCCCTCACGCGACCCGGCGCCTGCGTCAGCCGCGCCTGCCCGTCGATCCCTGGCGACCCATGCTGACCATGACCCGGTGATAGACCGGCGGGGCCCACTGCTTGCCCCACCGCGCCACGCGCCCCATGGCGTCGGTGAGCACGACAAACTTCCCTGCCTCGACCGCGCGCATAGCCCGCCGCACGACGACCTCCGGGGTGCGCGGCGAACTCGCGATGCGCGCGTATGCCGCCGCCTCCGCCTCAGCGTCGCCGCCGCGCAACGACTGGGCGAGATTGGTCCGGACGAAGAACGGGCAGACGACGTGGACTGCGATGCCGTGTGGGCCGAGTTCGTGCAGGAGGGTCTCCGACAGGGCGACCACCCCGGCCTTGCTCACGTTGTAGGAGGCCATCGACGCTGCGTGCGCCAGGCCGGCGACGGAGGCGACATTGATGACCCGCCCCGACCCCGCCGCGATCATCATCGGGGCGAAGGTCGCACAGCCACGGACGACACCGAGGAGGTTGATGTCGAGGATCCACTCCCACTCGGCCATCGTCAGGCGATCGATCCGGCCACCCGCGGCCACGCCGGCGTTGTTGACGACAACATCCAGGCCGCCCCACTCCTGAGCCACCCACTCCCGCGCGGCCGCCCAGTCCTCATCGGATGTCACGTCGAGCCGGCGATAGGTCACGCCGTCGGGCAGGACACCGGGCTCGACCGTTTGGGCGAGATCGGTGGCGAGCACCTGGGCGCCGGCCGCGGCATACCACTGGGCGAAAGCCAACCCAATCCCCGACGCAGCCCCCGTGACAAGGACGCGCTGGGGTGCCACTGGGGACGATGGGCCAGACGGGCGCGCCCTGCGATGGCGACGGCCGAGGGACCTGGTGATGCGCGGCATGAGGCGAACCTTAACCGGCCCTCGCCGCCGAGTAGCCTGACCGTGTGGCTACTCCCGGTGCGCGTGCGGAGCGCGAGTTTGACGTCGTCCTGTTTGGAGCGACGGGTTTCGTCGGTCGGTTGACGGCGGCATACCTCGCCGAGAACGCCCCTGCCGAGGCGCGGATCGCGCTGGCCGGACGTGACGAACTCCGCCTCGAGGCACTCCGGCGGCAACTGCCCCGCGGCGCCCGCGATTGGGCGATTCTCCTCGCCGACTCGTCCGAGCCGACGACGCTCGCGGCCCTCGCCGCGCGCACGCGCGTCGTCGCGACGACCGTCGGGCCCTACGCGATGCTCGGGATGCCGCTCGTCGAGGCGTGCGCAATGGCCGGCACGCACTACTGCGACCTCACCGGCGAGGTGCTCTTCGTCCGGGAGAGCGCCGACTCGTGGCATGAGATCGCCAAGGATTCGGGGGCCAAGATCGTCCACGGGTGCGGGTTCGACGCGATCCCGTCGGACCTCGGGGTCCTCGTCACGGCTGACAAGGTGGCAGCGGACGGGGAGGGGGAGCTGACCCGCACCCTCCTGTCGGTGCGATCACTCAAGGGCGGCCTCAGTGGACGGGACCATCGACTCGATGCGGCAGCAGACCATCATCGCCCGCAACGAACCCGGCGCCCAGGAGATCCTCGACGACCCGTATGCGCTCAGCCCCGACCGTGCCGCCGAACCGCCCGCCCCGAAGCCGACCCCGCTGCCCGACGATCTCCTCGGCAAGGCGACCGCAATGTGGACCAAGGCTCGTAAATCCCTTCCGGTGCAACGTGATCCCGAGACAGGTCGATGGACGGCGCCCTTTGTCATGGCTGGTTTCAACACCCGGATCGTGCGCCGGAGCAACGCCCTGCTCGGCTGGCGGTATGGCCGCTCCTTCCGTTATCGCGAGGTCATGGACTTCGGCGACAGCCCGAAGGCTCCGCTGCTCGCGACCGGGATGACCGCGGGCCTGCTCGGCGCGACCGTCGGGATGTCCTACGCGTCGACGCGGCAGGTGCTCGACCGGGTCCTCCCCAAGCCCGGCGAAGGGCCGAGCGCCGAACGCCGCGCCGAGGGTCGCTTCCGGATGGTCATCACGAGCCACACGACGACCGGGTCCCACTACGTCACGAACGTCGGCGCCGACTACGACCCGGGTTACGACGGCACGGCGGTCATGCTCGGCGAGAGTGCCCTAGGGCTGGCCTTCGACAGCGACGTGCCGGACACGGCTGGAGTGCTCACGCCCGCGACTGCACTCGGTATGCCGCTCGTCGAGCGGCTGCGCGAGCGCGGATTCACCTTCGACTGCGACCGGGGCCTGGACGCCACCCGCCCCGACACCCACGAGTGATGCCCCGCCTGGCCGGCATGGCCGTGGCGTGCGGCGCGTTGGCCGCCCTCGTGGCCTGCAGTTCCGCGCCGGGTGTCACGACCGCCGGCACGTCGACCACCACGTCTGCCTTGTCAACCGCGTTGGACTCCGTGGCGACCACGGCTCCCACGACGAGCGACCCGTCGACCATGCCGACCGCCGCCTCCACGTCGCCCACCGGCGCGACCACCTCAGCTCCCGCCACGCCCCCGGCGGGGGCCCCGACGACACGCGCGACCGGCATACCGGCTCCGTCGGCTCCGTCGGCTCCGTCGGCTCCGTCGGCACCAGGGACGCCTCCCCGACCCGTCACCGGCGTGCGGGTCGTCGACCAATGGATCCCGTTCACCGACGCGCGACGAGCTCAGATGGCCGACTACGCGCAACGGCACTACGGCCTGGCGAGCGCGACCTTGAGCCCGCGGGTCATCGTCGTCCACTTCACCGAATCCGACACCTGGCAGTCGGCGTTCGCGACCTTCAGCACCAATGTCGCCAACCGCGGCGAACTCCCCGGCACGTGTGCCCACTACGTCCTCGACCAGGCCGGGATCGCGCGGCAGCTCGTGCGGACCGACACGATGTGCCGCCACGCCATCGGGCTCAACCACGTCGCGATCGGCATCGAAGTCGTCCAGGCCACGAGGGGCAACACCTCCGCGTGGGCCGAACAGCAGATCCTCGGCCGTCCCGCGCAAGCGCAGGCACTCGTCGCCCTGATCCGAGGCCTCCAGGCCCGCTACGGCATCGCGACCGCCGACGTGATCGGGCACGCGGAAGCCAACCGGCACCCGCTCTTCCGCGATCTGCTCGGCTGGCGCAACGACCACACCGACTGGTCCACCGCCTCGATGACGGTCCTTCGCGCGAGGCTCTGACCCCCAGCTCAAGGCATCCGAGGCGTTGATCAGCGGCGTTGACTTGAGGCGTCGATTGGGAGGGCGGCGACTCTCGCGGTCGTTCCCCTCGCGCGCCGGCCCGCGGTGTGACACAGTTCACGGCAGCCAGGGACAGAAGGGGTGCTGCCCGCGGCAGGTCACCTTTTCGACGATGGGAGCAAAGTCGTGTTCAGGTCTGCTCACTCCCCCAGCCAAGGCTCGCTGAGACGCCGGATCCGGTATGCCGCGGTCGGTATCCTCGTGGCAGCGCTCGGTGCCGCTGGGGTCACCACTGCGGCAACGGCAGCCGCCGACGGCCCCGGCGTGGGGACGCCCTATGTCGCGACGGTCGGCGACAGCTACATCAGCGGCGAAGCCGGTCGCTGGGCGGGCAACACCAACAACGGATCGAGCTTGGTCGACGCACTCGGCGCGGCGGCCTACTTCGACAACGCGACCCGCACGGCTGAGACAATCGCGAGGTGCCACCGCAGTGCGTCGGCGTCGGCCTTCATCGGCGGCGGCGTCGGCGGCGTCAACCTCGCCTGCTCGGGTGCGACCGCCGCGACCTATACCAGCTCGGACGGCAACTTCAAGCCCGGCCTCGACTTCGCCGACCTCGGCGGAGGCAAGGTCGGTCAGGCCAAGGCGCTCCAGACCTTTGCCTCGACGCACAACGTCACAATGGTCGTCGCGAGCATCGGCGGAAACGACTTCAAGTTTGCCTCGATCGTCCAGTCCTGCGTGACGAACTTCCTGACCTCGCCATCATGGTGGCCCGACTACTGCTACGACGACTCGTCGGTCAAGGCCAACTTCACCTCGACCAACGTCGCGGCGGTGCGCGCCAAGATCAAGACCGCCCTGCTCAATGTCCGTCAGGCGATGCGCAATGCCGGGTATGCCGACTCGTCCTGGACCCTCGTCGTCCAGACCTACCCGTCCCCCATCCCGTCAGGGTCCGGGTTCCGCTACAGCCAGTCCGGTTTCACGCGGCAAAACACCGGCGGGTGCGGCTTCTGGAACAAGGATGCCGACTGGGCCAACGCCACGGCCTTGCCGACGATCAATGCCACGGTCCGCGGAGCGCTCGCCGACACGGGCATCACCAACGGGAAGGTCCTCGAGTTGCAGTCGGCCTTCAACGGTCGGCGGCTGTGCGAAAACACCGTCGGCCTGCTCGAGGAGAAGGGCCTGTCGTCATGGACGAACGCCGGCGCGGTCGACAAGACCGAATGGATCGCCCAGATCCGCACGATCTCGACAGCGACCACCAACTACTACATCCAAGAGTCCCTCCACCCCAACTACTGGGGGCAGCTCGCCGAGCGTAGCTGCGTGCGGATGGCCTACAACGGTGGTGCCGTGCGCGGCGGCACGTGCACGATCGCCGGCACCGGGCTCGTGGGCGGCGAACCACGGATGAAGCTCACCTGAGGCCAGGAGAGCGACTCAGCAGTGATCGCGGAGGCGGGTCGGCGCGGATGCCGGCCCGCTTTCGCGGTCTGACCTGAGGCAGCCGACCGGTTGCCGGAGCAAAGGCAATCCCGGGTCGGACGGAGCGGTCAGCCCGCGGTCTCCCGCTGCGCCCGGCATACCTCAAGCAGCTCCTGCCACGTGTCGATCTTGGTCCGCGCCCGGCCGCGGGCAGCACCCTTGGAGATCTCGGCGGCGTCGATGGCCTGCCACTGCGCAAAGGTCGTCGGCTCGATACCGCGCGCTCGCCAGACCTCCAGCAGATCAGTCTCACTGCCGCGCGGCGCCCGCCCCGCGAGGTCGGCGACGAGGTGGCGCACGGTTTGGGCGGCGTCGCTCTTGTTGGTGCCGATGACCCCGACCGGCCCGCGCTTGATCCACCCGACGACGTATTCGCCCGGCTGCACTGCTCCGCCCTCGTCGACGACCCGGCCCTCGACATGCCGCACGACGCTGGCACGCTCGTCGAACGGCACGCCCGGTGGCGGCACCGCGCGGTAACCGATCGACCGCAGCACCCGCTGCACCGGCACCGTCTCGAACTCGCCCGTGCCGACGACCCGCCCGTCGTCGTCGAGTCGGGTGTGTTCGAGCAGGAGCCGCTCGACATGCCCGTCGCCCTCAAGGGACACCGGCTTGCGCCAAAACGCCAAGTGCAAGCGTCGCGATCCCTCACCGGCACCGCGCGCGGCCGCCTCCCGGATGATCTCGACGTTGGCCTTCGTGCGCCGGTCCAAACCCTCCTCCGGTATGCCGTCGAACGCATCCGGGGTGACGGTCACCGTCAGCCCCGGCAGGGACACGAGCTCGCGCAACTCGACGGTCGTGAAGCTCGCGTGGTGGGGCCCGCGCCGCCCGATGAGCCAGACGTCCGTCACCTCGTGACGTCGGAGTTCGTCGAGGACGGCGTCGGGCATGTCGGTCGTGTCGAGCTCGTCAGCCGACTTGACCAGGACCCGGGCGACGTCGACGGCGACATTGCCCACGCCGATCGTCGCGGCAGCCCGCACCCCTGAGAGGTCCTGCGGCTGGGCGTCGGGGTGGCCGGAATACCACGCGACGAACTCCCGCGCCGACAGGCTGCCGGCCAGGTCCTCCCCCGGGATGCCCAGCTCGGCGTCCTCGCTGGCCCCCACGGCATACACGACCGCGTCATAAGCGCCGAGCAACTCGTCCCGTGTCGTGTCGGCCCCGAACTGGACTTGCCCGAAGAACCGCACCCGCGGGTCGTCGAAGGTGCGCGCGAGCGCGGTCGCGACCGACTTGATGCTCGTGTGGTCCGGTGCGACCCCATAGCGCAGGAGGCCGTAGGGCGTCGGCAGCCGATCGATGATGTCGACGCGGACGGGGAGGTCGGTCTGGGCGACGAGCGACTGGGCGGCAAACAGCCCGGACGGTCCCGCGCCGACGATGACCACCCGACGCTCGGCGCGGTCGGCCAGGGGGTCGGCTGCGGCTGGGGTCTCACTCATCGTGGCCTCCGTCTGCGCGTCAGGCTGCGCGGATCGAATGCTCTCCCGGCGACTCCGGGGCGGCTCGTGAGCCCGAGCGTAGCGATGGTCACCCTGCTACGGGAGGCAACGGGGGCGGGGCGAAAATCCGGTCGGCAACGGAGTCGCTCACCCGAGCCAGGACCGGCCCGACAACCGCCAACATCATGACGTATGCCGTCGCGATGAGTCCGACTTTCACGTAGCCCGCGGTCACCGCCAGGCCGGCGATGACGATGGAGAACTCGCCGCGGGGGACGAGGGTAAACCCGGCCCGGAGGCGGCCTCGCGGGCCGACGCCTTCGCGGCGGGCGGCATACCAGCCGGTGGCGACCTTGGTCACCGTCGTGAGGACCGCGAGGACCGCGCCGACGCCAAGGTGAGGGGCGAGTTCTCCGGGGTTGGTCTGCAGGCCGAAGGCGACGAAGAAGATCGCGGCGAAGAGGTCCCGCTGAGGGCCGAGGATCATCCGAGCGCGTTCGGCGAGGACGCCTGGCACGGCGATGCCGACGAGGAAGGCGCCGACGGCAGCGCTCGCCCCGAGGGCGTGCGTGGCGGCGGCGACGAGGAGGGTCAGCGCGAGCACCCGGAGCATGACCTGCTCGTCCTGGCGATGGGTGAGCATCTGGCCGATGCGGCGGCTCCCGCGGGTGGCCGCGAAGAGGGCGAGTGACACCGCACCCACGGCGAGCGCGATGCCACCGAGCGCTTGGACAAAGCCACCGCCGGCGAGGACGACCAGCAAGATCGGGAGGAAGATCGCCATCGCGAGGTCTTCGAGCACGAGCACCGACAGGATCGCCGGGGTCTCTCGGTTGGGCGTGCGTTCGAGGTCGGACAGGAGTTGGGCGACGATGCCCGACGAGGTGACCCAGGTCAGGCCCCCCATCGCGACGGCCGCCGGCCACGGCAGGCCGATGAGGAGAGCAATGATGACGCCGGGGGTGGCGTTGAGGACGAGGTCGATCAGGCCGGAGGGGCGATGCCGCCGGAGGCTCGACGAGAGCTCGTCGGGAGAGAACTCCAACCCGAGGGTGAGCAGGAGCAGGAGCACCCCGAGTTCGGCTGCGATCGTGACGAAGCCGTCCGACGCGACGACCGGCGCCATCCCGCCCTCACCGAAGACGAGACCAGCCAAGAGGTAGAGCGGGATCGGCGAGAGGCCGATCTTGCGAGCAACGGCGCCGAGCAGCGTGATGCCGACGAAGATCAGCCCGAGTTCGAGATAGACCAGGCCCGTGGCATCCATTGTCCCCGCGCCCCTACGCCGGCGCCGTCATGGCCGGGGTCGGGTCGTCGGGGGTGAGGCCGAGGAGTTCGGCCAGTTGCGCGAGACCGTGATCGCTGCCGATGGCGATGAGGGTGTCGCCGGCTTCGAGGGTGAAGGCTGGCGACGGAGCCGGAATGACATCAGGGCCGCGGACGACCGCGACGATCGAGCACCCGGTGCGGGTGCGGGCCTTGCTGTCGCCGAGGAGGCGACCGGCATACCGAGATCCTGGCGCGACGACGAGGCGACCGGTGCGCAGCCCGGGGATCTCGCGCGTGAGGTCGACGAGCCGCGCGCTGACCCGTGGTGAGCCGAGCAACTCGGCGACGGCGAGGGCCTCCTGTGCGGCAAGGGCGAGACGGTATTGGACGGCGTCCGGGTCGGTGCGCCGGTAGGTGACGATCTCGACGTCACCGTCGTGCGCGACGACGATGGCGATCGGATGGCCATCGCGGGATCGCCCGTCGTAACGAACCCCCACCCCCGGCAGAAGGGTCTCGGTGAACTCCATGCCTCATCCAAGCAAACTTCCTGTGCTCGGTGGCGCCGAGGGTGCCGGTTTGCGCGGTTAGATAAGGGCCGTGAGCAGCATCCGTCGATTCGCGATCGCCATTGGCGGTCTCGTCGGGGTGACGGCATACGGTGTCGCCGGCTACATGCTCCTCGGCTACACCTTCCTCGATGCGCTCTACCAGACGTGCATGACGATGACGACCGTCGGCTACGGCGAGGTCCACCCGCCGACGACGGCCATGAAGGTGTTCTCGACAAGCCTCATGATCATGGGTGTCGGCATCGCGCTCTACAACCTCACGGTGATGGTCGGGGCGATCACCGATGGTGAGGTCCGGCGGTATTTCGAAAGGCGCAGGATGGATAGGCGCATTGCCGCGATGAGCGGCCACGTCATCGTGTGCGGTTACGGTCGGGTGGGTCGCTCGGCGCGTGACCACCTCAAGGCCATGGGCGCTCAGGTCGTCGTCGTCGACAACGTCCCCGAACGCGTCGTCCACCTCGAAGAGCCCCATCTGGTGGGGGACTGCACCCGCGACGAGGTGCTCATCGCCGCCGGCATCGAACGCGCCCGTGCGCTCGTCGCCACCCTCGAGTCCGATGCTGACACGGTGTATCTCACGCTCAGCGCACGGGCCCTGGCCCCCGACCTCGTCATCATCTCCCGCGCGCGCACGGTCGATTCCAAGGAGAAGCTCACGCTTGCCGGTGCGACCCGGGCGGTCAACCCCCAGCTCATCGGCGGTCGGCGGATCGCGGCCTTTGCCTTGCAAGCCCACGTCGCGGAGTTCCTCGATGTCGTCATGCACGACGACGAGCTCGACTTCCGGGTCCAACAGGTGCGGGTGCTGCCGTCCTCGCCGCTCGCCGGCTGCCGACTCGGTGACCTTGAGCTGGAGCACCGCAGCGGCGCGCGACTGCTCGCCTATCGCCCGGGCGCCCGGCAGCCATTCGAACCCAACCCTGAAGCCGACACCGTTCTTGCGCCTGGATCGGTGCTCATCGCTTTCGGCAGCCTCACCCAGATCGAGGCGCTCGCCGCGCTCGCTGCGCCCCGGTCCATGGCCGAGCCGGTCTGACTCACACGCTTCCCGGGGTTGCGGGTGACCGCTCGCCCTGACCTCAGTGGACTCCCGGGCGAGCGGCACTGACTCGACAGAAAGTGTCGCTTCAGGAGCCTTTGCTACCGCCGAAGCATCACTTCTTGTCGAGTCAGCGCGATGGGACGATCAGCGCTCGTCGAGGAGGCGCACGACGAAGCCCGTCCGGAGCTTGGGAGTGAAGAAGGTCGACTTCGGTGGCATGAGGAGTCCCTCGCGGGCCGTCCGCTCGATCTCAGCCAGGCTGGTCGGCCGGATGAGGATCGCAGCCACGGTGCCAGCCTCTCGAGCCCCTCGGTCAGCTCCGGCGCGCACCGCGGCGACTGACTCCGGTATGCCGTGCTGATAGCCCAGGGTCGCCGGGCTGTCGGCGAGGGTGTGCTCGAGCCACGCGCCGTCAAGAGCGCGCACCCCGTCGAACGCCCCCGGCCGGGCGGTCAGCCACGTCACGGCACCGTCGGCGGTGACGAGGGCGAGCACCCCGTCGGAGTCAAGCCGCCGGAGGAGCTCAGCCGGGTCGATGTCGGTGGCCTGCGGCCCGGGCGTCAGCTCGAAGTCGCGCGCGAGCAGCTCCCGGAGCTGACCGATCGGCACGCCGCCGACGAGGCGGTGGATCGCATCGATGGCCAACTGGTCGGGGGTGAGTTCGCCGACGAAGGCCAGGGTGGACCCCGCCAGGTCGCGAGCCACCGCCGAGCTGTCCGCGCCTGCCCTGACCTCATCGCGATAGGCGCGGGCAACGCCGTAACGGTGGTGACCATCGGCGATGAGCACGTCGTCACTGCCGAGGAGAGCGCAGATCTCATCGATGCGGCGCAGATCGGTGAGCCGCTCGACCCGATGGGTGACCCCGTCAACGGTGAGCTGTCCCACCGCGTCAGCGGGCTCGGCCAACAGCGCGCTCAAGCCCGGGGCGAGCGACAGCCCCCACACCGGCGAGAGGTTGGCCCGCGTCGCCCGGGTGAGGTCGAGCCGATCGGTGGATGCCTTTGGCGTCGTCCGCTCGTGCGGCAAGACCCCACCGGCGCCGGGATCGACGACCTCGAGGGCTCCGAGCACGCCGACCAGATGACGCGGTCGCCCGGCGGCGTCGGCGAAGTCCATCCGGTAGATCGTGAGACTTGGCTCGTCGTCGTGGACGAGGACCCCCTCGCGCCGCCAGCGCGCGAGCGTCGCCGCGCTGGCGGCATACCCATCCGCTGTCGGCTCGGGGACGTCGACCTGGACGATGTTGTGGGGATCGCGGGCTCGCAGTGCGCTCACGTCGGCGGGTGAGAGCACGTCATAGGGCGGTGCGATGACGGCGTCGAGGTCCTCACGTGGGCTGTATCGCAGGGCCCGGAACGGCTCGAATCTCGGCATGACCGTCGAGTTTAGTGAGTGCTCCCGAAATTTTAGTGAGTGCTCCCGAAATGCGAGGAGCTGATTCCCGAGGCCCGGCGCCTCTCGATGACGCTCCAGAGCTACGCGCTCTTCCCATACAGGACGGCGCGGACCGCTCTAGGTCTATCCCGGGTGCCCGACGCACCCAGAGGGTGACTGCCGGGAGGAACCTCCGCCGACGAGGCAGGCGCCACAGGATACCTCCCGCGTGTGCTGCGTGGGAGACTCGGCGAGGGGCGAGACCCTGACGGACTGAAGCGCGACCGAGGCACGACGAGAGGCGCACGGCATACCCATGAACTTCTTCTCGATCTACGACCAGGGTTTCGCGCGCGTGGCGGCCGCGACCGTGCCGGTGTCGCTCGTCGACCCGGCAGCCAACGCCGCGACGATCCTCGAGACCGCTCGGCAGTGCAGTGACGATGGTGTCGCGGTGGCGGTCTTCCCGGAGATGAGCTTGACCGGCTACTCGATCGAGGACCTCGTCCTTCAAGACGCGCTCCTCGACGCGGTCGACGCCGCGCTCGTGACTCTCGTGGCCGGCAGCCGCGACCTGCTCACCGTGCTCGTGGTCGGGGCGCCGCTGCGAGCCCGGTCGCGGGTCTTCAACTGTGCGGTGGTGATCCACCGCGGTCGCGTCCTCGGCGTGGCCCCGAAGTCCTACCTGCCGACCTACCGCGAGTTCTACGAGTCGCGCCAGATCGCTCCGGGTGACGACGTGCGCGGCACCATCTGGGTGGGCGGCTCGGGCGGCTCGGGCGGCTCGGGCGGCTTGGGCGAGGAGGTGCCGTTTGGGCCGGACCTGCTCTTCCGCGCCACCGACGTTGCCCGACCTCGTGCTGCACGTCGAGGTCTGCGAGGACATGTGGGTGCCCATCCCCCCGTCGGCGGAGGCAGCTCTCGCCGGGCGCGACCGTGCTCGCCAACATCTCCGGCTCGCCGATCACGGTCGGCAAGGCGCGCGACCGGGCGCATGCTGTGCGAGTCCGCGTCGAGCCGCTGCCTCGCGGCATACCTGTATGCCGCTGCCGGAGAAGGCGAGTCGACGACCGATCTCGTCGTGGGACGGGCAGACGATGATCTGGGAGAACGGTGCCCTCCTTGCCGAGAGTGAACGATTCCCTTCTGGGCAACGCGGTTTCCGTGGCCGACGTCGACCTGGCGCGGTTGCGGCAGGAGCGCATGCGGCAGGGGACGTTCGACGACAACCGTCGCGCCCACGGGGAGCGGATCGGGATCCTTTCGGGAGGTGACCTTCGAGCTCGACGCCGCCGCGGGGCGACCTCGGGCTGCGCCGGCCCGTCGACCGCTTCCCGTTCGTCCCCGACGACGCGGCCCTGCTTGCCCAGGACTGTTACGAGGCATATTCGATCCAGGTCGCCGGGCTTGAGCAGCGGCTGCGCGCGATCGGCTCACCCAAGATCGTCATCGGCGTCTCCGGCGGGCTCGACTCGACCCACGCGCTCATCGTCGCGTGCCGGGCGCTGGATCGCCTGGGGCGGCCGCGGACCGATGTGCTGGCGTTCACGATGCCGGGGTTCGCGACGAGCGATCACACCAAGAGCAATGCCATCGCGCTCATGGAGTCGCTCGGAGTGACGTGGGCCGAGCTCGACATCCGGCCGGCGGCGACCCAGATGCTGCGCGACATGGGGCACCCGTTCGGAGCGGGCGAGCCGGTCTACGACGTGACTTTCGAAAATGTCCAGGCCGGACTGCGCACCGACTACCTCTTCCGGATCGCCAACCAGCGCGGCGGCATCGTCCTGGGCACCGGCGATCTGTCCGAACTCGCCCTCGGCTGGTGCACCTACGGCGTCGGCGACCAGATGTCGCACTACGGCGTCAACACCGGCGTGCCCAAGACGCTGATGCAGCACCTCATCCGGTGGGTCATCGCGTCGGGGCAGTTTTCCGACGAGGTCGGGGTGACGCTGCAGTCGATCCTCGACACGACGATCACGCCCGAGCTCGTGCCCCACCAGGAGGGTGTTGCGCCGCAGTCGACGGAGGCCATGATCGGCCCGTATGCCGTGCAGGACTTCACCCTGTATTACCTGCTACGTCACGGCTTGCCGCCCGTCCAAGATTGCCTTCCTCGCCTGGCACGCCTGGCACGACGCGGCCAGCGGGCAGTGGCCCGAGGGTTACCCGGAAGAGGCGCGGACGGCATACTCGCTGTCAGAGATCCGGCACTGGCTCGAGGTTTTCCTCAAGCGCTACTTCGCCAACCAGTTCAAGCGGTCGGCGCTGCCCAACGGCCCCAAGGTCGTGCGCGGCGGCTCGCTCTCGCCCCGTGGTGATTGGCGTATGCCGTCCGACGCGTCCGCCCGGGTGTGGCTGGCCGAGCTTGAGCGCAACGTGCCTACCGAGTGAGGTTTGCGGCGCCCCACCGAGTCGATACCCGTTGACGACCAGCGCCTCGCCCTCCGGTATCGACCCGTCGACAACCCACCTCCGCCCCACCGGGTCGATACCCGTTGACGACCAGCGCCTCGCCCTCCGGTATCGACCCGTCGACAACCCACCCCCCATCACCCCCCATCACCCACCCTTCACCTACTGATCGTTCTTGACTGATCGTTCTTACTGCCTCATGCCCCGGACGTTTCTCTCGAATCGATACCCGACGCCGAGTGCCGCCTCGCCCGCTGGCATTGAATGACTCGTGCGCACGACCCCACGACACCTCGCCCAGGAGGCAACGCCGCCGCACCCCAATCGACTACGTCATCAGTTCTGCCAGCAGACCATGACCATGCGCTTCGAACTCCTCGTCACCCACCTGATAGGCCCACACGGCCGTGCCAACGGCTTCTCGCAGACGGTGGCGACGCCACTCCTCCGGCTCACGAGGGTCTGACCCATAGCCTTCAACGAAGGCGCGCTCAAGTAAAGGATCTGACCTGAATTCCTTTCCGGCCAAGCGCACGAAGTCGGTCATGGCAGGTCGCAGGTCTGCCCGTCCGAAATCGATCGCCCGCACCTGTGGAGCCAGCCCCGGGACGTCGTCGGCGAGCCAGTTGCGCGGCTGCCAATCGCCGTGGGTCGGGACGAGCGCAGCCGAAGGAGTCGGCCACGCCTCGATCTCCGCACGCAGCCGCGTGGCCAGAGCGGGGTGGATTCGATGGTCCTTGGCGAGCCAGGCGAGAGTGTGGGCGCTGGCCGCGGCCTCGTAGCCAGGGTCGACCAATCGGGGGCGCGTCACCTGCGAATGCAGGGCCGCGAGCAACTCGCCCGCTTGCCGATAGATCTCCGGATCAGTCGCGTATGCCGTGCCGAGCACCAGCCTGCCGGGGAGGAATCGCGTCACGAGCAGCTTCGCCTCGCCGTCTGCGGCGATCAGCTGCGGCCCTCGCCCCGCATCGACCCATGGGCTGAGCCACTCCCGATGCGCCCGGATCTCCCGAGCAATGTGGTGATCGTCAGCCCCGCCAGCTTTGACGATGAAGCGATCGGCGCCTTGGAGCACTTCCAGCACTGTGGTTGCCACCAGCCCCCACCCGTGGTCGCGCACGACCCGAGCTCCCGGCAGCCACTCGGCCAGCAGACCCCGCTGCTGCTCGTTCAAGACGTCGATGCCGACCATGACCCCGCACACTAACGATTCGATGCCCGCCAACGAGGATCCCCTCCGCTCCGGGTATCGACTCACCGGAAGGACAGCCCGACCCCCGCTCAATCGATACCAACCAACGAGGAGCCCCTCCGCTCCGGGTATCGAATCGGAGAAGAGCGGGGAAACGGGCGCTCCACCCGTCAGGTGGGTAGCCCGTCTCGGTCTGCCCACTCAAGCAACTGCTCGAGCCCGTATGCCGTGTCGTCGATCCCCGCGTGGAGGTCACCGAGGGTGGCATACCGTGCCGGCACCGTCGCCAGCGTGAGATCCCGCGGCTCGACCGAGGCCACCTCGTCCCACGTGATCGGGGTAGACACCGTGCCGGCCGGCACCCCACGCACCGACCATGCGGCAGCGATGGTGTGATCTCGGGCGTTCTGGTTGTAGTCGACGAACACATGGCGCGGGTCGCGGTCCTTGCGCCACCACGTGACGGTCGCATCCTCGGGTGCGCGGCGGCATACCTCGGTGGCGAAGGCGAGGGCCGCCCGCCGCACCTCACCGAACTCCCACCGCGGCTCGATCCGGACGTAAACGTGCAACCCGTTGCCACCCGACGTCTTGGGGTAACCCGCAATCCCCAACTCCCCCAACACTTCGTGCACAACGCCAGCGACCCTCCGCACCCGCGCGAAATCGCACTCGGGCATGGGGTCGAGGTCGATACGCCACTCGTCGGGTCGGTCGACATCGGCTCGCCGGACGTTCCACGGATGGAACTCCACGGTCGACATCTGCACCGCCCAGATGACCGATCCGAGCTCGGTGACGCACAACTCGTCGGCTGAGCGGTTGAACCGCGGGAAGTGCAGCCGCACCGTCTCGACCCATGGCGGTGCGCCCGCAGGGATGCGTTTCTGGTGGACCTTCTCGCCGGCGAGCCCATCGGGGAAGCGATGCAGCATGCACGGCCGCTCGCGCAGCGCCCAGACGATGCCCGGGCCGACGGCGAGGTAGTACTGCGCGAGATCGAGCTTCGTCCAGCCGTGGTCGGGGAAGTAGACCCGGTCGGGATTGCTCAGCCGGATCGTGCGGCCGTCGACCTCGAGCTCGACGGCGGGTGTGCTGCGCGCGGCCATCCCCGCACGCTACGCCACGGCACGGCACCACTGGAGCAAACACCAGACCGTATGCCGCCCGCCCCGCCCCGCCCGACGAGCCCCGCTCGCCCAACCCAGCCCAGCCAAGCCAGCCCCGCTCCCGCGCCGTGCGCCACCCCCACAGATCCGGGCACCAGAGATCCGGGCAACACAGATCCGGACAACACAGATCCGGGCAACACGAAGGGCCGCCGTCAGGGGGTACGGCGGCCCTTCGTGGGCTTTTGGTTCCGCGAGAATATCGCCCTCAGGCGGCGGATTACAAGTTAAAGCGCGGAAACTTCGTCGGTAATCGCGGCAACGGCGTCCTGACCGATCATCCCGCCGGCCATCCCGACAGCCTGGGCGGCCGGCATCCCGGCGGCCATGCCGATCATCGGGTTGGTCGTGATGCCCGGGGCGTGCTTCTCCATGATCGCGACGACCTCGGGGTCGGCGAGCAACTGGCCAAGCGTGGTGGTCGTGATGTCGTACTTGCCCATGGGGGACCCTTCCTCGTGACTCCTGTCGGTGTTACCCGCTAGTAGCAATCATCGCACACCGCTCGCGAGCAGCAGCCCGTCAGCCTGCCGGTGCGCCCGGACAGCCGCCACAACGACAATGACGGCCGCCACGATTGCCGCCACTGCCGTGATCGTCGACCGCGGCGCATCTCCCAGCCGACCGACGGCGATCCACCCCAGACCCCAGGCCATCGCCCCAGCGACGGCATACCGGCCACCGAGCTGCCGCGCGAGATGGACGCCGACGCCCGCGGCGACCAGGAGCACGACTGCGGCGATGACGTCGGCCAATGGGGATGCGGGCTTGACCCCACTCGCGACGAGGGTGGCGGCGATATTGGCGCAGGTCGCCACCGCGACCCACCCGAGGTAGAGCCCGAAGGTCCCGTCGAGGATGACCCGATCGAGACGCCCACGCGCCGGGATCTCGGTGAGGCGCCGGACGAGCACCCCGAGGACGAGGACGAGCGTGACGATGACCCCGACGCTCACCCACAGCCAGCCGACCTGGGTCACGAGCAGCCAGGCGGCGTTGAGCAGCATCGACGCGGCGGCCAGCCACCCGGTCGCCCGGGCCCGCGGGTCGGTCGCCGCAGCGGGCAGCAACTGCCAGATCGTGTATGCCGCGAGGCCGGCATACACGACCGACCAGATCGAGAAGGCGGGCACGGCCGGCGCGATGAGGGTGGCGTTGGCCGAGAGGTTGCCGCCCGAGGATTCCTCGACGCGGGTGCCGATGACCCCGACGCCGACGAGTGTGCCGAAGATGCAGGCAACCTCGCTCAGGAGCACGGCGCCCTGTCGCACGCGGTCATTCGTGGTCGCCTCGCCCGTGCGCGCTGGTCTTCCCATCGTATCGGTCATCGCATCTTCTCCAATCCCAGTTGCCACACGTCGAGGTGGCCGGAGCGGAAGCCGGCCTCCGAATATGCGAGATAGAACTCCCACACGCGGATAAATGTCTCGTCGAAGCCGAGCGCTCGCACCTCGTCCTGCCGGGAGAGGAAGCGCTCGCGCCACAAGCGCAGCGTGTGGGCGTAGTCGGGGCCGAGGCTGCGCGCCGGTCCGATCCGCAGCCCGGCAGCCCGCGCCTGGGCGCTGATCGCCTCGAGGCTCGGGATGAGGCCGCCGGGGAAGATGTATTTGTGGACCCACGAGTAGGCGTGCCGCGAGGCGAGCATCCGGTCGTGGGGCATCGTGATCGCCTGGAGCCCGAAGCGTCCCCCGACGTCCAGCGCCCCTGACACGGCGGCGAAGTAGGTCGGCCAGTAGGCCTCCCCCACCGCCTCGATCATCTCGACGCTGACGACGGCGTCATAGCGGCCGTCGACCTCGCGATAGTCGCGCAGGTCGACGAGCACCCGATCGGTGAGGCCAGCGTCGGCGATCCGACGACGGGCGAGGGTCTGCTGCTCCCGGGAGAGCGTGATGGTGTGGACGAAGGCACCACGCCGAGCCGCTTGGATCGCCAACTCGCCCCAGCCAGAGCCGATTTCGAGGACCCGCGAGCCGGCTTGGACCCCCGCGAAGTCGAGCACGCCGTCGATCTTGCGCCGCTGCGCCTCGGCCAACCCGGCGAAGGAGACGCCGCGGTCCCCGCCAAACCACGCCGACGAATAGCTCATCGTCTCGTCGAGGAAGGCCGCGAAGACGTCGTTGGACAGGTCGTAGTGGCGCGCGATGTTGACTCTCGCACCCGAGGGGTCGTTGGCCTCGTGACGCGGATGTCGAGGCTCGACGAGCTGGCGGAAGCGGCGCAGCCACTCGGGGACGATGTCGGTGAGTCGCTCGGCAAACGGGGTGAGGACATCGGCGAGGTCCGTGGACGCTCCGGGGCGCCACTCTCGGGCCATGAAGCCCTCACCGACCCCGATCTTGAGGTCTCGACCGACCCGGTCGAAAAAGCGTCCGTCGACGATCTCCATGACGGGCACCCCGGCTTGCCGCGACCCGAGGACCGAGCCGTCCGGCATACGCACCTGCAGGTCCATGCCCGCGACGATCCGCCGCAGCAGCGCGCGGACGACCGCCGCGTGGACGGGAGCGCGGCCCGCGGCCGGGACATGGGAGGGGGTCGGGGCGGCGGGGATGCCGCGGTCGACGTCGAGGGTCATGCCATGCCTCGGGGAGGGGTGTGTGGGGTGCGGGGGACGACGGGGAGACGACGCCAGAGCCGGATGCCATGCCAGCGGATCCGCGCGACGGTCTGGAGGGTGGTCAGGGGCGTGCGAGCCTGCGCACGCGCCTCGGCGCGCGCGGTCGCGTGCTCGGGGCGACCGTGGAAGGTCGCGACGAAGACCGGGACCCCCCTCTGGACGAGCGTGACCGAGACACCGACGCGCCGTTCGGTGAGGGTGAGCTTCACGCGATAGCCCCCGGCGACCTCGAAGAAGGGCGAGACGTAAAACTCCTTGCGCACGTGGCCGACACCCGAGTCGTCGATGTGCAGAAGCTGGGCGTGGCGCTCGCCGTAGGTGTTGTGGATCTCGAGCACGGCCCACCGGACCGTCCCGTCGGCCCGCAAACACCAGTGCACCGACAGCGGGTTGAAGACGTGCCCAAAGGTCCGCGGTGACGCGAGCATGAGCAGCCGGTCGCCGGCCTTGACCGTCTCCCCGTGCGTCGTGACAAACCTCCGCACCGCGTCGCCGATCGCCTCGTCGCCGCGGAAATGGTCGGCAGCCCGGAAGTCCCGCCACGGCCGCGAGCGCGGCAGGTCATCGACATCGACGAGCCAGAGGTGGGTGCGCATGCGCACGGTATGCCGCGTCGGCGTGCGCCGCTCGTGCCGCACCTCGCCGGAGACAATGGCCGGAAGCGCCGGCCTGCCGGGGAGGGCTGGCCGCGACGTGCGCGGCTCGGCGCGCAGCGCGTTCACCAGGTGCCCCCGAGCCGTGCCGCGGCATACGCCCCGGAGCGCGCGCCGTCTTCGTGGAAGCCCCATCCCAAATGTGCCCCGGCAAAGGCGAGGCGTGGTCCGCCGGCATCGCGGAGGCGCTCGGCGGCGGCGACCGCGCCGGCGGTGAAGATCGGGTGGCGGTAGGTCATCCGGGCGATGGTGGTCGAGTCATCGACCCACCCGCGCGGGTTGAGCGTCACGAGCATGTCCTCTCCCGGGAGATCCATGAGGCGGTTCATCCAGTAGGAGACAAGTACCCGGTCGGACCGCTCGTCACACGCGGTGAGGCGGTAGTTCCAACTCGCGCGAGCACGGGGGCGCCGGGGCAAGACGGAGGAGTCGCGGTGCAGCCAGGTCTCGTTGTCGGAGTAGCCGATTGCGGCCAATGACGCGGTCTCGTCGGGGGATGCATCGGCGAGCATCGCGAGGGTGTCGTCGGCGTGCGTGGCGAGGACGGCCACGTCGGCGAAGACCGACTCACCCGAGTCAAGGCGCACCTCGACGCGGTCAGCGTGACGCTCCACCGCCCGCACGATCGACCCGGTCGCGACCCTGTGCCCGCCGTCGCGCAAGCGGGCGGCGACGGCCTCGACGTAACTGGCCGATCCGCCCGTGACGGTCCGCCAGGTCGGAGACCCGCCGATCGTGAGCATCCCGTGGTGCTCGAGGAATGCAAAGAGGTGCCGGGCCGGATAGGCGAGTGCGTCCTCGTGACCTGATGACCACACACACGCGACGAGCGGGAGGGCGAAGTGCGAGATGGTGTATGCCGCGAACCCGCCCTCGCGCAGGAAGTCACCCCACGTCTGCGCCGGGTCGCTCTCGCCGGCAAGGACGGCTCGCGCGCGGCGGTGGAAGCGCGGCACCTCGGCGAGGAGCCGGACGTAGCGGGGGTCGGCCAGCCGCGCCGGTTGGGCGACGACGCCTGAGCCGCCGGTCCCACCGGCATACTCCAGGCCGCAGCCGCCGCAGGCCACGCTCATGCTCATCTCGGTGGGCTGGGTCTTAACCCCCAACTCACCGAAGAGGCGCAGCAAGGTCGGGTAGGTGCGCTCGTTGTGGACGATGAACCCGCTGTCGACCCGGACGTCTGGGGTGCCGGCCCCGGGAGAGGCCGCGACGGTGCGGGTGTGGGCGTGTCCGCCGAGCCGGCTGTCGGCCTCAAGGAGGGTGATCCGGTGGGTCAGAGACAGCGAGTGTGCCGCGGTGAGCCCCGCGATCCCGGCACCGACGACGATCGCCGTGGGTCGCGAGTCCGGTCGCGAGTCGGGTCGTAGGTCCACTGCTCCGCGGGCGGCGCTGGCGAACTCCATGGCACCATCGTGCCGCAGGCGTCCAAGGTTTGTCCAACCCTGAGGGGAGTTGAGGTGCGGCTGACGCCGCTCGCTCCCCCGCGAGCCAGGCCGTAGGATCCACGAACGATGTACACCATCAAGCGCGCCGCTGAGCTCACCGGCATCCCCGTCGCCACCCTGCGCGCCTGGGAGCGCCGGTATGCCGTGGTGCGACCCGAGCGTTCGCCCGGCGGCTACCGGCTCTACGACGACCGGGCCTTGGCCGATCTCGTGTTGATGCACGCCCTGGTCGAGCAGGGGTGGTCGGCCGGTCAAGCCGCCGACGAGGTGGCCAGACGGCGAGTCATCACCGACGCCATCGACCCCCGCGCCGCCGTCGACCGGCCCGCCCTCCTCGGCGCGGACCCCGCCCTCGTCGACGAGTTCGTCGAGGCAGCCCGTCGTCTGGATCCAGCGGCTCTCCAGCACACCCTCGACCGGGCCTTCAGCCGAGGGTCGATCGAGGCGGTCACGACCGGCTGGCTCCTGCCGGCACTCACCGCGCTCGGCGACGCGTGGGTCAACGGCACCGTCTCGGTCGCCGGCGAGCACCTCGCGAGCCACGCCATCCTGCGGCGGCTCAGCACGGCATACGAGTCGGTCCGCACCCGTCCGGGCGGACCCAAGCTCGTCGTCGGACTGCCGGAGGGAGCCCACCACGAGCTCGGAGCACTCGCGTTCGCGACGGTCTGCCGCCGCCTGGGAGCGCACGTGCTCTACCTCGGCGCCGACCTGCCACCGCAAGAGTGGGTGACCGCCGCCGTCCACCACGATGCGCAGGGGGCTGTGCTCGCGGTGCCGACCAAGGGCGACATCGACGCAGCGTCACGCACCGCTCGAGCGTTGCTCGCCGCCGTGCCGGACCTCGTCGTCGCCGTCGGAGGCTACGAGCAGGAGGCCGTCAGCGCGCCGGTGCGGCGCCTCGGCCACGACATCGTCGAGGCCGCCGAACGTCTCGTCGGTGGCTTCGCGACGGGAGGCAAGCCTGGCGGTGTGCCTGCGCGTGAGACCCGGTCGGCTAGCGAGCGCGCTTCGCAGCCCGACGCGCCCTGAACTTCGCAACCTTCGCCGACACGGCTTCACCGGCGGCTTCGGCGACGATCGAGGCCCGCGAGCGCCCCTCTTCCTTGTTGGGCAGGGAGAGGACGATGATCTTTGCCCACGCCGAGGCAACCTGCTTGGGGTAGGACCCCGTCACGTAGTGCAGGCCGTAGCGGCGGCAGATGTCGCGCACCTGGGGAGCGATCTCGTAGTAGCGGTTGCTCGGCAGGTCGGGGAAGAGGTGGTGCTCGATCTGGTGCGAGAGGTTGCCCGAGAGGAAGTGGACGATCCACGGCCCGGAGATATTGCCTGAGCCGAGCATCTGACGGACATACCACTGGCCGCGGGTCTCGTTGTCGATCGAGTCTGGCGCGAAGGTGTCGACGCCGTAGGGGAAGTGACCGCAGAGGATGACACCGTTGGCCCAGAGGTTGCGCAGGATGCTCGACGTCGCGTTGGCGGCCATCGTCGTGAACGCCGACGGGCCGGACAGCAGCGGCCACAGGACGTATTCCTTGCCGAGCTTCTTGATGATCTTGCTGCGCAAGGCTTCCCAGCGACGCTTGGCCTCGTCCTTGGGCATCTCACCGTTGAGGATCGAGTGCAGTTGCAGGTCGTAGGACGCAATGCCCCACTCGAAGAACAGCGCGTTGAGCAGGCTCCAGAATGGTTGCGCCAGCGATCCGAGCGTCCACGGCTGGTCGGGGTCGACCCGGAAGAGGCCGTAGCCGAGGTCGGAGTCCTTCTCCAGGACGTTGGTGTAGGTGTGGTGGGTGACGTTGTGGGTGTCCTGCCACTGCGCCGCCGGCGAGACGAAGTCCCACTCCCAGGTCGTCGAGTGGATCTGCGGGTCGCGCATCCAGTCCCATTGCCCGTGCAGGACGTTGTGGCCGATCTCCATGTTGTCGAGGATCTTGGAGAGCGTCAGACCCGCGGTGCCGAGCAGCCAGGCCGGGGGGAAGATCGAGAAGAGCAGGACCGCGCGGCTTCCGAGCTCGATATAGCGCTGGGCCGCAATCGTTTTGCGGATGTATGCCGCGTCGCGTGCCCCCCGCGTGTCCAGGACACTCTGGCGGAGTGCATCGAGCTCACGGCCGAGGGCTTCGAGATCGGCCGCGCTGAGGTGAGCCGTCGGGTCGGGGCGACCGGAGGGCTTGGGGTGCAGCACCCGCTCCTGGGGGCCGACAACCGACAGCCGCGAGGAGTGCGCGGCCGCCATGAGCACCTGCGGGTGCTCCTGGTGCGGCAGCGTGTCGTCAAGATCGAGCCGAGGCTCGGCGACGAGGGTCATGAGGGCTCCTTCTCAGGGCGAATGGTCGTGCTCATGGGCAGTCGGTCAGGGGTGGTGGTGCCGCTCAATGGTCGAGCCGACAATCCCCGGCCGGAGCCGAGATGCAGGTCTGGATAGCCACGCCGTCTCCGGGCGCGGCATACGTGATCTCGCCGGTGCGCAGGTCACGGACCGCGCCCTCGGTGAGGGGCAGGACGCATTTGAAGCAGATCCCCATCCGGCAGCCGGACGGCATGAGGACCCCGGCGGCTTCGGCGGTCTCGAGGATGGGGGTGCTGCCGTCGCCGTCGATGGCGCGGTCGAGCGCCGTGAAGGTGAGCAGGCCACCCTCGCCGCCCGCGACGATGTGCGGGCGGAAGCGCTCGACGTGGAGCACGTCGGCGAGGCCGGCTGCGTCGTAGAAGGTCACCGCGGCGTCGAGCATGCCACCGGGGCCGCAGACCCACGTCTCGCGCTCGGCCCAGTCGGGCACGATCGCGGGGAGGTCGGCGAAGGCGAGCATCCCGTCAGTGTCGGTATGCCGCGTCACGAGCCGCATGCGACCGGTCGCCGCGAGGGCGGCGAGGTCGCCGGCAAAGATGACGTCGCCGGGGGTGGGCGCCGAGTGGAGCAGGACAACGTCGGGAAGCTCGTCGAGGTGATTGCGCAGCATGCCCATGACCGGGGTGATGCCACTGCCGCCGGTGATGAACAAGACCTTGCGGGGACGCGGGGTCGTCATGACGAAGTCGCCGGCTGCGTCGTCGAGGTGGACGAGGGTGCCGGGGGTGATGGCGTGGACGAGGTGATTGCTCACGAGGCCGCCCGGGATGGCCTTGACGGTGATCGCGATGCGGCCGTCTGAGCTGCCATCCCGATCGGCGAGGGAGGTCAACGAATAGGTGCGCCAGTGGCGGACCCCGTCGATCTCGACCCCGACGCGGACGTATTGCCCGGGGATGTGACCGGTCCAGCCGGCACCCGGGTGGATCACGAGGGTCGCGGCGTCAGGGGTCTCGAGGCGGATCCGCTCGACGCGGCCAGCGAGCTGGGCGCCGGGGCGGAGCGGGCTGATCATGTCGAGAGTGCCCGGGGGGAGAAGCGGTTTGGCGAGGGCGTCGGCCACGCGCCACGCGCGATCACGGAGGGAGAGGGGACGGCGCGCAGACCTGACCGCAAGGGACATACCTGCCATTCTCCCGTAGTTGACGGTTACAATTCTGGTGACTCGACGTGAAACCGGCCTCACTCTTTGTCATCTGGTGACAAAAAGAGGCGGGTGCAGGCGTAGCATCTGGAGGACGGAGACCGGTGGCGCCATCATCTGCCTCCTCCCGCGCGCCGGGCGACGCCCGGCTCGAGGCCGCCGTGGCCGCCCACCCCGCCCGCTGGCTCGACGACGACGCCTACGTGCGGCTGCGCGCATCAGTCCCGACGGTCGCCGACGAGGCGGTCCAGACGATCGTGCGGGAAGTGCCGAGCTACTCCCGTGCCTTCACGGGAGCCATGGGTGCAGCGATCCGCACGGCAGTCCAGTTGGCCCTCGTCAACTTCCTCGACCTTGCGCGGACGGACGCCTCGGGCGACCCGTCCCAACCCATCGCGCCGAGCACGACGGGCGCCTACGAGCTTGGCCGAGGCGAAGCGCGCAGCGGCCGGTCGATGGATGCCCTGCTCGCGGCATACCGCGTCGGAGCCCGGGTGTCCTGGCGTGGTCTGTCGCGGGAGGCGGTCGCGGCAGGGGTGAGCGCGGCGACGCTCGGGGCATTCGCGGAGCTCGTCTTCGCCTATATCGACGCCCTGTCGGCCGCGAGCCTCACCGGCTACGCCGACGAACTCAACCTCGTCGGGCGCGAGCGCGAACGCGACCGGGAGCGGCTCGCGGAGTTGCTTGTGCGCGGCGGCGACGAGGACGCGCTCGTCGAGGCCGCTCGCCGGGCGGACTGGACTCCTCCCCGCACGCTCTCGGCGGTGCTCATGCCCGAGGGTCAGGCGCGGTCGGTGCTCGGGGTCATCGACGCGCGCACCCTCGCCGTCAACGGTGACCTGCCGGGCGTGCTCGCCGGGACCACCTTGCTCCTCGTCCCGGAGTTGGCCGGGCGCGACCGCGAACGCCTCATGCGGCAGCTCGAGGGGCGCGGAGCCATCGTCGGCCCGGATCGACCGTGGTTGCAGGCGCGGTCGTCGTTCCTCCGGGCGGTCCGGGCGCAGCACCTGCCCCGCACGGCCCGACGCGCAAGCATCGACACCGACGAGCATCTCGTCGGGCTCCTGCTGTCGGTCGACCCCGAGCTGGTGGCCGACCTCACGACCCACGTGCTCGCACCCCTGGCGACGGTGCGCCCGTCATCGCGGCCGCGGCTCGAGGAAACCCTGCGCTCGTGGCTCCTGCACCACGGCCGCCGCGACCTCATGGCCGCGCACCTGTTCGTCCACCCGCAGACGGTGCGCTATCGGATGGGGCAACTGCGTGAGCTCTTCGGTGAGCGGCTCGATGACCCCGAGGAAGTGCTACGGCTGACGATCGCGCTCGCCGTCCGGCCGAGCGGCCCCGAGAAGCCGTCAGCTTAGGACGTCCTTGCGCCGGAAGTGGCGATAGGCCAGCCCGGTGAAGACCACGGCATACAGCAGCGACCACAACGCTCCGTGACGCATCGCGGTCCAGTCGGTCGACGGCGTAAACAGGTCGAGCCACGCGCGCTGGTAATAGAGCGGCACCCCGTGACGGAGGTCGCCGAGCGCGTCGATCTGCCCGAGGATCGCCCCGATGATCGTGAGCATCACCGCGCCCCCGACAGCCGCGAGCGGAGCGTCGGTGCGGACCCCGAGCCAGAACGCGAACGCACCCACCTGCAGGAGGGTGACGAAGGTGTATGCCGTGCCCACGGCCAGGCGGGGGGCCAGCTCGCCCCACGTGAGGACGCCACCAGCAGGGTTGGTGAACGGGGCCGTGCCGTAGGCGACAAGCCCGACGAGCGTCGACCACGCGACGAGCACGACGAGGGCGGCGGCGACCGTCGCGAGCGCGACGACGAGCTTGCTCGTGAGGAGTCTGGCGCGGGGGACGGGCGCGACGAGGAGATAGCGCAGCGACGACCACGACGCCTCGCTGGGGACGGCATCGCCGACGAAAAGGGCCGCGAGGACGATGAGGAGGAACTCGGCTGCGGCCATGAATGTGAAGACCGCGAAGTTGGCCGCGCCGCCCTGAGCCAGATCGACGAGGCGGGTGCCGGTCGGTGGCCCGCTCGTGCGGCCGAACGCGAACGCTCCGACGAGGACCAGCGGCAGCGCGCCGACGAGGAGGAACGACCACATTGTGCGGCGGCGACCGAGCTGGCGCCGCAATTCGGCTCGGAGAGAGAGGGGTCGGGTCATCGGGCGCGCACCTGCCGTAGCCGATCGGAGAGACTTCGCTGGTCGGCCGACCCGGGGCGTGCCGGGTCACCCGGGTCCGCCGAGCCCCCTGAGTTGCCCTCGGGCTCGCCGGCACCGCGCTGGGACGCGGCGATGACGCCGAGGAAGACGTCTTCGAGGTGTCGCCGACTGCTCACCCCCGCGACGTCGGCGCCGGCTTCGACGGCTGCCCGCACCACCACAGCCCTCGGGGACGTTGCCGTGACCACGAGCCGCGGGTCGGCGCCATCGTCGATGACCTCGACCGCCGTGACGCCGTCTGCCTTGCGCAAGGCGGCGGCGACCTGAGCGACGTGGGTGGTGTCACCAGGTCCCGCGCCGGGGTCGAGGGTCAGCACGGTGGTGTCGGCACCGTCGACGAGGTCGGCGACCTTGCCGGTCGCGACGACCCGGCCGGCATTCATGACGACGACGTCGGAGCAGGTGAGTTCGACCTCGGCCAGCAGATGGCTCGAGACGACGACGGTGCGGCCAGCCGCGGCATACCTCTGGAGGATCGGGCGCATGGCGGCAATCTGCGGCGGATCTAGGCCGTTGGTGGGTTCGTCGAGGATGAGCAGATCGGGCAGGCCGAGCATCGCCTGAGCGATGCCGAGGCGCTGCTTCATCCCGTGGGAGTAGGAGCGCACCGGCCGGTGGACCGCGTCACCGAGGGCCGCGACCTCGAGCACCTCGTCGAAACGAGCATCCTCGACCGGGCGCCCCGTCGCCGCCCAGTAGGCCTCGAGGTTCGCCATCCCGGTCAGGTGAGGCAGGAAGCCCGGGCCTTCGATGAGCGCACCGACGTGCGCGAGGGCCGGGGCGCCGGGATGGACGGGCTGCGAGCCGAGGTATGCCGTGCCCGAGTCAGGCGCGATGAGCCCCATGACCATCCGCAGGGTTGTCGTCTTGCCGGCGCCATTGGGACCGAGGAGTCCCACGACCTGGCCCCGGCGAGCCTCCCAACTGACGTCGTCGACGGCGCGATGCCCGTCGGCATAGGTCTTGACGAGGTGCGCCACGGTCAGGGGGATGTCCGCCAGGTCGGGACGCGGGTGCTCCCGGCGCTGGCGTCGTCGCTCGCGTGCTGCCAGAGCGGCGATGCCGGTGAGCGCGACGAGGATGGCAATGCCGACGCCGATCGATTCGGTGTCGGTCTCCGTCTCACCGGAGACCCGTTCGGCCGGCAGGGTGGGCACTCGGAGGTGAGCATCGGCGAGTTCGATGCGGTCGGCGCGGGCCTCGCGGGGGACGGCATACGCGGAATCGGTGGCAGAGACGAGGACTCGGAGCTTCGAGCCAGGCTCGATGGTCCACGTGGCTGCGGGGAGGGCGACCTCGACCGTTGCCGGCACTCCTGGCCTGGTGGCGATGGTGACAGGGGCTACGAGTTTGCGTGGGAGGGAGGCGGATTCGCCCGTGACCTGCCAGAAGCGTGAGGAAAAGCGTCGACGTCGTGCCGGTCGACGTGACCCGCAGGCGCATCGTCGGAGATCCGACGATCGCGGCACGTTGGGTGAGCGGCTCAGTCTCGAAAGCCACCGATTGCCCTGGGAGAGCGGCGAGTTGGTATGCCGCCCCGCCCCCGGCCGGGATCGGCAGGCCACCCAGCGCGGTCACCGCCGCGGGCGTGCCGCCGGGTGGATTGGCCAATGACCGTCGGATGTCGGGCTGGGCGAAGGGGATGGCGATGACGGGAGCCGGGGATACGCCTGGCGGTGTGATCGTGGCTCCTCGTGCGGATGCAGTCCACGAGTCCGGTGCGACCATGGCGGAGGAGGGGTAGGAGGGCACGGCATACAGCGGGGCGATGGACTGGCGGCGGGGGATCGGGGCGGCATACGTGAAGCCGGGGACGCCCGCGAATCCGCTGGCGCCCTTGCGGTCGCGCAGCGAGCCGTCGATCCACGCGGCGAGGGCGTCCTCGTCGGCGGTTGCGGTGCTGCTCGCGCCGTCGTGGCCGCCATCGATCCACCGGACCGCGACCGGCGTCCCCTGGGCTTGGAGGACGCGCGCGGTCGCGTCGGCCTGCGTCAGGTCAAAGAGCGAGTCCGCCATGCCCTGGACGAGGTAGGTCGGCACGCGCAGGCCGGTGAGCAGGGGCTTGGGGCTGTGGGCCCGGAGCATCGCGAGGAGTTCGGGGCTCGGCCGACCGGAGGCGGTGGCATCGAGGAAGAGGCGGCATACGGTCGGATCGAACCGGCCGCACAGCGGATCGGCGGGCTTCGCGCTGGCCGCACCCGAGGTCGCGGACGCATCCGAGGTGGCGCGCTGCGCCGTCGCCGAGCCGAAGAAGCGAGCCGCCCAGAGTGCCTTGAACGGGCCGGGCAGGGCGGGCTCGGTCCCGCCGGAGGTGGCGTCAGAGTCGACCGCTCGTTGCGGGAAGAACGCGTCGGCGAGATCGTGCCACGTGATGAACGCTGCGACCGAGTCGACGCGGGGATCGGTGGCGGCGAGCATGAGCGCGAGCGCCCCGCCGTAGGACGCCCCGACCGCGCCAACCCGCGGGTCGCCGGCGGCGTCGCGCAGGACGTCGTCACGAGCGGCGAGCAGGTCGACGAGAGCTCGAGCATCGGCGACCTCGAAGTCCGGGTCGTCGAGGTGGATCCGGCCGCCGGAGGCGCCGAACCCCCGCGCTGAGTAGCCGAGGGCGAGGTAGCCGCGCTCGGCGAGGGTGCGGCCCTGGGTCGCGAGGTCGGCGACGCTGCCCCCGAAGCCGTGCGCGAGGAGCACGGCCGGGTGCGGGCCGCCACTCTGCGGGCGCCAGATCGCGACCTCGAGCGAGACCGGTATGCCGTCCGGCTCCGCCTTCACCGGCACGGTGAGCCGATCTTCGGTGACCGCGGTGGTGGGCGAGGTGGTGAGCGAGGTGGCGAGCGAGGTGGCGAGCGGGACGGCATACGCGCTCGACCCGACGATCAGAGCGAGCATCGCCGCGAAGACCCAGATGAGCACGGCGGCGGCACTTCGCCCCACCCCGCGCGCATGGAAGGGCACAAACGCAGGCTTCCGGGGACGCGAACCCTGCGTTTGTGCCCTTCCACGCCGTCCGATCACGCGCTGGCGAGCTTCTCGGTCAAGCGGGCCGCCTTGTGGGCCTGCGCGCGCTGGAGGATCTCGAGGGTCTCGTGGATCTCGGCGAAGGGCTCGCGCTCGAGTTGGGCGGTGAAGAGCTCACCCTCGGTTTCCATGACCCACAAACGCGCGTAGTAGAGCGTGTCCTCGCTGAGGTGAGCCAGGACGACGAGCGCGGTGAGGAGCGGGTGGTTGTTGGTGACATTCGTGCCCCGGTAGCGACCGTGCTCGAGCTCGACGGCAAGGGCGTATTGCCACTCCCACAAGTGGCCGAGGCACTTCTTGCCGCGGTAGGTCGTGCCGGCGGGGAGGAAGTCGTTGAGGATGTGCGGCGCGGGCGCACCTTCATTCGTCGGGGCGAGCTTGCCGCGGCTGAACATCACCTTGACGCACGCGAGGATCTTGGCGGCCTCGTCCGCGGGCACGACCTTGGCGCCGGTCTCGTCTTCGGGAGAGATCTGCTCCAGGGGCAGCGCGGCCCAGTTGCGGTCGTCGGCGAACCCGAGCGCCCGGCAGAACTCCCCCACGGCAGCGCGGTCGAGGAAGTCGATGACGGCGTTCTTACCGTCGCCCAGGAGTGAGGCCTGCTCGACGACGTACTTCACGAGGTCGTTGCTCGTCGCCTTCTTGGCGATGGCCTGTTCGTAGCTCGCGTATGCCATGGCTGTGCTCCGTTTCCGCGTCGTTCCATCGCCGCCACGGACCTCGTGCCCGTCGCGCTTGCTGTGCCTCGTCCCCGACAGCCTCTCGGTCAGACTCCTCGATGAGAGGTGGTGAACCGAGGCCTCCGTCACAGTTCTCAACCACCCGGAGCGTATGCCGTGCGCGCCAGGTCCGCGTCCCCGCCACGGCCTCCGTGCGCCGCCCGACCATCGAACCCGCGGCAGCACCCCGCCCGCCCGCCCGTCCGCCCGTCCGTCCGTCCGTCCGCCCGTCCGTCCGTCATAAATCGCGATCCAGTCACACCGGTCGGGGCCACAGATCGCGATAGTGACACGTGGATGAGGTTGCAGCATGCGCCAAGTGCACAAATCGCGATCCAGACCGGCCAGCCACCGCACAGATCGCGATCTTGGCAGGCTAGATCGCGATCGGTCGTGAGTCGCATCAAGCCCCCGCTCGCCGGGACCAGGACGCACAGGTGGCAACGCGACCGCGGGAGGTGAGCGGGCGGCATACTCGCGATATGACTGGCACGCGCAGCTCGATCCGCCGGGTGGTGGCAGGCATCGCGTGCCTTGCCGTCGCCGGCCTGTCGTATACGTGGGCGACCGCGATCATGGACTCCCTCTACGACTATCGAGCACCGCTGAGCGCGACGACAGCGGACTCCGCACGCCACACCCCCGAGGCCACTCCCCCCACACCAGCACTCGCCCGCAAGGTTGTCCTGGTGCTCGTCGACGGGCTGCGGGTCGACACGGCGGCCGACCCCGCGGTCATGCCTTTCCTCGCCGATCTCCGAGCCAAGGGCGCCTCGGCGACCGTCCACTCGCGCACGCCGTCCTACTCGGTGCCCTCCTGGACGGTCTTGCTGACGGGGGCGTGGCCCGACCGACACGGCGCGCCCGTCATGAACCCCACCGATCCGCAGACCTCACCGGTGTGGCCGGTCGACAACCTCTTCAGCGCGGCACGCGACGCGGGCCGCCGCACCGGCCTCGCCGGCACAGACTGGTTCCGGCCCCTCGTGCCATCGTCAGCCCTCGCCGTGACCCATTTCGTCCACGACGAGACCGATGCGGCCGATCAGGAGAGCACCGACGCCGCGGTGGCGATGGTGCGTGACGACACCGCCGATTTCGTCCTGCTCCACCTCAATGAGGTCGATCACGCTGGCCACTACGCCGGCGGCGGCACGAGCGTGGGCTGGACCGCTGCGGCGCGGAAGGTCGACGACAGGCTCGCCCAGGTCGCTCGGGCCCTGGATCTCACCCAGGATGCGTTGCTCGTCGTCTCCGACCACGGTCACCTCGACCAAGGTGGCCACGGGGGCCCGGAGGATGTCGTCGTGACCGAGCCGCTCGTGATTGTCGGAGCAGGAGTGCGCCCTGGCACGGCGCCCGACATCGTGCAGGCCGATGTCGCACCGACTCTCGCGCTCCTCATCGGCACGCGGGTGCTCGAAGCGGCCCAAGGGGAGGCCGCCCTGTCGATGCTCCAGGTCGACGAAGCCGGTCGGGTTGCTCTCGGCGCAGCCCAGATGGCCCAGCAGGAGCGGCTCGTCACCCGGTATCAAGGGGACCTTCACCTCACGCCCAAAACGATGGGCGCGCTCGCGTCCGTCGGCGGCGGCAAGCCCGTGCGATCGGCCACCGAGACCGGCCAGGATGCCATCGCCCAGGTCACCGGCATGAAGCTGGGATGGGACCGGGCCGGCCGCGCCGCCATCCTCGTGTTTCTCGCCCTTGCCGGGCTCGCGGCCATGATCGCCTGGGTCGGACGGTGGCGCCGGACCGCCCTGTGGGCTCTGGCTGGCGCCGCGGCATACCTGATGGTCTGGCTGGCATATTGGAAGGTGACGGGCAAGACCTTCTCGCTCTCGTCGGTGATGTCCGCTGGGGAAATCGTCCTGGCCACAGCGACAGCCACTGTCGCGAGTCTCGCCGTCGCCTTGGTCGTCGTGTGGCGCGGGCGACGGCCCGCGCCGCACGAGCGTGCGGGGCTGGTGTGGACGCTCGGCGTCGCCGTCATGGGCGCGCTTACCGTGCCCGTCGGGATCTACACCTGGCTGTGGGGACCGACGGTGACGTGGACCGTGCCTGACTCGCTGCCGATGTACCTCGCCTTCAGCGCCCTCGTCCAACTCCTCGTTGTCGCTGTCGCGACCTTGATCGCCACAGGTGTGGCGGCGCTCGTGGCCCGCCGAGGCCGACCCGATTTCGCCTGAGCAAACATCGGCGAGCCCTTGCCTGGCCTAATGGTTGACCGGTAAATTGAACCCAATCCCTGGAGGAGAGCTACTCGCCGCCAGGACAGACCCACGTCGGCGCTCATCACCGGCGTGCCCGCTCCCCGCAGCACCCCCCTGGCTGCGGTGAGCGACCCTCGTAAGACCCGAGGCACGGCACCCCCTGGCCGTGACACCTCGCACGAACGCCGCAGCGGCCTGGCCGCTGCGGCGTTTCGCGTCTCGGCCCGGTCCGGCCGTCACGACAGCCCTGCACAAAGACTTGACACGCAATCCTAGACATGTCTAAGGTTGCACCAGAACAGCACCCAGAAGTCCCACCACGCACCCACCCCTGGCACGTCGCCAGCCACGAAAGGAGACCGACATGTTCGGCACCATCCTCGGAATGATCATCATCGGCGCCATCGCGGGCTTCGTCGCTCGTGCCCTCGTCCCCCGGGACGGCGTTTCGGGCATCGTCCCGACCATCGTCCTGGGCATCATCGGATCGTTTGTCGGCGGCTTCCTCGGCTACCTGCTCTTCGGCAAGGACATGGCCTCCGGCGCCCTCCAGCCTTCGGGCATCATCGGCTCGATCATCGGCGCGGTCATCGCCCTGCTCGTCTACCGCGCGGTCAACGGCCGTCGCGTCACCGCCTGACCCCACCCCCGCCTCTCCCCAGAGGCATCGACCCGGCACCCCCCAGCCGAGGTCCAGAACGCCGCAGCGGCCGCACCCGCTGCGGCGTTCGCCTGTCTGGCGCGCCACACCCCGAGCGGGTATGCCGTCCGCCCAGTCCCAGCCGGGGAATGCCCCTACCTCCCCTCGGGGATGCCCCGCAGCCGCACCGACAAGCACGTCACACAACCCTCGAGCTTCTCGAACTCGCTGATGTCGACGAGCGCCACGTCATACCCCGCCTGGCGTAACCGGCGAGCGGTCACCGGCGCTGCCGCCGACATGAGCAGCCGGTGCCCGCCGAGCAGCACGACATGAGCACCGGGCTCTTCGGGCACGGCGGCATACCGCCCGAAGACGCGGGAGTTGTCGACGACCGGGGGCCACCCGATGACGGTGCCGTCGGGCAGCGCGGTGACCGCGCTCTTGAGGTGCAAGACCCGGGCGAGGGGCACTGGCACGACCCTGGCACCGAAAGGCTCGAGCAGCGCCGTCAGCTGCCGCACCCCCTCGATATTGGTGCGTCCCCCGATCCCGACCCATACGGTGCCATCGTGCTTGAGCACATCGCCACCATCGAGCGTGCCGGGGTAGTCGATCTGCGCAATCCGATATCCCTGTGCCGCAAGCAGATCGGCCAACCCCACGGTTTCGGCCCGTCGCTCCGGTGCACCCGAGCGGGTCAGCACCGCGAGGTCGGCATAGACCAGGACCGCGTCCTCGACGAAGACCGCGTCCGGGCAGTCGTCAGCCGGGGGCGCGAGCAGCGTGCGCCACCCGGCGCGGTGAAGGACGTTGACGTATGCCGTCCACTGCGCGAGGGCGCGATCGACGTCGATCGGCTCGCGGTCGATGTGCGTGACGATGCCCTTGGCCAGGAGGGGACCGGGGCGACGCACGAGCGCGAGACGGGTGTGCATCGGCCTACTCTCGCGGGTCACGGCAGCGGACGCCAGGCCTCAGGTGCGCAGATCTCAAGGGCGCTGCGCGAGCAAGCGGCGTCAGCCGCGCAAGCGGGCCGATTCGTCGAGGATCCACTGATCGACCAGCCCGTGGAAGTAGTCAAGGAAGTCGTGATGCTCGTGCGGAGGGTAGGTCGCGAGGACGGTCTCCTTGAGCACCCGGTCGAAATCGGTCGAACTCACCCAGTCGAGGGCTTGCTCGTCGAAGTGCGGCAACTGCTCGGCACACCACTGGGTGTAATGCTCCGTGTCGACCGCCGCGTCGGCCAGCTCGAGATAGGCCTCCAGCTTGGCTCGATAGTCGAGCGCGTCGTCGTCGGCGATCTCGAAATAGCGGTCGGTCTGCAGGTCGACCGATTGCCGGCGCCCGGTCGCGACGCAGTAGAGCGTCCACTTGACGAGGGCCTTCATGGCCCACGGGAAGTAGTAGTGCAGCGAGGTCACTGCGACGTCGGGGCACGCATTGGCGTAGTCGATCGGATAGACCTCGTCACCCTTGACGAGCATCTCCGCGGAGTTGAACTCCCATCCGAAGAAGGCATTGACGATCCGGCTGATCGCCCGGGTCTCCCACGCGGCCGACTCGGAGAGGAAGTCGTGCGACACGGCATACCTCGCGTGCATGGGGCGATCGGGCCGGAAGTCGAGGACGACCGTTTCGGGCCCGATCGTCAGGGCCCGCGCGAAGTGGTCGTAGTCGACGGTCGCCTGCAGGTGCATGAGCATTTGACCGGACTCGTCGTAAGCCCGGTGCAACTCGTGCTCGTTGGTGATCCGGGAGACGCCCCGCCAGCCACCACCGTCGAAGGGCTTCATGTAGAGGGGGTAGCCAAGATCGGCAGCGATCGCAGATAGGTCGAAAGGGAGGTTGTATTTCGCCGACGTGTAGGCCCACCGGTCGTTGTCGACGGGGTTCTTGAAGGGCACGAGCACGGTGCGCGGCACCTTGAGCCCGAGGCGGAGCATGGCGCAGTAGGCGCTGTGCTTCTCCATCGACTGGAAGGTGAACGGGCTGTTGAGCAGATAGGTGCCGTTGACGAGTGACGCCTTCTTGAGCCACTCGCGGGGGTGGTGATACCAGTGCGCGAGCCGGTCGATGACGAGGTGGGAGCGGACCGGTGCGGTGAGGTCGAAGGGTTCGATCGTGAGGCGTTCGACGTCGACGGCGTGGGTGATCCCGTCCGGCGTGAGCAGGGGGGTGGCTCGAGCCATGAGCGCGGCAAAGGCCTGCGGCCAATCCTCTTCGATGCCCAGCAGGAGGCCCACGCGGTGACGCTCGACCTGGTCCATCGGATGCCTCCTCGTCACCCGCGTTGCCTTATCCGGCAACGGGTTCACGTCCATCGTGCCCGCTTTCCACAGACGTTGTCAGTATGCCGTTAGTCCCCCGTCACTGGGTCGTCACCGCTCCGTCATCGCCCCGTCGCTGGCCCGTCATCTCAGGGTCGACCTGCGGGAAGGCTCCGTCAGCGACGGCTTTCACGAGGTCAACGGCGGGTCAGGAGATCGAGGTGGAAGGCCAGTTGCCGGTCCCACCACCACCAGTCGTGGGACACGTCGAAGCCCCACTCGTCGACCCCGATGCGCAGCCCCTGGGCGCGTACCAGAGCCCCCATGTGGCGGGTCGACGGCAGCGCCCGAGTCGGCTCGGTCTCCCAGTCGCCCTGCCCCACGACGAGCACCCCGCCGAGGTGTGCGCGGACCCAGGCGAGGTGGTCGCCGGCGAGGTCAGGGACGGTCCATGTCGGATTGACCGCGTATGCCGCCCCGCGCCCGCTCGCGTCGCCCCATGTGCCCCAATCCGTCGGGTCGTAGTTGCCCGACAGGCCGATCACGGTGGGGAAGAGGTCGGGCCGGCGCAGAGCGAGGGTGAGTGCTCGATAAGCGCCGAGGCTGGCTCCGGTGACGATGGCGCTCGTCGCACCGGGCGAGTCGGCTCCTATCCACGCGGCGACCGGGCCGATGATCCACTCTTGGTAAGCGAGTTCGCGCCGGGCTTGTTCAGTGATGTCGAGCGACCGGTCAGACCAGCCCTCGGTGTCGAAGGCATCGACGCAATAGAGCTTGATCCGGCCGTCCTCGATGAGCGGGCCGAGCGCGCCGAGCATCCCCTTGCTTTCCCACTCCCACGCCCGGCCGAGTTCGGTGGGGAAGGCGATGACCGGCCGGCCGTAATGGCCGTAGCGGATGACGTGGCCGGCCCGCCCGATCGAGTCGCCCCAGAGCTCGACCTGGGTGCGTTGCGCCCAGAGGTCGCTCATGCGGTCGCCCGGTCGAGACTGCTGGTGACGGAGTCCTCGAGGGTGTGGAGGGGGTTGTTGAGGGTGCTGTCAGAGGTGCTGCCGTAGGTGCGGTCGATCGGCCACGCTGTCGTGGCCAGGGCGGGCAGCAAGGGGTCGAGCAGGTCGCGCCAACACGTGAAGACGTGCCCGTCTCGGCGGGTGGCGACGACGGTCGGGAAGCCAAGGGCCTCCAGCCGCGAAGTCATGGCGGCATTGTTGTGCCTGTTTTCCTCCGCCGTCCCCCATCCGAGCGCGATCGGAAGACGCCCCGAATCGGGTTGGGGCGCACCGGCATACGGGCCGTGGTGCACTTCGTCGACGAAGGCGCGCAGCCGCGCCCAGTGCGGGAAGCCGCTCTCGTGGCTGTCGAAGGTGTCGAGGAAGAAGGAACCCGAGAGCAGGAGCAGTCCGGCTGCGGTGCCGGGGTAGGTCCACTCGGTGTGCAGCGCCGCGAGCGCGCCGAGGCTCACGCCCGCGAGGATCGGCCGTCCGCGCGTGGCGAAGGCCGCGGTGATCGCGGGCACGAGGTGGCCGGCGAGGGCGTCGGCATAGCGCGGGTTGGCGGAGTAGTCGCCGTTGCGTTCGATCGGGGTGAGCAACGCGACCCGCGTCGCCGGCATCCGCCCGGCTGCGACGAGGGCGGCGACCGCCGCCGTCAGGCCGCCGAGGCGGTCGAACTCCGGCCCGTCCTGGGCGACGATGAGCGGCAGTGGTTCGTGAGGCTCGGCCGCGGCGGGCACCCAGACGGTGGTCTCGACGTCACCGATCGCAGTGCCCGGGATCGACAGCCGCGTATGCCGCCCGCTCACCGCCCCCTGGTCGAGCCACGCCGGCCGATGGTAGCCGGGAAGTTCGAGGCACGAGATCGCGCCGAAAGGGGCCTCGATCCGGTGGGGATTGCCCGGGTCGGTGACAAAAGTGGGCGCGTCGTGGAAGGCCGGGTGCCGCGCGAAGAACTGGTATTCGAGGCGATCCAGCGGCGGCAGCGGCCACTGGACCGCCCAGCCGCCTTCGACTCGGTCGAGCTCACGCGGGAAGCCGGGCAGGTCGAGGTGGAAGGCCAGCCGCACGTCGACGAGGTGGTGCCCCGGATCGGGGTAGCGGAAGACGATGCCGTCAGGCGTGACGGTCGTCCGGAAATCGGCCACGGCAGAGGGTATCCCGACCAGGCTCAGGGTGTCCCGGTGGCCACGACGTCCGGCCCGCGTTCGAGCCGCCGGATCGACGGGACGAGCAGGACGAGGCCGAGCGAGCCGACCATCACCGCGACGACGACCCACAGCCACACCCCGTAGCCGACGGCCTCGGCGATCGGCCCGGTGACCGCCAATCCAAGCGGGCGCGTGACGAAGGAGACCGCGACGTCGACGGCGAAGACCCTCGCGAGCCGGTCCGGGGCGACGTTCTGCTGGATCGCGACATCCCAGTTGACGCTGAAGATCTCCAATCCGAAGCCGTGCAGGAACGCCCCACCGAGGACGAGCCACAGATCGAGTCCGGCTGCCAGCGCCGCCGGGAAGCACGCCGTGAGCGCGAGCAGGACGGTCCCGGCATACAGTCCCCGCCGTGGCCGCCAGCGCAGGGTGAGCAGCCCCCCGACCATGAACCCGGCCATGATCGCCCCGAGGGACCACCCCCAGGCCGCTTCGCCGTAACTGTCTCGGACGACGATCGGCCCGAGGACGCCTTGGGCGCCGCCGTAGAAGAAGTGGTAGACGAGGGCCTGGACAATGAGGGCCCACATCCACGTATGCCGCATCACCTCGACGATCCCGGCCTTGGCGTCGCCGATGACCGAGGCGCGCGCCGGCGCCGCGGAGGTGCGCAGCAGCGGTGGGATCCGGATGAGCGCGAAGAAGACGGCGGCGACCGCGAAGCTCAGGGCGTCGACCGCGATCGCCCAGCCCGGGCCGACCGCTGCAACGACCATGCCGGCGCCGGTGAAGCCGAGCACCATCGAGGTATTGGTCACGAGCCGACGCCACGAGATGGCCCGCTGGAGCAGAGCCGGAGGGACGACCTGCGACGTCAGCGCCTGCGAGCTCGGGCTGCTCAACGCACCGAGGCAGCCGGCCACGAGTTGGCTGGCTGCGAGCATCGGGATCGTGCCCCACCCGCCGATAAGACTCGCGGCGACGACGCCTTGGACGACTGCCGACAGTGACGCAGACCCTTGCATCATGACCGTGCGCGGGAGCCGGTCTCCGAGGACGCCGCCGACCAGCGTGGTCACGACTTGTGCGAGCGCGTATGCCGCGACGACGAGTCCCAGCTCGGTCGCCGAGCCGCCGAGATGGAGCACCGCGAAGGCGAGCGCGACCGGGGAGAAGGCATTACCGAACGAACTCGTCGCCTGCCCGATGGCGAGGTTCCGGAAGGGTTTCGACTGCCAGGGGTGGGACAGTGAAACCTCTTCGGCGGGCAGAGGCATGGGCTCCACCGTAGATGGTCATGGCCCGCGGTGCGCGCCGAGCGCGCAGATTCGCTTAGCTCTCGGTGAGGACGCGTTCGATCCGCTCGAGCGTGCGGGTCATGTTGCGTTCGGTCATCTGCGCCATCCGCCGCACGCCGGGCTTGCTCAAGGCGGCCTCGGAGCGGATGTCCCACGACTCCTTGACGAGCGTGCCGCCCTCCGTGGGGGTGAGCTCGTAACGCCAGATCCGCCCCGTGACGAGCTTGTGCAGCGGCGCCGGCGCGAGGGTCTGCCACGCGATGCGGCGGTTGTCCTCGAACTCCACGACGACATTGCGGGTCGAGTAGGCCACCCCGAGCTTCATGTCCATCCCGAAGGAGTCGCCAAGTTTGAGCCGGCGGCCACCGCTGCGGGCCTGCTTGACCGAGCCCGAGCCGTCAATGAGGGGGTGCTTGCCGGGGTCGACGAGCAGGTCGAAAATCGCTTCCGGCGGAGCGGGGATGACGCGCTGGACGGTGAGGACGTCGCGGCTGCCGGAGTCAGAAGTCATGTCCCGGACAAGCGACCGCCCGGCCGACCTATTCCCTGGTCGACCGGGCGGGGCTGTGTCACGTGAGCGTCACTCGACCGTGTCGGTGTGCTCGGACCAGGCGGCCTTCGAGGGCTTCTCGACCGGGGCGTCGGCCCACGGCGAACCGGTCAGGTCATCCACGTCAGCGCTGTCAACGCTGTTAGCGCTGTCCGACCCGGCGGCCCTGTGGGCGTCGGCGGGCGGCATACCCTCGTCGGTCGCCCGCGCGAGGTCGTCGGCGTCGGCGGCGGCAGCGGCAGGGCGCTTGGCGGCGAGCTTGTCGACACCGGTCACGACCTGGGTGCGGACCTTGTCGAACTGGTCGCGGTATTTGCCGTCGGTCTTCTCGTCGATGACGGCGCCGGCCTTGTCGAGCAGGGTGGCGACCTTCTCGCGGTTGTCGTGGGCGAGGTCGCCGGCGTGGGCGACGGCCTTCTTGACCGCGACCTCGGTGGCGCGGGTGAGTTCGTCGAGTCGACGGTCGAGGTCAAGCTCGTCGAGCTTGGACTTGAGGTTTTCGGTGATGGTCGACATAGCGGCCCCGTGCTTTCGTGTAGAGCTATCGGACCCAGGGTGATCCTGGTGATGCCCGCCACCATGGCGGACTTCCTGACCTCGGCGGCGCGCCTCGGACATCTGCTTCAACGAGGCCGGTGGTCGGGCTGTTCCCGTGACCTCCCTATGATGACCGGGTGCCGTTGCTCGCCATCGGCGTCTCGCACCACGACGTCGAGTCAGAACAGCTGGCAACTCTCGCTAGTCAAGCCGACGCAATTGTCAGCAACCTCCGCGAGCGGCACCCCGGTGTCAGCGGCGTCATCGCGCTGGCCACCTGCAACCGGGTCGAGTTCTATCTCGACTCCGCCGGCTTCCACGCAGGCGTCGAGGCGACCGTCGCGCAGATCCGCGCCCACGCCCCCCACGTGCCCGACCATGTCCTGGATTCGGTGCGCGTCTACGCCGACGACAACGCCGTCTCGCACCTCTTCGGAGTCGCGTGTGGCCTCGACTCCATGGTCGTGGGCGAGGCCGAGATCGCCGGGCAGGTGCGGGCCGCCCTGACCGGGCGGCCCGCCACGACCAGCCCACGCCTCGTGCGGCTCTTCCAAGAGGCCCTGAGCACCTCGAAAGCGGTGGCGACCCAGACGAGCCTCGGGGCGGCGGGCCGGTCGGTCGCTTCCGTCGCCATCGACCTCGTCGAGTCGCGCTCCGGCCCCGTTGCCGGTCGCCGAGCCCTGCTCCTTGGCAGTGGAGCGTATGCCGGTGTGGCCCTCGCGACGCTCCGTCGGCGCGGCTGCACCGAGGTGTCCGTGTATTCGCATTCCGGTCGGGGCCTGGTCTTCGCCGAGCGCCACGACGCGGTTGCCGTGTCGTCGGAGGCCTTGCCGGACGTGCTGCGGCACACCGATCTCGTCGTCAGCGTCAGTGGCACCGGTGAGGCGACGCTGACCGTCGACCTCATCGACCGGGCCCGCGGCACGGCAACTCCTGCTGCTCCTGCTGCTCCTGCTGCGTCTGATTCTTCTGCTGCCCCCACGCCCCTTCAGGTGGTCGATCTGTCCGCGCGAGGCGACATCCCCGACGACGTGGCTGCCCACCCGGGCGTCCATCTCCTCACCCTCGACGGTATCGGGGCCCACGCGCCGACCGAGCAGGTCGGGGCGGTGCTGGCTGCCCGCGCCATCGTCGACGCGGCAGTCGCGGCATACCTGCACGTCGAGCGGGGGCGCACGGCGGCTCCCGCCGTGACCGCCATGCGCGCCCATGTCATGCAGATCATCGAGGCCGAGGTGGCGGCATCACGGCGGCGTTATGACGAGGCGACCGCCGACGCGATCGCGCGCTCGCTGCACCGCGTCACGGGTTCGCTGCTGCACACTCCCTCGGTCCGCGCGGTCGAACTCGCCCGCACCGGGGACCTTGCCGACTATCAGCGCGCCATGCACACGCTCTTCGGGATCGACCTGTGATGACCCTCCGCCTCGGCACTCGTGCCAGCCTCCTCGCGCGCACCCAATCCGGGCTCGTCGCCGACGCCCTCACCGCAGCAACGGGTCTGCCGTGTGAGCTCGTCCCCATCCGCTCGGAAGGCGACGACCCGCGGGTCTCGCTCGACGCACCACCTCGTCCGGGGGCTTTCGTCGCCACGCTGCGCGATGCTCTCTTCGCGGGCGAGGTCGACTTCGTCGTCCACTCCTACAAGGACCTTCCGAGCGCGCCCCTGCCGGGCCTCGTCATCGCTGCCGTCCCGGCCCGCGAGGACGCGCGCGACGTGCTCGTGAGCCGCACCGGTGCACCGCTGCCCGAACTCGCCCCCGGCGCGGTCGTCGGCACGAGCAGCCCGCGGCGCTCAGCAGCCATCCGGAGGGCGCGCCCGGACCTCGTCATCACGCCGATCCGCGGCAATATCGACACCCGCCTGCGCCTGGTTGCGACCGGTGACCTCGATGCCATCGTCCTGGCGGCAGCGGGTCTGTCGCGGGTCGGCCGACTGTCGGAGGCCTCAGAAATCTTCGATCTGGCCGTCCTCGTCCCGGCCCCCTCGCAGGGCGCGCTGGCCATCGAATGCCGCGCCGGCGACCCGCTCGCCACTGCCCTCGCCGTCCTCGAGGACCACCGCAGCCGCGTGGAAGTCACCGCCGAGCGGGCCGTCCTGGAAGGGGTCGCGGCGACGTGCGCGACCGCCGTGGGAGCGCGTGCGACCTGGTCCGACGGCTGTCTTGACCTCACCGCCGACCTCGCCGACCACGCCGGGGTCACCTATGCCCGGATCACTGAGTCGGTCACGCTCGGTCCGGCAGCCGACGTCCACCCCGCTGTGCCGATCATCGCCGCCGCCAACCTCGGCCACTCGGTCGCGGCGCGCCTGCTGACAGGAACACCATGACGCCCACCCACCCGGCACTTCCCGCCACCCACCCGGCACTTCCCGCCACCCACCCGATGCTCACCGGCCTGACGACGCACTCGCCACTCATCCAGGCCTACCGGGGCAAGCGCACCCACCGTCGCCCGATCTGGATGATGCGCCAGGCGGGCCGCTCACTGCCGGAATACCGCGCGGCCCGCGAAGGCATCGCGATGCTCGATTCCTGCCTGCGCCCCGATCTCGCCGCCGAGATCACCTGCCAGCCGGTGCGCCGCCACGGCGTCGACGCCGGGATCTTCTTCTCCGACATCGTCGTGCCCTTGCGTCTCGCGGGCGTGGGCGTCGAGATCGTGCCGGGCGTGGGCCCGGTCATGGACTCCCCCCTCCGCTCCGCGGCCGACATCGATGCCCTGGCCGAGTTGGATCCGGCCGCACTCGCGCCGATCACCGAAGCGGTCGGTCTCACCGTCGCCGAACTCGGCTCGACTCCGCTCATCGGCTTCGCCGGGGCTCCGTTCACGGTGGCGAGCTACCTCATCGAGGGTCGACCGAGCCGTGACTACGTCCACGTCAAGGCCCTCATGCGCGACGCCCCCGACGACTGGCATCGCCTCCTGGGGTGGGTGGCCCGCACGACGGGCGCCTTCCTCCGCGCCCAAGCGCTCGCCGGGGCCAGCGCGCTCCAGCTCTTCGACTCGTGGGCGGGCGCCTTGACCCCGCAGGAGTATGCCGCCTCCTCCGCTCCGCACTCGGCCGCCGTCCTCGCCGAGGTCGCCGATCTCGGCCTTCCCCGAGTGCACTTCGGCACGAGGACCGGGCCGCTGCTGGCTCAGATGCAGGCTGCCGGCGCCGACGTCATGGGGGTTGACGCCCAGACCCGCTTGGCCGACGCCAACGCCCTCTTCAACGGGCGAGTCCCCCTGCAGGGCAATATCGACCCGGCGCTCCTCGCAGCACCGTGGCCGGAACTCGCACGGCATACCCTCGAGGTCCTGGCCGACGGCCAAGCCGCGCCCGGACACGTGGTCAACCTCGGGCACGGCGTGCCACCGACGACCGACCCGGACGTGCTGACCCAGCTCGTGGAGCTTGTCCACGAGCACACCGACCCTGACGGGCCCGACGCACCCGAGGCCGAGCACCCGTGACGGCCGGCGCGGCATACTCGCACGTCGTCGTCATCGGCGGCGGGATCACCGGGCTCGCGGCGGCCTGGGAGGCCACGCTGTGCGGCGCGCGGGTCACGGTGCTCGAAGCCAGCGGACGATGCGGTGGCAAGCTGTGCACCGAGGTCGTTGACGGGCTCGTCGTCGAACACGGGCCGGATGCATTCGTGTCCTACCGGCCGGCGGCCCTCGCGCTGATCCGCGAAGTCGGGCTCGGCGACGAGGTCGTCGAGGTGCGACCGGGGCGCAGTGTCTCGCTGCGGGTCGGCGGCCGATTCCACCCGTTGCCCGAAGGCATGGGGATGGTCGTGCCGACACGCCTCGGCCCCTTCGTGCGCACCCCGATCCTCACGTGGCCGCAGAAGCTGCGCGCCGCGCTCGATCTCGTCCTCCCCCGCCGTCTCGGCGCGCTGGACGTCACCATCGGGTCATTTCTCCGGGCGCGGCTCGGGGACGGCGTCGTCGAGCGCTTCGCCGATCCCATGGTGGGCGGGATCTACGGCGCGAGCGTCGACGAACTCAGCCTCGATGCTGTCCTGCCCGTGCTGCGCGACCACGAGCGCTCTCATCGGAGCCTGCTGCTCGCGAGCTGGGCCCAGGGCCGCGTGCGACGCACCGCCCGAGGCCCCCAATCGCCCTTCCGATCCCTGCGGCAGGGTCTCGGCAGCCTGCCCGATCGCCTTGTCGAGGCCCTCACCGAGAGTGGGGTGACGATCGAGGTCGACGCCGCTGCCCTTGCGGTGACATTGAATGCGGACGGCACGACGTCCGTCGCTCTCGCCGGGGGACGCACCCTGACCGCTGATGCGGTGATCTTCGCAGCCGGCGCCCACCCGACCGCTGCGGCCCTGGCCGACCACTGCCCGGAGGCTGCTGCGGCCTTGCGCGAGATCCGGCACGCGTCGACCACCGTCGTGACCTTGGCGTGGGACCTCACGGCCTTCGCGGCGATGCCGACCACCCAGGGGTGGCTCGATGCAGGCCCGGCTCCTGTGACGGGCGTGACGGTGACGTCGACGAAGTGGCCCGGCCGGGCGCCCCGCGACCGGGTCCTCGTGCGCGCCTTCGTCCCCGACAAGATCGGCCCGCTCGCCTCCCAGCCCGACGGCGTCTTGCTCGACGAGGTGATCCGGTATGCCGCGGCACACCTCGGCGCCACCGCCCCGCCCGTATTCACCCGGATGACTCGATGGACCGGCGTCATGCCGAAGTACGGAGTCGGGCACCTCGACCGGGTCCGCGCTGTGGAGGACGGTCTCGCGGCATACCCCTCCTGGGAGGTCGCAGGCGCGGCGTTGCGCGGCGTCGGGATCCCGGACTGCATCGCCGACGGCCGCCGCGCAGCCCGACAGGTGTGCGATCGGCTCGGGATCACGGCCACACAAGCGCTGCCCGAGCCTGCGCACCACCACCAAACGGCACGGAACAGCACCGAACAGCACGACCCAGCATCACCACCTCAAGGAGCTCACGCATCATGAACCCCGTCAGCCGGATGACCGCCCGCGAGATCAACGACACGATCCGCTACACCTGCTGGGCGGTGTTCGCACGCGGTGACGAGCCCGGCGGCAACGCCGTCGAGCGCCTGGGCGCGTGCCTGGACACGCTGGCTGCCGAGGACGTCGTCGTCCGTGGGCTCTATGACGTGTCCGGGATGCGCGCCGACGCCGACCTCATGGTGTGGCTGCATGCTCCGACCGCCGAACTCGTCCAATCCGCCGTCCGCCGGATCCGGCGCGACGGTCTCGGCGGCGAGGCCGACCTCGTGTTCAGCGGCGTCGGGATGCACCGGCCGGCGGAGTTCAACAAGGGCCATGTCCCGGCCTTCATGACCGGCGCCCCGGCGCAGGACTGGCTCGTCGTCTATCCCTTCGTCCGGTCCTACGAGTGGTATCTCCTGCCCGAGGCCGAGCGCCGCGCGATGCTCATCGAGCACGGCCAGATGGGCCGGGAGTATGCCGACGTCCTCACCAACACCGTCGCCGCCTTTGCCCTCGGCGACTGGGAGTGGATGCTCGCGCTCGAAGGGCCCGTCCTGCACGACATCGTCGACCTCATGCGTCACCTGCGCTCGGCCGAGGCGCGGCGCCATGTGCGCGAGGAGACGCCCTTCTTCACCGGCCGCCGGGTCGATGTTGCCGGGGCCATCGAGGCGCTGCGGTGATCGGGTGAACGGCTCCGAGCCACCGGGCGAGTTCTCCGTCTCGGGCGTTGACCTCGCTGCTGACGCGGTGATCGTCCTCGGGTTCGGCGGCCCCGAAGGTCCCGACGAGGTGTGGCCCTTTCTCGAACGGGTCGCCGCTGGGCGGGGCATCCCGCGGGAACGCTTGGCCGCCGTCGCCGAGCATTATCAGCGCTTCGGCGGCATCAGCCCGATCAACGGCCACAACCGCGATCTCACCGCTGCGCTCACCGCCGGCCTGCGTGATCGTGGGATCGAGATCCCGGTCGTCCTCGCGCACCGCAACACCCCGCCGTATGCCGCCGACGCCCTGACATCGCTCACCGGCGCGGGCGCCGACGGGGATCAGACGATCGTCGCACTCGCGACGAGCGCCTACCCGTCCTACTCCGGGTGTCGGCAATACCGCGAGGACCTCGGTCAGGGCCTCGTCGATGCCGGGCTCTCCGGAGACACACGGGTCACGGTCCGCAAGATCCCGCCGTTCTTTGCCCTCGACGGAGTGTCAACTGCGGCGACCGAGCTCGTGCTCGACGGGCTCGACCGAGCACGAGCTGGGGGGGCCGCCAATCCCGTCGTGCTCTTCACGACGCACTCCCTCCCGAGCGGCGGGGCACGCGCCTCCGGGCCTGCGGCGGGCCCGACCGACATCGGGGGGAGGAGCCAGATGCCTACTCCGCGGCCCATCTGGCCGTCGCCGCCGAGGTCATGGGACGCACCGGGGCCGAGGCGCCGTGGAGGCTGGTCTACCAGTCGCGCAGTGGGTCGCCGGCGATCCCCTGGCTCGGACCGGACATCCTCGACGTCATCCCCGACCTGCGCGCCGACGGCCACGACGCGGTCGTCGTCATGCCGATCGGCTTCCTCAGCGACCACATCGAAGTCCTCTCGGATCTCGATGTCCAGGCCGCCGAGTGTGCCGCCGAGCACGGGCTGATCTTCGTCCGCGTCCCGACGGTCGGCACCCACCCCGCCTTCCTCGACGCTGTCGCTGATCTGCTCGCCTGGCACGTCTCGGGTGGCCTGACGCCGGCGCCGAGGTGGGCGGCCGGCATACCCGCCCCCAGCACCGCCTGGTGCGACGAAACCTGTTGTCTCCCAGGGCGACCGACCCAACCCGCGCATCCCGGCCCACCGTCCCGCCCCGCCGTCGACCCTAGCCGCCCAGGAGGGTGCCCATGACCTCCCCCGTCATCCGCCCGCGGCGCCTGCGCCAAAGCGCCGGGATCCGCCGACTCGTCGCCGAACACCGCCTCGCACCCGCCGACCTCGTGCTCCCCCTCTTCGTCGCCGAAGGCCTGACGCAGCCGCGACCGATCTCGTCGATGCCCGGCGTCGTGCAACATTCGCGGGCATCGTTTGAGCATGCCGTCCAGGAGGCGCGCTCTGCCGGGGTGGGCGCGGTCATGGTCTTCGCGATCCCGGCCCGACGCGACACCGCGGGCTCGTGCGCGCTCGACCCGGCGGGCATCCTCGCCGAGGCCGTGGGCTGGGCCGTTTCGGTGGCAGGAGGCCTCCCGGTCATCGCCGACCTGTGCCTCGACGAGTTCACCGACCATGGTCACTGCGGGGTCCTCGACGCCCAGGGGCGGGTCGACAACGATGCGACCCTCGCGGCATACGCCCGGATGGCGGTCATCCTCGCCGACGCTGGGGCCACAATGCTCGGGGCGAGCGGGATGATGGACGGGCAGGTGGCTGCGGTGCGCGCGGCCCTCGACGAGGCCGGCCACACCGAAACCGTGATCCTCGCGTATGCCGCGAAGTACGCCTCCGCGCTCTACGGCCCGTTCCGGGAAGCGGTCGATTCGGCCCTGCAGGGCGATCGGCGCACCTATCAACAGGATCCGGCCAATGGTCGAGAGTCGCTGCGCGAGGTGGCCCTCGATATCGCCGAAGGGGCGGACCTCGTCATGGTTAAGCCGGCGACGGCCTACCTCGACATCGTGGCGCGCGTCCGGGACACCGTCGACGTGCCGGTCGCGGCCTATGTCGTGTCGGGCGAATACGCCATGGTCGAGGCGGCCGCCGCCCTGGGGTCGATCGACCGACGTCGCACCATCCTCGAGCTGCTCACCGGTGTCCGCCGCGCTGGCGCGGACGTCATCGCGACCTACTGGGCGACCGAGGTCGCCCGATGGCTGAAGGAGGAGTCGTGACCCTCACGACCGGACCAGACGGCGACCGCGGGACGGCGACGTCAGCCGCCCTTTTCACGCGCGCCCGCGCCGTCATGCCCGGCGGGGTGTCCTCGCCGGTGCGCGCCTTCGGGGCGGTCGGCGGCATACCTCGCTTCGTCGCCTCGGCGCGCGGCTCCCGGATCACCGACGTCGACGGTCACGACTATGTCGATCTCGTCGGAGGGTGGGGGCCGGCCATCCTTGGCCACGCTCACCCCGAGGTCGTCGCTGCGGTCCAGGCCGCGGTCGCCTCGTCACCGTCGTTCGGTGCTCCCGCCGAGGCCGAACTCCTTCTCGCCGAGGCGATCTGCGAGCGCGTCACCCCGGTCGAGCGAGTGCGCTTCACCTCGTCCGGCACCGAGGCCGTCATGACGGCAGCCCGGTTGGCTCGCGCGGCAACCGGGCGGCCCAAGGTCGTGAAGTTCGCCGGGTGCTACCACGGGCACGCCGATGCCTTCCTCGTCGCCGCGGGCTCAGGGGTCGCGACCCTCGGGCTGCCGGACTCCCCCGGGGTCCCCCCGACCGTTGCCGCCGACACGATCGTCCTGTCCCTACGGCGACCTCGCGGCGATCGAGGCGGTTTTCGCCGCCGACGGCCCGACCATCGCCGCCGTCCTGGCTGAGGCAGTCCCCGCCAACATGGGGGTCATCCCGCCTCCCCCCGGGTATGCCGCCGCCCTCCGCGATCTGTGCTCCCGCCACGGGGCCTTGCTCGTCATGGACGAGGTGATGACCGGGTTCCGGGTCTCCCCCAACGGCTGGTGGGGCCTCGAAGGCGCCGTCGAGGGCTGGTCGCCCGACCTGTTGACCTTCGGCAAGGTCATCGGCGGCGGGCTGCCCTTGGCCGCAGTCGCCGGGCCCGCGGCGGTGATGGACCTGCTCGCCCCAGCGGGGCCGGTCTATCAAGCGGGCACGCTCAGCGGCAATCCCGCGGCGGCCACCGCAGGGCTGGTCACCCTGGGACTCCTCGACAAGGCGGCGTATGCCGTGCTGGACCACACCGCGACCGAGATCGGCACGCTCGTCTCCTCAGCCCTAACCCGCGAGGGGGTGCCACACCAGCTCAACGTCGCGGGCAACCTCTTCAGCGTGTTCTTCACCGGCGACCCGGTCACCGATTACGCGAGCGCGAAGCGGCAAGATGCGGCGGCCTACGCGCGCTTCTTCCACGCCATGCTCAACGGTGGGGTGTGGCTGCCCCCGAGTGCCTTCGAGGCATGGTTTGTGTCGAGCGCCCACACCGACGCCGACCTCGAATGCATTGCCAAGGCGCTACCGGTCGCCGCGCGGGCCGCGGCTGGGTGAAGCCCCGCCATGAGGACCGGCCGATGCGCTCGGGGTGGGGTCAAAGCCAGCCGCGACGGCGCGCAGCGTTGAGGGCCTCGACCCGCGTCGCGGCGTCGAGCTTGGTCATGGCGTTGGAGAGGTAGTTGCGCACGGTGCCGGCCGAAAGGTGGAGCCGGGCGGCGATGGTGTCAGTGGTGACGCCCTCGTCGACGAGCCGCAGGATGTCGATCTCGCGCGGCGTGAGGGGGTTGGGGCCGCTGCGGAGGGCATCGACCGCGATCTGCGGGTCGATGACCGTGCCGCCGTCGGCGACGGTGCGGATTGCCTCGATGAGTCTCGTGCCGGTCGTGGCCTTGACGAGGTAACCACTCACGCCTGCGGCGAGGGCCCGGTGCAGATGCCCACTGCCCGGCAGTGCCGTCAGGAGGAGGACGCGGCACTGCGGGTGGGCCACCCGAAGTTGCGCGGCCGCCGCGATGCCGTCGATCCCTGGCATGTCGACATCGAGGATGGCCACATCGGGCAGGTGCTTGGCGACGGCGTCAAGGACGAGATCGCCGCGACCGACGCGCCCCACCACCTCAATCCCCGGCTCGGTGCTCAGCAGGGCCTCGAAGGCCTCCGCGACGAGATCGAAGTCCTCGGCGATGAGCACCCGCAAGGCGACTGGGTCCACCGTCATGGCATCTCCTGGCTCGGGGGTGTCTGGGTGGGCACGCGCGCGACGACTCGATAGCGACCGCCCTTGACCGGGCCCGCGGTCATCGTCCCACCGCGGACTTCGAGCCGCCCGGTGAGGTCCCGCAGGCCAGTGCCGAGCGACTGGTCGTCTCGTCGCTCTTGTCGGTCTGGTCGCTCGGAGCGGGTCTCATCCGGTGCCACATCTGCCGTTGGAGCCATGGCCGACTGAGTGCACCCGTCGTTGACCACCGACAGCACGGTCCAGCGCGGCTCCACCTGCACGCTGATCGCACACCATCCCGGCCGGCTGTGCTTGAGCATGTTGGTCACCGCCTCGCGGATCACCGTCGCCAGCAACTGCGCCGCATCGGGGTCATCGACCGGCACCGCAGCCAGGTCGCAGGTGACGCCCAAGCGGTCGCACAGCGTTGCGGCATTCTGAAGCTCGGTTTCGAGGTCGACGACGCCGTGACCTCGCGTGAGAGCGCGCAGTTGCGCCTGACCGTTGATGACCGCCGATTGCACCTCGGTGAGTTGGCGGCGGCAGGCGTCGACGTCCCGGTCGATGAGCCGGAGGGCGGCTTCGTTGCGCAGACCCACAGCCACCAGCGTCCGGCCGATGATGTCGTGGAGGTCTCGCGAGATCCGGTGGCGTTCTCCGTCAACCTCAACCCGGGCAAGGTGTTCGCGGGTGGCTTGGAGTTCCCGCAGGACAACGACGAGTCGGGTGAGGACGTAGAGCACGATCCCGCCGAGCCAACTCACTGCCGGCACGACGACGAGCAGAACCGGGTCGGCGCCACTCATGGACAGGACGACCACCACGACGGGCGTCATCACTGCGCAGACCACCAGACCCCTCGGCGCCCCGAGGTGGAGGATCAGGGCGGCGGTCGCGAGGCCGAGACAGGTCCACGAGTTGCTGACCGGCACGAGCCCCAGAGCGATGAGACAGATGGCGGCGAGGAGTGGGCGCCGACGACCTGACTCCTGCCCTCGGATCAGCAGCTGTTGAAAGGCGACGAAGGCCCACGAGCACCCCATGCTGCCGGCCACGCCGACCGCCCGGGCCGTGCCGCTCAACCCGGGGTCGGCCTGGGTGAGCAACGACGCGAGCGTCTGCATCTGGAGGAATACGACGACAAGCCACGAGCTCACGAGGGCGACGAAATCCTCGCGGAAGGTCGTGGGAGAGTCGGTCACTCGTGGCTGCCTTCCCCGAGAGGCCACCGTTGGTCACGGACGTGCGCCGACCCTACCAACGGTCCTCATGGCTCGCATGGCGGATGGTCGCGGGGACGTCAAGGGCGGACGATCTCGGCGACCGAGATCCGCGTCAGCCGCGCGGCGCGACGGTCCTCGATGACGAGGAATTGCCCCGGCGCGACACGCACGAGGAGGTCGGAATCCCCGACCGTGACGACATCTGGCTTCCGACCAGCGGCGGCCTCGGAGGCGAAGGTCAGAGCGTCGGACTCCGTCATGGGGTCGCTCCAGGAGATGGTCGCCCCGTAGCTGTTGCCGGCTAGACCGGCTTCGATGACGACGACGTGAGTGGCAGACATAGGAGGCCTTTCCAGGGTTGGGCAGTGGACGTCCTGCATGTGACGACGCTAGGAATCCGCGCATCGCCCGAGATAGGGCGCAGCGCGTCGACCTGCGATGACATCCGATGACGCCTGGTGATGACAGACGTCACCACAGGACACCCGCACCCCAAGACACCCTCGCCCCGGCAGTGTGAAAAGTTAAAGCCGACGAGGAAGTCCTGGCATGCTTGCCGACCATGCCGACCCGCCGACTCATTGCGCGGTTGGGGTTCCCGGCGGTCGGCGCGCATCGACGGTTTGTCACGGCCATCGGGATCGATGCCCTCGGCAGCGGCGTCTATATGCCGGTCGCCGTCCTCTATTTGCTCAAGACGACCGACCTCACCCTCGCCCAGGTCGGCACGATCCTGTCGCTGTCTGCCGTCGTCGCCTTCCCATTCGTCCTCGTCGTCGGTTCGATCGTCGACCGGATCGGGGCCAAGCGGGTCATCCTCGGCGCCAATGTCGCTCTCGCCGTGGGCTATGTCGTCATGCTCACGGTGACCACTTACGCTCAGGCCGTCGTCGCGGCCTTCCTCCTCGGGCTCGGACAAATCGGCCTTCTGGGGTGCCTACTCCCCCCTTGTCGCCGCGATCAGCGCGCCCGGCGAGCGAGAGTTGTGGTTCGGCTTCCTCGGGTCGCTGCGCAACATCGGCTTCGCGGTCGGTGGCCTCCTCGCGAGCGTCATGATCACGATCGGGACGGTCGCGGCATACCGCGGCATGGCGGCGGCCAATGCGGTGTCCTTCGTCATCTCGTTTGTCCTCCTCGCCGGGCTCACGACGGGTGGCCAGGACCGCGACGGCGACGCGAGCCCGCAGGACAGCGACACCAGCGCAGGGGCGGGGGGTTGGGGAGTCGTCCTGCGGGACAAGCACTTCCACCTCGTGTCGGCCGCGACGACGGCATACGCGCTGTGCTCCCTCGCCCTGAACTTCGCGACTCCGGTCTACATCGTCGAGATCCTCGAGCTGCCCGGGTGGGTGACGGGGGCGGTCTTCACCCTCAACACCGTCATGGTCGGGTTTGGGCAGAGCGCCCTCGTGCGGCAACTCACGGGTCGGCTGCGCTATCGGGTCGTCATGCTCGCGTATGCCGTGTATGCCCTCGGCTTCGCCGGGATGGCCGCGGCCGGGCTGCTGCCGCTGCACCTTGCCGTCGTCGGCGTGCTGCTCGCGGGTGTGGTCTACACGATCGGCGAGATGCTCGGCGGGCCGGTGCTCGGGGCGATCGCGGTCGACGCGCGGCCAGCCACGATGCGAGGGCACTACATGTCGATGTATCAGATGAGCTGGACGGTGGCTTCGATGATCGCCCCGGCCGCCTTCGGTTGGCTGCTCACCCACGGCCGATGGCCGGTGTGGGCGGCGCTCGGCGGGGTGTGCGCGGCGGGGGCGCTGATCGCCCAGGCGATGCCGGCGCGGCTGCCCGTCGCCGCCCTGCCGATCACCAACTCCGCCGACGGCAAGGCCTGATCAGGGCGTGCGAGCCGCCGGTGGCAGAAGGTCCCGGTCGCCCTCGGGCCACGCCCGCGGGTCCGGGCCGAGAGCCGCCAAGGCCGCGAGCTGGGCCACGGTCCACGGTGACCAGTCATCCGGGGCGGCGGCGACGCGGCATACGTGATCGTCCCAAGCCACCCACGCGACCTCGGCGACCTCGGTCGGGTCGGGCACAGGTGCGGCTCCCTCGGGAAGCCAGCCGACGAAGACAGGGCAGAGTTCGTGCTCCTCGACGCCGGCCATCGACGCGCGGTAACCGAAGTCGGGCAGCACCAGCCGCAGCCCCTCGATGGCGGGCAGGCCGAGCTCAAGCGCGGCACGGCGGCGCACTGCGGCGTCGATCGGCTCCCCCGGGCCCGGGTGGCCGCAGACGGAGTTGGTCCACACGAGCGGGAAGGTGAGCTTGTCAGCCGCACGCCGGCTCAGGAGGAAACGCCCACGGTCGTCGAAAAGGTAGGCCGAGAACGCGAGGTGCAGGGGTGTCGTCGCTCCGTGGACCGTTGCCTTGTCGGCGGCCCCGATCGGCTGGCCCTCGAGATCGAGCAGGACGACGAACTCGCGCTCCGTCACGTGCCATCTCCCAGCGCGCGGACGGCACCACGGAACAGCGCTGGGGCGGCCTGGGCTGCGGGGACGATCGCCTGCCGTGCCCACCTCGGGCGGGTGGCCAGGAGCAGTCCGTGGGTGAGGAGCGCAGGCGTGCGACCGATCCGACGCCACTGGCGCTCGTATGCCGCGAGGTCACCATCGGCAATCGCGGACACGGCGGCCTGCGCGTGCTGCAACCCCAACGAGATCCCCTCCCCGGTCAGCGCATCGATGTAGCCGGACGCATCCCCGACGAGCGCCGCCCGCCCGGCGACCCGAGCCGACGTCCGCTGCCGCAGTGGACCGGCTCCCCGAGTCTCCCCCACCACCGTCGCGCCGTCGAGCCGGGCCCGCAGCTCGGGGAACTCGTCGAGCAGGACGGCATACGGCGCTTTGCGGCTCGTGAGGATCGCGACTCCGACCAGGTCGGGCGCGACCGGGGTGACGTAGGCCTCGGCGGTGTCACCCCAGTGGACCTCGACGTGGTCGCCCCACGGCGCGAGGGCGAAGTGCGCGCGCTGACCGAAGCGCCGCTGCAGGGTGTCCACCGGATGCCAGAGGCCCAAGGCCGCGCGCATCGGCGAGTGCAGTCCGTCAGCGGCGACGAGGTAGCGGCCGGTCACGGTCACCGGACCATCACCCCCACGGGTGTGGACGGTCACGCCGTCGACTCCCTGGGTCACCGAGGTGGCGCGCACGGCATACCCGGGTATGCCGTGCCGCTGCACTTCCGCTTGAAGGGCCGCGTGGAGGGTTGTGCGGCGGACGCCCCGGCCAGGGGTGCGGAAATCGGCGGTGGTGCTGCGGGGGCCGCGGCAATAGCGGATCCCGCGGAGGGGAAACCCAGCGGGGTCAACGCCGAGATGAAGGAGAGCGCGCAGGCCGGAGGGCATGAGTCCCTCGCCGCAGGCCTTGTCGAGGACGCCTGCCCGGGGTTCGACGACTAGTGGGGCCAGGCCGGCGCGGACGGCATACAGCGCGGTCGCGAGACCGACGGGACCGCCCCCGACGATGACGAGGTCAGCGTCGCTGGTCACGGTGTGAGTTGCGCGAGGGCGGCGTTCTCCGCGCGGAGGCGGGCCCGCAGGACGAGGGCATTGAGGGCAGTGAAGCCGATGGCGGTCCACCAGGCCGAGTGGACGAGCGGGAGGGCGATGCCTTCGACGACGACAGCGACGTAGTTGGGGTGGGCCATGAAACGGTATGGACCTGCGGTGACGCGTCGCAGGCCCGGCACCACAATGACTCTCGTGTTCCATTGCGGCCCAAGAGTTTTAATACACCACCAGCGCAGCGCCTGACTCCCGATCGCCAGGCCCAGCATCGGCCAGCCGAGCGCGGGCACGAAGTCACGCGGCCCGGCGACGACCTCCGCCAGGCAGGCGATGAGGAAGCCCGTGTGCAATGCCACCATCGCCGGGAAGTGGCCTCGCCCGGACTCGACACCTCCGCGAGCGAAGGCCCATCGGGCGTTGCGGGTGGAGACGACGAGTTCGGCGACCCGTTCCAGCGCGACGAGGCCGACGAGCACGGCATACCAGCCGGTGGTCGACATCGTCAGCCTGCGACGAGGGAGAGGGCCGGGGGCTCCGGAGCGCCCGGGGCACGGAGGAGGACGAGTTCGAGGCAGAAGCCGGGACCCATCGCGAGCAGCATCCCGTGGCTGCCCGGGGTCGGGGGATGGTCGGCGAGGGTATCGGCCAGGACGTGGAGGACCGACGCGGAGGAGAGGTTGCCGATGCGGTCGAGCGAACGCCACGTCACGCCGAGCGCCTCGCGCGGCACCTCGAGCGCGTCAGCCATCGCCTCGAGCACCTTCGGGCCGCCCGGGTGCGCCACCCACCAGCCGATGTCGTCGCGGGTCAGCCCGTGGCCGGCAAGGAAGCGGTCGACGTCACCACGGACATGGGTGCGCACGAGCGTCGGGATCGCGACGTCGAGGACGATGCGTAGGCCGGTCGACCCGACGTCCCAGCCCATCGCTCGCTCGGTGTCGGGGTAGAGCCGACTGCGCGTGTCGAGCACCTCCGGCTGGGTGCGCGTGGCATGCGAGCTGAGGTATGCCGTCGGAGCTGCGCTCGGGGTGAGTGTGGCGAGGCCGCCGGTGGGACCGGTCGCTTCCGCGGCATCACCCTGGCCGGCGGAGCTGACGGCGCGCTGGGTGTTGGCGGTGTTGGCGGTGTTGGCGGTGTTGGCCGAGTGCTCGGTGCTGGCGGAGTGCTCGGCCCCGGCGAGGACGACCGCAGCCGCGCCGTCGCCGAAGAGGCCACTCGCGACAAGGTTGGCCCGCGAGGTGTCGTCGCGTTGCACCGTGAGACTGCACAACTCGACCGCGAGGACGACCGCGATCTTGTTGGGCTGGCCGCGGAGGTAATCGTGGGCGCGGGCGATCCCCGCGGCGCCGGCGACACACCCGAGGCCGAAGAGTGGCATCCGCACCACGTCCTCACGCAGTCCGATCCGACCGGCAATCCGGGCCTCGATGGATGGGACGGCGATGCCGGTGATCGTCGTGGAGATGACGAGGTCGACGTCGTGCGGTGTGAGACCGGCGTCCGCGAGGGCGCCCCGCATCGCGCGGGCGCCCAGGTCGACGGCGACCTCGAGGTAGCGGTCGTTGGCGGCCGTAAAGTCCGGCAGGGCGGCATACTCGTGCAGCGGCAGCGCGAGGAACCGTTGGGAGACACCGGAGTTGGCGTGGACGCGGCGCAGCAGCTCTGCCGTGGTCCCTGTCGCGCCGATCATCCCGGCCAGGGCCTCGGTGATCTCGCGCTGGTCGTGGCGGTGCTCGGGCAGGGCCCCGGCGACGGCGAGAATGCGGCTCATCGGGCCACCCTAAGCTTCTGGGCGACGTACGCTCGCCACCATGCGCCCTACCTCGACCGCCCGGGCGCTCGCCGGGAGCTGCCACCCCGGCCCCACGCTGGTCGTCACTGCGCTCGCTGGCCTCCTCGCGCGAGCGGCTGGCCACACGTGGGCAACTGGCGCGGTCATCGTCGCGGCAGTCTTCGCCGGCCAGTTGACGATCGGCTGGTCCAACGACCTCATCGACCTCGCCCGAGACCGAGCGACCGGCCGGCCGGACAAACCGCTCGCGACCGGCGCCGTCACGCCACGGGTGGTGACGACCGCGGTCGTGATCGCGGGTATTGCGTGCGTGGTGCTATCCGCTGCTGCCGGATGGCGCAGCGCCGCGGTGCACCTTGGTGCCGTCGTCGGGAGCGGATGGGCCTACAACCTCGGGCTCAAGCGACGTGTCACGTCATGGATCCCGTATGCCGTGGCCTTCGGCGCGCTCCCGGCCGTCGTGACGCTCGCCTCCCCCTTGGCGTGCGGCGCTGGCGTCGGCGCTGGTGTCGGAGCTGCTGTCTGCGGGGACGCTGGCGTCGGAGCGGGTGTCGGAGCGGGGGTCGGCGGATGGCCGCCGTGGTGGATGGTCGCCACCGGGGCGCTGCTCGGCGTCGGGGCTCATCTGCTCAACGCCGTGCCTGATCTCGCCGATGACGCCGCCACCGAGGTGCGCGGACTGCCGCAGACCCTCGGGGAGACGTGGTCGAGGCGAGCCGCGGTCGCCGCTCTGGCGGCTGGGACCGTCGTCGTCGCGGGCGGCACCAGCCGGTGGTGGCTGCTCATCATCGTGGGCGCGTTGTCAGGCGTGGCACTGCGCGGGAGCGGGCGGACACCGTTCTATGCCGCCGCGCTCCTGGCTCTCATGTGCGTCGTGGCGCTGGCCTTCGGGTGAGCTCCACGCATCGATCACGACCCAGCGAGACCCCACGCGTCGGCAAGGAGCTCGAACGACCGGTCCCGCATTGCGGGGTCGTGGCAGTACGTCGTGACGATGACCTCGTCGAGCCCCAGATCCTCGACGATGCCCTCAAGCTGCGCGACGACAGTCTCGGGTGACCCGACCGCGCGCACCGCCTGGAACCCTTCGACAAAGCGGGCGACATCCGGGCCGATCGCGGAGGCGAGGTCGGTCACGGGCGGCTGGAGCGGCATACGCCTGCCGGTCCTGATGCCCGCTGCCATCTGTTGCGCGGTCGTGAAGAGGAACTGCGCCTCCGCGTCCGTCGGCGCGACGAGGACGTTGACGCCAGCCATGACGTAGGGCGCCTCGACCTGGGCGGTGTCGAACTCTGCGGTGAAGCGAGCGCGGTAGAGCGAGATCGCCCGGTGGCGCAGCTCAGGCGCGAAGTGGGAGGCGAAGGCATAGGGCAGCCCGAGGTATGCCGCGACCTGCGCCCCGTCGAGGCTCGACCCGAGCATCCACAGCGGCACCTCGGTCCCCACACCGGGAAAGGCGGTGATCCGCGCGTTGGCCCGCAGCGCCGCGCGGGATGCCTCCGGCGCGAGGTAGCCGTGCAACGCCACGACGTCCTCGATGAAGGTGTCGGTCGTTTCGGCGCCCCGACGCAGGGCTCGCGCGGTCGCGGGATCGGTGCCGGGGGCGCGTCCAAGGCCGAGATCGATCCGGTCGCCATACATTTCGCGCAGCGTGCCGTAGTACTCCGCGACCATGAGCGGGCTGTGGTTGGGCAGCATCACACCGCCGGCACCGACCCTTATCCGCGTCGTGTGCTCAGCAGCGCGGGCGATGAGCAGCGAGGTCGCCGACGAGGCGAAGTTGACAGCGTTGTGGTGCTCGGCATACCAGAGGCGGGTGAACCCCAGCCGGTCTGCGGCGCGGGCCAGGCCGAGCGAAGCATCAAGGGCATCGGCGATCGACGCGCCGGCGCTCACGGGCACGAGGTCGAGGATCGACAGCGGGACTCTGGGGGCGGGGCTCGGGAGGGTCACGAGTCAACGGTATGCCGTCCGCCCACCGCCGCCCCCCTTGCCGCCTCGCCCCCTTGCCTCCTCGCCCCAGACCGCAAGATCGCGATCCGTCGGCGCAAGATCGCGATAGTGACACTTGGCTGACGCTGCAACATGCGCCAAGTGCACCTATCGCGATCCTGACGAGCCAGATCGCGATAGTGACGAGCCGGATCGCGATACTTCCGCTGGAGGCTGGGGGTCGTGGGGGATGAGTCCAGCGTCTCCGCCTTGGATCCCGCGCCGTCCGCCCCTCGGGTCCAGCGCCGCCGCCCTTGAGTCCCGCGCCGCCCGCCCCTTGGTTCGAGCGCCGCCGCTCCTTCAGTCCCGCGTCATCTCTCTTTCGGTCACCTCAGTCGGCGACTCGGCCCGCCCACCGGCGAGGATCGCCCAGACCACCACCCCGGCGACGAGGCCCCAGAACGCACTGCCGATGCCGGCGACGACTACCCCGGATGCCGTCACCGCGAGCGTGATCATCGCAGCGGTCTGCGTCGGTCCGGGCACGCTCAGCGTCGCCGAGAGCGCGCCGATGACCGACGCGACGAGCGCGACCGCGGCGAGCGCCGAGATCATCGGAGCGGGCAGCGCCGTATACGCGGAGACCAGCGTCGCCGCGAAAGCCCCCGCGACGAGGTTGGCCACCCCACACACCACCCCAGCGACGTAGCGGCGCCGCGGGTCGGGGTGCGCCTCAGGACCGGTGCAAATGGCGGCGGTGATCGCGGCGAGGTTGGTGGCGTGCCCACCGAACGGCGTGCACAGCGCCGACACCAGGGAGACCCCACCGACAAGGAGCCGGTCGTCCGGCTCATAGCCGTGGGTCCGCAGCACCGTCAGGCCGGGTGCATTCTGTGCGGCGAGCGTGATGAGCAGCAGCGGCAGTCCGATCGACAGCAAGGCCGCGACATCGAAGGTCGGGACGAACACCATGGGGGTTGTCAGCTGCAACTCGAACGCTCCGGTCGGCACTCCCGTCCCGCTGACGCTAGTGCCGCCGGCTCCTCCCGTGAGGACGGTGGCGACGACCCCGGTCGCGAGGGCGACGACCACGGCATACCGCTCGGCCCACCGCTTGGCGACGACGAACGCGACGACCACGCTCCCGGCAACGACGGGGGAAGCCGCGACCGCGAGGCTGCCCGAGATCACGAAGGGCAGGAGTATGCCGGCCAGGAGCGCAGACATGATCGAACTCGGCACCACAGCCAGGAGCCGCCCAAACCATCCGGTGAAGCCGACGATCGCCGCGACGACGCTCGCGACGAGGAAGGCGCCGACAGCATCGGAAAAGCGGAAGCCGCCGATTGACGCAATGAGGAGGGCTGCGCCCGGCGTCGACCACGCGACGATGACGGGCATCCGTGTGACGAGGCTGAGAATGAGGCCGCTCACTCCGCTGCCGATGGCGATGGCCCAAACCCACGACGAGGTCGTCGCCGGATCGAGGTGAGCGGCGCGCGTGGCTTGGAGCACGACGGCGAACGGGCCGGCATACGAGACGAGGGCGGCCACGAGGCCGGCGACCGTCGCGGTGAGCGACCAGTCGGAGCGTAACGCGCTGGGCGGCCGGGGTGTAACGCTATCGTTTGCCTTCATGGCCAACGATAGCAGGCGCGATGTCGTGACCCGCCATCTCTCGACGCTCATCGCCGAGGGCCGGCCCGGATCAGCCCTGCCCTCGACCAGGCAGCTGTCCCGCGAACTCTCCGCCAGCCCCGTCACCATCGGCCGAGCCGTTGCAGCGCTGGCGGCGGCGGGACTCGTCCACACCGAACCCGGCCGCGGCACGTTCATCTCCACCCGCCCTGCCCACAGGTCGGTCGATGCGAGTTGGCAGCCGATGGCGCTCCCGCCAGCCCGGGTGGAAAGCCACACGGTCGCGCCGCTTGACCCGGCATACACCGACGATTCCCTCGTGGCACTGTCGAGCGGCTACCTCGGGGCCGACCTCCAGCCTCGGCAGGCGCTGCAGGCCGCAGCCGCCCGCACGATTCGGCGCAGCGACATTTGGGGACCATCCCCGTCGACCGGCCTGCCGGGGCTCCGCGCCGCCTTCGCCGCCGAGGTGGGGTTCGACGCCGACGACATCCTCATCACCAACGGCTCGCAGGCTGGCCTCGCCCTCGTCCTGCGCACCATCACCACGCCGGGTCAGGCCGTTGTGGTCGAAAACCCGACGTATGCCGGTGCGCTGGCTGCCGTCCGCGCGGCGGGACTGCGGCCGGTGCCCGTGCCGACGGACGGGGATGGCGTGCGGCCCGAAGACCTGGACCGGATCGTGGCGCGGACCGACGCGCGGGTGGCTTATCTGCAGACCGCGGTAAGCAATCCGTCCGGAGCCTCGCTGTCACGGGAACGCCGGCAAACGGTGCTCGACGTGGCGCGCAAGCATCAAATCCTCGTCATCGACGACGACTGGGCGCGACATCTCGTCCTCGAGCCGGGGATGCCGCCTCCGCTGATCGTCGACGACGCCCATGGTCACGTCATCCACATCTCATCGCTGGCCAAGCCGGTCGCACCCAGCCTGCGGATCGGCTACATCGCGGCGCGCGGGCCGGCGCTGCGTCGGCTGCACACGGCGACGATTGCCGACAAACTGTTCGTGGCACGGCCGTTGCAGGAGGTGGCGCTGGAGTTCCTCGCGTCGCCTGACTGGCCACGGCATACCAAGCGAGTAGGTCGGACCTTGGCCGCGCGCCGCGACCATCTGCTCGGTGAGCTTGCCCGGCTCCTGGCGGTGGTCGAGGGTCCGATCCGCCGCCCGCGAGCCGGCTATCACCTGTGGGTGCCATGCCTCGCGGGCTGGACCTCGACCGAGGTCACCCAGGTGGCACATGCCGCGGGGATCATCGTCGGCGACGGAGCGCACGCGTATGCCGACGAGCCGCCTGGCCACAACGTGCGGATGAGCTTCGGAGCCGTCAACGAGGCGACGACGACCCAGGCCATCGAGCGTCTTGCCGGGGCATTGGCGCGCGTTCCTGGTCCTTAGTGCGTATGTTGCAGCCTCCGGGCGGAGGGGCGGCGTGTTGGCGTGTTGGCGTGTTGGCGTGTTGGCGTGTCCGCGGGCGACGGGCGGCGGGCGGCGGGCAGGCGAGCCGGCGGGCGGCGGGCAGCCGGCGGGCGCGATAGCGGGCGACCGCGCCGGCAGCGATCAAGAGAGTGATGCTGTGCTGCTGTCGATCCTGCGCCATGTGTGACGTATGGGGCTGGATAGGGTCACAGTGACCACAGATGGCGGTGTGAATGTCGCTGTCCACGTGTGGATTCCGCGGACTTCGGGCTTGCATTAGAACATGTGTGCTAGTAACTCACGTCATGACAGCGGCCCCCGTCTCGCCAGCCTCCCTCTGGGACCAGGTTGGCTCGAGCGGCGCCCGGGCCGATGCGCTGGCTGCCCGGCCCAGTGTGCTGACTCTGGGCGACATCGGCGCGCACCTTTCGGCGGTGGGCCGCGGAGTCGACAGCTTGAATGAAGCCGTCGCACGGGTTTCGGTGGTGGAGCGGGCGGACGTCGAGGGTGTTGATCGATTGATCCGACGTCTTGAGGCGGTCAAGTTGTCCATGATCGCCGTGGCTGAGCGTTCGAGGATCGCGGTGCGGACGGGCTCGGCCAACACTGCCGCGTGGGTGTCGCACGCGACTCGGTCCGGCAGCGGAGTCGCCGCCGGGCAGGTCGCACTCGCGACTGCCTTGGACAGTGGGCTCGACGCGACCCGGGCTGCCTTGGCCGAGGGTGCCGTCTCGTCGCGTCACGCCGCGATCATTGCTGACGCCATGTCCTCTCTGCCCAGTGCGTTGGAGGCTGACGAACGCGAGCGGGTCGAGTTGTCGCTCGTCCGTCAGGCACGGCAGCTCGAGCCCAGTCGGTTGCGTCAGGCGGCGACGATGGCACTCGCCGCAGCGGAGAAGTCAGCTGCCGAGGTGGCCGCACATCAAGAGCGCGTGCTTCAAGATCAAGAACGTCGCGCGTATGCCGCCGCTCGCTTCACGATGCACCATCGTGGCGATGGCACGTCGTCAGGGTCCTTCTTGGTCCCGACCGGGGCGGCACAGGTCTTGCAGAAGGTGCTGCGGAGCATGACGGCTCCCCGCAGGGACAGACTCGGCGGGCCGGAGGATGCGACTTCTAACTCGACCCGCGTCGTGCGAGGCGCCGACTGGGATTCGCTGGCCTGGGCCGAGAAACAGGGCCGTGCCTTCACTGATCTCCTGGAGCATCTGCCGACGGACGGGCTGACGGGCAAGGTCGCCTCCACGATCGTCGTCACGATGACTGCCGAGCAGGTCCTCGGAGCCGCTCGTGTCGCCGAGATGACCGGGAAGGCCGCCAATGCCGTTGTCTCTGATGCCCCCGTTGTCCCCGGTGCCGCCGTTGTCTTCTGATGCCCCCGTTGCCCCCGATGCCGCTATCGCCGACGTCGGCGCGGCGCGGTGCGACACCGGGCATCTCCACTCCACCGGCGAGGCGAGACGGTTGGCCTGCAACGCCGGGATCATGCCTCTCGTTCTTGGCGGCCCGTCAGTGCCGATCGACCTGGGGCGGGGTCAGCGTCTCTTCAGCTACCACCAGCGCACGGTGCTGGCGACTGTCTATGACGAATGCGCAGCGATCGGCTGCGACCGTCCCTATGCCTGGAGCGAGCTCCATCACCTCACGCCGTGGAGTGCCGGCGGTCGCACTGACCTCAAGGACGCGATCCCGTTGTGCGGTCATCATCATCGCCGGATGCACGACGGAGCCTTCCAGTCCCGGGTGACCGTCAATGACCGCGGGGTGAAGTCGGTCGCGTTCACGCGGCGGATCTGAGCTGAGCGGCATCGGGGCGGGCGAGTCGAGGGGGCACGACTGCTGTGAAGTTACGCGCGTGTACGTGCGCGTGGTCGTGTACGTGCGCGTGTGCGGGTCGGGTCTTTGGGTCCTCAGGGAGCCGTGATCGTCGTGGGAGGGCTTGCCCCCCGCCAGCCCGCCTGCCGCCTGCCACCAGGCCGCATGCCGCCTGCCCGCCGTTCGTCGCCACGTGGTCGCCCTCGGCATGGTGGCCTCCGTCGCGGGACTGGTCGGCGTGGTCGGCTGCATACTCTTCGCCCTGCTTTTCATCACAGCACCGTGACCGTGACAGCAGCGCAAGACGAGCGGAGTCTGCTCTAGAAGATCAGCGGCAACACGTGCAGCATGCACATCGACCACGTGATGTGAGTGAGGATCGGCGCGAGGATGCCGCCGGTGGACCATCGCTGCCGCGCCGTCACCACCCCTAGCACTACCGCAGCAAACGCCAGCATGACGTTGCCCGTGAGCGCGGTCGCCACGGCATACAACACGGTCGTTACCCACACCTGCCACCCGTCCTTGACCGCGGCATACAACGCGCCGCGGAAGAAGATCTCCTCCGCGATGCCACTGAGCGCCGTCGTGACGGTGAGGGCCAGCAGCGAGCCGTATTGCGCGAACTCGAGCACCGAGCGCGCCTGCTCGGCCAGCGGCGGGATGAGGCGCGTGACATAGGCGCCGCCGATGAAGATGGCCGCGAGCGCGAGCCCGGCGAGGATCGGTTGGACCACCGGGCGCCGCAGCTCATCGCCGATCGCGATGCGTCCGAGGTGCAATCTGCCCGACGCAAATGCGCCGCCTGCCCAGATTGCCGCCACCCCCAGCGCCGCGAGGGGGAACAGCGGGGAGTCGCGCGACATCCGCAGACTCGCGGCCAGCCCGATGGCCCCGGCGATCAGGGTCAGGGCCGCGACGACACGGCGCCGGCGCCACTGCGCGTCGGTGTCCCGCTGGTCGCGTTCGACCCTGCGCAGGAACTGGTCGTCGACGGTCCGCAATGACCCGAGCCAAGCCTGGCGCCGCGCCCACGAAGAGCGCGGCGGCATACCCGCCTCAGGAGGGGCGACGACATGAGTCCCGGACCCGGGCACGTCCGAGCCCTTCGCAGTCTCCGCGACCTCCGCTATCTCCGCCGCGGGCCCGCCGACGAGCCCCGCGGCCTGGGCGAAGGGGCTCGCCTCATCGGCGCCCGTCACGGTCGGGTATGCCGCGCCGCCCCCGTCGGTGCGAGGGGGCGGCGCGCCCTGGACCTCATTGCTCTGGTCAGAACTGCCCGACGAGCAACGACCCGGGTCAGCACCGCCCGCAGCGGAACTGTCAGAACGTGACGGTCTCATTGTCGCCTTGGTCGGGTTCGGACCCCGTGATGAGTGCTTTGGCGATGCCGAGCACCTGGATGGGCTTGCCGGGGCTGTCCCAGTATTCTGCGCTGTCGGCCTGGATCCGCATGACTCCGACGCGGGGGTCATCGGCCTCGCACTGGAAGTAGACCTTCGCGAAGGGGCTCCACAGCTCCTCCGCCTTGGCGGGGTCGTGGGAGACCGAGCCGGTGCCCGCGATCGACACCCACGCACCCTCCTTCGTGAAGGCGACGTTGACCTTGGGGTCGGCCTGCATCTGGCGAGCGGCGTCGCCGTCGAGCCAGCCGAGGAACCACAGGGTTCCGTCGAACTCGGCCTCCTGGCAGGTCATCGGCCGGGTCACGATGGACCCGTCTTCGGCGCGGGTCGTGAGCATGGCGGTGCGCTGGTCCTTGATGAGCTCGTGGACCTTCGCGACACCGTCGGTGACGTCGGCCGTCGGGTCGTGCTGGGGTGTTTGGTGCTCGGTCATGACGAGTCCTTCCCTAGTGCTCCCAAGGTGCCGGTGACGACGGCTGTCGCCCCGGCGATCAGTGATGCCATCCCGCCTCCGGAGCCCCCGGACCACGACGGGTCATGCGGCATGGGCCCGATGGGGTCGAGGGTGGCGGGGTTGATGCTGCGGCCGCTGGGCTTGGCCAGCGCCCGCCGGAATGACTCCCGCAGACCGACGAATTCGTGGTCTGAGGGCATGAGGTCAATCGTGAAGTCGTTCTCCCGGCACACCATGTCGTGATGGAGGCTCTCGACGAGCGCCTCGACGGTCGAGGACGGGACGTCCGTGATGAGGCCGGCGAGTGTGCCGACGAGATCGGTCGGCAGGCCGGGGATGTTGACCTGGGGACGCCGGAGGTCGGCGGTCTCGGCATACACCTTGAGCAGGTCCGGGTAGGGCATCCGCTCGGGGCCGCCCACGTCATAGGAGCGCGACCCCGTGTCGACGGTGAGCGCCCCCACGAGCGCCTCGATCACGTCCGTGATCGCGATCGGCTGGACGAGGGATCGCATCCAGTCTGGCACGGTCGTCACGGGCAGTCGCTCGGAGATCTGGCGGATGATCTCGAAACTCGTCGAGCCGGCGCCGACGACGACCGCAGCGCGCAGGGAGATCGTCGTGACACCCGACGCGGTGAGGATGCGTTCGACCTCAAGGCGGGACGAAATGTGTTCGGAGAGTTCGGCTTCCGGCACGTTGGGGACGAGTCCCGAGAGATAGACGATGCGCGAGACGCCAGCGTCCGCAGCGGCGCGGGCGAGGTTGGCTGCCGATTGCCGATCCTTCGCGGCGAAGTCGTCGCCACCCATGCCGTGGATGAGGTAGTAGACCGCATCAACCCCCTCGACGGCGCGGCGCACTTCGTCGACGTCGAGGACGTCCATCTCGACGACCTCGACATCGTCGTCGTCATGCCACCACAGGCGACTCGCCTTGGCGGGGTCGGAGAACGACGCCCGGACGGTATGCCGGTCGGCCAGCAACCGCGGGACGAGTCGGCCCCCCACGTAGCCACTGGCACCGGTCACGAGAATCTTCATGCACCGGTCAAGCGTGCGACCTCGCGGTTTGTTCCCAGTCTTGTTCAAGGTTTGTCACAACTTTGGGAGACTGCTTCGGACCAGCCTCAGGTCAGCTCAACGAGCCCGGCAGGGGTCCGCAGCGTGGCTCGCACCCCCGCCCCTACCGGATCGAGGTCTGGCACGATGCGCACCCGCCGATCACCCCCACTGTCTCGCTCCTCGATCGGCCAACCCCACGCCCCCAACTCCTGCCGCAACCGCTCCGGCTCGGTCGTCGCAAGGGTCAACGACTCCAGCCGGACTCCGCGGTCCGGCAACGAAGTCCAGGGTGGCGTCGTGAGCCATTCGATCGGCGCGGGCAGGGCGCCCGCCAGCGGCAGCGCCCCGTCCGCGCGGGGGATCGCACGCCAACGGATCTCTCCCCGACTGAGTTCGCGGACCCCCTCGCCCGTCAGCCCGGTGACGCGCACGACCCACGTCAGGACAAAGGGTCCGCGCTCCAGACGGGCGCGCACGTGCGGCAGATCAAGGCCCAACGGGTATGCCGCACACGGCTTGGGCACGGCAGGGTTGACCGCCAACACCTCGAGGTAATCGCTCGGCCCGAGGGACAGCAATCGGTTGTGCGTGCCAAAGGCAGGGTGCTCGCCGCCGGGTTCGGTCTCGACACCCAACCGATCCCGGATCCATGTCGCACCCTCGTCCAAGGTGGCGGCCGCGACGACGAGATGGTCGACGACCGGGCCGCGCGTCGGGTGTGGACTCACGCTCATGCGTGGAGCGTATGCCGTTCCGCCCGACCCCCAGCGCCCGGGCCGTGCCACCGTGACATGACAACAAGTGTCGCTTCGGGCGTTTGTCACGGCTCTGAAGCGTCACTTGTTGTCATGTCAGTCCCTGCGGGGGCGCGCCACCAGCGTCCTGATCTCGGCGGGCGTGACGCCAGCGTCCTCACCTCGGCGGCGGCGCGGCATACCCTGTCCCTTCACAACCACGCTGGGAGGCGCGCATGGCCGAGGTGCAACCACCGCTCACCGCGCCGGTGGAGGAGTCCATCGGGCCGCGCGACCTGACCCACTGGCATACGCGCCTCGGGCGGCGGCTCGTCGACCTCGTGAGCTCCCTGGTCGGAGTGGCGCACCGCTGGACGATGCTCGTCACCCTGCTCGTCGCAGGTCTCGTCGTCGTCGGGCTGACCGCCTTGTCGTCGGAGGTGTATTCCTCGGTCACCGACGACGGCGAACTTGCGGGCCTCGATCAACCGGTGCTCGACGCCGCGGTCGCGACGCGGACGCCGTTCAACCAGACGGCGCTCACGGTCTTCACCGACATCGGCGGGCCGGTCGGCATGCCGATCCTCGCCAGCGCGCTCGTCGCGCTCATGGTGTGGCGCTGGAAGTCATGGAGCCCTCTCGTCCTCACGCTGGCCGCTGCGGCCGGATCGCTCGCGATGACGACCGTCGGCAAGCACCTCATCGGACGCTCGCGTCCACCCCGTGAACTCGCTGTCCCGCCCTTCGAGAGCTCGCCGAGCTTCCCCAGTGGCCACACGCTCAATGCCACCGTCATCATCGGCGTCCTGGTCTACCTGTGGCTCCTGCACCTCACGACACAACGGGCACGGTGGTGGGCTGTCGGTGCCGGCGCGCTTTTCGTCGTCTCGATGGGGTTGAGTCGGGTCTATCTCGGCCATCACTGGCTGACTGACGTCATCGCCGGCTGGCTGCTCGGGCTGGCGTGGCTCACCGTCGTCGTGACGGCGCACCGGTTGCACCTGACGATCCGACGCCGACGGGAGCGGGCCTAAAACAGTCCCCGCTGGTCGGCCCCAAAGCCACGACGCTGGCGGGCTCGCTCCAGGAGCAAATACAACACCGGCACGATGACCAAGGTCAGCACCGTGGAGCTCAACAGGCCGCCGATCACGACGAGAGCCAACGGTTGACTGATAAAGGCTCCACCCCCCGTGATCGACAAGGCCATCGGCACAAGCGCGAGGATCGTCGCCAGAGCCGTCATGACGATCGGCCGCAACCGGTGCCGGGCCCCTTCGACGATCGCCTCCTCGATGCCTAGGCCTCGCCCCCGATATTGGTTGACCAGGTCGATGAGGACGATCGCATTCGTCACGACGATCCCGACGAGCATGAGCAAGCCGATCATGGATGCGACGCCGAGCGGCTTGCCTGTCACGAGCAGCAGGCCGATCGCCCCAGTAGCCGCAAAGGGGATGCTCACCATGAGCACGAGCGGCTGAAGCAGGCTGCCAAAGGTCGCCACGAGGATCGCGTAGGTGATCGCCACCGCGACCAGGAGCGCGAGGCCTAGTTGGCCGAACGCTTGCGCTTGGTCGGCGCTCACCCCACCGACCTTGGCAGTCGCCCCTGCCGGGAGCATGGTCTCCGACACGACCTTGGTGAGCGCGGCAGTTACCGCACCGAGGTCGTCGCTCGTCGGGGTCGCGCTGATCGTGGCAGTGCGCGCTCCGTCGGTGCGACTCAGGCTGGCTGGCGACTGCACCTCTTTGACGGTCGCGACCTGGGCCAACGTGACGGGCACGCCGCCGGCACCTGCACCGACAGGCAGCGCCGACAGTGCGGCCACATCAGCCGGCGCGACTCCCTGCCGCAGCGTCACGGTGTGCGCAACACCGTTGAGGGCCACCTCACCGAGCCTGGTGCCCCGCAATGCCGACGCCACCAGACCTCCGACGGCTCCCTCGCTCAGGCCTGATGAGAGCGCCTTGACTCGATCCACCTCGACGACGATCGTCGGAATGAGCGCCGACACGTCGTTGGTGACATCCCGGGCGCCGCCGACTTTCTTGACCTGCTCGGTCATGATCTGCGCCGCCTCCCGAAGGGTGGCGTCGTCGGGCGCCTTGACGACGACCTGCACGGTGCTCGCCCCCGTCGGTCCGCCGCCGGTCGAGACCGTGACCGTCCCCAGGTTGGGTCTGGCATCGGCATACGAGCGGATATAGGCGACGAGCGCATCGGTGTCTCGGGCCGAGGAGGCCGTCACGGTGAAGTTCGCGTTGTTAGCCCCGCCGCCCGTAAAAGCAGCCAGTGGCCCGGCGCTTCCGACAGTCACCTGGTAGCTCTTCACGCCCGACCGTCCGATGAGCCCCTGCTCGAGTTCCTTTGCAGCAGCGTCCATCTGGGCAAGAGAGGTGCCAGCGGGAAGCTTCTGGGCTGATCGTGAGGGTGCCGCTGCCAGAGTTGCCGATGAAGTCGGTCTTGAGCAAGCGCGCTCCCGGCCGCCGACAGCACAAGCAGCAGGAAGGACAGCAGGACGGTCACGACCGGCCGACGCAAGGCCCACCGCAGGGTGGGCAGATAACTCCCCTGGAGCCGGGTGACGGGTTCGTCCTGCTCCGGCAGGTGGACCGCGCCTTCGGGCGTCGCGCCGTCCTGCCGCGCCTCGCCCCCGTGGGTCCGCCGATCGGGGTATGCCGCCCGCCCACCGAGGCCGAACCTCCGACCACGATCGCCATGGCCTCGGCCGGCGCGCCCACCGGCACCTCGTCCACGCTGAGCTTCTGCGGCAGCGAGCGCAGCCGCCGCGGCCTTCAGTTCTGCTCGGGTGGTGGGCGCGGGCGTTGTAGGCGTCCGCCCCGACCGCGTCGTCGTCCGGCACGGGCATCGATACGACGCCGCGGTCGAGGGCGGCCAGCGGGCGGCGCGCAGTGAGCGCCCGGCGCGCATCGAGCGCCCGGCGCGCATCGAGGGCATGCCGGCCCGGCGTCGTGTGACGACCTGCCCGACGCGAAAGGTCGGCGGACGGCATACCAGCCCGATCAGTGCGACCAGAACCGGTCTGCCCGGCGGGCACCTCGTCCGCCTCCAGCTTCGGCCACCTCATGGTCGCGGAGGAACCAATAGCCCAGCACGGGCACGATGGTCAGCGCGACGAACAGGGACGCGATCATCGCCATCGTGACCGTGAGCGCGAACGGCCGGAACAGCTCCCCCACCTGGCCACCGACGAGCGCAAGAGGGACAAAGACGGCCACGGTCGCGAGGGTCGAAGACGTCACGGCGGTCGCGACCTCGCGGATCGCGGCAGGGATCGCCTCCCGTCTCGACTGACCCATCTGCAGATGCCGCTCGATGTTTTCGATGACGACGATGGAGTCGTCGACGACTCGCCCCACCGCGATCGTCAGCGCGCCCAGGGTGAGGATGTTGAGCGTGAACCCACCCGCCCGGAGGCCGAGTAGGGCGATGAGCAGCGACAGCGGGATCGACACCGCCGTCACGAGAGTGAGGCGCAGCGACATGAGGAACAGGAAGACGACGAGGACGGCGAAGGCGAGCCCGAGCATCCCCTCGTTGGCGAGGTCCTTGACCGACTCCTCGATGAAGGGCGCCTGGTCGTAGACCACCTGGGTCTTGCCGGTTGTCACCATGCGTTCGAGGTCGGGGCGCAGCTTGCCCAACTCGTGCGAGATCGCGACGGTGTTGCCGTCCGGTGTCTTCGTGATCGCCAGGGTGAGGCTCGGCGCGCCGTCGGTGCGGGAGACCGAGGTCACGGTCGCATCAGCCAGCGCCACCGTCGCGACGTCCCCGAGAGTGACCGGCTTGGCAGCGGCTGCAGCGGCGGCGGCCGCGGCCGCAGCCGCGGCGGCCGTCCCCGTCGGCGGCACCGGTAGGGCCGCCGCGGACGACACCGCGGGGGCCAGCGGCAAGGCGCTGAGCTGCTCAAGGCTCACGATGGGGCTGCCGACCTGGACGCTCAGCTGGGTCTGACCCTTGGCCACCGTGCCGGCGGGGACGGTCACCCCGTTGGTTTGCAAGAGGGTCGTCAGCGCGGCCGGCGAGACCTTGGCCGCCGCGAGCTTGGCTTGGTCGACCGTGATGAGGACGACCCGGTCGGCGACGCCACTGACCTGCACGCTCCGCACGCCCGGGATGCCCTCGATCGCCGGCACGACCTGGGCCCGCACCTTGGCCAAGAGGTCCTGCTGATCGGACCCACCGGCCATCGACATTTGGATGATCGGGAAGTCGGCGATGCTGCCGGTGATGACCTGCGTCGTGGCGCCCTCGGGGAGTGCCCGAAGGTTGAGGATCGCCCGCTGCGCATCGTTTTGAGCCTTGGACAGGTCTTCCCCATAGGCGAGGGTAACCATGACCGTCGAGAGGCTGTCGCTCGAGGTCGACGTCACCTTGTCGACGCCCCGCAGCCCGAGTACGGCGCCTTCCATCGGCCGGGTGACTCGCTCCTCGACCACCCCCGCGGCAGCCCCGGGCACCGACGTCACGACGCCCATGACGGGGAAGGAGATCGACGGGATGAGCTCGCGCTTGAGGGTCGACACGGCATACAGCCCGCCGACCATGAGGAAGACGGTCAGCAGCGCAGTCAGCGCGCGATTGCGGAGGCTGAAGACCGACAAGGCGTGCACGGGTACTCCGGAAAGGGTGTGGACGAGCAGGGCGTGGGGTCAGGCTAGCCCCGCTCGCTGTCAGGGCTTGTATGCCGGGTCAATCGTGATCAGCCCGGCTCACCTGCAGGACGGGTCGCCTCGGATCCACCAGCTCTGCGCGGCGCGGGACCAGCCCGGCGATCGCGCTTCATCGCGCGGTGGCATCCCAGGCTTGCGCCATGACGTGGGCGATCGGGGGAGACGCCTGCCCCAACGGGGTGACGGCGCCCGACGACCTGCTGACGAGCACCCCTGTGGCCGAGCCGCCTGCGGTCGACGTGAACCGGATCTGGTCGTCTCCGATGGTGAGCCGGACCAGGAGGTCACCGGTCCATCCGACGCCGCGGACGGCGTCGGCGACCTCGCTCACCGGCGTGCGCCACTTCTCAGGGATCGGTCGAGGATCCGCCGGGTTTGGCTTGCCCCTGCTCCACCGGCCACGTGACCTCGAGGAGGAAAGGTGAATCGGTCCGGACGGCGATCTTCGCACCTGGCCTGCTCGCGGCATACGCAAGGGGGTGCAACCGCCGGATCTCCGGGATGGCGCCGTGCATCCGCAGCGGCCCGTCAGCGCCGACTGCCCGAAGTTCGGCGAGGGTGATCGCGTCGGGGAGGGCGTCAAGGACGCTGCGCAATGTCGGCCGATCCGTGGTCTCCACGATGAGCGTGTCCCGCGTCATGAAGGCCCCGACGACTCCTGGTCTGCCCTTGAGGTCGGCGAGCAAGCCGGTCGTCACGCCAGGGGCAGGGGTATAGGTCAGGGTGTCGAGCCTGTCCGACGGCGCGTCCAGGGAGAGGGACAAGGGGCGCTTGTCCGCGGTGAGCCGACCGACCGTCCGCCACGACGATTCGGCCCGCGACCAGTCGGGGACATTCCACGACACCATGGCCGGCCTGACGTCGATCCTCGTGACAGCTTGATCGGCGAGGAGCGCCTGCAGCACCGGCGCATCGGTGATCGGCTTGCCGGGCTCCTGGGCCTGCGCGTCGAAGGTCAGCGAGGCGGGGACGCCCCGGACCCCCGTGGCGGTGCTCACGGTGACGCCCACGACGGTGTTGAGGCGGGTCGCCACGCTCGATGGCACCACGAGGCCGTCGAGCGAGGACCGAATCACCGACAGCGCCGACGCACACGCGAGGATTTCACCCGCCGGTGCAGTCGCCTCGACCGTGGCGTTGACCGCTCCGTCGGCCGCACTCCACGCCGGGGCACTGACCTTCACATCAGGTGCCGAACATCCGGCGGCAGGAAGGCTCGCTGCTGCCGCTCGGGCCGACGGCAGGATCGCGAGCACCGCGGCGCGCTGGCCCGGCTCACTCGGCACATGACACCGACCAGCCCCGGCCGTGGAGGATCGCTGCGAGGGAGCCGAGATTGTGCTCCCGCTGGGCCGCGTCCATCGCCTGTCCGAGCGACTCCACCTCAGTGTTCGACACGGTGTCGGCGACCTCAGCGTCGACCCGCCACTGGTCGACCGTGAGGCCGCCGCTGCCGGGCGCCCCGCCCGCGCTGATGTCGTTGACCTTGACGAAGATCTTCTGCCCAGCCGCCCATTCGGTCACGGCCGTGCGTTGGCCAGGGTCGGCACAGCCACCCAACGCACCAAGGATGGCCAGGGCGGCTGCACCAAGGATGGGTATGCCGTGTCGCCAACGACGGGGTCGCGTGCTCATGACCCCATCGTGGCACCCCTGTTAGCGGGACCGACCGCCTCGTCCACTGCCGGCGCGGGAGTTGGCCGAGAAGGCGGCTGCGCCACCACGGCGAGCAGGGGCTGCCCCACCCCGTGCGGGCGCCGCCCCGGTGCGGGCCGACGCTGACCCAGTCCGAGCCGGTGCCGAGCCGGTGCGGGCCGGCGTCGAGCCGGTGCGGGCCGGTGCTGACCCGGTGCGGCCCGGTGCCGAGCCGGTGCGGCCCGGTGCTGACCCGGTGCGCGCGGGAGCGGACGCGGATCGTGCCGGGGCCGAGCCCTGGCGGCCAGAACCCCCACGGGGAGCATTGCCAGCCGATGCAGCGCGCCCTGCTCCGCCGCGCCCAGAACCGACCCGCCCAGAACCGCGCCCAGAACCGCCTCGTCCCGACCCACGGCCGGCACCCGCGGACGAGACGTCGACTGCGGGCGTGAACCCACCGGCATACGAGCGCTCGCCGGGAGCGAGTTCGTGCAGGAGCGGGTGCCCGAGACCGACCTTGGTCGTCGTCGGGTTGACCCCCGCCTTGCGGGTGAGGTCGCGGACGTCGCGCACCTGGTCGTCGGTCATGAGCGTGACAACCGTGCCGGCGTTGCCAGCGCGTGCGGTGCGGCCGGAGCGGTGCAGGTAGGCCTTGTGTTCGGTCGGCGGGTCGGCGTGGATGACGAGGCTCGATGTCGTCGACGTGGATGCCGCGCGCGGCGATGTCGGTCGCGACGAGGGTGCCGGCCGCGCCACTGTGGAAGGCCTCCATCGTGCGGACGCGGGCGTTCTGCGAGAGGTTGCCATGGAGCTCGACGGCAGGGACGCCCTTGGCGTTGAGCTGCTTGGCGAGGTTCTTGGCCCGGTGCTTGGTGCGCGTGAAGATGACCGTCCGTCCGGGCGCGGCTGCGAGGTCGACGAGCACCGGCAAGTGGCTCTGCGGCCGACACGTGGAGCACGTGGTGGGCCATCTCGGCAACCGGCGACTGGGCCGAGTCGGCTTCGTGGGTGACCGGTGACGAGAGGTAGCGCTTGACGAGGACACCGACGGCGTTGTCCAGCGTCGCCGAGAAGAGCATCCGCTGGCCCTCGCGAGGAGTGAGGTCGAGCAGGCGCCGGACCACAGGCAGGAAGCCGAGGTCGGCCATGTGGTCGGCCTCGTCGAGGATCGTCACCTCGACCGCGTCAAGGCTGGCCAGCCCCTGGCCGATGAGGTCTTCGAGGCGGCCGGGGCACGCGATGACGATGTCGACACCTTGGCGCAGAGCCGAGACCTGCGGGCCTTGCCCGACGCCGCCGAAGATGGTGCGGGAGGTGAGACCAGCGGTCGCGGCGAGCGGGGCGAGCGCCTCGTCGATCTGGGTCACGAGCTCGCGGGTCGGGGCCAGGATGAGGGCACGCGGCCGTTTGGGCTGGCGGCGCTTCGGGGCCGCCGAGAGCCGGGCGACGAGCGGCAGGAGGAAGGCGTAGGTCTTGCCTGATCCGGTGCGGCCACGCCCCAGCACGTCACGCCCGGCCATGGAGTCGGGCAAGGTGGCGGCTTGGATCGGGGTGGGGGTGGTGATGCCGCGCTGCTTGAGCGCAGCCGACAGTGCAGCAGGCACGCCAAGCGCGCCAAAGGTGATGTGAGACAAGCGAAAAACTCCAATGGAAAAGTGCGGTCGTTCCGCCCGGCGCGACAGAGGTGTCGCGGCGCTGATCAGGGCACCGACGCAACAAGAAAGACTTGCGAGTCTGGGGAGGCCCGAGGCGAAACTGAGCGGGCCGTGCTGCACAGTCTACGGGACATCCCAGGGACGGGTGATCACGCCAGCCTTGCGGCACCGCCAGGCGAACCCCCGATCACGACCCGTTGGGTGACAGCGGACGGCATACAGTCTGTGCATGGATCAGAGCCTTGAGATCACCGTGACCGGCACCGGCAAGGTCTCGCTGCCCCCCGAGCGCGCCACCGTGCACCTCTCGGTGGGCTTCGAGACGCCCAACCAGCAGGAGGCGCTTGACCGCACCACTGCGACCCTGCACGAGGTCGTGCGGCACATCGACTACCTCAAGGGCATGACGCCCTCACCGACGACGTGGTCGTCGGTCGGAGCCATCGGCACGCGGTCGTGGCGCCCCTTCCAGACCAAGGGCGTCACTCCCCCACCGATGTATGCCGCGAAGGCCGACGTCCAGGTGAAGTTCCGCGACCAGGGCGCGCTGGCCTACTTCGTCGACACCTGGGCCGGTCAGCCCGGCGTCACGGTCCGTTACGTCGAGTGGGCGTTGACCGAGCAGGTGCGCCTCGACAGCGAGGCCGACGCTCTCGGGCGGGCCGTTGCGAAGGCGACCGAACGCGCCCGAGTCATCGCGAAAGCGGGCGGCTTCAGCGATGTCCGCCTGGTCGAGGTCGCCGATCCCGGACTGCTCAGCGGGATGCGGACGGCGCAGGGCGGCTCGAGCGGCGTGTATGCCATGAGCGCCCGCAGCCGGCGCCCCCGCAGGCTCCAGCGAGCAGGGGCCGGTCGAGATCACGCCTGAGGACATCGACATTCAGTCGACGGTGCACGGGCGCTTCGTCGCGTTCGGTGAGCGCAGCGTCGGCCACTCGGAGGCCGACGGGGCAGCGGGCGCGGCAAGCGCAGCCAGCGCAGCCAGCGCGACCAGCGCGACCGCAGGGGCGGAGGCGGTGGGCGAGGGCGGCGCGTCGGGCGAAGGCAGCGCGTGAGCCTGACTCTCGCAGCGGCAGTCGCCGAGGCTCCGGTCATCCTCGACGGTGGCCTCTCGACCCAACTTGAGGCGCGCGGGCACGACCTGTCTGACTCACTCTGGTCAGCCAGGCTCCTGCTCGATGACCCCGACGAGGTGCGAGCTGCTCACGCCGACTTCTTCGCCGCCGGAGCGCAGGTCGCGACAACCGCCTCCTACCAGGTCAGCGAGTCGGGCTTCCTCGCGGCCGGCCGCTCCGCGCACGAGGCTCGGGTTGCCTTGCGCCGCAGCGTGATTGTTGCGCGCGAGGCGGCCGACGCCGCGACGGCGGCGGACGGCATCCCCCGCTGGGTGGCTGGATCGGTCGGACCTTACGGCGCGACTCTGGCCGACGGATCCGAATACCGCGGCGACGACGGCCTCACGGTCGACGAACTCCGCGCCTGGCACCGGCCGCGACTTGAGGCGCTCGCCGCGGCCGGCCCCGACGCGCTCGCGGTCGAGACCATCCCCTCCGCCCGCGAGGCCGAGGCGGCTCTGCCGCGAGCTCGCGGCGATCGGGCTTCCGTTCTGGCTTTCCGTGACGCCTGCCGCCGGTCAGACCCGCGACGGCGGGTCGCTCGCCGATGCCTTCGCGGCGGCTGCAGCGACGCCTGGCGTGCTGGCTCTGGGCGCAAACTGTTGCGACCCACACGAATTCGAGGCTGCGGCGCGGGCCGTTGACTCTTCGCGAGCCGGCGGCAGCGGCATACCGGTGGTCTTCTATCCCAACAGCGGCGAGGTGTGGGACGCTGCCGCCCGGATGTGGCGAGGCGCCCCGACCGTCAGTGGGCTCGCCTCGGACTGGGTCGCCGCGGGTGCGCGCCTCGTCGGCGGCTGCTGTCGGGTCACACCGGCCCAGATCCACGCGATGGCTGCAGCGGTCGCTGCCGCACCGTGACGCAGTCGCCGCGCGCGCCGGGCGGGAGGTGCCGCCCGGCGGCGCGGTGACGTTGCGCGGCTGGTGTCGTGGCTACTTGTGGTCGAGCATCCAGACGCGGTCGATGTAGTCGCGCATCGAGCGGTCTGAGGAGAAGAATCCGCAGCGGGCGACGTTGAGGATCGCCGACCTGGTCCAGCGCGTCCACGTCGAGGTATGCCGCGTCGACCTCGGCTTGGGTGTCGATGTAGGACTGGTAGTCGGCCAGGACGAGGAACCGGTCGTTGCTCAGCAGGTCGCCGATGATCGGGCTTGCGGCCTGACGGTCGCCGCCGGTGAAGGCACCGCTGGCGATGAGGTCGAGCGCGCGGCGCAGGCTCGGGTTGGACTCGTAGTAGCTCGCCGGGTGGTAGCCCTGCGCCTGGAGCGCGGCGACCTCCGGCTCGCTCATGCCAAAGAGGAAGAAGTTGTCGTCGCCGACGAGTTCGCGGATCTCGACGTTGGCGCCATCGTCGGTGCCGATCGTCAGGGCACCGTTGAGCGCAAACTTCATGTTGCCCGTGCCGGAGGCTTCCTTGCCGGCGAGCGAGATCTGCTCCGAGAGGTCGGCCGCGGGGATGATCTTCTCGGCGCTGGTGACGTTGTAGTTGGCCGGGAAGGCAACGACGAGCCGCTTCTCGACGCGCGGGTCGGCGTTGACCACCTGACCGACCGCGGTTGATGAGGTGGATGATCTCCTTGGCCATGTAGTAGCCCGGAGCCGCCTTCGCGCCGAACATCACGATGCGCGGGGTGACGTCCTTGGGGTCGACTGCGCCGGAGATGATGCTCTCGTAGGTCGACACGATGTGCAGGAGCTTGAGCATCTGCCGCTTGTATTCGTGCAGCCGCTTGACCATGACGTCGACCATGTGCCCCTTGGGCAGGACGATGCCCTCGCGACGCTCGAGCAGCGAGTAGAGCCGGTCCTTGTTTTCGTCCTTGGCCGCCCGGAAGGCCGCGCGGAAGGCGGCGTCGTCGGCATACGGCTCGAGCTCCCGCAAGCGATCGAGGTCGGTCTCCCAGCCGTCGCCGATTGCCTCGGTGATGACTTCTGACAGAGCGGGATTGGACATCTTGATGAAGCGGCGGGGGGTGATGCCGTTGGTCACGTTGGTGAACTTCTCGGGCCACAGCGCGGAGAAGTCGGGGAGCACCTTGTCGCGCAGCAGCTGCGAGTGCAGTGCCGCGACGCCGTTGACCTTCGTCGAGGCGACGGTCGCCAGGTGAGCCATGCGGACCGCGGGGAACGGGTAGTCGGAGATGATCGACATCCGCCGCACCCGCAACTCGTCGCCGGGGAAGGCCGCGCGGACCTCTTCGCAGAACTCGGCGTTGATCCGGTAGATGATCTCGAGGTGGCGCGGCAGGAGCCGGCCGACGAGCTCGGTCGGCCAGACCTCGAGAGCCTCCGGCAGCAGGGTGTGGCAGGTGTAGGCGAAGCAGCGCTTGGTGATGTCCCAGGCGGCGTCCCACTCAAGGTCGTATTCGTCGACGAGCAGGCGCATCAACTCGGGGACCGCGATGACCGGGTGAGTGTCGTTGAGCTGGAAGATGATCCGCTCGGGCAGGGTCGTGATGTCGAGGTCGGCCTCGAGGGTGCCCTGGATGTAGTCACGCAGCGAGCAGGCGACGAAGAAGTACTGCTGCTGAAGGCGCAGCTCACGGCCCTGCGGCGTCGAGTCTTCGGGGTAGAGGACCTTGGAGATGTTTTCGGCGAAGGTCTGCGCGCGGACGGCTTCGGCGTAGTCGCCGGAGTTGAAGATCGCGAGGTCGAAGGCTCGGGTGGCCTCGGCGCTCCACAGGCGCAGCGTGTTGACCACGCCGTTGCGATACCCGGGAACCATGTAGTTGTAGGGGACGCCGAGGACGTTCCAGCCCGGGACCCAGCGGCTGCGCGTGCGGCCGTCTTCGCCTTCGTAGCTCTCGGTGTGACCGCCGAAGTCGACCTTCACCGTGCGCTCGGGGTTGTGGAACTCCCACGGGGCGCCGAGGGCCAGCCACGTGTCGGGGACCTCGACCTGGCGCCCGTCGACAAACTGCTGGCGGAAGATGCCGTATTCGTAGCGGATGCCGTAACCGATGCAGCTGACGTCCATCGTCGCGAGGGAGTCGATGAAACAGGCGGCCAGGCGGCCGAGCCCGCCGTTGCCCAGCCCGGGCTCGACTTCCTGGGCGCGCAGGACGGTGAGGTCCAGACCGCAGGCGGCCATCGCCTGCTCGACGATGTCGGTCATGGCGGTCGCCATCAAGGCGTTGCCGAGCTGACGGCCCAGGAGGTATTCGGCCGAGAGGTAGCCGACCATCTTTGCCGGGGTCCGGCGGCGCCGCTTGGCGGTCTCGAGCCAGTCGGCCATGAGGTAATGCCGGACGGTGCGCGCGAGGGCGAGGTATTGGTGGTTGATCGTGGAGCGGCTCAGCGACACACCCTCGCCAAAGCTCAGCTCGTGGAGGAACTGTTTGATGAAGCCCTCGACGGTGCGTTCGGGTGCAGAGACCTCGCGCAAGGCCAGCGGGTGGGTGGGGGTGCGGAGGGTCCCCAGTTTGCGGAAGTCCGTGACGGGCACTTGGAACGGGCCGGTCATCGCGGCTTGCGCTACCTGGCCAATGTGTTCGTCGCTCATCGGGTCCCTTGTGCTCGCTGACCCTGAGGACACGTTGGACCCGACCCTGTCGACGGGACCGCCCCCAGGGCGTGAAATTCCAGGCTAGTGCACCCGGCAAGATCGGGCACAGCCCCCTCGGCTAACGGTCGATGAAATCGTTTCCCCCCGGCGTGCCGCGGTCCGAGCCATGGTTGTTCCGGATCGTCGCGCTTCTTTCCGTGACCGGCCGGAACAACCATGGCAACCTCCCCATCAGCCCAGGGCTCGCCGGATTCGCGCCAGTCGGGCCGCTTCGTGCGGCCGATCGGCCCAGTAGGACTCGGGGACAGCACAGACCGCACGCAAGAGATCCCGCGGCCCGAAATCCCCCGCAGCGTCCGGATCGTCAGCCAGGACCGTCAACGCCATCGGCACGAGGATCGGGAGGCTGATCCTCTGCCCGATCATGATCCGCAGATCCTCGGGCCCGAAGTCTCGCAGCGGCACATGCCGGAGGGCCGTGCAGGTGCGCACAAGGTAGGTGCCTTCCACCGGAGCATCGCCCCAGTCGTCGCCCTCGATCTCGGTGAGCGTCAACGCGGAGCTGCCATAGTCCTCGGCCACCTGAGCAACGATAGGTGGCCGGAGACAGCGGCGCAGATATCACCCGATGACGAGGGAGAGGTCGTAGTCCACGACAACCGCGGCGTGATCGCTGAGCCGCGCATCGCGACTGGGCTCACGATCAGTCGTGGCCCGCACGGCCGCCCGCGCCAGCCGCGGAGTGGCGAGGTGGTAGTCGATCCGCCAGCCGGTGTCATTGGTAAACGACTCCCCGAGCCAACTCCACCAGGAATACGGTCCCTGCACTCCGGGGTGCAGCCGTCGCACGACATCGACCAGCCGCCTCGGCCCCACGAGGGAGCCAAACCACGCCCGCTCCTCCGGCAAGAACCCTTCACTGCGCCCCTGGCGCCGCCAGTTGACGACGTCGAGCGGTTCATGCGCGATGTTGAGGTCACCGAGCAGCAGGAACTCCCGGCCGTCGGCCCGCGCCCGCCGCCGCGCCGCCGTCACCTGCCGCGCAAAACCGGTGAGAAACCGCATCTTCCGCTCATAGCGCGCCCCACCGTCGGGCAGTTCGCGCATCCGGCCGGCCACCTGCAAGTGCGCCGGCAACCCACCCTTGGGCAGATAGAGCGAGGCGACCGTCACCGGCGCGTCGGCGAGATCGACCTCGACATAGCGCCCCTGGTAGGCGAAGTCGCGGAGTTCTCGAGCCAGGCGAGGGTATGCCGTGCCGTCGCGGTCGTCCGGGTCAGGCGCCTCCCGCGTGGGTCGGCCGCCAGGGTCGAGCCGGACGGCGGGCGCACCCCACGTGCGGACGGCCGCGGGCGGCATACGCGTGAGGATCGCGACGCCGTTGCGGCCGGGGAGAGTCCCCGGGTCGTATGCCGCGTGGTAACCACCGAAGGCCCCTTCGGGCAGGGCGGCGACGGGCGCGCGGACCTCCTGCAGCGCGACGACATCGCAGTCACGTGCCGCGAGCCATTCGGCGAAGCCACGCCGATGGGTCGCCCGGATCCCGTTGACGTTGAAGGTGGCGACCCGCACGACGGGTCAGGAGGCCCAGGGCAGGGCGCGGACGACCGCGACCGTGACGACCGACGTCAGCATCGTCGCAATCGTGCCCCAGGCCATGTCGATCGGCACGATGGACGCCGAAAAGTCTTTGAGGACAGACAGATTGGTGAGGTTCCACGTGGCGTAACAGAGGAAACCCAAGAGCGCCCCGTTGATCGCAGCCTTGCCGAGCGACCCTTCGGCGAGGGCCGGGATGATCGCGAAGTAGCACATGCCCAGGACGTAGATCGCGTAGAACAGCACCGCCGCAGTCATATTGGGTTTGGCCGCCAGGATCCCGCCGATGCGTTCGTCATAGAGCGGACGGCCGATCTTGCCCAGCCACAGGAAGTCCAACAGACCGAAGACCACTGCTGCGACGACGGTCGACGAGAGCCACGTCATGTGCCAGACCTCCCAAGGGTGAGTGAGCGCTCAGTGTCTCCCATCCGGCTGGGATCTGCGGCGTCAGCTCGCGAGGACGAGCGGGATGTTGACGACGAGCAGGTATGCCGCGGTGGCCAGCAGGAGCCCGACGAACGATCGCGTCAAGAGGCGCGGATCGACCCGCTGGGCGACCCGGGCGCCGAGGAGGCTGCCGAGCGCGGCGACGAGCGTGAAGGAGCCGATGACCAGCCAGTCGACATCGGCGAGGGCGCCGGAGGTCGGTCCGGATGGCGAGGGCGCTGGCGGAGTTGAGGCTGATGACGAGCAGGGAGGTGCCGACGGCGACCGGCATGGAATAGCCGAGGACGAGCACGAGCGCCGGGACGATCGCGAAGCCGCCACCGACACCGAAGAAGCCGGTGAGCAGGCCGACGCCGGTCGCGGCAAGGACGAGGCGAGCAAGGCGGGAGGCACGCGTCGGAGGCAAAGGGTTGATCCGGTGTCGCGTTGAGGCTGACAGTGTCGTCCGATGGGGCGTTCAGCCGCACGAGGGAGGCGGCCCGAGCAGCGCGATCGCGGCGGATCATGAGGGTCGCCACGAGCACGATGAGCAGGGCGAAGGCGGTGAGCAGCACATGGGGTGCCACGTGCGAGGAAAGCCGCGTCCCGGCATACGCACCGATCACGCCGAGCGCGCCAAAGGTGACGCCGGCCGCAGCGCGGACATGGCCTGCCGCTCGGTGGCGCGCGGCGGCCACGAGCGAGCTCACCCCGACGATGACAAGCGACCCGGTCGTCGCAGCGGGCACGCCTTGGCCCAGGAGATAGACGAGCGCCGGCACGGTGAGGATCGACCCGCCGCCGCCGAGCGCGCCGAGGGTCAGGCCGATGACCAGCCCCACCACCGGCACCCACATCAGTGCACTCGACATCGTGCCCGCCTTCCTCTGCTAGACGGAATATACCCCCCTGGGTATGCTGTTGTTGACGACGAGAGGATGCCGCTCACCGGCATACCCCCGGATCCCCGAGGAGACCCCCGTGTATTTCGCCCAGTACTACCTGGACTGCCTCTCGCAGGCCTCCTACCTCATCGGCGACGAGACCACCGGTCAGGCCGTCGTCGTCGACCCGCGCCGCGACGTGCAGGAATACCTCGACGACGCCGCGGCTCACGGCCTGCGGATCGTCGGGGTCATCAACACGCACTTCCACGCCGACTTCGTCTCGGGCCACCTCGAGCTCGCCCACGAGACCGGCGCGTGGATCGGCTATGGCGATGCGGCGCAGCCCGATTTCACGGCGCGCGCCCTCGCCGACGGTGAGCGGATCAGCCTTGGCGAGGTGACCCTCGAGATCATGGCCACCCCCGGCCACACCCCCGAATCGATCAGCGTCCTCGTCTTTGAGCGCGCAGGCGACGAGACGGCATACGGCGTCTTGACCGGCGACGCGCTCTTCATCGGCGACGTCGGGCGACCCGACCTGCTCGCGTCGGTCGGGGTCACCGCCGACGAACTGGGGCGCCAGCTCTACCACTCGATCCAAACCAAGCTCATGGGCTTGCCCGATGCGGTGCGCGTGTTCCCGGCGCACGGGGCGGGGTCGGCGTGCGGCAAGAACCTCTCGACCGAACGGCAGTCGACGATCGGTGAGCAGCGCAGCGCTCAACTACGCGTGCCAGCCCATGAGTGAGGACGACTTCCTCGCGGTCGTCACCGAGGGGCAGCCCTCGGCGCCGGCCTACTTCCTCTTCAACGCAACGCTCAACAAGCAAGAGCGGGCCCTGCGCGACCTCGACGCCACTGTGGCGGCGCTCTCGGCAGATGAGGTGGACCAGGCCGCTGGCCGACGGGGCGGTCGTCGTCGACACCCGACCCGCGGCGGACTTCACCGCCGGTCACCTGCGCGGGTCGATCAGCGTCCCGGCCGACGGCCGGATGGCCGAGACGGTGGGCATGGTCGTCGGGCCGCAGACAGCCGATCGTCCTCGTCGCGGCCGAGGGTTATGAGCAGGAGGCGGCGACGCGGCTGGCCCGGATCGGGTTTGACCGGGTCGTCGGCTATGTGCCTGAGCCCGAAGCATTTTTCGTGTCTCGCGCAGCCGCGGTGGCGCAGGCGAGCCGGCTGACGGCCGCTGCCGCCCAGGATGCGCTTGGCGCTGACCGAGGTGCAGGTCGTCGACATCCGCAACCCCGGCGAGGTGGCCGCGGGGATGATCCCGGGGGCTCGGCACCTGCCGCTGCCGGAGCTCGGCCGCCGCCTCGGCGAACTGCGCGCGGATGCCCCGGTCATCCTCTACTGCGCCGGTGGGTGGCGCTCCAGCGTGGGCGGCAAGTCTGTTGCGAGCGCACGGCTTCGCAGGATGTGTCGGACGTGCTCGGCGGGTATGCCGCGTGGTCGCCCCTGCAAGCGAAGGCCAGCTGACATGGGCGTGGTGACCAGGTGGGTCGTGGCTGGCGTGGGAGCTCTCGTGCTCGCCGCTGGAGCTGACTGGGTGTTCGACCGCAGGGACCGGGGCGGCCGGGACTGGGCCGTCGGGCAGCACGTCGTCGGTCGGCACGCCCTCGGTCGGCACGTCGTCGGTCAGCACGTCGTCGGTCAGCGGCGGGGCCGCGTCCGTGGCTGCCCCGTCGGGAAGCACGCCGTCGGTCAGCAGCGCCGTCGCGTCCATACCCGCTGCGCCGACGGATCCGGTGGCTGCGGCGGCATGGGAGGCGCTGATGGGCCCGGACGGGGAGTATGCCGCGTCGGCGAGCTACCAGGCGGTCATCGCGGCATACGGGCCGGTCGAGCCTTACGTGTCGATCCAGGCGGCCGAAGAGCGCCACATCGACGCGCTGACCCGCCAACTGCAGCGGCTCGGGGTGACGGTGCCAGCCAACCCCTACGTCGGCACGATCCCTGCGCCGAAGGACCTCACGACGGCTGCGAAGAACTGGGCCACCGGCGAGGTTGCCAACGTCGCGATGTACGACAAGCTGGCTGCTGCCGCGAAGGGTGACGCAGCGTTGACGCGGGTGTTCGGCAACCTGCGCCGAGCGTCGCAGGAGATGCACCTGCCGGCCTTCACTGCAGCGGCCGAATCGGGCGGCACGTTGACGCGCGACCAGATGACGGCGCTCGGCCTGCACTGAGGGCGGCCGCCGGAAATCGAGGCGACGGCGGGCGGCCGTCCCTGACACACTCGATCTTCGTGCCTGCCCGCTTCGCCTCGCTGACCGCGCGCTTCCGCGCGCCGTCGCCGCTTGCGGGGCGCCTCGCGGGGCAGTCGTTGCTCTTCGCGCTGGGCGAGGGCACGTTCATGACTGGGTCGGCGGTCTTCTTCACGCAGGTCGTCGGACTGTCGGGCGCCCAGGTGGGTCTGGGGCTGACGATCGCGGGCGTCGCTGCGTTCTTCGCGGCGGTGCCGGCGGGCAAGCTCGTCGACCTGTTCGGTCCCAAGCGGATGTGGGCGCTCAGCGCGCTCGGCCATGCTGCGGGGTTTGCGATGTGGCCGTTCATCGACGGCTTCCAGGGTTACGTCGCGATGGCCGTCGTCATGCAGGTGGTGGGGTCACTCGGTGGGGCGTCGCATGCGGCATACACGATCGATGTGCTGCCTCCCGAGGAACGTGTGCTGTCACGGGCCTATATGTATTCGGCTCTCAACGTGGGGTTTACGCTCGGCTCACTCGTCGGGGGCGTGGCCTTGGCGTTCGAGTCCAACGACGTGTTGCGCGCGATCCCCTGGGTGACAGCAGCGGCGTTCATCGGCAACGCGATCGCGATCCGGCGGCTGCCTAACGCGTCGCACGACGACCGCACCCGCGAGGAGCGGGCGGTCAAACCGCCTGGTCCGGGGCCGCTGCGTAACCCGGGGTGGCTGCTCACGACCTTCTTCGGCGGCGTGCTGTGGACCAACCAGGTCTTGCTCAACATCGTCATCCCGCTGTGGCTGGTCGAAAAGACCGACGCGCCAAGGGTGTTGCTGGCGTTCCTCTTTGGGACCAACACGGTGATGTGCATCTTCTTGCCGATGGCGGCTGCGCGCGGGGTGCGCGACGTGCCAACGGGGCTGCGGGCGATCCGGGTGTCGACGACGTTCTTCGTCGTGTCGTGCCTCATCACCCTCGTCACGCATGACTCGGTCGGGTGGGTGACGATCGCGCTCGTGTGGCTCGGTCACGTGACGGTGACGGGGGCTGAGCTGTATCTGTCGGCGGCGAGTTGGTCATTCGAGGCCGAACTCATGGATCCGCGACGGCGGGGCGAATATCAGGGCGCGGCCGAGCTCAGCGGGACGCTGGGGAAGGTCTGGGCGCCAGGGCTTTACACCTTCTTGGCGATGACGTGGGGGTCGGTCGGGTGGCTGGTCATCGCGGCGATCGGGGTCGTCGCGGCGGCCGGGTTGCACCCGTCGACCGGGCTCGCCCGGCGCTTCCTCGACCGGCTGGGGCCGCTGGAGCCGAGTGACGACCCGCTCGACCAGGCCGCGCCACCGGTGCCTGCGCCGTCGCTGCTCAAGGACCCGCCGATGTCGACCAGCGGTGACGGCTACGGCCCGCCGACCGCGCGCGACCGGTTGTGACGGAGGCCTCTACGGTGTCGTCGACGGGCTCGGGAAGGGGCGGTCACTGGAGGCGGTGAGGACCGCCGTTGCCGTGCCTTCGACGAGCGCGAGCGTCACGGCATACTGCGGCGACGCTTGCATCGTGCGCTGTTCGAGCTCCGGCGGCCACACGAGGGTGCCTGCGGGCGCGAGCGCTGCAAGGTCGGCGTCGAGCACGTCGGTGATCCTCTGCGGCACCGACCTGGGCAGCGTCTTGAGACTGGTCAGGGTGGCGGGGGCGAGAGTGACGACGGCGTCGAGGAAGTAGACGCTCGGCCCGGGGACGCGGTCGTCGCCTTTGCGACCGGTGACCCAGTGCGCCTCCGTCAGGGGCCCCAGCCCGGGGAACTGCGTCATGACGTATGCCGCATCCGTGCGGATCGCGCCGTCTCGGTGGCGAGGAGATGCCTGGTTCGTCGTGCTCACTGATCGTGTGGTCGTGGGGCGCTCCGGCGTCGTTGTTATGCAACCGCTGAGGGTGACGGCGATCACGACGACGGTGGCGGCGGCCCAGGGAGCTCGGGCCCACGCGCGAGTCTGGGAGGAGTGGCGGGCGGTGGTGCCCATTACGACCTGGTCGCGTATCCGGGAGGGGGAGCCACGGGACAGGCGACTTGGCCGCGAAGGCGACGAGCGAGCGCCCAGGCGAGCAGGACCACAGCGGCTCACGGCGAGCCAGGGCTGGAGGGGCGCAAACCATTGCAGTGCACCGGAATACCCGAGGGCAACAAGCGCAATCTTGTTGCAGACGGGGCAGCCGATGGCAAAGAAAGCAAACAGCGCTCCCAGTGCACCGCGGCGATCAACGGTGGGGCGACTTGTGACGTCAGGGCGGGTCCCACCGCTGCGGTGGGCTTGCTCGATGGGGTCGCGGATATAGGTCGCAAAGAGCAACCCGCTGAGCGCAGCCGTGATGAGGAGCACCGGCCAGGCCCACGGCGTCGGCGGTATCTCGCGTCCAAAGACAGGATTCGGAATTAGGGCCGCCGGAAGGGCCATGACGAGGACGGTGATGACGGTCGCTGCAAGCGCTGCAAGCCAGCGCCTAGGCGACCACATGCGGAGAGCAGTCAACACACAAGGCACTCTACGTTCGGAGTCTGGTTGGTCCGCAAGGCTCGCGCTGCACGGGCTCCTGGAGCGACGACATGGCGCCTGATGATTCGGTCGATGCAACGCCATGGCGTCAACGGAGGGCGCCCAATCCAGGGAGCGAGCTTCGCGGGCCAGCACGGCATGCACCCATAGCCCCTCGCGTCAACGAAGGACCTCAGGATGAAGGGGCGACCGTCCTGAGCACGAATCCCGCGAGCCGTGGTGGCTCCCGCAGCGAAGGAGCTCCGGATGAAGGGGGCCACGAGTTCGCGGAGTTCCGCAGCAACCTTCTTGAGTGACCTCAACGAAGGCTCCCCGATCAAGAGGAGCGACGGGAGTGCTCATCGTCACCACCATCAGATGGACGCCTCAACGAAGGTCTCCCCGATCAAGAGGAGCGACCTCGGTGTGCTCGTTGCTGCGACCGGGACCGGCCAGGCCTCAACGAAGGGCTCCCCGAACAAGAGGAGCGACGGGTAGGTGTAGACGCGCTTGGTGGCCACGCCCGAAGTGCCTCAACGAAGGGCTCCCCGATCAAGAGGGACCATGAGGCTAGCCTGACCGGCTCCATCACGCCTCAACGAAGGGCTCCCCGATCAAGAGGAGCGACCACTTCCGTCAGCCCACCCACCCCGGCATGGACATGTGCCTCAACGAAGGGCTGCACGATCAAGAGGAGCGACCGGATCGACGCCGGGAGAGGCGCCCAACCCGCCGAGCCTCAACGAAGGGCTCCCCGATCAAGAGGAGCGACTTGCAGACAAAACACGACGACATAGCCTCCTTTGCTAAGGCGCCTCAACGAAGGGCTCCCCGATCAAGAGGAGCGACCGTGTCCCGTCACCGTTGGGGTATGGCCGCTCGCTGGGGCCTCAACGAAGGGCTCCCCGATCAAGAGGAGCGACCTCTCGGATAACGTGAGCGTTTTGAGCAATCCTGCCGGCCTCAACGAAGGGCTCCCCGATCAAGAGGAGCGACGGAGTCGCGCCCAAAACGACGAACGCTACCTCACAGTGCCTCAACGAAGGGCTCCCCGATCAAGAGGAGCGACTCGGTCGCGAATCCGTCGCGGTGGCCTTTTCGTGGCCTCAACGAAGGGCTCCCCGATCAAGAGGAGCGACGGCGGCGACGACATTGACGACACAAGATCATCAATGCCTCAACGAAGGGCTCCCCGATCAAGAGGAGCGACTCGATAGTGCTTCCCACTAAAGCTCCAAACGTGCTACAGCCTCAACGAAGGGCTCCCCGATCAAGAGGAGCGGAGTGGAGTCCGACAGAGTGGTGTACGACGATCCCGGTGAGTGTGTCCTGCTGACGTAGGTGCGGCCACCGCGTGATCCTTCGAGTGATCTCTCACAACCGACTCGAAGAAGGAGCACCACGATGACCGCATCTCCCAGTATTGACCCTGCCGCGTTCCTGCAGGAGCAGCTGGCGCAGGCCAGTCGCCGATCTTGCTGCGCGGCTTGTTGACCACGTTCGTGAACGCGCTGCTGTCCGCGGAGGCCGACGCAGTGTGCGGCGCCGGCCTATGGGCCACGCAGTCGATCAGCGCACGAACCAGCGCAACGGCTACCGGCACCGGCGACTGGGACACCCGCGCTGGCACCGTGGAGGTCGCGATCCCCAAGCTGCGTAGTGGCTCCTACTTCCCCGAGTGGCTGCTAGAACGGCGCCGGCGGGCGGAGTCGGCGCTGATCTCGGTGGTGGCGACCTGCTACTTGTTGGGGGTCTCGACCCGCCGGATGGACAAGCTGGTCCAGTCGTTGGGGATCACCGGGCTGTCGAAGTCGCAGGTGTCGCAGATGGCCGCTGACCTCGACGAGCAGGTCGCCGCGTTCCGGACCCGGCCGCTGCGATGCCGGCCCGTACACGTTCGTGGCCGCCGACGCGCTGACGATGAAGGTCCGTGAGGGCGGCCGGGTCGTCAAGGTCGCGGTCATGGTCGCTACCGGCGTCAACGCCGACGGCTACCGCGAAGTCCTCGGCGTGCAAGCGTCGCCACCAGCGAGTCCGGCGCCGGCTGGCTGACGCTTCTTCCGCGACCTCGTCGCCCGTGGCCTGTCCGGGGTCGCCGCTGGTCACCTCCGACGCCCACGCCGGCCTGGTCGACGCGATCGGGGCGACCCTGCCCGAGCGCGTCCTGGCAGCGCTGCCGCACCCACTACGCCGCCAACCTGATGGTCGGTCACCCCGAAGTCGCACGTGGGGCTGGGTCAAGGCGCTGCTGCACAGCGTGTACGACCAACCCGACGCCGAGGCCGTCCACGCCCAGTTCGACCGGATCCTGGACACCCTCGCCGACAAGCTCCCCGCCGTCGCCGACCACCTCGAGGACGCCCGCGCCGACATCCTCGCCTTCACCGCCTTCCCCAAGGAGGTGTGGCGACAGATCTGGTCCAACAACCCCAACGAGCGACTCAACCGAGAGATCCGCCGCCGCACCGACGTCGTCGGCATCTTCCCCGACCGCGACGCCATGATCCGCCTCGTCGGCGCCGTCCTCGACCGAACAACACGACGAATGGGCCGAAGCAACGCCGCTACCTCGGCCTCGACGTCCTCGCCCGCTGCCAAGCCGTCCTGCACGCCGACACCAACACCAAAGAGGAGCCCACCATCATCGGAGCCATCAGCGCCTGACCCCACCCCGAAGGATCACCCTCGTACACCACGCCCCCGGACTTGACCAGGAGCGACGTGTCTGAGAGCGCTCGGATACGCCGAGTTAATATCGCCTCAACGAAGGGCTCCCCGATCAAGAGGAGCGGCGCCGAAAACCCGGCGAACCAGACCCAGCGGAAGACCCGGCCTCAACGAAGGGCTCCCCGATCAAGAGGAGCGACCGTAGTCGCGACTGCTTCAGCCGAGAGTCTCCTCGAGCCTCAACGAAGGGCTCCCCGATCAAGAGGAGCGACAAACCGGCTGTGCACTGGCGATGCCGCCAGTCACGCGAGCCTCAACGAAGGGCTCCCCGATCAAGAGGAGCGACCGTCGCCGGACGCGAGATGCCACTCCTCGTCAATGGACGCGCCTCAACGAAGGGCTCCCCGATCAAGAGGAGCGACGCGGGCCGCCGGCGCGCAGCGCAGGTGGGCGGTCAGGCCTCAACGAAGGGCTCCCCGATCAAGAGGAGCGACTCCACACGAGGCGTTGCCCCAACGCGCCGCCTCGGCACCATGCCTCAACGAAGGGCTCCCCGATCAAGAGGAGCGACCCTGGCCTTGCGCGGTCGGAACTGGTCGTCGTTGCGCGCCTCAACGAAGGGCTCCCCGATCAAGAGGAGCGACTGCCGCCGACGTCACCGCACCCGACCCGTTCGTTCTCCGAGCCTCAACGAAGGGCTCCCCGATCAAGAGGAGCGACGGCCGTGGGCATCCTTGGAGCGTGCCGGATACGACGCCTCAACGAAGGGCTCCCCGATCAAGAGGAGCGACCGTCGGAGGCTCGGGCGACCACTCAGGCCTTGGGCACTGCCTCAACGAAGGGCTCCCCGATCAAGAGGAGCGACTCGACGCCCTGGCGGCTGGGCGACCCCGTGACCGAGCGCAGCCTCAACGAAGGGCTCCCCGATCAAGAGGAGCGACTGAAGCCGTGGCCTGCCGGCGTCGTACCTGACGGCCGTGCCTCAACGAAGGGCTCCCCGATCAAGAGGAGCGACCACGGCGGTACCCGCGCAGCTGCCACGTCGACGGACCCGCCTCAACGAAGGGCTCCCCGATCAAGAGGAGCGACCGCGACGGCTGGACCGATGGAGAGCTCCGGCCTCGCCGAGCCTCAACGAAGGGCTCCCCGATCAAGAGGAGCGACCCACACGGCCCCCAGGTACACGAGGGGGATCTTCGACTGGCGCCTCAACGAAGGGCTCCCCGATCAAGAGGAGCGACCGTCTACGAGCCCGAGTGGGACGACTGGCATGCTCAGCGACCGCCTCAACGAAGGGCTCCCCGATCAAGAGGAGCGACAGCCGTCCGGGTCGTCGGCCTCGCCGTGCCCCTGGCAGCCTCAACGAAGGGCTCCCCGATCAAGAGGAGCGACGTCCCAGCGACCCTTGAGCTGCGCGTCACCTGGAACGCCTCAACGAAGGGCTCCCCGATCAAGAGGAGCGACGTGGGGCCCCTGCAGATGCGACATCGGGTCCCTCGCACGATGCCTCAACGAAGGGCTCCCCGATCAAGAGGAGCGACATCGATAGGCCGTGCGATGGCGGATGCCCGGCGATCTCGCCAAGCCTCAACGAAGGGCTCCCCGATCAAGAGGAGCGACCGGATCGTGCAACTGACCCTGCCAAGTGCACTACCTCGTCCAACGCCTCAACGAAGGGCTCCCCGATCAAGAGGAGCGACTGAACCAGCGTCCGGTCTCTGAGCACGTCCGGACGGAACATGCCTCAACGAAGGGCTCCCCGATCAAGAGGAGCGACAGACGGGCAAGCGATCGTACGGGCGACCGGTCCCGGTTGAGCCTCAACGAAGGGCTCCCCGATCAAGAGGAGCGACACACGCGGTGTTCAGCGGGCCGACGTCCTGGAACGCGGCAGGCGCCTCAACGAAGGGCTCCCCGATCAAGAGGAGCGACACGGCTGTCTGATCATGGTCACCGCTGCCCGATAGTGTACGCCTCAACGAAGGGCTCCCCGATCAAGAGGAGCGACGCGAGATGAACTGCGTGGTGAACCTCCACGGTTCTCACTCGCCTCAACGAAGGGCTCCCCGATCAAGAGGAGCGACGGTGTCACACACCGCTCCGAAGAGCCACCTACAGGGGGGCCTCAACGAAGGGCTCCCCGATCAAGAGGAGCGACCGACGATCCTGGTCTTCCAGCTCCTCACGCAGCCCGCCTCAACGAAGGGCTCCCCGATCAAGAGGAGCGACCCGCGCCGAACGAGGCTCGTCATCCACCCGAACGACTGGCCTCAACGAAGGGCTCCCCGATCAAGAGGAGCGACCTCAACCGAGTCGCCCACCTTGTCGAAGGTGGCCGCCTCAACGAAGGGCTCCCCGATCAAGAGGAGCGACTCGGTGCACTTCGACAGCGCCTCGAGCCTGCATGGCGCCTCAACGAAGGGCTCCCCGATCAAGAGGAGCGACCTCATGCCGCCTCCTCCAGTGCTTTGATACGGGCACGCCTCAACGAAGGGCTCCCCGATCAAGAGGAGCGACGTGGCAAGAGTTTCCCAGGTCGCGGACGGACGGCGAGCCTCAACGAAGGGCTCCCCGATCAAGAGGAGCGACGACCGTCTGGGCCTCCGACACGGCGACCGTCGAGACGCCTCAACGAAGGGCTCCCCGATCAAGAGGAGCGACAGCACCCTGATTCTGCCACGGCTGACCTGCGCGAACACGGGCTCGCGCGAGGAGTCGGCGCACAAAGGTTCCGATTTTCAGGTCGCAATGGGGCTTTCACCCTCAACCCTGGTCCTGACCTGCGGAGATGGGACACGAGCCCTCGCCGTTCGGGAGGCGGGTCAGCCGACCCCTCGCATCAAACGATGAAGGAGTCGACGCTGGTGATGGGCCTGGATCGGCCGAGCCAGGAGAAGGTGGCGTCAGTCAGGCGCGATACCGGACCCAGATCGCAAATGAGGATCGAGTCAACAGTCGGCGCCATCACAGCTGCAAGTTCATGTCTCATTCTGACCAGCCGCGAGGGGGCAGCATCCACGACGAAGACGCTGAACTGGACACGATCGCCAAACCCTTCGAGGACCCGAGCAAGTGCTGCGCGTCTCTTGTCATCCGGAAGGTCGTACGCGACCAGCACTCGCCTGACGGCAGTTCGGCTCATCGTGAGCGGATCCCCCGATAGACCGACTGCGTGCCGTCGAGGACGCCCAGCACCATCCGCGCCTGCACCTCCATTGCTCGGCGCCAAGTGACGCGGTAGCCGAAGACGGGATGACGAAACTCATGAGTGACACGGCGCTCGTATGCCGTGATGAGGGCCTTACGGCCCGAGTCGCGGAGCCGCCACCCTCCAAGGACACTCGTGAACATCGCGAGCTTGAGTTCGCCGTTGTTGATCGCCCCAATCACGGTCGAGTCGGCCACGAGGGGCCTGAATTGCTCCATCAGGTCCAGAGCCAGAAGCGGGCTTGTTTCGGTTGGATGAGTGCACAAACCCGGCGTGCGGATCGAGTCCACACGCATGCACGGCCCGGAGCACGTCGGCCAGGAGAAGTCCGTAGGCCAGATTGAGAGAAACATTGACCGGGTCCGCGGCGCCTCGACCTACCCGCCCCGGCCAGCGACTCACAAAGTCGCCGCCGACCGCCTCAGACAAGAGCTTGGGGAAGAGCTGAAAGTAGATCGTGGCCGCGGCTCCTTCCACGCCGAAGATCTCGGGCACCGAGGACGCCGATGTGCAGGCGCGGGACAAGTCACGGAGCGTCGATATCTCGCCCCTGACGTCAACCCGAGCGCCACGACGCAACTGGGTCGCCTGATTGGCGATTTTCGGGGCGATCAACTCTCTCGCCAAGTCAAGGTCACCCCTTGCGGAAGCGACGTGTTGTCGCACCCTCGCCTGGCCATTCGGCGAGCGGGTACTCCGAGCCACCCCGATGACCCCTCCGCGACCCGACGTCCACACGACCGGCACCCCTCGCCAGAGGAGTTCACGCACAAGCCCAGACGACAGGTCGACATTCCCCTGGACGACCACTGAAGAAATGCGATCGATGGGCAAGGAAGCCAACTTCTCGATGCCCTGGACGACCTCCACTCGCCCGCGCGTCAGGGAGGCACGGCTCCCCGGCGTCGCAAGGTAGAGGGTGTCCCCCATGGAGTCAGACACTCGAATCTGCCTCATAACCTCTTGCTCACGACGTTCATCCGGAAGGCAGATTCCGGCGTGAGAGCAGTGGCCGCATCGGGGGTCCTCTACCAGAGGCTCCGGGGCGACGTCACTGTCGAGGAGGCGACGTGTGCGCGCCAGGGCCTCGATCGCATGCGCGCGCACCGCCGCATCGACCACCACGTCAACGGACTTGCGGTGATTCGTAAAGTACACGGCATACCCCGCGACGTCGTATCCCAACTCCGTGAGGCATTCGCCCTGCAACGCCAGCTGGACCACCTGCGCCTCAGTGACGACAGGCATCCGTCGCACTGGCGCGGACTTGTATTCCACGACTCGCAGCACCCCTGCCGCACCCACCTCCACGACGTCGCACCTCCCGACGATCCCGAGCGCTTCACTGGCAACATCGACCGATCGTCGCGCTGACTCCCGCTCGTCAGCGCGACGATCCACCCGACTGTGGTCGGCGGTCCCCACCTCCATCGCCTCGCTGCGCACGGTCTCGCCTGCGGCCTCCAGCCATGCCCGGCGAGGACAGAAGACCGTGTGCGCAACGAGGCTGATGGGAAGCGGCTCCTCCCAACTTTGCGGAGTCATAGCGGCTCAACGGCTCCCATCAAGAGGAAGCGCTCAGGTGCCGAGCTGCTGCCCCCGACGTGAATCGGAAAGCGGGCCAGGCCACGCACTCCCTGGTTGGCGAGCCACGCCTTAGCCCGTGGGACATCCTCGTCGAGGGAGCGAAGTCCCCCGAAAGCCGCTACGTCAAAAGCGCTTGTCGTCACGATGGACCGCACACGCGTCGGGGACACCGGCGACACATAGATTGGCAGGCAGGCGACAGAGGGGTGGACGCGATGCCGCGGCCACGCCGCGGGCGATTGGGACATCCCACCCTCGGGCAACGCGGTCGTCGACAGATGGACGGTTGGGAAAATGCTGATCGCCCACAACGCGCACCACGCCACGGCCGAGTCAGCGGGCCCGGGCTCAGCGAGGCCCGTCGGGGTCCGAGAGTGCATCGCGTTGGTTCCAGCCAGATCGTCGACTAGGGCACCACCTGAAATCCCGTCCCACACCAGACCGGCAGACCGCAGAGCGACACACTCCGCCAGAGGACCCAGGCGGTTGCCGACGAACTCCTCTCCCCGATTGCGCGTCTTCATTTCCCATCGGCTCGCGCCGGCATCCGGTTGGCTCTCTTTCGGAGAGCAGCGCCACCACGCTGGCTCGCCGAGGCCTGCCAGCATCGCCCAGTCGAGCGCGGTGAGTTCGCCCGCATCGTCGGCGACCGACAGAGCATGCGCCCGCTCGGCTTCGAAAGGCCCCACTTCTTCCACGGGAGCGGCTTTGAGGCGTGGACTCAAGAGCCCGCTGCCGGCCCTCACGCCCTCTCGAACCTTCGCCTGGACCCAGGAGGAAGGGCGCGTATGCCGCTGCGCATGCGCGCGGACGACGTCGCCAACCTCGTCCTCACTGAGGACGGAGTGAAGGAGCGGCACCGATTGGGTCTCGTCCGACCACGAAGTCTTGGCAAGCAGGTCCCCGGAGCCGGAGTACACCGCCATGTCGGTGAGGATGGACGCAAGACCCCAGGCGGCAAAGTGCGACAGGGCGGTCGTGATGTCGCCGGTAAGACGGTGGGTATTCATGATCCCTCCTGCGAGACCTGACAGTCAGCGGCCCGGAGGATCGCCTCGAGATAGGCACACCCCCACACGCCGAATCGGCGATGTGTCGAGTCGAGGATGTCGCTCCACCCGGACCCGTTAGTGAAGAGTTCCGCGATGGACGTGCGGGAGGCCAGGCAATCTCCCTCGCCGATGAGCGCATCCGCCCCATGCGGGAAGAAGGGGCGACCATGACCATGACTGGTGCCGACGAGCCTGATCACCAGCTCGCGCTCGGCGCCAAGGTCGGACTCCCCGTGAGCCACGGCCGCAGAGAGTTGCTCGTGCCGCCAAAGTCCCGGAAGGAGTCCCAACCCGCGGCGACGGCGTGCTGTTTGAGCGGTCACTCCACCGCTTTTGGCCAGCAACAGCCCGCCCCGCCACCCCAGGCGTTCGCGCTGGAATCTGACGTCGGCTTTCCCGGCGTCGTGAAGGAGCCCTGCCCGGCATACCGCGTCCTGCAGCTCGGTCCTCAGGCCAACCCCCGCAGCCATCTGGGCCGCTCGTGCGCCAACCGCGGCGGAGTGGTCATCGAGCAGGACCGCGTGACCGCCGGGTGACCACTCTTGGCGTAGCGATCCATCCGTGAGCAAGGCCGCAACAGGTTGCAGGACCACCCATGGCGGCACCTGGTCCTCCCACAGGGCATCGGGCGCCAGGGTCACCTGAGCTGGATAGCCGGCCAGGCCTGCGGCGGCGTCGGCCAATGCCTGCTGGGTCGACGGATCATCGTCAGACTCCCGAGCGGCCCAGATGTCTCCAAGGACACCGACGGCCTCACTGTGCTCTGGGGCAAACCACACCTCGGTCCTGGGGGCACCCCACGCCGTCTCGACAGCCTCAGCGGGGACGGCAGGGTCAGTGACGACGACTCCGGTGAGAGTGAGCGGATGTCCGTCATCGATGACAAACACGTCTCCGGGACGAGCGCGGAAGGTCTCGGCCTCCGCCTCGGTGATGAGGGTAAGTTCCTCCCCTCGGACGAGGAAGGCGCGCGCGCGACCCTCTCGCTCGGATCGCAGGATCCGTTCGATCGCTGCCTGACAGTCATAAACAGCAGCGGGGAACATCTCCGCCGGGTCAGGCATCGTGGCCCGAATGAGCGCCAACGCCGAGAGGTCGGCTTCCGGTAAGGGCGCGCGGACGACCAGACTCGCACCGCCCACTTCGGCCGCAAGATCGTCGCGTAACCAGAAGGCGAGGTCGGGTTCTGCGAATGGGGGCTGGCTTGTCTCAGCCAGTCTCGCAGCATCCGCTGGCGTCACCCGTGTAAACACTGGGCGCCTAGGCGTGGCCGCTGGAGGGGTCAAGTTGCCTGTTAGTCGGATCGGTGCCATACCCAGCGGTGGCTGCCCTGCTGGTTGGCCCTCTTCCACGTCTCGGGCTCCCATGAGTCGCTGGACCCATTCGTATGCCGCGCGAAGATCGGCACCGTCATAGGGCTTGCGGTCGCCGATCGCATCGTTCGTCGGACCGACGACGACCACGTGGGCCGACGGACGGACCCCCAGACGATTGACCCGACCGCCCCGTTGGGCCAGAGCAGAGCTCGGAGCGAGTTCAGTGACGAGGCCAGCGAGGTCAAGATCGATGCCGACTTCGGCTGTCTGGGTCGTGACCAGGAAGGCGACGCTGCGGTCGCCTTTAACCGAGAAGAGCCCGGGATGCCTCGCGCGCGCCTGCTCGAGATCCATCGGGCGCATCCGTCCCACCCAGCAGACAACCTCACCCTCTTCGCCGGCCGCTGCCAGCGACTTACGCAGGTGGTCGGCAACTCGCGCGGCGGTGTCGACGTGATTGACGATGCAGCCGACAGTGCGCGCGGCGGGGCTGTCTGCTGGGACTTGCGACCGTAGCGCCATCGCCAAGGACGCTAGTTCCGAGACATAGGCCGGGCTTGCTTTGCCTCTGAGGGGTGCGTGCGGACTGGCGTGATAGTTGACTGGCTTGGGACGAGTCAACCTCTCGACGAGGACGGCATCGGCGTCGGGCCCATAGATGTCGTCAAGCGTCACGCCGATGGTTACCCTGTCTCCGATCTGCTCGCTGCTGGGAGTCGCTGTCGTCGACACCACCTGCAGCGAAGGCACACCGAGCGACGTGCTTGACGATCGCGTCAAGCACTCAACGTCACGGGCAGTGGCTGCCACCTGCTGATTGAGGTGCGCCTCATCGAGCACCACCACAGCGTCCATAGCGAGCAGGCCCGCCTCACGTGGCCGCGCCCGCCTGCTCGTGCCGTAGGCGGAGAACAGCACTCTTGAGCCCCACATGTCCGGCGTGGCAGCGATCACGGCACATGCACGGGGGTCACGCAACCACTCACGGTCAAACCTGACGCCTCCACGGATCGAGGCGAGCTCAAGCGCTGGCGAGCGCCCTTCAGTGAGCCCTGAGAGTGCGGACGCGACCTCCGCGAGGAGCCCCCGATCCGTCCCGGCCAGGGCATCGGCGATGTGATGCGCGTGAAGGTAATGATGATCGACGAGGGCACGCCGGTTGACCACGACGGCCAGTCGGCGCGGCACGCGCGGTCCTTGACCAACGGCATACAAGGCGTTGGCGAAAACGTGGATATCCACCACGCTCGACTTGCCCGCTCCGGTGGGCGCGTTGATCTCGTCCGGCCACTGTCCAGAGGAGAGGACGTGGTCGAGCAGACGCTGTTGCCACGCAAACGGCCGATTGCCCCCGTTGATGGCCGCGAAGAAGTCGACGAAATCGCACCGGCTGAGCATCACGACCCCCATCCATAGAGCGCCCTGGCTGAGGCAATCGACTCGTCCACCGGCACGAGCAGGCCCGCCCCCAGATGCCTCGACTGGCCGACCGCGACCAGCGCCGTGGGTGGCAAGACCGCCGCCAGGTCGAACTTCGCCGTGTAGGGCTGGGCAATGACGCCCTGTGGAAGTTTGTGGGCAAACCGTTCCACGCGACTGTCGTGGATCGGGTGGATGTCGTGCACCCGGACACCCCAGGATCTGACCTGCTCCACGATGCCGCGGTAACGCTCACTGCCCTTCGCGCTCGGGACGAGTCGCTCCCTGAAGACGTGGCCGATGGACAACAGGGCCGCATCCTCCAGAGACCAGCGAGAGCCTCCACCTTGCCGACGCGTCTCGGTGACCATGCCGGGCACTGGCCGCCAATAGCGCACGACACCTTCCTGCGGCGCAGGCCAGAACTGTGACGGATCGAGGTCAAACCGTGGCCCGAGATCGATCGCGGTCGCGCCGGGACGGTAGACCTTGCGCACGCTGCGGATGCAGCGCTCAACGCTGACAAGGTCCTCGGGGGCCGCGCCCCCGGGGGCCAAGACCACGAAAGCACCATGCTCGGCGTGGTGCCCTGCTGCTTGGAGCACCTCGGCATCCAGGTATTGCAGGGCAACACGATTGGCGGGTCGCTCCGCCTCCTCCGCATACCGTCCCGTCAGCAAAGGCACCGGAAGATCACCGAGGTATGCCGCGAACGCCCGGTGAAGCGCCACGCACCATCTCACACGTTCATGGGCGTCGATCGGTTGACGCAGTGGCATCGCGATCGCGCCCACCCAGGGGAGATCTGGAATCGGCGGGGTCGGCGAACGGTAGGTGAATGAGCGCACGCGGGAGCCGGCGATGCGAGGAGCACCAGGCTGACTGGTCCACGTGTGGCGATCCTGCGACGGCGTGAGCCGCTTCAGCGGTCGGGCGATGGCGTAATCAGCTTCCAGCTCGTCAATGCGCCCGGAGATCGGAGTGCGCACCTGCAGGCCCCCGGAAGCAGGGAAAGCGGTATCGGTCGCGTCCCGATAGTGGGTCGCGTCGATGTCCGCCACTTCGAGGATGACCGGTGTGTCTGCCTCGCCGAGGCAGGAGACGTCCTCACAGAGCGCGGCAATCGTGTCGACGATGTCTGCGGGAGCGTCCTCGTCCCAGGCCCACCCGTAGGCCCCGCCCACCGCCACTGCGTCTGACTGATGCTTACGGACCTTGCGTCGGGTCGGCACAGACTTCTGGGCAGTATCGAAGACACCCTCGTCGCGGTAGGACTCGGTGGGAGTGCGGTGGGGTGCCACCGGTGTCGACGGAGGGAAGGCGAGGGCGCTGGGCGCATGGTCTTCCATCCACTGCAGTGCCTGGAGAGATCGAGGCGCGGGGCGCAGGTCGCCGTTGAGTTCGATTGCCTGACTGCCCTTGCCCGCGGAATGCATGAGGGCCGAGAACAACCGGGCCGTGTCAGGGAATGGTGACGCCTGACCGTCAGGTTTGTGACCGAGGTAGACCCCCAGAGGGAATCGTGCTCGAATGGCGAGGGCGGGCATGGGTCACCGATCCCCGTCGGCGTCAGCGATGATGCCACCAGCGATGAGAGGGTTGCCCTCGACCTCGAAGACCTGCCCCTCCCAGCGGATTCCCAGAGCGACCGCTTCATCGATCGCTCGCTCAAGGAGAGCGTCGGCAGCCGCGCTGTCGGGCGCCTCGAGATGGACCTTGTTTCCGTACCGTGCATCCAACTCGCAGGTCGGCCGGTCCACTTCGACAAGGTCACAGTTGGCTCGGAAGTTGAGTTCGTCGTAGGAGCGAGCGAGGCCAGCGAGGGCGAGGCTCGCAAGGAGGGCCCGTGCAGTGGCGTCCCCTTGCACACCCAGGCCGAAGCGCAGTTGTCGTAAAGCGCTGAACGACAGGACGTTGGTGCGCAGGATGCGGCGGCATGACACGAAACCGAGCCCCTCAAGCGAGGGCGGGATTGAGCCCAGCACGAGGGCAGAGCCAGACGTGGTGCCCTTGCCGGCCTTTGCGATTGCCTTCCGAACGCTCTCAACCGTGCCGGGGCTGAGCTCCGACTCCTGCGCTTCGAGGAGCGCTGTCATCTCTTTCGCACCCAGGCGCACGCTCGGTGCGATCTCGTCCCGCCGCGCGGCACCCCTCGGGGCAATGTGCGTCGCGTCAGCGCTCTGGTCGGACAGAATGCCGATGGTCTCGCCGACCAGCGCGCTCCTGGTGCGGACCTGGTGGCTGCGGCGAGTGGAGTCCCAAAGCCCCATGACCAGGCCGATGGGAGAGAGTTCCAACAGCGCGCGGGAGTTGGCCGGGGTGCAGTCACGGGCGGCGCGGTAGGTCGGGTGATCGGTCACGGGCTTGCCGTCAATGGAACCTGAGCGGATATGCCCATCAAACGCGCGATGCGGTAGGTCCAAGCACGTGACCGGTTCCATCCCGGCGTAGGTCACGCGGATGCGGGGTGTCCGGCTCAGCAGTGGGTGACCGTCCCGGATGGCCAAGGAAAGCTGCTCCTCGATGCGGTTGAGCGAACTGCCCTTGCTGTCCAGCACTACCGTCTTGACGGCCTCGGCTCGACCTGTCTCGGAGTTGGTCGCAAACCGCGTCTCGAAGGCGTAGGTCGCGTTGTTGCCACGCACATAGCGTGCCGGTGCGATGCCTGCCTCCTCTCCGGCTGCGGGCGTGAGTTCGGTGCGGAGCGTGAGGACGCTGCCGCCACCGGGAGAGCAAGCCGTCAGAAGGGTCTCGAAATCCAGATGCGCCGCCATGGGAATACCTTTCGTAAGAGTGTTCGATAATGCGGTTAGGGGTGTCAGTTAGACATTTCGGGCAGTTCAATGACACTGAAACACATGCCACTGACAGCGCTATGGCCAGACGGCTTCACGGCCGGTCAAAGCCAGGATCAGGCCCGCGTCATTCGCCGACTTTGATTGGCGGAGATTCCCTCGCGCCCCGCCTCGCCATAGCGACGGACCCACGCCCTCAACGTCGTCGGGGGGATCATCAGAGCGCGCGCCGTCTCGGCTGCGGACAGATGCCGCGCCACGACGAGATTCACTGCACGCCGCTTCAAGCCATCGCTATAAGAAATCCGTCCCACGGCGACCTCCCTGGATCGATAGCCCCAGGATGACCCACTCACCCGACTGGCCACGATCTTCCGCCTGTGCCATCAATCACAAGGCGCTGGCCTTACTCGCTTCGCTCCTAGCGTACGAACAGCGGCGCTACGGTGGACCTGCTGGGCGAGGCCCTTTCGTTGAGGCGCGAGTAGCGACGCGCGAAAGGCCCATACCGACGGCCTCGCTCGGCCCCGTCCCTGCGGCGTCAGGCGCCGACGTAGGCCGCCAAGTGCTCACCCGTCAGGGTCGCCCGCCCGGCCACCAACTCGGCGGGCGTGCCCTCAAACACCACTCGCCCACCGTCGTGTCCTGCCCCGGGCCCCAGGTCGATGATCCAGTCGGCGTGCGCCATCACGGCCTGGTGATGCTCGATCACGATCACCGACTTGCCACTGTCGACGAGCCGATCCAGCAGCGCCAACAATTGCTCGACGTCAGCCAGATGCAACCCACTCGTCGGCTCATCGAGCACATAGATGCCGCCCTTTTCGCCGCGATGGGTCGCCAGTTTCAGACGCTGCCGCTCGCCCCCCGAGAGTGTCGTCAGCGGCTGCCCCAACGTCACATATCCCAGCCCCACATCGACAAGCCGCGAGAGTATGCCGTGCGCCGCCGGCGTGCGCGCCTCCCCGGCGCCGAAGAATGCGTCCGCCTCGGTCACCGACATCGACAAGACCTCGCTGATATTGCGCCCGCCGAGGCGATACTCGAGCACCGACGCCTCAAATCGCTTGCCCTCGCAGTCTTCACACACGGTGGTCACCGTGTCCATGAAGCCCAACTCGGTGTAGATGAGCCCGGCCCCATTGCACGTCGGGCAGGCCCCTTCGGAGTTGGCGCTGAAGAGCGCCGGCTTCACGCCGTTGGCCTTGGCAAAGGCCTTCCGGATTGGTTCCAGCAGACCGGTATACGTCGCCGGATTCGACCGACGTGACCCCTTGATCGCCCCCTGGTCGATCGCGACGACGCCGTCCTGCACGGCCACCGACCCGTGGATGAGCGAGCTTTTCCCCGACCCCGCGACGCCCGTCACGACGACGAGCACCCCGAGCGGGATGTCCACGTCGACATCCCGCAGGTTGTGGGTCGCCGCGCCCCGCACGGGGAGGTGACCGGACGGCATACGGGTCGATGCTTTGAGCGCAGCCCGGTCATCGAGGTGACGGCCCGTGACCGTCCCACTGCCCCGCAGCCCCTCGACAGTCCCCTCGAAGACGATCTCCCCGCCCCCGGTGCCCGCCCCCGGACCGAGGTCGACCACATGGTCGGCGATGGCGATCGCTTCCGGCTTGTGCTCGACGACGAGGACCGTGTTTCCCTTGTCCCGCAAGCGGATCAACAGATCGTTCATCCGCGCGATGTCATGCGGATGCAAGCCGATCGTCGGCTCGTCGAACACATAAGTCACATCCGTGAGCGACGACCCGAGGTGACGGATCATCTTGACCCGCTGCGACTCCCCACCCGAGAGCGTCCCCGACGGCCGCTCAAGCGACAGATAGCCGAGCCCAATCTCGACGAACGACTCCAGCAGGTGCCGCAGCCCGCCGACGAGCGGCGCCACCGACGGATCGGTCACGCCACGCGCCCACTGCGCGAGGTCGGAGATCTGCATCGCGCAGGCGTCGGCGATCGAGATGCCCGCGATCTTCGACGATCGAGCCGCCTCGGTCAGCCGAGTGCCTTCGCACTCGGGGCACGTCTGGAAGGTGATCGCCCGCTCGACAAACGCCCGGATGTGCGGCTGCAACGCCTCAACATCCTTGGACAGCATGGATTTTTGGATCTTGGGGACGAGCCCCTCGTAGGTGAGGTTGATGTTGTCGACCTTGATCTTGGTCGGCTCCTTGTAGAGCAGGTCGTGCAGCTCGCGCTTGGTGAAGTCCTTGATCGGCTTGTCCGGGTCGAAGAAGCCGCTGCCGCGATAGATCCGGCCATACCACCCGTCCATCGTGTAGCCCGGGATCGTCAACGCGCCCTCACTGAGCGACTTCTCCGCATCGTAGAGCGCCGTGAGGTCGAAGTCGCTCACCGCCCCGCGCCCCTCGCACCGCGGGCACATGCCGCCGAGCTGGAAGAACGACGCCTTCTCGGCCCGAGTCCGACCGCCCCTTTCAACGGTCACCGCGCCACTGCCGCGCACGGTCGGGACGTTGAACGAGTACGCATTCGGCGACCCCACGTGCGGATCCCCGAGACGGCTAAAAAGCATGCGCAACATGGCATTTGCGTCGGTCACCGTGCCCACGGTCGAACGCGGGTTGGCCCCGAGCCGTTCCTGCCCGACGATGATCGCCGTCGTGAGCCCGTCGAGCAGATCGACATCCGGCCGCGACTGAGTCGGCATGAACCCCTGGATAAACGTGCTGTAGGTCTCGTTGATCATCCGTCGCGACTCGGCCGCGATCGTCGCGAAGACGAGCGAACTCTTGCCCGACCCCGACACCCCCGTAAACACGGTCAGCCGCCGCTTGGGCAACTCGACGCTCACGTCCTTGAGGTTGTTCTCCCGCGCCCCCTGCACCCGGATGAGGTCGTGCGAGTCAGCCGGGTGAGCCGCGTCGCTTCCCTCGGTCGCCCGGCCCGCTGCGGTCGCCTGGGTCGCGCCGGTCACCTTCGTCATCGCCACTCCCTTGGTATGCCGGTATGCCGGTTCGCCGGGTATGCCGCCCCGCGCCACCTGCCGACAAATCACCGGATCGCTCACCCTAATCCGCCGTCGACCCAACAGCCTGCTCGGTGCTGCTCGGTGCTGCTCAGTGCCCCTCGGTGCCGCTCGGTGCCGCTTGTCAGCGGCGAAGGCGAGCGGCACGGCATACCCTCGTGTCATGGCCGCACCCGTCATCGCGTGCCCTTCCTGCGGCACGAAGAACCGCCTGCCCCTCATCGCCCGAGGGCACCCGCGCTGCGCCTCCTGCAAGACCGACCTGCCCTGGCTCGTCGACGCCGGCGACGGCGACTTCGACCAGATCGTCGACACGTCCGCGCTCGTCGTCGTCGACCTCTGGGCGCCGTGGTGCGGGCCGTGCCGGATGATCGCACCCACGCTCGAGACCCTCAGTCGCGAGCTCGCCGGACGGGTCAAGATCGTCAAGGTCAATGTCGACCACGCGCCGGCACTCTCCACGCGGTTCGCAGCCCAGAGCATCCCGATGATCGTCGTCCTCGACGAGGGTCGGGTCGTCGACACTCTCATCGGCGCTCAACCTGCCCCGATCCTCCGGGCCCGGATCACGGGCGCCCTGGAGCGCCGCCAGCAGTAGGACGACGTCCCGATCTCACTTTGTCTCGATGGTGATTTTCTGATGTCATGATGAGCTGATGCGGACGACCTTGGAGCTCGATGACCAGGTGCTGGCGGCCGCCCGGGCGCTGGCCCGCGCGCTTGGCACGTCACTCGGCGAGGCGGTCTCCGAGCTTGCTCGACGGGGTCTCCGGGCAGATCAACCGCCGGTCGACGTGGGCTACAGCCCGGTTCCGATCATGATCGGCGACGCCGACACGATCGTCACCGACGAGCTCGTCACGGCCCTCCGTGATGGCTGACGCATGATGGCCGGGCAGTGGGCCACGTGCCCCATGACCGAGGCCGCCCTGATGCGACTGCTGCTCAACCCCGCCGTCACCGGGAGAGCGAGGTCGCAGCGGGAGGTCAGCGCGATCCTCGCCGGCTTCGCGCACGACCCCCGATGGCGCTTCATTCCCGACGACAGCTCATGGCGCAACCCACTCGTCGACACGTCGGTGCTGATGGGCCACCAGCAAGTGACCGACCCCCACCTGGTCAACCTGGCCGCTGCCCACGGCGCGACGCTCGCGACCTTCGACGCCGCCCTGCCGACGTGGCTCACACCGGCAGACCGACACCACGTCCTGGTCATCCCAACCTGAGGTCAGGACCAACCTGAGGTCAGGACCAACCTGAGGTCAGGCAACCCGAGCTCAGTCCGACCTGACTTTATGCTCCGCGCCCGGTAAATTGGTCCGATACCCACTTTCGGTGACCGGGCCCACCCCGCCCGGTTTCCCGCACACCCAGACAGGAGCACGTCGTCAGCATGGCCGGTCGCGACATCCGCGAGGTTGGCATTGTCGGGGCAGGGATCGTCGGTCTGTCGACCGCATGGTTCCTCCAAGAGCAGGGCGTCAAGGTCACGGTCTTCGATCGCTTGGGCGTCGCCGCCGGTGCGAGTTGGGGCAACGCCGGCTGGCTGACCCCCGGCATGGCGGTGCCGCTGCCCGAACCAGCCGTCCTGCGCTACGGCATGCGAGCCCTGCTGAGCCCGAGCTCCCCCGTTTATGTCCCGCCGACGACCAACCCGGCCACCCTGACCTTCCTCACGCAGTTCGCCCGCAACTGCACCGCGCCGCGCTGGCGCAAGGCGATGCAGGCACTCATCCCCCTCAACAACCGGGCCCTCGAAGGCTTCGACGCCCTGGCCGACGGCGGCATCGACTCCCCCGTGCGCGACGCAGAGCCGTTCATCGCGGCATACCGCAGCGCCACCGACCGCGAGGCCCTCGTCGAGGAATACCAGCACATCCACGCCGCCGGGCAGCGCATCGACTACGACCTCATCAGCGGTGACAAGGCCCGCGAGATGGAGCCGGCCCTGTCCGACGAGGTGCGCGCGGCGATCCTCATTCACGGCCAGCGCTTCATCGACCCGGCCGCCTACGTCCACACGCTCGGTGACGCCGTCGTCGCTCGCGGCGCCGACCTGCGCATCGAGCCCGTCACGAGCGTCACCTCCGGCACGGACGCCGCGCAGATCAACGGTCACCGGTTCGATGCCGTCGTCATCGCGACCGGTGCGCTGCTCAACACCCTCGCCCGCCCGTTCGGCGTCAAGACGATCGTCCAGGCCGGCCGTGGCTACAGCTTCAGCGTCGAGTGCGAGCACCTGCCGGTCGGCCCGATCTATTTCCCGACCCAGCGCCTCGCGTGCACCCCGCTCGAAAACGGCCGCCTCCGGGTCGCCGGCATGATGGAGTTCCGCCCGTCCGACGCCCCGCTCGACCCCCGCCGCATCCAGGCGCTCGTGTCCGCCGGCAACGCCCTCCTCGAAGGCGCTGACCTCAACGATCGCCAGGACGAATGGGTCGGAGCCCGGCCGGTCACCTCCGACGGCCTGCCGGTCATCGGCGCGACCAACGACCCTCGCGTCTTCGTCGCCGGCGGCCACGGCATGTGGGGCGTGTTGCTCGGTCCGATCACGGGTCGCCTTGTCGCGCAACAGATCACGACCGGTCGTATGCCGTCCGAGCTCTCCTCGGTCAACCCATTGCGCGGCGGCTGGCGGCGCTAGCCCCAGCCGCTGCCCGGCCGACAGCATCGAATCAAGACTCACGGCTGGGCCCCGCGGTAGCTTGACGCGAAGGTCTCCAATCGAAGGGAGCGGGCGATGATCATCGTCAATGGCACGGAGTATGCCGAGTGGGACGACGTCCCACCTGAGGTGCGCGCTCACGTGAGCTTGTTCCCCGACGTCGACCGGGACGGCATACCGGACATCATGCAAGCCGACGCCTCGCTCGTCGACGTGGGGACGCTGACGTCTGAGACGGTGGTGACCACGGTGACGGCCGTCGTCGGCGATCTGTCACAGCTGTCTCCCGCCGAGTTCGCCGAGGTCGAGATCCTGCTAGGCGACGCGAGCGGCGGCCCGGAGACCGTCTTCCTGGGCGGCGGCGTCCCGTCCCGCGCTGCCGCACCGCAGGATGCCCCACCGCAAGACGCCGCACCGCAAGACGCCGCACCGCACGATGCTCCCCCGGCCGGGGCCTCACTGCAGGAGTCCCCGCAGGATTCCCGTCAGGATTCGCCGCAGGATTCACCGTGGCGAGGCTTCTGGCCGCAGGACGCGACCCCGCAGGATCACTGACTGCAGCGCGCTTACGCCCGCAGGGCCTCGGCGAGTTCGCGGAAGTCGCTCACGAGGACGGCCATGTCCTCGTCGGTGTGGGCGAGGGACACGAGCCACTGCTCGTCGAGCCCAGGCGGGGTGAGGATGTGCCGGTTGACGCCCCAGAGCCACGACAACTCGGCGAGCCGGAAGTCGGTCGCCTTGTAGTCGCGGTAGTTGCGCACCGGGCGTCGGCGACCACGTGATGCAGCCCTTGATGCCCATGCCGACGGTGTGCGCGGGCAGCTCGAACTCGGTGATGACGGCGTCGACCCCATCGAGGGTGCGCACGTTGATCGCCTCGGCCTGGTCGAGGGCTTCATGGGTGCACACCTCATCAACCGCGCGAGCGGCTGCCATGACGAGCGGGTTGCCGTTGTAGGTGCCAAAGTGGGCCATCCGGCCATCGACAACGACCTGCATGACCTCCTCGCGACCGCCGAAGGCCGCCAGCGGCAGGCCCCCGCCGATGCTCTTGGCGAGCGTCACGAGGTCGGGCTTGACGCCGAGGCGTTGGGAAGCCCCGGCATACCCCGCCGTGAGGCCGGTCTTGACCTCGTCGAAGATCAAGACCACCCCGTGCTCATCGCACGCGGCGCGGACGGCCGCGAGGTAGCCCTCGTCGGGCACGACGATCGCGAGGTTTTCGATGACCGGCTCCATGACAAGCGCGGCAATCTCCCGGCCGTGCTTGGCGAGGACCCCGCGGAGCTGGTCGATGTCATTGAAGGGGACGACATAAACGGTGCCTGCCTCGACCTCCGAGGGCACCTGCGGCGTCGGGTTGTCGGCCGGGCCGATGTCGGCCAGCGCCGGCTTGACCGACACCTGCAGCGGGTCGTATCCACCGTGGTAGCCGCCCTCGATCTTGATGATCGCCTTCCGGTCGGTGTAAGCGCGAGCTGCGCGGACGGCATACATGAGCGACTCCGTGCCCGACTGGGTGAAGCGGAGCATGTCGAGCTGGAACCGGGCCTGGAAGAGCTCGGCCACCTCGGTCGCGGTCGGCGACGGCGTGACGAAGAGCGTGCCGACATGGTCGAGCGCATGGCGGACGTGCTCGACGACGACGGGGTTGAGGTGACCGACCATCATCGCGCCGAAACCCATCGACATGTCCAGCAGGCGGCGGCCGTCGACGTCGGTGAGGTGCGCCCCGCGGGCCGACACGATCGAGATGGGGTGCGGGTCCCAGTGCTGGAAGGACGAGGTCACGCCGAGGGGGAGGATCTTGCTCGCGCGGGCATTGTGCTCGGCCGAGCCCGTCGTCGCCGCGCTGAACTTCTCCCATTCCTGCGCGAGGAGGGTCTCGACGCGCTCGGGGTTGATCGGCGTATGCCGCTGGGGCAGCCACCTGCGGGTCGCCGGGTCGTGCGCAGGCCAGGACGGGGTCGTCGCCGTGGGCGTATCGGTCGCGGTCTGGGGCAGGTCGCTCATGGCCGTGGTCTCCTCGTGATCGGCGACATCCGCCGGGGTAGCCTGCATCATCCCCTATCCGTGGCACTTTTCCTAGTATGCCGCTGGAATCTGCGGCATACGGGGCCATTGACTACGGATTCCGTATGCCGCGCGTCTTCCGTCAGCCAACCGTCGCCGGGACGAGCGGGTGCTCATCGACTGCAGCGCCGGCGTTGGGCCGGGCAGAGGGAGTGCGGAAGCCCTTGACGACGAGATAGACCCCGAGCGAGAACTCCCAGACCGGCGATCGGGAGGGCAGCCAGGATCGTCAGCGTGGAAATCCGGTCGAGGACGCCGAAGTAGGTCAGCACGACGGCGGTCAGGTGCAGGGGCGCGCCGACGAGCCCGATGAGCGGGAGCACCCGCGGGACGAGCCCGGAGCGCAGGAGGAGGGAGCCGAGGAGCAGGGCATTGAGTCCCGGCATGAGGCTCTGCCCGAGGAGGAAGGCGGCGTTGTATGCCGCCCCGAGCGAGTCGGCGAGGACCAAGGCCGTGCCAGCGGAGCCGGGATCTGCAGCAGTGGCCGCTCGCAGGTTGACCAGCGACACGATGCTCACGACGCAGGCGAAAATCATGGCCCCTTCGAGGATCCGCGCGGCGACGAAGCCCAGCGCGAGGCTTTCGCCATAGCGACGGATCACCGGGTAGAGCGTGACCGCCGTGCCGATCCCCGCGAGCCCGACCAACACCTCGAGGAAGCCACCGAGCACTGCACCCGAGTCCGGGCCGGGGCCGGTGACGTAGCCCGCGCCTTTGACCACGGCATACAGGCCGAGCGTGGGGGTGGAGACGAAGGTGAGCAGATAGAAGAGGCCGGCCACGAGGGCCGTGCGTCGGGTGGGATTCATGGGGAGGGCTCCAAACGCGAAGTGAGGTGTACGGCGTACACCTCGGTGATGGTGTGACGGTACGTGTACGCTGTACACCTGTCAAGTGATTCCGCGGGAGGAGGGTGCAGATGAGGCAAGGTGACCCGGCCTCGCGGGCCTCCGGTGCCTCGCGGACCTCCGGCACCTCGCGGGCTGAGCGGGCCTCCCGGGCCAGGACTGCCCGCCTCAATCGGGCCACGGTCCTCGCGGCGGCGGTCGATCTGGCCGACCGGGTCGGGCTCGCCGAGGTCAGCATGCGCACGCTGGCCCAGGACCTCGGCGTCGTCCCGATGGCGCTCTACAAGCACGTCGCTAACAAGGACCAGTTGCTCGCCGGGATGATCGACGTGGTCATCGAACAAATCCCCCCTGCTGCCACCGATCTCGGGTGGAAGCCGGCGATCAGACAGCAGATCCTCGCCGCTCGGCAGCTCATGCTCGCCCACCCATGGGCCTCCCAGCTCATGGCCTCCCGGACTCAGGTGACGCCCGAGGTCATGGCGCACATGGATGCCGTCATCGCGACGATCCTCGACGGGGGCTTCAGCCCTCACCTAGCCCATCACGTCATGCATGCCCTCGGGACCCGCATGTGGGGATTCAACCTCGAGGTCTTCCCGACAGCGCCACCGCCGGATGACCCCGAGGTGCGCGCGACCTTGCTCGCCCAGCTCACCGCGGCATACCCCCATATCGCCACCCTCGCCGTCGCCGGAAGTCATGACCCCCACGGGCAGGACGGGCCGGACGGGCGGGACGGGACGCGCGGGATTGTCGGCCCGGGATGCGACGACCAGGAGGAGTTCGAGTTCGGGCTCGACGTGCTGCTCGACGGATTCGAGCGGCTGCTTGCTGACCAGCGCTGATCGCCCGCCTGCCGGCGCCAGACTGCCGGCACTAGACGCCAGGCGCCAGACGCCCTGCGCGTGCGAGACGCGAGACCGTCGGCCGACTGTGACATGACCGCAACAGAGCCGATGACGCTCCGCCACACGCCATTCCTACGCTCGGCGGCATGACTTCCCGCATCCGTTCACTCCGTCCGACTCCCACTCGCACCGTCGGGATTGCCGCCACCCTCGTCGCCGCGTCGCTCCTGCTGACTGGTTGCGCGCGGACCACCGCATCGCCCGCTGGTTCACCCGGCTCGGGCACCGGGGACGCGAGCGCCCGACCCGCAGCGCAGTCCACGGCGCCCACGACCCATGCCACGGCACCCACCCCGGCAGCGCCCCGACGCTGCGCGCCTACACCTTCCCCGCGGGCATGGTCGACGGCACGACCTATGGGACGAAGCACTTCTCGCGGATCGAGGGCGTCATCGCCATCCCGTCCACCCCCGGCCCACACCCGGTCGCGGTCATCGTCCACGGGTCCTACCCCGGCTGCATCGACGCCCGCAAGGATGCTCTCCTGCCCGCCGTCTCGACCACCCCGTGGCCGGAGGCCTGCGGCACGAGCCGAGCAGTCCCAAGAGGACAACCTCACAAGTGGCCCCGACTACGTCCACGCCACCGCCAGCCTGGCCTACGTCGCCCGCGAGCTCGCGGCCCGCGGCATGATCGCCGTCGCCATCGACGTCCACGCCAAGGAGGAGTTGACGTGGGGCGGGGAGCCGGATCCGTTCGTCCTGCAGACCGCGCTGGTCAAACTCCACCTGTCGATCCTCGGCCGCATGTCCTCCGGGGAGACCTTCGGCCTGTCGTGGGCGAAGGACCTCGCCGGTCAGATCGACACCACCCGGATCGCCATGGTCGGCCACAGCAGCGGGGCAGGGTATGCCGCGGCGGCCAACGCCCGCGGCGTCTTCCCCGAGCTCAAGGCGATCGTCGCACTGCAACCCGCCCTCAACACTCCCGCTGGTCTGGAAGGGCTCACTCGTGCCATCGCTCATCCTGAGCGGTCAGTGCGACGAGCAGGTCGGCACGGACGGGCCCGTCGACCTCGCGAGGGAGCTCGCCGCCAAGCAGAAGTCAGCCGTCGTCATCACCGCTTCCGTGGCCCGCGATGACACACATCGGCCTCGTCGCCGGCGGGGGGAGTGACCAGATCGGTCTCGTCCGCCCGGTCAACACCGGAGCCTGCGCCAGCAAGTTGGCCCCGCAGGTGGCTCAGGGTGCCGTCGCTCGACTCACCGCAGACTTCCTTGAGACTGCTCTCGCCGGCGGCACGGCATACACCCTGGGTGTGAGTCCTGACGCTCCGGTGACCTTCACGTCGGCGACTCCCACCGCGACAGTGGTCTCCCGCCCGGTCGCGAGCTTGCCCGGCCCGGTCGACCCGCGCTCCATCGCCTACGACGTGTCGACGACACAGGTCGTGCCCGCCAAGCCGGCGGATCTCACCCTCGCCGACGCTCACGTGTGAGGTGATCGGCTCGCGCCGCAGTGCGGCGCGAGCCGGTCCCGTCAGTCAGTCCCGGCGCCCCTGCTCCGGCTCCTTGGCCTGCGCCTTTTCCTGCTCTTGCTCCTGCATGGCCTCGTAGAGCTCGTCGCTGGCCGGCATGTCCTCCTCGACGAGCTGAACGCGCAACGGCCGGGTCCAGAAGCGGGTCAGCGCGAGCATCACCACGATGCCGGCGATCATCCACATCAGGCCGTAGCGGAAGGAGTCTGGGGAGAGGTTGGCCCAAAGAATCAGCGTGGCCACGACACCCAGCGCGGGCAGGACGACGTTGGTGAAGATCTCCCGCGGGGTGCGGACTAGCTTCTTGCGCCAGGCGAAGTAGACGATCACCGTGAGGTTGACGAAGGTGAACGCCATGAGCGCACCGAAGTTGATGAGCGCGGCGACGAAGTCGAGGTTGAGCGGGATCGCCAGCAGCGAGACCAAGCCGACGAAGATGACCGACAACGCCGGGGTCCGCCACCGCGGGTGGACGAACGAGAACGTGCGCGAGATCGGGCCCGCGGCCGTTGCGGCCCATGACATAGAGCATCCGCGAGACCGAGGCGTGCGACGCCAGGCCGGAGGCCAACGTCGCCGCGAAGGCCGCCGCCGTGAGGAATGCCTTGAAGAGCGTGCCGCCGATCATGCTCGGCGATCTCGGGCAGCGCGCTGTTCTCCAGCGCGTCCTCGCTGAAGCCGTCCATCGTCGGGAACACGCGACTGCGCGAACCAGCCGGCGATGAAGAAGATGGCGCCACCGATGAGCAAGCGTCGATCATGATGGCCCGCGGCACGGTGCTGAGCGTCCTTGGCCTCCTCCGTATACATCGTGATCGCGTCGAACCCGATGAACGAGAAGCAGACGATCGTCGCCCCCGTGATCACCGGTCCGAGGCTGGCGCCCTCATGCCACAGCGGCCGCGTCGAGAAGGGGGTGCCGTTGCCCTCACCGCGCGGCGAGCTGACGCCAGGCGAGGACGACGAAGACGACGATGAGGACGATCGCGAAGACCACGAGGATGCCGTTGAACCTCGAGGTGTTGCTCATGCTGAACAGCACCATCGCGGTCACGGCAGCGACGACGACGAAGACCCAGAGGGCCGGGGTGACCTCGGGGAAGAAGGACTCCATGTAGCTGCGCAGGATGAGCGCGTTGACCAGCGGCAGCAGGAGGTAGTCGAGCAATGACGACCAGCCGATGACGAAGCCGACATTGGGATGGATCGTCTCCGAGGCATAGGTGTAGGCCGAGCCGGCCGAGGGATAGACCCGCACCATCCGGCCATAGCTGACGGCGGTGAACGCCATCGCCACCATCGCCATGAGGTAGGCCAGCGGGACGAGGAAGTTCGGTCTCCTCAGCGACGATCCCGAACGTGTCGAAGATGACCGTCGGCGTCATGTAGCCCAGGCCCAGGCCGACGATGGCCCACGTGCCGAGAGTCCGCTTGAGATGGGATGACTGATCGGTGCCGCCCGTGTGGGCCCTGACTTGTGGGGTTGCCTGCGACATTGCCTGCCTCCTCGTCGAACCAGGGGCTCACGGCTGGACGGCAGACCGGCCCCGATGCCACTGCGTGTGCGGAGCCTAGTGGCGCGCCGGTCGAGTGCGGAGGAAAAAGTTGATCAGGGCTTCCGGCAGATCCATCGGCCGTATGCCGTGTGGTTGCCTGATCGTCCGGTTAGCTCGACTGGCCAAACTTCGGGGGCAACTCGAATTGCGTCGAGCGCTGACCGGTGGCGACGTCCCAGCGCCAAATGCCGTCATCGGTGCTCACCGAAAACAGCGAGGCCCCGTCCGGAGAGAAGGCCACGGCACCCGGGGCCTTGGTGTGCCCGGCGAGCTCGCGTGAGGTGGAGGTCGCGGGATCCCAGAGGACGACGGTGCGGGAGTCTGGTGACGAGAAAGCGACGAGCGAGCCCCCGGGCTGGAAGGCGACACCGAAGCCGACACCGGGCCGAGGGTGGGTGGCGACAACCGCTTGCGTCGTCGCGTCGAGGATCCGGACGTTGCCTCCGGGGCCGGCCGACGTGACGGCCACGCGCTGCCCCTCAGGGCTCCAGGCGATCCCCTGTGCCGGGAGCGCTTCGGTGCCCGAGGCGGGGGCTGGTTTGATCGGGGTCCCCTGCTCGATGTCCCACACCACGAGCGGGACGGTGCTCCCCGCCGTGGCCAGTCGCGTCGAGTCGGGACTCCACGCCAGGGAGCGGGTCGTGCCTCCGGTGGCGAGCTGGCGCTTGAGGGAACCATCGGCGACCGCCCACACGCGGACCGTCGCGTCGTCACCGGAGGTGGCAACCAGAGATCCGTTGGGACTGAAGGCGACGGCCGACCCGCGACCGAGCGGGACATCGGTGACCGCGGTGGAGCGGTGCCCGTCGACCTCGTGGATCGTCGAGCCAGTGGCCGCGGTGAACAGCCGGATCCGCACGGGATAACTGTCGCCGAGCCGCACCGGCCCGGGCGTGGGCGCCAGGGTGGCGAAGGTGGCGCCGTCCGGGCTGGCCCCGAGCAGGCTGGGTCCGGGGATCGTCCGGGTCAGTGACCCGGAGGTGGCGTCCCAGATGCAGATCCCCTTGGTGCACGAGGCCGCGATCTCGCGCCCGTCAGCGCCGAGGGCCAGGAGATCCGAGCTCACGCGGTAGGTGAGGTCGGGGACGAAGTTGCCCGCCGGTCCGCCGGGGCGGGATGTGTCGGTCGGGCCGGACGCCTGGGTCGTGGTGGTGCACCCCGCGAGGGCGGTCGCCGCAACCGCGCTTGCCACCGACGCCACGAGCCTCGTCATCCAACGAGCGCCCTGTGGGTGCTGAGATCGATGCGTCATCGGCGTCCCCCTTCACATGACGAGGGCAACGTTACTTGCTCAGGTGCGGGCCGCCCAGAGCTCGTGCCGCTGGTCGGCGGCAGCCTCGCGGCTGTCACTATGGTCGAGCGGGTGAGCGAGACATCGACCACCTCCTGCAGCCGGCATCTCGGACACGCTCGATCGAGGGGGAGCGATGACGACGCGCGACACCCCTGACGCGCCACCGATGACGCGCCACCCGGGAGGGCGCCGTCTCGCGGTCGTGGTCCCGGCCCTCAACGAGGCGCACGGCATCCGAGACACGCTGACGGCCCTGCGCGCGCAGCATGATCGCGACTTCGACCTCGTCGTCGTCGACAACGGCTCCACCGACGGCACCGCTGACATCGTGCGTGCGGCCGCACTCGAGTGGGGTATACCGCGCTGGCGGGTCATCGACGAAGCGCAGAAGGGGACGGGCGCTGCCGCCGATACCGGCATACGCAGCGCAATCGCCTCTGGCGCAACGCATCTGGCGCGCACCGACGCCGACTGCCTCCCTGCTCCCGACTGGACAGCCCGGATTTGGGACGCCTTCGACGCCGGCCACGACCTCATCGCCGGTCGGCTCCTCCCTCGCACCGACGACCGACCCGTCAACCGGGTCAAGCAGGGAGTGCTCAGCGCTGCTTTGACGATCGCGAGCACCTTCGGCCGCTTCCGGCCGGGCAATCGCAGCGCCGACTACCTCGGTCCCTACGTCATGACCCCGGGCTGCAACCTCGCCATTACCGCCGAGCTCTACCTCGCCGCCGGGGGCTTCCCCCGCACCAAGATCGAGGACGTCCACGAGGACCGGGCGCTCGTCAACGCGGTGCGGCGACTCACGACCCGCTACGGAGCCCACCCCGAGGTCGTGGTCCGCGCCTCCACCCGACGCGCCCACGCGTGGGGCCTGATCCGCACCCTCGGCTGGTACGCCGACCATCGCTATCGTCCCGACCACGTCGACATCCGATGACCACTCACACCGGCGCGACCCATCTGCTCGCGCCCGTCCTGGCGCGCGCGGAAGCCGCGGACACGGCATACCGCGTCGCGATCCGCCAGTGGGGCCGGCGCCGGCGGGGGCAGACCCGAGTCACCGACGAGGTCACCTACCGCGCTCTCGCCGACCGCATCGACGCCACCGCGCGCGGCCTGACTGCGGACGGCCTCAACCCCGGCGATCGGGCCCTCTTTTCGGTGCGGCCGCGCGCAGCCGGCGTCGTCCTCGCGCTCGGGGTGGTGCATGCCGGCGGGACGGTCGTGTTCGTCGACCCCGGCTCGACCCCGGCGCTCTTCGCAGCGCGGGTTGCTGCCGCCCGCCCCACCCACGCGATCACCGAGGCGCTCCTGTATGCCGTGTCGCGCGGCCCCCTGCGACGGCTCACCCGCTCGCGCGGGCTCCTCCTGCCCGATTACGCCTCACTCCCGCTGCGCCACGTGTATGCCGGCCGGTGGCTGCCTGGCGTCCCTCGCGGCGCTCGGTCGGCGCGGTCGCTCTCCCCGAGCCGCGACGATGCACCTGACCGGTCCGGGCTGATCGGCCTCGATGCCGATGCCGCCGCATGGCCCGCCCTCGTCGTCTTCACTTCGGGCACGACGGCGGCGCCGAAGGCTGTCGTCCACACCCCGGCATCCCTGCATGCCGGGTGCGACCTGCTCCGGGGAGTCTTCGAGCTTGAGCCAGGCGACATCGTCCACAC
>JBAOHD010000035.1:0-8176 GCA_037046615.1 Dermatophilaceae bacterium
AGTAGCCAGCCCGGTGCGCGTCAGGTGCCCTTCGCCGCCCTCGAACTCGACTACCCCCTCTCCGTAGGCGTCTTCGTGAGCTACCCCGAGGCGCAGAAGGCCGTGGACACGCTGTCGGACGCCGGTTTCCCGGTCCAGAACTGCCTCATCGTCGGCACCGACCTTCGACAACTTGAGCGGGTCACGGGCCGGTTGACCTGGGGTCGGGTGCTCATGGGTGGCGTGCTCTCAGGTCTGTGGTTTGGCCTCTTCGTGGGCTTCGTCCTGTCGATCTTCACGACGAGCGGCACCTCGGGCATCCTCCTGTCGACCTCGCTCGTCGGCGCCGTCTTCGGCCTCGTGTGGGCGGGTCTGGGCTATGCGCTGACGCGCGGGCGGCGCGATTTCACCTCGGTGAGCCGCATCGTTCCGGCGCGGTTCGAGTTGCTCACTGAACACAAGGTGGCCCAGCAGGCGCGCGAGATCCTCGCGTCGGCGGGCATCGACATCGGCCGGGGGAGTATGCCGCCTGCGGCCCTCTGAGCGCTCCACCTCGCGCCCATGCTCCGGGCCCATAACAGCCCTTCTCGGGTTACTGTTCGCGGATGCGGACACCCAACGGCGGGTGCCCGGACAGGAGGTTGGCATGGCTTACCGACGCACCCCGTGGGCGATCGTGGGCGCAGTTGCGCTCGCCGCCGCGGTGGCTCTCCCTTCAGGCTCGGCGCTCGCTGACGACCGCGGGGACAAGATCCAAGGCGACCCACCCGGACTTGGCCGAGGACCGTTCGTGTCGGTCCAGGTGCTGTCCTTCAACGACTACCACGGACACCTCGAAGCGACCGACGGGCCGCTCGTCGCGCGCGCAGGACCCGGCCCAGAATCCTGTCGGTGGAGTGGAATACCTTTCGGCAAATCTGGCGGCGCTGCGGGCCAAGGTCGGAGCGAAGCAACAGCTTGACCGTCGCTGCTGGTGACCTCATCGGCGGGTCGCCCTTCCTTTCCTGGGCATGTTCCACGACGAACCCTCGGTCGAGTCGCTCAATGCGCTCGGTCTTGACGTGAGCAGCGTCGGCAACCACGAGTTCGACGAGGGCACAACGGAATTGCTGCGCATGCAAAATGGTGGCTGCCACCCGGTCGCAGGGTGCTACTTCCCGGACCAGCCCTATGCGGGCGCCGACTTCCAGTGGCTCGCCGCCAACGTCATCCGCAAGGACAACGGCACGACGCTGCTGCCCGCGACCACCGTCAAGATCGTCAACGGTGCCCGGATCGGTTTCATCGGCATGACCCTCAAGGCCACCCCGACCCTGGTCAGCCCGGCCGGCGTGGCGAGCGTCGACTTCCGCGACGAGGTCGAGACCGCCAACCTCCAGGCCGCAGCGCTCAAGAAGCGGGGCGTCGAGGCGATCGTCGTGCTCATCCACGAGGGCGGCTATCAAACGGGGCTGTTCGGCCAGTGCTTGGGCATCTCCGAGCCCATCGCCGGCCTGGCGGCACGGATGAGCCCCGACATCGACCTCATCGTCTCGGGCCACACGCACCAGCCCTACGTGTGCTCGATCCCCGATCCTGCCGGCAACCCGCGCCTCGTCACGAGCGCAGCCGACTACGGTCGAGCGATCACGGAAACCAACCTCGTCATCGACCGGCGCACGAGTGACGTGGACCGGGCCAAGACGACAGCCGTCAACCACCTCAACGTCCGCACGGTGGCGCCGGACCCGGCGCAGACGGCGATCATCGCCAAGTGGTCGACGCTTGCCGGCCCGATCAAGAACACGGTCGTCGGCAGTCACGTCGAGGACATCCTCGGTGACGCCTCGGGCAATCGCGGCATCGAGACACCGATGGGCTCGCTCGTGGCCGACTCGATCCTCTACGGCACGGCGGGACCAACCAAGGGCAACGCCCAGATCAGCCTTTATGAACATCGGTGGCGTCCGGGCGTCATTGCGGCTGTCGCCGCCGACGGGCACGGAGGGGATCGGTCAGATCACCTACCAGGAGGCCTACAGCGATCGCCCCCTTCGGCAACCTCTTGGTGACCGATGGACATGACCGGCGACCAGATCCGGCAAGTCCTTGAGCAGCAATACCAGCCTGTGCCCGCGCGTGGCTCCCGTCCGATGCTCGCGCTCGGCGTCTCGGAGGGCTTCACCTACACGTGGGACGCCACCGCCCCGCAAGGCTCACGTGTCGTGCCCGGGTCGATGAAGCTCAACGGCGTGCCGCTCGACCTGGCCGCCACCTACCGGGTGGGAACGCTCAATTTCCTCGCCGACGGGGGTGACCTCTTCACGGCCTTCAAGCTCGGCACCAACCGACTCGGTGGCCCCGAAGACCTCGCCAACCTCGTCGACTACTTCCGCACCCACCCCGGTCTGAAGGCTCCGGTGAGCCGGATCGACGGGCTGTAAGCGAGTTGACCACCCACCTGCAGCGAGGGTGACCTGAGACGAGGGCCGCGCCGACAGTTTTCGGTGCGGCCCTCGTGCAACCCTGGAGCGACTCAGGAGGTTAGACAGGGTGTGCGAGGGGGTGACACGCCATGAGTGAGCCGGACGGCTTCCGTGAGTTCGTCGTGGCCCGATCCCCGCGCATGGTCCACACGGCATACCTGCTCACCGGGGACGCGCACCTCGCGCGCGACCTCGTCCAAACGGCGCTCGCCCGCACGTGGCCCCATTGGGAGCGGGTGCGCGAGGGCAACCCCGATGCCTACGTCAAGACCGTGCTCGTCCGGCTCGCGACGACGTGGTGGCGGCGGAAGTGGCGGGGCGAGATCCCGACCGAGGTGCTCCCCGAGCGCGGGGTCGGGTGGGGATCAGCCGGTATGCCGTCCGCGACAACCGCCGTCGACGACCGGCTCGCCCTCGCGGCAGCGCTGCGCACCTTGCCGGTGGGGCAGCGGCGGGTCGTCGTCCTGCGCTACGTCGAGGACATGTCGATCGAGCAGGTCGCCGAGCTGCTCGATCTCGCCCCAGGGACCGTCAAGAGTCAGGCCGCCCGAGGGTTGGTCAAGATGAGGGAGGCGCTCGGCCATGAGTGACCCGGATGTCAACCTGATCGAACGCCTGCGACAGGCACCGCCCTTCCAGGAGGGGGTGGACTTCGCCGCGGTGGCGCGCGACGTGGCTCGGCATCGTCGGGTCCGTGCGCTCGGTGCTGTGGGTGGTGGCGTGGCGGCCGTCGTGTTAGGCCTCGGGATATTCTCCAATGCCCTGGGCGGGTTGCGGCCTGGAGGCGCCACCTCCGTGGCTGCGCAGGCCGGATCCGCGGAGGGGTCGTCAGGGTTGTCGGCCAAGACCGATGCATCCGAGAGTCGCGCGGGGGCCAACCCCGTCGCGCTCTGCCCCGAAAGAGTCACCGCCGATCCCGAGGTGCCGGCGCAACCCTCGGGTGACGTGGGGGAAGCCTTCGTCGCGAATCGGCATCTCGTGCCAACCACCGTCCCGATGAGTGCAGTGATGTGCACCTACCAGATCGTGACGTTCACGACGGGCGGCGGCTCGGCGCCGCCGGCGGGGTCGACGCATCCCCTGTTCTCGGCGGTCAGGGTGAGCAGTGGCCTCGACCGATTGGCTCGCGACCTATCCGGCCTTCCTCCGGAACGTTCGACATCGCGGGCGTGCACGCTCATGGCCGGGCCCGTCGACGCTCATCCTGCTGCGGCTCGACTACACCGGAGGGGGCACGGTCTGGGTCAAGGCGCTGACCGATGTCAACCGCTGCACCCCGACGACGAACGGCAGCTTCGTCACCGATTGGTACGGCGGCGACGCCTTCCAGTCCGCCGCCCAGACGGCGCAGTGGACCGTGGTGCCTCCGGGCACCTCCAGGTGCACCATCTGCCGGGCCCACCCCGTAGGCAGCAGATCAGCGGCCTTGGACCTGGGCGATCCATGCTTCGACGTCGTGGCTCGTGCGCGGCATACTCTCCGAGAGGTTGTCGTAACCCGTCTCCGTGACGAGCACGTCGTCCTCGATCCGCACGCCGCTGGCCGCGGAACCGCTCGGGCGCGAGCTCGTCGTCGGCCTTGAAGTAGAGGCCGGGCTCGACGGTGAGGATCATGCCCGGGCTCGAGCTCGGCGTCCATGTATTGCTCACGGGTCGCCAGGGCGCAGTCGTGGACGTCGATGCCCGAGGTGGTGGCTCGTGCCGTGGACCATCCAGCGGCGGTGATACTGGCCCGGTCTCGGTGTCGAGGGTGTCCTCGACCGAGACGCCCTCGGGCAGCAGGCCCCACCCGTGCAGACGCTCGGCGATGACCCGGATGGCGGCGGCGTGGATGTCGGAGAACTTCGCGCCGGGCTTGATCGCGTCGATGCCGGCCTGCTGGGCGGCATACACCGCGTCGTAGATCTCGCGCTGCGCGTCGGTGAAGGTGCCGTCGACCGGGAGCGTGCGGGTGATGTCGGCGGTGAAGAGGGAGTCGACCTCGACCCCGGCGTCGAGCAGGATCATGTCTCCAGAGCGCACCTCGCCGGTGTTCTTGATCCAGTGCAGGGTGTTGGCGTGGTCGCCGGCGGCGCAGATCGAGTCGTAGCCGGTGCCATTGCCCTGGTGGCGCGCATGGAGGCCGAAGAGACCCTCGACCCAGCGCTCGCCCTTGCCGCGCTCGACGGCCCCGTCGAGGTCGGCGATGACGGCTTCGAAGCCGACCTTCGTCGCGGCGATCGCCGCGCGCATCTGGTCGATCTCCCACTCGTCCTTGATCATCCGCAGATGAGAGAGGTATGCCGCGAGCGCCTCGTCGTTGCTGTGGGCGGCCTCGAGCGCTGCGCCGGTGACACCGGCCTCGGCGCGCACCTGGTCGACGGTCGCGGCGACATCACGGTCGGCGTCGCGGACGACGCGCAGCACGGTGACCCCGGCGTCCTTGGCCAGCGCGTCGGGGAGTTCGTCGATGTGGCGAGCGGTGAGGCCGAACTCCGCCTCGATCTCCTCGAGGCTCGGACGCGCGCCGACCCAGAACTCGCCGTAGCGGGCGTCGGCGAAGAACTCTTCGGTGTCGCGGCCAGCGAGAGGACGCAGATAGACAACCGCCTCGTGGCCGCCACCCTCGGCGTCGGTGCGGGGATGCAGGACAAGGACGGTGTCGGGTTCGCAATCGGCGCGGAAGCCGGTGAGGTGAGCGAAAGCGGAGTGCGGCCGGAAGGTGTAGTCGCAGTCGTTCGAGCGCACCTTGAGGCCACCGGAGGGGATGACCAGACGCTCACCCGCGTATGCCGCGCTCACGGCCTCGCGTCGCGCAGCGGCATACGGCGCCACGTCAGCACGCTCGGGGAGGCCCTCAGCGCGGGGTGCCCAGCCCTCCCGGACGAAGGCGCGGAACGCCTCGGTGGTCGGACGCGGGCGGTTGTCGCTCTTCTTCTGCTCTTCGCTCACGCCGACATGGTGCCATGGCGGGTCTCCGCCAAAGCCAACCGTCTGTCCGAAATGGACCATATGATGCGAAGTGCGTAGTCCTCGGGGGACTTTTGGTGCGAACCCCTCTCTCCTGGAGCCCCCATGCCCTCGATTCTCAAGATGGTTGGCCGCCACCGTGGCCAGCGTCGCCCTCACCCTCAGCGGAGCCGCAGTAGCGGTCGCTGACGACATCTCAAACAATCTCGACACCACCGTTGACGCAGCCGCCGAGGTCATGCCGCTCAACCTCGGCGGACCCAACGGATCCACCACCCTCCGGCTGGTGCCGCAAAACGGAGATGGAAAGAACGGCTGTAACCTCACCGGGTCAAACCAGCCTCACGCTTTCTGTCGCGTCGTCCAACGCAGGCGTGGCCACGGTGAGTCCCGCCAGTGTGACCTTCACGAGCTGCGCAGACACCAAAGTCCTCACGGTGACTGCCGGGGCCACTGGCACGGCGACGGTCACAGTGACGCAAACGGCCAACACGATGGGTGGCACGTTCGACCTGGCCCCAGCGACGTTTACCGTCACCGTGACCGGCGCGACCAACCACGTGCCGGTCGTGGCTATCACCGGTGTGGCCGTCCGGCGCCAGCTATGAGCTGGGATCAGTGCCCGTTGCGATGTGCAGCGTCAGCGACGATGAGGACGGTCCCTCGACCTTCCCGGCGACGCTCAGCCCCATCACTGGGTCGCTTGCCCTCTACGGAATCGGCACCCAGAGCGCCACGTGCAGCTACACCGATGCAGGCGGACTCACCGCCACCACGTCCGTGACCTACTCGATCGTCGACACGACCGCCCCGGTGATCGCGGTCCAGTCCCGAAACGCCTGCCGCCAACTCTGCCGGCTGGAACACCAGCGATGTCACCGTGACCTGGACGTGCACCGACCTTGGCGGCCCTGTGTCATCGACGGTCTCGGCGACAACCACCGGTGAGGGTGCGGATCTGTCCCTCACTGGCACCTGCACCGACCTGAGCGGCAACTCGGCCTCCGACACGCGTGACAGGAATCAAGGTCGACAAGACCGCCCCGACCGTGACCGGCGTCAGAGTCCGGCGGACCCGGATGGTCTGGCCGGCTGGTATATCTCCCCGGTGACGGTTACCTGGGTCTGTGACGACTCCCTGTCGGGCGTGGCTTCGGTATCAGACCCCTCGACTCTCGGTGAGGGTGCAGACCAGAACGTCTCGGGCACGTGCACGGACAGCGCTGGGAATTCCACATCGGCAACAGTGAGCGACATCGACGTCGACCTCACTGCGCCCTCGATCACCTGGGTCGGCGGCCCGGCCGATGGTGGGTCGTACTACTTCGGCGCAGGTCTCGGCAGCGGGGGCATGCACCGCCAGTGACGCACTCTCGGGACCCGGCGACTGCACGGTGTCGGGCTACAGCACCGCGGTCGGGCACGCACACTCTGACTGCAACGGCATACGACCTCGCGGGCAATGTGACCACCGAGAGCAGGACGTACACCGTGCTGGCCTGGACCCTCTCCGGCTTCTATCAGCCGGTCGACATGAGCGGCGTGTGGAACGTCGTCAAGAACGGCTCGACGGTCCCGCTGAAGTTCGAGGTGTATCGCCGGCGCGACCGAGCTGACCGACGTGTCTGTGATCAGCACGTTCACCGTGAAGTCGGTGTCCTGCCCTGGGCACGACGGCGGTCAGCGACGACATCGAGCTCACGACGACCGGTGGCACCCAGCTGCGCTACGACTCCACGGGCGGGCAGTTCATCCAGAACTGGCAGACCCCCAAGAAGCCGGGCACCTGCTGGACAGTCACCATGACGACCGATGACGGCTCGAGCCTGTCGGCGAACTTCAAGCTGAAGTAGGCCGCTCGCACCACAGGAATCCGCCCGCCCACGCAACTCGCGTGGGCGGGCGGACCGCTGTCAGAAACCCGGCGCACCCGCAGCGTCAGCGGCGCGGCATCAGCACGGTGTAATCGAGGTCGAGCACGACCTCGGGGAGGTACTTGCCGTCCTCGCCACGCAACGGGAAGTCGGCGCAGGCGAGATCCTTGGTCGCGACCGTCCGCAGCCGCAAGGCCCCGACATCGGAGCGGCCCGGGAGCTCGAGCCGGTCGAGCACCTCCGACCACGCGTAAACCGTGTGGCCGGCGAAGGTCGGGTTGGCGTGGGTGCCGCCGTTGATCGCGGCGATCGACAGGGCATTGCCGAGGCCGTTGAACGACAGGGCTCGGGCGAGCGAGATGACGTGGCCGCCGTAGACGATCCGCCGACCGTTGCGACCTTGGCCTTCGACGTGCTGGTTGAAGTGGACCTTCGCGGTGTTTTGGTAGAGACGTGTGGCCATCATGTGCTCGGCCTCCTCGATCGTCATCCCGTCGACGTGGTCGATGCGCTCGCCGACCTCGTAGTCGTCCCAGAGGAAGGGCGAGCCCGCCAGCGCGGCGTCATAGCCGTCGATCGAGTAGGGAACGACGAGCTTGTCGACCGGGCACCGCGTCGGGGAGCTCGGGCACGTTCGATTCGAGCGTGAGCGTGTCGGTGTCGCGCTTGTTGACCATGACCCAGCGGACGTAATCGAGCACCGTCTCGCCGTCCTGGTTGACCCCCACCGAGTGCACGTAGACGACGCCGGTGCGCGCCGTTGGAGTTCTCCTTGAGGCCGATGACCTCTGAGGTCGTCGTCAGCGTGTCGCCGGGATAGACCGGCGCGCCGAAGACGCCTGCGGCATACCCGAGGTTGGCCACGGCGTTGAGTGACACGTCGGGCACGGTCTTGCCGAAGACGACGTGG
>JBAOHD010000036.1:0-7229 GCA_037046615.1 Dermatophilaceae bacterium
GGAGCGTGGCGCCGACGGGGCGGCGATCCACTTCCTCACCGAGCTCAAGATCGACGGACTGGCGATCAACCTGCGTTACGAACGCGGTCGATTGGTTCGGGCGGCGACCCGTGGCGACGGGCGCACCGGGGAAGACGTCACCAACAACGTGCGCACCATCGTCGGTGTGCCGCATCAGCTGGCCACCGACTCACCGGTCGCCGTGCCGGAGCTGGTCGAGGTGCGTGGCGAGGTGTTCTTCCCGGTCGCAGCCTTTGCCGAGCTCAACGCGAGCCTGGTCGAAGCCGGCCGGGCGCCGTTTGCCAACCCGCGCAACGCCGCCGCCGGATCGCTGCGACAGAAAGACCCCCGGATCACCGCCACCCGCCCGCTGCGGATGATCGTGCACGGCATCGGTGCCCGAACCGGCTTCGACATCACCCGCCAATCCCAGGCGTATGACGTGTTGCGCGCGCGGGGTCTGCCGACCTCCCCACACGCGCTCGTGGTCGACACCCTGGCCGAAATCCAGGCCCGGATCGAGTACTTCGCGGCCCGGCGGCACGACATCGAGCACGAACTCGACGGGGTCGTGATCAAGGTCGATGAGGTCGACGTGCAACGCCGGCTAGGCGCCACCTCGCGGGCGCCCCGATGGGCGGTCGGCCTACAAGTACCCGCCAGAGGAGGTCACCACCACCCTGCTCGACATCCAGGTCAACGTCGGTCGGACCGGGCGGGTCACGCCCTATGGCGTGATGAAACCGGTCCGGGTGTCTGGCTCGACGGTGGAAATGGCAACCCTGCACAACGCCGATGAGGTCCGACGCAAGGGGGTGCTGATCGGCGACACGGTGGTGCTACGTAAGGCCGGCGACGTCATCCCAGAGATCGTCGGACCGGTCGCTGAGTTGCGGACCGGTGCAGAACGGGCGTTCGTGATGCCCACCCAGTGCCCCTCGTGCGGTTCAACACTGGCTCCAGAACGGTTGGCCGACAAAGATATTCGGTGTCCGAATGCGAGGAGTTGTCCGTCCCGAACTGCGGGAGCGCTTGTTTGGGTTGGCCTCCCGATCCGCCCTCGACATCGAAGCCCTCGGCTGGGAAGGCGCCATCGCGCTGCTGGAGTCGGGGGTGTTGTCGGACGAAGCTGGCCTCTTCGAGCTCACCGCCACCGACGTGGCCCGGGTGCCGCTGTATACCCGAGCTCGGCCCGTAAGAACGACCCCGCCGAGCAGGTCGTCGCCGGTCGGGTGCTGTCCGCGAACGGGGCCAAGCTGGTCGACAACCTCGAGAAGGCGAAGGCGGCGCCGTTGTGGCGGGTGCTTGTCGCGCTATCGATCCGACACGTCGGCCCCACCGCAGCCCGCGCCCTGGCCACTCGGTTCGCCTCCCTGGCCGCGATCGAAGCGGCCACGGTGGAGCAGCTGGCGGCCACCGACGGGGTGGGGCAGGTGATCGCCGAGGCCGTGCGATCGTGGTTCGCCGAGGACTGGCACGTCGAGATCGTGCGCCGATGGGAGGCGGCGGGGGTGGCCATGGCCGATGAGATCGATCACGCCCTGCCTCGCACCCTGGACGGGCTCACCGTCGTCGTCACCGGATCGCTGGCCGGTTTCAGCCGAGACCAGAGCAAGGAAGCCATCATCATCCGCGGTGGGAAGGCGGCCGGTTCAGTCAGCCGAAAGACCGACTTCGTCGTCGTCGGGGAGAACGCCGGCTCGAAGGCGGCCAAGGCGGCCGACCTTGGGGTGCGGGTCCTCGACGAGGCGGGCTTTGTGACCCTGCTCGAGCACGGCCCTGGACGGGTTGGCACCGGCAGGAGGCGAGGATGACCCCGCACCGGGTTGATCGCACGCTGCGCCAGGCTGCCGCGGTGGTCGGAAACTTGGCTGGGGCGAGTGGTCCACCCGAAGCGGTGCAAACCATTGCGGATGCCTACCCCGGATCGACCACGGCGCACGTGGTGTACGACCTCGGCATCGGCCTGTCGCTGGCCATCGGCGACCTGGCCGACGAGATCGACGCGGCAGCGCTCGCGTGGGCAGGCAGACCGGTTGGCGGCGGCGTTGCCCCGACGCTCACCCTGAACGACCTGTCCATTGATAACGACCTGTCTATTGATACGGCTGATACGGCCCCATCTGACCCGGCTCCGTCGGCGAGCTCCCGGTCGACACCGGCAACCGCCGACACCCGGTTCGCCCCCACGTCGGCCGAGGATGCGACGACGATTGGGGACGCTAAGGCGGATAGGGGCTCAATGCCGGCTGAGGACACCATGGCGACTGGGCGTTCGACGGCGCCTAGGGACTCAACGGCGCATTGGGGCTCAACGGCGCCTAGGGACGCAACGGCGCCTAGGGACTCAACGGCGCCTAGGGACTCAACGGCGCCTAGGGACTCAACGGCGCCTAGGGACTCAACGGCACATTGGGACTCAACGGCACCTTGGGGCTCAATGCCGGCTAGGGACCCGCTGGCCGGTGGGGGCTTTGAGGCCGACGGCGACGTGCCCGCGGCAGACCCCCGGACTGGCAGAAACCGGGTCGTGCGGTGGCTGCGCGTAGCCCTGGCTTGGACCGGGTCGCGGCGAACCACTCCGGTCGTCCACCCCTGGATGATCCGCTCCAGTGACGCCGCCTGGGAGGCGGCCGGCAAGCTCCAGGTGCATCGGGATTGGTTGACCGGTGCGGCGGCCACGGCGAGCGAGCTGCTCGACGGCGACGCCGGGAAGGGGCCTTGGCAGGAACGTGACCAGCGTCGATCCCCGCAAGCCGTGGCGTTGGACATCGGGCATGCGCTAGGTCAGGCGCAAACCGCCTTCGAAGGATTCGCCATTGCCATTGATCGGTACGGCCCACCGTTGCGGGAGCTGCTGCGCCACTCGGGGCGTTCCCAGCTGGAGCGTGCCGGGCAGACCGATGTCCACGTTCGTGCGTACACCGACGCGCTGTCCACCGCCGACGCGACCTGCCGGCGGGCGCTGGAGTCGGCGGTCTATGCGCTGCCCACCACCTACCAACCAACCCCGTCCGGTCTGGTCCCGGACCCGGCGGACGCCCGCGACGCCCCAGCCAGCATGCCCACCCCTGCTGTGCCGGCCCATCCCGCGGATCACGACCAATCATCCCTCGCGGGGCTAGTTGCGGGTCATCGACGGCAGCTGCGTGCCGAACTGGCTGGTTTGCGTCGCGATGATGTGGCGTTCGAGCGCCTGGCCACGGCGCACCGTCAGGCCGACAGCTCCCAGCTCTGGCGGCGCCTGACTGGGCAGATGACGACGGCCTGGCTGGTGCGCGACGGAGTCGGCCAATCGCGCGAGGACCTGCGCACCCGAGCCCGGCTCTATGAATCCCTGCTCAATGACCGGGTGCCCGACGGGGATGGCGACGTCCGGCTGCGTCAAGTGATCGAGTTCGACCCGGCCGGCGCGGGTCGCATCGCGGAACTATGGGGCCCGCGGCCAGCCCTCGCCGCGGCGGTGGCCATCTTCGTGCCGGGCACCGGCACGGCCATGCACGGATTCCACCTGCCCACCGAGGTCGCCCGCGCCCTGGCCAGCGCCGATCCCGCGGGGCAAACCGCCGTGGTCGCCTGGATGGGGGCCGATTTCCCGCCCGCGATCGGCGCCCACGCGATTCGTTCCCGTTATGCCCGAACAGCCGCTCCCCGGCTGTGTGAACACATCGCTGGACTGGGCATCCCAGGGCTGACACCCGTGACCCTGATCGGTCACTCCTATGGCGGCCCGATCGTCGGGGCTGCGGAATGCCTGGGCGTGCGAGCCGAGCGGGTCATTCACCTGGCCTCGGCCGGCGCTGGGCCCGGGGTCCGATCGGTTCGCGACTACCCTCGGCGTGACGACGGCGGTCGGCCGCGCTCGGTGCGCCGATACTCGCTGCGCGCGCCGGGTGACCCGGTGGCGCTGGCGCGCGCGGTCCGCGTGGTCACGGCGCGACGAGCTGACCTGGGCGTCGATCCGGCTCAGCTGGACGGAGTGCGGGTCCTGCCCGCGGGGGTGTTCGAGGCGGACCTGCCAGGTCACCGTCGGGGCGAACCGTTGCGTGGGATTTCTGGCCACGCCCAGGTCACCATGCCCGGCACCACCGCGTTTCGCCTGATGGTCGAGATCATCACCGGAGCCAGGCTCGATCCGCGCCCACGTCTGGCCTGACTATCGACTCAGCGTGCCCCGGCTAGACTCACGGCCATGTCATCGATCTCTCGCGACCAGGTCGCCCACCTGGCCATGCTCGCTCGAATTGAGTTGTCCGAGGCCGAGCTTGACCGGATGGCCGGCGAGATGTCGGTGATCCTGGAATCCGTGGCGCAGGTCGGGCAGGTGTCCGACGCGGACGTCCCGCCGATGTCCCACCCGATGCCGCTGGTCAACATCAGCCGCCCGGACGAACCGCGGCCCAGCCTGACCCCGCAGGACGCGCTGGCCGGCGCCCCCGAGGCCGAGGAGCAGCGCTTTGTCGTACCGCGCATTCTCACCGAAGACTGACCTGCCCCACGACTGACTGCCCAAGACTGACCTGACCGAAGCCTGACCCGCTCGCCGTGCCCACCGAGAGAGCCATCCCGTGACTGTCGACATCGTCCGTCAAACCGCCGCCGACCTGGCCGAGGCCCTGCAGACCAAGCAGCTCAGCTCGCTCGAGGTGGTCCAGGCCCATCTCGAGCGGATCAGCGAGGTCGACGAGCGGGTGCACGCCTACCTGTTGCGCGACGACGCCGGCGCGCTGGCCACCGCCAAGGCGGTCGACGACGCCCGGGTGGCCGGCGAAGAGCTGCCCCCGCTGGCCGGAGTGCCGATCGCGGTCAAAGACATCGCGTGCACTCGCGGCCTGCCGACCACTGCCGGGTCGCGGATCCTCGAAGGCTGGGTGCCGCCGTACGACGCGACGATCGTGCGCCGCATCCGGGACGCTCGGATGCCGATCCTCGGCAAGACGAACATGGATGAGTTCGCGATGGGCTCCTCCACCGAACACTCTGCCTACGGCCCCTCGCGCAACCCGTGGGACCTGCGCCGCATCCCCGGCGGCTCCGGCGGCGGCACGTCCTCCGCGCTCGCCTCCTTCCAGGCCCCGTTGGCGATCGGCTCCGACACCGGCGGTTCGATCCGCCAGCCCGCCGCGGTCACCGGAACCGTGGGCACCAAGCCCACCTACGGCGGCGTCTCCCGCTACGGCGTGATCGCGCTGGCCAGCAGCCTGGACCAGATTGGGCCGTGCGGGCGCACCGTGCTTGACACGGCGCTGCTGCACGCGGTGATCGGTGGGCACGACCCGATGGACTCCACCTCGATCAACGCCCCGGTGCCGCCGGTGGTCGAGGCGGCCCGCCGCGCCGACGTCAGCGGTATGCGGATCGGGGTGGTCAAGGAACTCACCGGGGATGGCTACCAGCCGGGGGTGCAGCAGCGCTTCGACGAGGCCCTTGAGCTGCTCACCGATGCCGGCGCCCAGGTGGTGGAGGTGTCTTGCCCGCACTTCCCGTACGCGCTGGCCGCGTACTACCTGATCATGCCGAGCGAGGCTTCCTCCAACCTGGCCAAGTACGACGCGATGCGGTATGGGATGCGGGTGGCCCCGGCGGGTGTCGAGGCCCCGAGCGCCGAGCAGGTCGATGGCCGCGACCCGCGAGGCCGGCTTCGGCGCCGAGGTGAAGCGGCGGATCATTCTAGGCACCTACGCGCTTGTCCAGTGGCTATTACGACGCCTACTACGCGCAGGCGCAGAAGGTGCGCACCCTGATCGCCCGCGACTACGAGGCCGCGTTTGCGCAGGTGGACGTGCTGGTCGAGCCCGACCGCGCCGACCACGGCGTTCACCATCGGGGAGAAGCTCGACGACCCGCTGGCGATGTACCTCAACGACATCGCCACCATTCCGTGCAACCTCGCCGGGGTGCCAGGCATCTCGGTGCCGAGCGGGCTCGCGCCGGAAGACGGGCTGCCCACGGGGTTTCAGATCTACGCCGCCGGCGATGGCCGATGACCGGCTCTACAACGTCGCGGCCGCGCTGGAGGCGGCGCTGGTTCGACGGTGGGGTGGTCGGTTGCTGGACCAGATCCCTAACGTTCTTGAGCTCAGCGTCTGAGACAAGACGCATCCGCAACGGGCAACGCCCAGTACCTCAGCCCGGCAGTCGACGGAACAGCCGAGGGGTAAGGAAGAGCCAGATCATGTCGGACAGTTCCATTCGGACCGCCGCCGAGCCGGTGCTCAGCTACGAGGAGGCGCTCGCCTCGTTTGACCCGGTGATGGGTCTGGAGGTGCACGTCGAACTCCAACACCCGCGACGAAGATGTTCTGCGGCTGCGCCACCGAGTTCGGGGCGGCCCCGAACACGCAGGTGTGCCCGGTCTGCCTCGGGCTGCCCGGGTTCGCTGCCGGTGGTCAACGCCGCCGCGGGCCGACTCCGCGATGCGCATCGGACTGGCCCTCAACTGTGAGATCGCCTCGTGGGGTGCTGGTTCGCCCTGGAAGAACTACTTCTACCCGGACATGCCGAAAACAGGTTGGCGTATTCGTCGAGCGAGCCCAGCTCGCTTTCGAGGCCGCCCGGAATGGCCACGGGGGTGTAGTCCCAGCCCCGTTTGGCCATGCAGGAGGCTGTGAGTTCCTGTTGCTTGGTGGCCAGGTTGGGCGCATCGCCCAGGCTGAGTGCCTTTGCCAGCGGTGAGGCGTAGATCAGCTCGGCGTCGGGGGTGGCGGCATCCCCGGTGGCGTTGTCGTCACCACCAGCGCATCCGGTGGCGAGGAGCACAGTTGCCATCACGCCGATGCCGATGAAGGTTCTGTGTGTGCGCACCGCTGCCTCGTCGCCGTTGGGGCCCGCCGTCTTCCGGGACCGTGAGCCCCACAGGTTACCGTCGGGTTTGGCCCTGCTGGGCAGCCCCGGGTGTGGGCTCAGGTGACGACGGCTCAGTTGGCGGTTTTGGCGTCTGCCTCGAAGGCGTCCAGGTTGGCGTATTCCTCCGAGGTGTCCACCCAGTCTTCAAACTCGATGACACCCAGATGCTCGAAGCGTTTGCGCAGCCAGCCGTCCGAGGCGTCCAGCAGGCCCAGCTTTTCGGCGTTGGTACGGGTTCCCAGTAACAGCAGCCGCTGAAAGTCGGCCTGTTGGGGGGCGGGGTGCTCCTGCATCACCTTGAGTACGGCGTGGGGGTCGACGCCCATGCGTTCCCACACGTCAACCATGAGCAATACGTAACTGAACGAAAAGCAAACTACACA
>JBAOHD010000037.1:0-27291 GCA_037046615.1 Dermatophilaceae bacterium
GCCTACCGGTGCGGAAACGAGACCGGGGACCGGCCCGAGCCAGATCGAGTTGCGCGAGGCCCGCAAGGAACTCGCCAGGGTCGAGCGGGCGCTAGCTCGGCTGGCCGAGCGCGAGGAGCGGGTGCACTCCCAAATGGCGCAGGAAGCGACCGACCATGTCGCGGTGCTGCGGCTCAACGCCGACCTGCGGGCGATCGTCGACGAGCGGGACGAGTTGGAGTTGGCCTGGCTCGCCGCAGCCGAGATCGTCGGCTGAGATTCAGGGCCCGAGGGGGGCGTTCAGTCGGCGCAACATGCCAGCCAGATCGGCCTGCTCCAGCGGGGACAGCTCGCTGAGCAGCTCGCGCTCGTGCTCGAGCAGATCGGAGAGGGCGGCGTCGACGGTCTCCCGGCCGGCTCGGGTGAGGCGCACCTTGACGCCGCGCCGATCGCCAGGGTCGGGGTTGCGCCTGACCAGGCCGCGGTGTTCAAGGCGATCGACCCGGTTGGTCATCGTCCCTGACGTCACCAGGGTCTCCGTGACCAGTTGCCCGGGCGAGAGCTGATAGGGGGGGCCGGCACGTCGCAGCGCGGACAGGACGTCGAACTCCCAGCCTTCAAGGTGATGGGCTGCAAACGCCGCGCCCCGGGCCAGGTCCAGCCGCCGGGCCAGCCGAGTAATTCGGGAGAGAACCAACAAGGGTTCGACATCGAGATGGGGCAGCTCGCGACGCCAAGCCGAAACGATCCGATCGACATCGTCGGGCTGGTCGCCGCCCGGGTCGCCACCCTGTCGCGTGCTCGCCTCACCCACGGTTCCAATGTATCGTTGGCGTCAAGAGTCTTGACTTCGAGAAACTCCAAACTTTCCTCAAAACGGGCGTCATAGGCACAATGGTTCTACGTCTCCGTTCATAGATCTAGGTCTCGGTGTGGAAGGGAGGGTTTCGTCATGTCGACTCAAGCGCAGATCTGGGGGCAGTCCTGGGCGGAGGCTGACGACGTCACCCTCCTGGGGCTGGTTCGAGGGGGCGATGCCGAGGCCTACGCCGAGTTGTGGCGTCGCCACCTGCCCGCCGCGTATGCCGTCGCGCACCGTCACCGCGGACGCACGTCCGCTGAGGACGTCGTGGCGGAGGCGAGTCTGCGGGTCTATGACCTCATCCAGGCCGGTAAAGGCCCCCTGACCAACTTCCGCTCCTATTTCTTGTCCGCCGTGCGCACCATCGCCGTCGATCACGCCCGTGGCGAGTTGCGCGCCGTCCCGACCGAAGACGCTGCCCTGGAGACGGCGTCGCCGGCCACCGCGGCATACGACCCGAGTCCGGGCGTCGACCACGCCCTGGTGAGGGTGGCCTTCGCACGCTTGGCCGAGCGCGATCAGCAGGTGCTTTGGCGGACCGCCGTCGAGGGCACGACTCCGGCTGCCGTAGCCGATGACCTCGGGCTCAGCGCCAACGGTGTGAGCGTCATAGCGCTGCGTGCGAGGGACAGCCTGCGCGCGAAGTACCTCGACGCCCATGCCGACCGGGCGATCAGCAGGGCGCAGGACGAGGAATGCCGCTGGGTGCTGGCCCAGATGGGTCGCTTCGTGCGCGGCAAACTGCCCGTGCGCCAACGCGCTCGGGTCGAAGACCACTTGCGCTCGTGTCGGCTCGCGCAAGGGCTGGCGTATGAGATGGCCGAGGTCAACCGGGCGCTGCCGGCCGTCATGGTGCCGTTGATCTTCCTGGCCGGGTCATCGGTCGCCGGCACGTGGGCCGGAGCCGCAGGCGCAGCCGGGGCCGCGAGCGTCACCGCCGGCGGGCCCCGGGGAAGAAGGCAAGGCCGCGGTCGCTGCGGCCCTGGTGATGAACCTCGGCACCAAGGTCGCTGCCCTCGGAGTCGCTGCCGTACTCGCCACAGGGTATGCTGCCGGCGCTGGCCTCGCCGGCGGGGCGGCCGGTGCAGGGGGAGGCGCGGCCGGTGCTGGTGCAGGCGCGGCGGCAGGCGCGGCTGCGAAGCCACCTGTTGCCGCCGCACTGGGAGCCGCTCCCGCCGTGCCACCGGCACCGACGGCTGCCCCTTCGCAAACGGCAGTTCCCTCGCCGACTTCCGTTCCCTCTCAGACTGCAGTGCCGGCCCTCACTGCCGATGACGCGGTCAAGTCCCAGACGGCCACGGCCCCCGCCACGACCCCCTCGTCGAGCTCGAGTTCGTCTGCGTCAGGTTCATCATCGAGTTCCTCGTCGTCGTCGAGTTCCTCGTCGTCGTCGAGTTCCTCGTCGTCGTCGAGTTCCTCGTCGTCGTCGAGCTCTTCGTCGCTCGTGCGTCCTCAAGCTCCTCGTCCTCGAGCTCGTCCTCGTCCTCAAGTTCCTCGTCCTCGAGCTCGTCCTCGTCCACCACCACTGCGCCCCCTCGGCCGTTGACCGCGCCCCTTGCAGCCATCGTCGGGACCCCCTTCACCGTCGAAGTTGTCGTGCCGTCGGACGGGCCCTCGTCCTTGGTGATCAGGGCGGTGCCCGCCGGTCAGATCGACCTCGCGGCGGTCGTGCTCCCGGACAAGAGCCTGGTCACCGACTGGGCGTGCGAGAGCAGCGGCCCCAAGATCTCCTGCACCGGCACCGGCCCGATGGACCTCTGGGTGCTCCCGACCGTACGGTCCAAGGGAGCAGCCGCAGCGGGAGCGGCGACGGGGAAGACCGATAGCTCCGGCACCATCAGCCTGGAATTGACCGCCCCCGATGGCGCCGTCACCAGCACCGAGGTGTCCCTGATCGCGGCCGTCGACCCATCCCCCACGACGACCTCCACGACCACGGAGACCACGACTACTGAGCCAACGAGCACCCACCGAGACAACCAAGACCGAGACGACCACGGAGTCGACCGTGAGCACGTCGACGTCCCCGTTCATGGAGATCCCGGTGGTCGTGGTCACATCAACGGCAACCCGGACCATGAGCCTCGTCGAGCCTTCGATTCTCGAGAGCCCCACGACGTTCGTGTTCGTGACAGTCAGCCCATCGGGTGCCGTAATCGTTACATCGCCCACCAAGTCGGTGGGCTGACTCCGTGGTCGATCGTCTCCCTAGGGCCATTCCCCGGGGACGGTCGGACATCTGACCTGCGTCTACCTGGGCTTTCGTCAGCGCTTCAGCGGCCGGGAGTCGTCCGCAACGTCGGCTTGTTTTCCAGGGCGATGAGCCCATTCCAGGCCAAGTTGACCAGGTGCGCGGCCACATCGGCTTTCTGAGACCGACGGTTGCTCAAGCCACCATTGACCGGTCAATGCCACCATCCCGACCAGCATTTGGGCGTAGATCGGCGCAGCCTTCGGGTCGAGCTTCCGTCGGGAAAACTCGGCAGCAAGGATCGCCTCGACCTGAGTCGCGATGTCGCCGATGAGGCTCGCGAAGGACCCGGTCGACTGCCCGGCGGGCGAGTCCCGCACGAGGATCCGGAAGCCATCAGTCGACCCTTCGACATAGTCCAGCAGGGCCAGTGCAGCCGACTCGACAACCGCCCGCGTGGGCCCTCGGAGTCTCCAGGGCGGAGGTGACCGCGTGGAGAAGGGCGGCCATCTCGCGGTCGACGACGACGGCATACAGGCCCTCCTTGCCGCCGAAGTGCTCGTAGACGACGGGCTTGCTCACCCCGGCCTTCGCCGCGATGTCCTCGACGGTGGCCGCCTCAAAACCCTTGGCGGCGAACACTGCTCGCGCCCACGTCGACGAGCTGCTCGCGCCGCTCCTTGCCGGTCATCCGAGCGCGGCGGCTCGGGGGCGCGTGCTCTCGCGGTGGGGCTCACGGGGCCATTGTGCCTGTTGGTATGCCGTGCGCTCACCTCCCGCGCGGCAGGTAGCCTAGGGCGGCGATCCCCGGTTGGTCTGCTGGCAGGGCCCGCCTGACTTTGAATCAGGATTAGCGACGCTGGTTCGATTCCAGCCCGGGGAGCACCGTTGCGTCGGCGTCGCCGATCATTCGCACACGTGGGGTTTATGCCAGATCGACACGACCGACGTGTTGGCCTTGTTGAATGACCACCACGTGTCGTTCTGCAGGAGGATGTCGCCCTCGGCGAACAGGTGCGAGTCGTCGACAGTCTCGCTGGTGAGAGCCTTGGCCAACAAGGTCCGACTCATCCCGATGCTCGTGCCGAACGGCAACGTCACCGGGACCGGGGTCGCCTTCCCGTCGACCGACCATGCGTCGATCTTGAGCGCTTCGCCGGGGCCAGCCTCCCCGTATGCCGAGATGTCACCCCACTTGCAGGGAGAGCGAGGTCCGCCCGGGACCGGCGAGCTCGCACCCCTGTCCCTCGACCTTCTTCGTGGGGTCCCCGAGGAGGGGCTTTGCCGCGGCCGCCAGGACCGCAGCCGGGGTGGCGGGCAGTTTGAGCCCACCGAAAGAGCCCAGGCCGAGCGCGAACACCTTGGGCGCCGGTGGGTGTGGTCGCTGGAGCGGTGGGTTTGGCGTGGGTCGTCGGAGCGGTCTGGGCTTGGCTCACCGTGGGGACCGCGCTCGCGATCCGGTCGCCGCAGGCGCGGGCGACCGTCACCGTGACCGTGCCCGGGGCTTGCGCAGCCCCGAGGGTGCACCCGGTGATCGCAAGGGGCGACGTCAGACGATGCCGAGGGCAGTGGCTGTCCAGAAACGCCGAGACTTCATCGCCGGGACCCTTCTCGTCGGTGCGCGCTGCTGGCCTGAGCCTAGGACCACGGCGCCGACCTATGCTGGCGAAATGGGCGAGCTACAGGTGTCGGTGGCGCACCTGCCGACTCCCTCGGTCGGCCCGGGGTCGACGGTCCTCACCGTCGTCGGGGAGCTCGTCGAGTCGGCCCGCGCGAACGGACTCGACCATCGGGTCCTCGTCGAACCGTGGCGCGGTGCTGACCTGCCGGCGGATCGGATCATCGCCACCGCCCCGCCGCGCAACCGGGTCGCCACGCGACCGGGGGCGCTGCTCGACCACGCCCTCGGACGCGTCCTCGGGCTCCGCCCGGTTGCTCGCGAGCTCTATCGGTCCAGCCTGCACGGGACCGATCTCGACGGCATCGGGCATGTCGTCCTGCATGACGGGTCGTTCGCCTACGGCGGGGTCGAGCACCTGCACGGCATACGACCGGATGGCACCTACTCGCTCTACTCCCACGTCGGGATGAGTCGCTCGCTGGGGCCGCGCGAGCTGCGCCGGATCCTGGATCGGGTCCACCGGTGGATCCAGGTCAGCGACGCGATGGCCGACCGGATCCGGGATCGGATTGGCGGTGACCACCCCGCGCTCGTCACCGTCCACAACGGGGTCGACCCGGTCCGGTTCGCTCCCCGCCCGGACGGGCTGGTCCTGGACCCCGTCGTCGTCTGGGCCGGCAAGGTGAGCCCCGAGAAGGGCCCCGACCGGGTGCTCGCGGCGCTGCGAACGGTGCCGTCGACGGACTGGACCCTGCGGGTGGTCGGCTCCGGATGGTACGGACCGGGCGAGGCGGCCAGCCCCTACGAACGCGACCTGCGGGTCGCGGCGGATGCCCTTCCCGGTCGGGTCGAGTTCACCGGCTTCGTGCCACGCGCCGACCTCGCCGCAGTCCTGCGGCAGGGCCGGGTCTTCGTCTTCCCGACGATGTTCGACGAGCCGTTCGGGCTCGCCCTGCTCGAAGCGATGGCCTGCGGCCTGGCCTGCGTGGCGGCACCGCGCGGCGGGGTGCCCGAGTTCGCCGGAGACGCCGTCCGTGTATGCCGATCCGGCCGACCCGGAGGCGTTCGGCGCGGCCGTGGAGAGGCTGCTCACCGACGATGCCGCAGCCCAGGACCTTGGCCGACGCGCCCGGGAACGGGCCCTCACGCTCACCCTCGACGCGCAGTTCAAGCGTTTTCACCAGCGTTCTTCCTGAATCGGCGCGGGGTCCAAGCGGCGGGTAGGATCGCTCGATGTGACCTACACGCGCCCGACAGCGGTCATCGTCCTCGCCGCAGGCGAGGGCACCCGGATGAAGTCGGCGACGCCCAAGGTCCTGCACATGATCGGCGGACGCAGCCTGGTCCACCACGCGATCGCTGCCGCCCGCGGGGTCGACCCGCTCCACCTGCAGGTCGTTGTCCGCCACGAACGCGACCGGGTGGCCGCGCACATCGAAGCGTGCGACCCGGACTGCCTCATCGCCGACCAGGACGAGATCAAAGGCACCGGCCGGGCCGTCGAGTGCGGGCTGGCGGCCCTGCCGGCCGACCTGACGGGCACCGTCGTCGTCACCTACGGCGATGTGCCCCTGCTGACCTCCGACACCCTGCGTGACCTGCTGCGCGCCCATGAAGCATCGGCCGTCGGGGTCACCGTCGTCACGTCGCGGATCACCGACCCGACCGGCTACGGCCGGATCGTCCGCGATGCCGACGGTGCCGTGGCCCGGATCGTCGAGCAGAAAGACGCCTCTGAGGCCGAGCGCGCGATCACCGAGGTCAACTCCGGGATCTACGCCTTCGACGCGGTCCTGCTGCGCGAAGCCCTGGCCGGCCTGGGCACCGACAACGCCCAGGGCGAGAAATACCTCACCGACGTCGTGGCCGTCGCCCAGGCGCGAGGGCGAGGCGCGGCGGCATACGTGCTCGCGGACGTGTGGCAGACCGAGGGGGTCAACGACAAGATCCAACTTGCGAAGTTGGGCGCAGAGCTCAACCGGCGCACCGTGGAGGCCGCGATGCGCGAGGGCGCGATCGTCCGCGACCCGGCGACGACGTGGATCGACACGACGGTCTCGATCGGTCGCGACACCGTCATCCACCCCAACACGCAACTGCACGGCGCCACGACCATCGGTGCGGATTGCGAGATCGGTCCCGACACGACCCTCACCGACATGGAGGTCGGCGACGGGGCGACGGTATGCCGCACGCAGGGCTCCCTGTCGGTCGTCGGCCCGGGTGCCTCCGTGGGTCCGTGGGCCTATCTGCGGCCGGGGACCGAGCTCGGTGCGGACGGCAAGATCGGGACGTTCGTCGAGACCAAGAACGCGAATATCGGTGCGGGATCAAAGGTTCCGCACCTTTCTTATGTCGGCGACGCGACGATCGGCACCGGCACCAACATCGGTGCGGCGTCGGTGTTCGTCAACTATGACGGGGTCAGCAAGCATCGGACGACCGTGGGCGACCACTGCCGGATGGGCAGCGACACGATGTATGTCGGGCCGCTGACGATCGGCGACGGGGTCTATTCGGGAGCGGGCAGCGTCATCCGCCACGACGTCCCGGCGGGGGCCTTGACCCTCACCGACGCCCCACAACGGATCGTCGAGGGCTGGGTCGAGGCGAACCGCCCCGACACCGATTCGGCCCGGGCCGCCGCAGCGGCGCGGGCAGCAGACGTGAACAGCGCAGACGTGAGCCAGTGCAGACGCGAGTGGGGCATCAGAGGCGAGCGGGCGGCATACGGGCGACAACGGTGAGGAGCCGCAACGGTGACGGTCATCCGCAGGAAGACCAAGCGCCATCTCATGGTGTTCTCTGGGCGGGCGCACCCCGCGCTGGCCGATGCGGTGGCGGCTGACCTGGGCACCAAGGTCGTGCCGACGCAGGCCTACGAGTTCGCCAACGGCGAGATCTATGTGCGCTACGAGGAGTCGGTGCGCGGCTGCGACGCCTTTGTCATCCAGAGCCACACGGTGCCGATCAACGAGTGGATCATGGAGCAGCTCATCATGGTCGACGCGCTCAAGCGGGCGTCGGCCAAGCGGATCACCGTGGTGCTGCCGTTCTACGGCTATGCCCGTCAGGACAAGAAGCACCGCGGGCGCGAGCCGATCTCGGCGCGGCTCATGGCCGACCTGTTCCGCACGGCTGGCGCCGACCGGCTGATGGCCGTCGACCTGCACACCGCGCAGATCCAGGGCTTCTTCGACGGGCCGGTCGACCACCTCATGGCGCTGCCGATGCTCGCCGACCATGTCATCGAGCACTACGGCACGAAGAAGCTTGCGGTCGTGTCGCCCGACGCGGGCCGGATCAAGGTCGCCGAGCAGTGGTCGGCCCGGCTGGGTGGCGCGCCGTTGGCGTTCGTCCACAAGACCCGCGACATCACCCGCCCCAACGAGAGCGTTGCCAACCGGGTCGTCGGCGACGTCGCCGGCCGGGTGTGCATCCTGGTGGACGACATGATCGACACCGGCGGGACGATCACCAAAGCGGCCGACGCGATCATGGCCGAGGGTGCGGCGGGGGTCGTCGTCGCGGCGACGCATGCCATCCTGTCCGGCCCGGCGATCGACCGGTTGCGGGCCTCGAGCGCCCGCGAGGTCATCGTCACCGACACCTTGCCGATCCCGCTCGAGAAGCAGTTCGACAAGCTGACGATCCTGCCGATTGCGCCGCTGATCTCCCGCGCGATCCAGGAGGTTTTCGCCGACGGCTCGGTGACCAGCCTGTTCGACGGCCGCGCCTGACCGAGGCCGGCGCGTCAGCGTCCGGTCGGCCAGCACGACGGCCGCGGTGCTGCCGCGCACGAGGAACGGCCGCTCGATCCCGCGATAGAAGGCCGCCGCAAGCGCGACGGTCAAGCGTGCCGGACGTGGCCATGGCCACGGCGAACAAGGGGACGACCGGCAAGCCCGAGGCTGTGCCCCCACCCGGACAACAGCAGGATCACCGGCTGGTGAAGCAGATAGAAGCTGTAGGAGATTGTCCCGAGCCCGGTCAGCCAGGCCAGCGGACCGCGGCTGAAGAACCGCTCTGGGCACGCGCGCCATCAGCACGAGCAGCCCCAGCCCCAGCGCGCCGAATCCGACGAGTGCGCACGAGCTCCTGCCCCGCGGCATACCCGTAGAGGCCTGCCGGCAGACCGAGCGCGCATCCCCAGACCGCGAGTGCTCCGGCCCGCGGGTGAGGTATGCCGCGCACCAGCGTCGCGGCATACATGCCGAGCGCGAACTGCACCCACCGGGCGGGGAGGTACTTGTCGGGCTGCGGGAGCCAGCCGCCCGCGGTGGGGAGCGTGACCGACGAGGGTGACCAGCCACCACGCGACGGCGACGGCACCGGTCAGGACGAGCACCGAACGGATGCCGTGCCGTCGCCCGAGCCAGACGAGCAGCGGGAAAGCCGAGATAGAGGGTGGCCTCCAGGGGGATCGACCACAGCGATCCGTTGACCGCAGCGCATGGTGTCCTGGTGCCAGCGGGAAGGTCAACGTCAGGTGGGTGACCGCGTCGGCCCAGGTGAGGTCGCGAGGGACCAGGGCGGCCCGGATGGCTGGGACGAGTTCGAACCCCATGATCAGGGCCACCGCCGCGTAGTAGGCGGGCAGGAGCCGGTAGGCCCGACGCCGGAAGAACCCGCGCACGTCGATGGCGCGCAGCGGTTCGGTCACCCGCGCGCAGGATCGGCAGGGTGAGGCAGAAGCCGGACAGCGACGATGAACAGATCGACGCCGGCTCCCACCGAAGCCGATGAGCCGCACAAGGATGCCGTCGAGCGCTGAGCTTGGGCGGTCGGACGTTGTCCAGCCAGTAGCCGTGGACGTGCAAGGTGAACACCCAGAGCGCGGCGAACCCACGAAGGGCGTCGATGTAGGCGTACCTGCCGGGTCGGGTCCAGACGTGCTGCCCCAGGCCGGATCCGAGCCTGAAGCCTGAACCGGCGGCCCAGGGGCGGTCACCGGCGCGGAAGGCATGCCAGACGATATCGTCGTGGCACCATGCTCCGGGCCCGGAACGGGATGACGACCGCCAAGGCGACGGCCCTCGGGGCCGTGGTCGCCTTGGTGATTATGGGTGTGCCCAGATGCAGGGCTGGCTGCCGCGCGGCGTCGTTGCCGGCCTGTGGTGTCCTGGGTGCTCTTGGCCATTCCTGACGTCCCGGGAGTTGTCGCGCCGGATAGCCATTGTCCTGGCGACCTCGCTCGGCTGGGCGCCCTTGGTGTGGCTGGTCGACTGGCCGACCGGTGAACTCACCCGGTTCGGCGGCGTGACGGCGCTCGTCTGTGGGGTTGCCTCGTGGGGTGGGTGGCGACGCGGCCCGGTCAGGGAGCGCGCCGCCGCGCTGGTGCCCGCGGATCCGGACGGTAGATGCGGTGGCGTTGGGCGGGGTGGGGGTCGATCGCGGCCTACCTGTGGCCGCTGCTGCGGCTGCGGTCCGGGCCCAGACGTCATGGGGGTGGTGCTCGGCGGTTGGGATCATGTCGGCCACTACGACATGGCCCGGATGATTGTGCATGGCGGCCGGCTGATCCCGTTTCTGCCCCCCGGCGAGAGCGGTCCGTGGTACTACGACAGTTATCCGCAGGGCCTGCATTCGTCGGTTGCCATGCTCATGGAACTGCGCCACGGGGTCGGCGGGGGAAGCGGGATCGGCTGAGGTCGCGGCATACCTGCAGGCGACGACCCTGGTGTATGCCGCCACGCTCACCATGCTCGTGACCGGGCTATGCGCGACTGCCCGCGGTGCGGCGTCGAGCCACAGCGAGCCGCGTGGGCCATGGCCGCGTTATTGATTGCCTGGCTGGTCTCGCCGGGCGGCGCCATCTTGCACCAGGCCGGATACGACAACTTCGTCCTGGCGGTGGCGGGGGTCGCGGTCGTGCCGATGCTCCTGAGCTGGGAGTGGCCGACTCGCGTTGACAGGTCCCATGGTCGCGGCGAGTGGTGCAGTCATGGCGGTGGCGCACAACTGGGTGCTGCTCCTGCCGCTTGCGGGAGCGGCGCTACTGGCGGCGGTCTGGCCGGTGCGTCGTCGCCGGTTGCCCGACCGACCGTCGCGGCCGCCTCGCCCTGGGCGGGTTGGTGGCGGTCACCGGCGTCGGAGTCGGAGCCGCGGCCGCGCCAGGTATTGTCCGCGCGGGGCGCGGATCACCTGCTCGCGCCTGGGGGCTTCCCCACTCACAACGCTCGTGGGGTATCTCGCCCCGATCGTTCATCGCGCTGGTGGCTACTGCCCTTGCGCGGACAGCGCGGGTATGGCCACGGGCGGCGCGGCGGTGGCGGTCGGTGCCGTGGTTGTCGCGTGGCTTGCCGCCACCCAGGTCAGCGGCGACGGGGCAGCTCGGCTACTACGGGGTCAAGATGCTGAGCGCGGTCCTGCTGGTCGCGTTGACCAGCCTGGTGCTGGTGGCGGTGGTGGGAGGTCCCGCTCGGTGGGTGACGGGTCCGTCCCGGCCGATGGGTTCCGGCGGCCCTTGTCGCACTCGCCCTCGTGTCGACGACAGCACTGCCTCTTGCGCGACAGCGGGGTGACTTCCCCAGTGTTCGGGTGCGGCAGGCCTGGGCGGAGACGGGGTCGGCGCGTGCGGTGAACGCAGCCGAACTGGTGGAACGGATGCTGGCAACTCCGGTCGGGGTGCGGTCGGCGTTCTTTCTGCCCGCCGACTCATCGGAGTCGGGTCTGGTGGCGCAACTGAACCTGTGGCAGACGGCGATGCGCGGCACATGGAGCCAGCAGACCGAGGCCTGTTGGCAGAGGGTCTCCAAAGGCAGCGGACCGGACGCCGACCGGCTCGTGGACCTGGCCGACTCGGTGGCGACCGCCCGCCGGATCGCCGGGTGCGCAGTCGATGCCCTCGTGGTGGTGCCGCACGGACGGGACGCGCTCGTCCGCAGGGCGGTGCCGGGCCTTGCCGGTCGCACCCTGGAATGGGAGCCGACGCCATGACCGGTCGACCCGGCTGGGCTGGTGGGACCTTCCACGGGGAGGTCGCGCTGGTCGTTCGGTGCGACGAGGGGACCTATCGAGACACGCTGTCGCACAGTTTCGACGCCTGGGTGGCCCGACACTTCGGCCGCGAGTTCGCTGAGACGGTCGTGCTCATCGGCGAGGTTCGCGATCGGTTCGACGCCCACGCCCGGGCCCAGGTCCTCGTCGACGCTGGGGCGATAACGGGCTTCGCCGTCGAGGCGTCCGACGCCTCTGGCGCGCACCTCCGCGGCCTCATCGCCCGGCTCGTCACGACGCCTTGGGTGCTCGGGTGGCGGGCAGGCGGCACCGTGGTCCAACCGCCTGGGCAGGGTCAGCCAATGGACTGGGTCGAGGACGGGGTCGCGCTGCTCGCGGCCTACCCTTGGATCGGGCACGTCACGTTGCGGCGCGAATCGCCCGGCGGCTCGCCACCGACTGAGGCGGTTTCAGTCGGCACCGTGGGTGACTACGTCTTGGACTGGGGTTTTAGCGACGAGGTCTTCCTCGGCCGCACTGGCGATCTGGCCCGGGTCGGCGCAGGCTTCGCGCCCGCAGCCTTGGCCCGCCTCGGGGTCGCCTCGACATTCGAGCTCCAGGTCGAGGGCTACCAACGATCCCGAGGGTTGGCTCGAGCGACGCTGACCACGGTTGCCTATCGCAGCAGTCCGGCCCTCACGGCCACGTGGGTTGGCGGACGACGCGCGCCTGTGCTGCTCACCCGGGCCGTCGCCGCCGCGGGGAGCGCGGCGGCGCGACATGCCCCGCGCTGGCTCGGCGCCCGGTTCGCCGAGTACGGCGCCCTCCCGGCACCCACGCCGAGCGGTATGCCGTGTCGTGACCTGCGTGGCATACCAGGCCACCCGGACGGCGCCCCGTCGACGACGGTGACGATCTCGCTCCTCCATGCGACCTATCACCGGGACGGAGGCCCGCTGCCGATCCGAGACGGCTGGTTGAGCCGAGCGGATCATCGGGAGACGGTCGAATACGTCGTGGCGATGGATGACGACGACCCCGCCGTGATCGGAACGGAGGGGTGTCGCCGCGTGGTGAGTCCCAAGGTGTCCTCGGTCAGCGCAGTGCGCAACTGGAACCAGGCCGCGGCGCTCTCCACTGGCTCGCTGCTGGTTGTCATCGCCGACGATCTCCTGCCGCGACAGGGGTGGGACACCGGGCTGCGCGAGGTGGTCGGCTCGCTAGACCCACAGCGGGACGCCTTTGCGATCAAGATTGGCGACAGCGGTGCGGGGCGGGATCTGTTGCTTCGCCATCCGGTGGTGTCCCGGGGCTACTACCGGCGGTTCGGCTTGTTCTCTCTGGCGTTCACCGGGGTGTATTGCGACGACGATCTGACCCGACGAGCGCTGTGGCGCGCGGTCATTCTCGACGGTCGCCAGGTCAGCGTGGACCACGACCATCCACCCACCGAGGATGTCGAGTCGCTGTCGACCTCGCAGCGCCGAGTCAACGGCAGCCGGGAGTACCAGGTCGGGTATGCCCGCTTCTGCGCCAGATGGCCCAAACCAGTGCAACGGGCCCGGGTGCGGGCAGTTCAGCCGGGACCCCGGGTCACTTCTGCTTCTTTGCCTCAGCGTCGGCTGCTCTTGCGGCTGCTCGGCGGCCTCGACATTCTGCGGTGGGTCGCCCAGGGGACTGGCCGGGAGGTTCGCCGACGTCTGGGACAGGGTCGAGGCTGAGCTATCGAATACGGTGCCCTCGCGCGTTCCCGAACCGGCCGGACGGTCGCAGGGTAGAGTCCGACCCAGGGCGGCAGCCTCGGCTGCTCAGGACGCAGCGGTGTTGGGGGCCGCCCGACGGTGGGAGTCTGGTGATCGAGTTCCTTGGCGGCATGGCGGACATCCTCGACCGCCCAGCACGGCGCAAACTCCTTGTCGCGACTCTGGTGTCCCTGATCCTCTCGGTTGCCGACGCCCTTGCGGTCGCCCTGGTGTTGCCGCTGATCGAGTTGTCGTCGGGAAACCCAGGGCAGTCGCGCATCCTCGACGTGGTCATGGGAGTAGCCGGGACGACCGACACTCAGGCGTTGACCCGCTTTGTCGTCATCTGGTTGGTAGCGCTCTTCATCGTCAAAGACCTGGCGGCGATGGCTGTGCATTGGTGGACCCTGGGCTTCAACTTCTCGCAGCGGCTGCTGCTGGCCAGCCGGCTGCTGCGGCACTTCATCACCTCCCCTTACACCGAGGTGACTCGCCGCAGTTCCTCTGAACTCATCAGAACGATGAACGATGCGGTGGGAAACACTTTCAACCTCTGGCTTGCCGGGGTCCTGCTTGTCCTAACCCACGGGATCTCGATCGCGGCGATCGTCATCGGTCTGCTGGCTCTGGCACCGGTCCCGACGCTGTTTCTCGTCGCCTATTTCGCGGTGGCGGCCGTCAGTTATGTGCAGCTGGTCAAGCCGCGCACCGTCGCGGCCGGGCAGGTGATGACCGATGCGTCGGAGCGTGCCTGGCATCACGCCTTCGCCGCCATCTTCGGCCTGCGGGAACTTCAGCTTCGGGGTGCGGCGGATGTCTTTGTCGCCCGATACCACCAGGCGTCGGAAGCCGGGTGGCGTGCTGCTCGATTGGCCGTGTTCCTCGGCAGCCTTCCCCGGCAGTTGTTGGAGATCCTGTTCATCTTCGCCGTCGGCGTGGTGATCGCGCTCACCGCAGGCGGTACCGGCGGGGGGAGCACCGTGGGGCTGTTGGCGCTGTTCGTCGCGGCCGGGTTCCGGATCCTGCCATCGGTGACCGCCCTGCTGGGCGGCATCAGCCAGATCAGGGTGGGCACGGCGTCGTTGACCGTGGTCCGCGCCGAAGTGCGCGCCGAGCAGACCACGCAGACCCGGCTGGCCAACTCGACCAACGAGGCGCCGCTGTCGTTGACCTCCGAGTTGCGCCTGGACGGGGTGTCGTTCCGATACCCAGACACCCACCAGGACGTGCTCAGCGAGATATCCCTGGTCGTGCCGGTCGGATCGACGTTGGCCATCGTGGGAGCCAGCGGGGCCGGGAAGACCACGCTCGCCGACGTGATCCTGGGGCTGCACGCCCCCTCTCAAGGCCGGGTTCTGGCCGACGGGGTGGACATCGCGGCGGCGCCGCGGCAATGGCGATCCCATCTCGGCTACGTCCCGCAGGATGTCTTCCTGCTGGACACCAGCCTGGCCGAGAACGTGGCCTTCGACCTCGATCGAGCCCAAATCGACGCGTCCAGGCTCGAGGCGGCGCTCAACCAGGCCCAATTGCAGGATGTCGTCGCGGCACTGCCCGCGGGCGTGGACACCCGGGTCGGCGAGCGTGGGGTGCTCCTCTCCGGGGGACAGCGGCAACGGATCGGGATCGCCAGGGCGCTGTATCGGTCCCCACGACTGCTGGTCTTGGACGAGGCCACCTCGGCCTTGGACTCGCACACGGAATCCCAGATCACGCACGCACTGGGTCAGTTGCGTGGGCGGATGACGATCATCGTGGTGGCCCACCGGCTCTCCACGGTTCGCAGCGCCGACCAGGTCGCCTTTATGAAAGGCGGCCGGATCAACGCGGTCGGAACCTTCGACGAACTGCGACGCACCCACCCCGACTTCGCGCGGTTGGTGGCACTGGGCAATCTGGGGCAGGGCGAGGGGACTTCCGGGTGATCATCGTCGGCGTCTGCGTGAGCGGGACCGGGGAACGGTTCCGGACTGGGTGCGAACCCGCGCTGCGGCGGGTCTTGGCCCCCGAGGACCGCGTGCTGGCCCATCGCTGGCGACAATCGCGGCATCCCAGCGGTCTACAACACGGTGCTCAAGACCGCTCGGCACCGAACTAGGACTGCGCGGGCGTCGTGTTCCTCCACGACGATGTCGAGATCGTCGACCGCTCCTTCCGGGCCAAGGTCCTGGCCGCGTTGGCCGAGCCCCAGGCCGGAGTCGTCGGGGTCGTCGGCGGCCGTGGGCTGGTCGACGCGCGCTGGTGGCACGCTCGGGAGACGGCGGGCCGGGTGTTCGAGTCCCGCTACCTGCAGGACCTGGGTGCGCCTCGAGCCGATGTCGACGTGGTCGACGGTCTCTTCCTCGCGTTGACCCCGGCCGCCTTCGGACACATCACCGTCGATGAGGACCTGCCGCTGTTCCACGGCTACGACGTCGACATGTGCCTGCAGGCCCGCGACCTGGGGCTGCGAGTCGCCGTCCGGCAGATCGAGCTCCTGCACCGCACCAAGGGTGGGTTCGGCGACGAGCGGGCCTACGCCCAGGCCAACGCCCGTCTGCTTGCGCGGCATACGGAGTGGTTCGCGCCGCTCACCCCGATCGAGCAGGGGCGGGCCGGGCTGACCCGGGGCCGGCACGAGGCGCGGCGGGTCGCCCGAGGGGCCTGGCGCAGGGGCACCGCTGCGGTCGGTCGGATCGCGGCGACTTTCACGGATCGGGCGGCTGCGCCCACGGCCGTGGCGGTCCCCCTGGGACCCGGCCACCCCGAGACGTCCGTCGAGCGCCCCGCCACCGAGGCGTGCCTCTGCGTGGCCTGCCAGACCTCGCTCACCGCCCCCACGTCGGCCGCCGCCCCGAGCCCGGACCTGTTGCGCTGCCCGACCTGCGGGTCCCGGACCATCTGGCCGCGCCCGCGCCGCGACGTGGAGACCGACGGCATCTGGCAGCAGCAGTACGGGGGCCAGCGGTTGGCGCGCCGGGCGGACTGGTTCGCGGAGGGTCGGCAGCGCATCGAGTGGATTCTCTTGCGCCAGCCGGAGGGCGTCCTCGTCGAGGTCGGCGCCGGCACAGGGGAGTTCGCGAAGGTGGCCCAGGACGCGGGCTTCGACACGTATGCCGTCGAGCCGAGCGGCTGGGCGGTCGGACATGCCCGCGAGCTGGGGGTGCCCGTCTTCGAGGGGACCCTGGACCAGTGGGCCGCCGCCCACCCAGGGTTGCTCGCCGACGTCGTGGCGATGTGGCACGTCCTGGAGCACGTGCCCGACCCGCGCTCGCTCATGCGCGATGCGGCCGCCATCACCAGACCAGGGGGCTTGGTCGTGGTGGAGGTGCCCAACGGAGCATCGAGCGAATGTGAGCGGTTGGGGATCGACTGGGACGCCACCCAACCCAACGACCACGTCATCCTTTTCACGCCGCAGGGCCTGCGGACCGTCGCAGAGGCCGCGCGCCTGGAGGTCGTCGAGATCCTGGAGATCCCCGACCGTCTCTACAGCGGCGCCGATGCGTGGCGGCGACGTCGCAACACCGCGTTGGTCGACAACCACCCCTGGCCACCGAAGGATCTCCTGCGGATGATTGCGCAGCGACCCCACGTCACAGGCTGATTTCCGCTGCACCGGCCCCGTCGCCTAAGATCGGGTAGTTGCCTCGGCGAGGGACGTGCCACGACGGCCGTCCGTGATCGACAAGGTGTGCCACTTGGTGGCCCGCCTCCGCCGCGCGTGTCGCGTCCCGCGTCGAGGCCCAGCCCCGCGGCATACCGAAGGCGTATGCCGCCCCACGTCCGTTGCAAGGAGCGTCATGTCTGAGATCAAGCTTCCCGCCGAGCGTCGCAGCTCGTTCGGCAAGGGTGCCGCCCGCAAGATCCGCCGCGACCACAAGATCCCCGCGGTGCTTTACGGACACGGCACCGACCCGGTGCACATCACCCTCCCGGCCCACGTCACCGCGCTGGCGCTCAAGCACGCCAACGCGCTGCTGTCGATCGAGCTCGAGGGCAAGAGCCAGCTCGCCCTGGCCAAGGACGTCCAGCGCGACCCGGTGCGCCCGATCATCGAGCACATCGACCTGGTCATCGTCCGCAAGGGCGAGAAGGTCTCCGTCGACGTGCCGGTGCACATCGAGGGCGAGGCCGGCCCGGACACGATCGTCACGCTCGAGAGCAACACCGTCGAGCTGCTCGTCGAGGCCACACGCATCCCCGAGGCGGTCGTCGTGTCCGTCGAGGACCTGCCCGCCGGGACCCAGATCAAGGCTGGCGAGCTCGTCCTGCCCGAAGGCGCGACCCTGGTCACCGACGAGGACGAGCTCATCGTCAACATCTCCGGTCTGTCGGCCGAGGAGCCCGAGGCCGGCGCCGAGGCTGAGTCGGGCGCCGCTGCGGACGCCGCCGACGCCGGGGAGTAGCCGGACCCGGACGTCGCCGTGGCGACCTGGCTGATCGTCGGCCTGGGCAACCCGGGGCCGCGCTACGCAGGCAACCGGCACAACGTCGGCGCCATGGTCGTGGGCGAGTTGGCCCGCCGGTATGCCGGTGGGTCCGGTTCCAGCCCGGCCTCCGGTGCTCCGGTGGTCACCACCAGCCTGGAACACCTCAAGGCTCACAAGGCGCGCGCCCATGTCGCGTCGGTCCGCCTCGGCACGATGCCCGGTGGGGCACCCGGTCCGGCGGCGACGCTGGCTGTGCCCACGGCATACATGAACGAGTCGGGCGGGCCGGTCAAGGCGCTGCTGACCTTCTATTCGACCCCGCTGGAGCAGCTCGTCGTCGTCCACGACGACCTCGACCTGACCGCCGGCACCATCCGGCTCAAACTCGGTGGTGGGGAGGGCGGCCACAACGGGCTGCGCTCGATCTCGGGCGCGATGGGCTCACGGGACTACCTGCGGGTGCGGGTCGGCATCGGGCGGCCTCCTGGCCGGATGGATCCGGCCGACTTCGTGCTGCGCGACTTCGGGCCCACCGAGCGGGCAGACCTGCCTTTCACGGTGAGCGACGGCGCCGATGCGGTCGAGCTGCTCGTCCAGCAGGGTTTGCTCGCCGCCCAGCAACGCGTCCACGCGCCGTGAGGGCGCGCGGCATACTGGCCGCATGAGTGGTGACGACAGCGGGACCGAGCCGAGCTCGACGTCCCGGGCGTCCGACCAGTCGGACCAGCCGGGCCGGTCAGACCCGTCTGCCGCCGTCGCGGTCATCACCTACTGTCGCCCCGACTTCGTGCGCACCTGCCTTGAGCACCTGGCTGCCCAGACCCGCCCGGCGGACGAGACCCTCGTCATCGACGCCTCTCCGGACACCCGCACCCGCGAGGTCGTGCGCGACTTCCCGTCCGTCCGCTATCTGCACAGCGACGCCGGGCCAGGCACCATGGCCACCTCGCGCGCGATGGCCCTGGCCGCGACCGCGTGTGACGTGCTGGTCTTCCTCGACGATGACGCCTATGCCGACGCCGATTGGCTTGAGCACCTGCTCGCTGCCGTATGCCGATCCGGCCGTGGCCGCAGTCGGCGGACGGGCCCGCAACGGTCAGCCCGGGGAGGAGACCGAGGGCCTGGACCAGATCGGGCAGCTGCTCCCGGATGGCCGACTGACCGGGCATTTCGCCGCCGACCCTGGGCGTGACCTCGACGTGGACCACCTCCTCGGTGCCAACATGTCGATCCGCCGCCGGGTGCTGCTCGACCTGGGCGGCATCCGGGACTACTACCCCGGGACGTGTCTGCGTGAGGAGTCGGACATGTTCTTGCGGGTGCGGGCTGCCGGACATCGGATCGTCTACACCCCGCGGGCCGTCGTCACCCACGTGGCCGCGCCCTACGCTCGCGGGCGCCGGTTCGACCTGCGGTACCACTACTACGGCCACCGCAACCACGTGGTCCTGTTGTCGTCCACGCTCGGGACGGCCGATCCCCGGACCCGGCGCTACGTGGCGGGCGTCCTGCGCGACGATGTCGCCGGGGCGCTGCGGGAGAGTCTGCAGGCGCTTACTGATCGTCAGCTAGCTCCGCGCGCCCGGATCCGCCGAGCCGGTGGCCGGGTGGTCCGGGCCGGCATCGCGGTCGCCGGGCTCACGACCGGCGCGGTCGCCGCTGCTCGCGTCCGTGTGGGTCGGTGACGGATTCGCTGGCGTCGTTGCGTGGGCGGCGATGACGGCGACGGCGGCGCGGATGGCGGCATACGCGCGGGCGTAGGCGGCTTCCCCGAGACGGTAGGGGTCATCGATATCCGGAGCAGGGCACGGCGGCACGAGGCGCCGGGCTCGCCGCTCAGCCGCCGCGGTGGTGAGCTCATGCAAGCGGGCGGCGGGGGCCGTGCCCACGTATGCCGTGCTCGTCGCCTCGCCCTCGGCCGCGACGAGGTGTGCGAATTCGCGGAGGGTGAAGGTCCGGGCGAGGGCCCGCGGGTGGAGCATGGACGACGGCGGTCCGATGGCCGGTCTCCATGGTGAGCACCAGGTCGGTTGCGGCCACGAGGGTTTCGGTGAGGCGTCGCGCTGCGAACCCAGACACGTCAACGCCGTCGGCCGTGAGCAGTCGTGCCATCGAAGGCTCGATGGGGTGGCCGACGACGGCATACGTGCCGGCGCTGGTGACCTCGATCCCACGGTCGCGAGGTAGCAGGTGGCGCAGGAGGCGCTCGCCGGCCGGGGAGCGGCAGATGTTGCCGGTGCAGACGACGAGGACCCGGGCTGGCTTAGACACCGAAAGCCGTGCTTACCGAGATCATCGGAGACGCACCCGTCGCCACTCTTGCATTATGGCGCGAATGAGCCTGGCGATGAACTCACGAACGACCTCAACGCGGCTGATCGGTCGCCCAAGACGAATGGACAGCGAGTCCCGGTTGACGAGGAGGGAACGCGCCAGCACGCGCGCTGCCCCGATTCGAGTGGGCGCCGCCGCTGCCCTCGCGCGCCACTCGTCCAGCCGCGTTCCTCCTTCGGCCGCAACGCGCCATAGTGCGAAGTCGCTTCGACCACGATGTGAGTCCAGATCTCGCTGGAGCGCGATGTCGAGCGGCAGCTGAGCGTCAAGACGCTCAGCGAGCGCTTCGATGGCTTTCTGGCGAGCCTGGTCTGCCGACCAGTAGGCCGCCTGGACGTCCAGGGCGGCGCGACTGCCGCCGCCACTGCGAGCGGCGTGGACGAGGACGACCAATGCTTGCGCCTCAAGGCTGGGCACGGCACAGGGGATGCCAGCGATGGTTCGCTCTGTGCGCTCGGGCCACAGCACGTCGAATCCCTCGTCTGCACTCCGGCCGAGTCCGGGGAAGTGCCGATGCACGTCAAGGGGCGCCCAGCCGGGGTGATAGAAACCTGCGGCGTGCTCGAACGAGGATCCGGTGTGGAAACGCTCACGCTGGACCCAGCCGAGATGGCGCAACCCCTCGACGAATCGGGCGAGGTGCGCTGGTCGAACGAGCAGATCCACGTCGGTGCCGGAACGACCTGGCCAAGCGACTGACTCGTCGAGTGCCGCACCCTTGAGGTGTAACGCATCGACATGCCATCGTTCGCAGGCGACTTGGACCATGGCATGCGTCAACGCAAGCCGCGCATCCATCGGAACGTGCGCGCTCCCTACGCTGGGGACCGAAGCACCTGGTATCAGTGGCAGTAGCTCCTTAGGTTCTTGAGCGTCGCGCAACCGGGTTCACGGTATCCCTTCGGAATCGGGTAGGGATCGCACTCACTGGCCGGCGAATCAGTACCAAGCGTAGTGATCAGCTGGCCAAACGAACGGTAACACCGCCTACGAGTCGGGCACTCGGCCGTGCCGAAGGTGCGGGCGTTCACCCGATGCCTCGGTCCGGTCGGGTCTCATCAGCCTGGCCAGGGGGATGGGGAACCCGCGGGCGAGAATCCCTGCGTCGCAGAGGCTGGTCAGGGCCCGGTCCAGGAGGAGGGAAGCGTCCGGATGATGGCCGAGTTCGGCTGAGGCGAGGCTGAGAAGGTGCTCGGGGGTCGCCGATTGACGGCAGCCTTGCCAGAGCAAGCGGCCAAGCGGGCTCAGCCGGGCGGGTAGGTTCTTCACGAGGACAAGCGCGCCATCCTCGGTCGCGTCACCTGGCGCGATGTCCAGTCCCGACCGACGTCGGATTCGCCCATCCAGGAAACCCCAGAGGTCGTCTTGGGACGACGGGGCGTCGAGATGGGGGCGTGCCCGAGGCAGCCCGGGTGTCCCGGTGGTGACGAGCAGGCGCCGCAGGAGCGGCACCGCAGCTTCACTGTCCGAGTAGACCAGCCGCTGCACTCCATGACAGCCATCGACCAGATCGGACAAGGCCCGAAGCGGCCGGGCCAGCCTGTCCACCGAGGAGGACTGCGCGATGAGGGCCAGCAGGGCTTCGAGGTGCTCCATCTGGCGAAGACGGGGGGGCACCGATCCTGGCCGCCGATCCAGCAGAACGATGCGTGCCACCTGCAGTCGCTCCGCAGCAGGCGCCAGACCCAGTTCTTCGGGCCCGATGATTTCCTTGCTCGGCGTCTCGGCATCAGCCGGTCGGAACGCCAGCGGCTTGGGGTAGCCAATCACTTCCCCGTCAGGGCGGATCACCACGGTCTCATCAGTCACGTACCGCAAACCGCGCCGGGCCAACCCGAGTGTCGCCGTGCTCTTGCCAACACCGGACGCGGCCACCAGGACGATGACCCGACCGGAATCATCGGCGACGGCACCCGCATGCAGGATGACCGCAGCCCCGATGTGCTGAGTGATCGTGACAGTGGTTATCTCGCGTTCAATCACCCGGCACCAGTCGGCTTCGGACATTCGCGTGGCAGGGGCTACGACCGCTGCCGGGTCGTCGTCCCGCGAAGGAGCCAGACACCACGACCAGTCCCGCCGAGTCCGTGCGGCCAGAGCTGCAGAGGGGGCGTCAACGGCGATCAGCTTGCCTCCGATACTAAGCATCACCCGGTGCGGCTGCCGATCGCCAACCCCGTTCGTTGGCGGTGTCGACTGTGAAGCCCCGGACACTCCATGCACCCCCTCGTCCCCGCTCGTCCTGAAACCTGCCCGCCTATAGTGGGTCGGGGACTGACCCTATGTGAAGGAGTGTTCAGGTGTCGGGCTGCTACCGGGTGGCGGCGCACGTCGGGCAGGTAGAGGAGCAGGCCGAGTTCGACAGTGCTGTCATCCACGTCGCCGCCCTGCCCGACGGGCCGATCCTCGTTCTTGAGGGCTCCGCGGCCATCATCTGGAGATACGCGAGCCTTGGGGGCACAGCACAGCAGATTGCCGAGCAGGTGGGCTTGGACTACGGCGTGCCTCCATCGGACGTGCTGGCGGATGTCCGGGCCTTCCTTGACGGCCTCGTCGCCCGAGGACTGCTATTCCGGTCTCACGAGCACGAGGCGCCCAGCGCGCACGTCTAACTGCGACCCCGCCTGCGCGAGCGTCTCCCCGACGTGGCAGTCGAGCTAGCGCTGCGCGCCCTCTCCTTGCGCGGCTGACGCGGGTCGGCGCTAGCGGCTGCGGAGCCCTGTTGGTAGCGGTAGGTGCCATAGCGATAGGGGTCGCTGGCGCTCACCGGGACGAAGTTGAGGACGAAGCCGGCCGGGTCGACATCGACGGTGTGCAACGAGGTCAGCGCGGTCTGCAGGTCCTTCTTTCGGGTCCGCTCGGCGGCGACGACCATCACTAGCCCCCCGGTCAGGCGCTGTAGGAGGACCGCGTCGATGACCGGGACGAGCGGAGGCGAGTCGATGAGGACGAAGTCGAAGTCGGCCGTCAGCTTCTCGAACAACTCGGCCATCGGCCGGGAGCCGAGCAGCTCGCTCGGATTGGGCGGGATCTCGCCCGCCGCGAGCACCGACATACCGGTGTCGCCCCACGGTTGGATGACATCGGCGAGGGAGGCCCGCCCCAGCAGCGCGGTCGTCAACCCGACACCGCCCTCGATCCCCATCGCCTTGGCCACCGACGGGTTACGCAGGTCGCCGTCGACGAGGATGACCCGCGACCCGGCGTCGGCGATGGCCAGGGCGAGGTTGATCGATGTCGTCGTCTTGCCCTCGCCGGGCATCGCCGAGGTGAGGACGAACGAGTGCTTCCCCGTCGTCACGTCGACGAACATGAGGTTGGTCCGCAGGCGCCGGATGCTTTCCGCGTGGGCGCCATGCGGGTCGCTCTCCACAGTGATCGGGCGATCGGCCGCGGTGGGCTCCAGCGGGATCTGGGCGAGGACTGGCCGGTCTGACGCAGCCTTGAGGTCGGCCTCACCGCGGACCTTGGTGTCGAGGGCGTGGCGCACCATCGCCAGGCCGACCCCGAGCGCCAGGCCGATGAGGATGCCGAGCGCCAGGTTGCGTCGCACGTCGGGTGTCGTCGGCAACCCGGGCACGCTCGCCGAGGTGATCGTCACGCAGGTCGCGTTCGGAGCCGACTGGGACAGCAACGGCGAGAACTGGACGGCGACCTTGGCCAGGACCGGACCCGTCGTGTTGGCGATCGCGGCGGCGAGTCTTGGGTCGCTGGAGGTGCCGATGACGTCCATGACGGAGGCGTTCTCCGAGAATGAGCAAGGCCACACCGACGTCCGGTGCCCGGCAGGCAGCCCGAGCTCGGCGCGCAACGGCTCCATGACGGTCGGCGAGTAGAGCACCTCGGCCAGGGTCTTGAGGTCGTTGTAGCGCATCACGGCAACGCCGCCGGGGTCTCCGCGAAGGGTGTCCGGCGGTCGGTCGATGGTGAGATAGACGCGCGAGGACGCCGTGAACGTGGGCGTCGTCGTCATCGTCACCGCGGCGGTGATGCCGACGACGACGAGAAGGCACGCTGCGACGGTCCTCCACCTCGAGCGAAGGACGCCGAGCAACTCACGCAACTGCACGGTCGATGCACTCCCCGGCGTCGAGAAACCCGAGCGCCCATCGTCCCACACCTGCTCGCGAACGACCTCACAATACGGGGAAATCCCGCTTAGGCTGATCTCCGAGACGTGGTCGGGAGGGCATCGGTGCGGGTTCTGCGGGTGAGCCACAGTGCCGTCGTCGACGCCTGGCGCGAGCGCGAGCGCGCTGCTGCGCCGACCGCGGTCACGAGCGTCCGGACCCTTTCCGCGCGGGTCTGGGACGAGGCCGGTATGCCGGTCGCGCCTGAGTCCCGCGCCCCGGCGAACCGGTGCGAGGGGGTCGCCACCGTCGGACGCCACCCCGCCCTGTTCCTCTACGACCCGCGGCCGCTGTGGCGGGCGCTCGGGGAGCCGCTGGGACGTCGTCGACCTGCACGAGGAGCCGTTCGCCCTGGCCACCGCGCAGGTGCTGCTGCATGCGGGCGGTGCGGGCGCGGCATACGCCCTATGTCCTCTACAGCGCGCAGAACCTCGACAAGCGCTACCCGCTGCCGTTCCGGGTCCTGCAGCGGTGGGCGCTGCGCGCGCGCCGCGGGGGTGAGCGTGTGCAACGACGCGGCCGGCGACGCTGGTGGTGCGGCGCGGCTTCCCGGGGCGCCCGCAAGTGATCCCGCTCGGGCGTCGACCCGGCGGTCTTCGCCCCCGACCCCGCCCGCAGCGCGCCGGCCGCGGGCGCTCCGATCGTCGTCGGGTATGCCGGTCGGCTGGCCCCGCACAAGGGCGTGGACGTGCTGCTCGACGCCGTCGACGGCGCAGCCCCGGCTCGTCGCTGCGGGTGGCCGGGGCTGGTCCGGACGAGGCGTCGCCATGCGGGAGCGAGCGGTCAGTCTGAGGGCCTCGCTGGCCGGGTGACGTTCGTCGGCGCGCTCGACGGCGGCGGAGCTGGCCGACTTCTATCGCGGGCTGGACGTGCTCGCCGTCCCGTCACTGACGACCACCGGGTGGGTCGAGCAGTTCGGGCGGGTCGCGGTCGAGGCGATGGCGTGCGGCATACCCGTGGTGGCGAGCGACAGCGGCGCCCTGCCTGACGTGGTCGGCGGAGCCGGGCGGCTGGTCCCGCCCGGTGACGCGGCCGCCGCTCGGGCCGGCACTGCATGCGGTCGGTGACCGACCCCGCCGAGTGGCAGCCGGTGTCGAGAGGCGGGCCTGGCGCGCGCCGCCGAGGCGAGCTGGGCGTGCGCGTGCGCGGACCGTTACCGAGCGGCTGTACGACCGTCGCCACCCACGCCACGCGCACACTCGCCCACGCCGCCCGCCGCGGAGGCGTGCCGGCCGTCGAGGTCGTCGTCGTCGCCTACGGGACGCCGCGAGCTGCTCGCGCCGGGCGCTCGCGCTCGGCAGCCGGATCTGCCAGTGACCGTCGTCGACAACTCCTCGTCGGCCGACGTCGAGCAGGTATGCCGCGCGGCCGGCGTCCGCTACCTCGACCCGGGTGCGCAACCTCGGTTTCGGCGCGGGCGTCAACGTGCGCTGGCCGACCGGCTGCGTGCCCGGCGCCGACGTGCTCCTGCTCAACCCCGATGCGGCGCTGCGCCCCGGCGCGGTGGCCGCGCTGTCGGCGCGACTGGCGGCCGATCCGGGGCTGGCGAGCGTCGGCCCGCGCCAGGTGGACGACAGCCGGGCATGAGGCCCGGGTCGGCTGGCCGTTCCCGACTCCCCATGGCGCAGCGCGGGGATCCGCAGCTCTGGTCCTGGTCGTGGGCGGTCGGCCTGGGGCGTCGCGGGCGAGGGCCGAGCGTGTCGACTACGCCATCGGGTCGGTGTTGCTGCTGCGGGCCGAGGCCCTCGAGCAGGTGGGCGGGTTCGACGAGGACTTCTTCCTCTACGCCGAGGAGACCGACTGGGCCAAGCGCGCGCGCACTGCTGGGATGGCGGCATACCGTCGTCACCGAGGCGACGCGCCCTGCACACCGGAGCGGCGACGAGCGCTGACCCGGCCGGCGGTGACGTGCACTTCGCTGCCGGGCTGGAGCGCTACTTGCGCAAGCACCATGGCGCGAGCGGGCTGGGCGCTGGCACGCTCCGGCGAGGTCGGGGCGCGGCGCCGCGGTCGCGAGCCGCGGTGCTGATGCCACGGCGGCGCGCTGCGCGGACGCGGCTCGCTCCGCGACTGGGACCGCTGCGCGCCGAGCGGGCGCCGGTCCCCTGCGCCGCCGACCCACGGGCGGCGCCCGCATGACGACGCGCGCTGGCAGGTGCGCCAAGTGGGACGCTACACGACGTGGGGAGTGCTTCGTCCGCCGTGGGCCTCGATGCGCCGTGGCCGGCCTCGTGGTGCCGCGGGCCAGACCCCTCGGCGGCAGCGGCGCCATCGCCGTTGCAGGCGCGTCTGGCCCTGGGACTGACCTTGCTCGATCCCATTGCCATCCCGACGCTTGCCGTCCCCGCGATGCTCGTGGTCCAGCGGGTCGGCGCGCGCAGGAATCGAACCTGTCGCTGTCCGACTGTCGCGCTTGCGGCCGCATTCGTTCCCGCCGTGCTGCTTGTGCCATCGACCGTTGAGCCGAGAGTTCGCTACCATCATCGGGCTCAATGCTCTCTATCAGTTCGCCACGCTGCTCACCGTCGTCGCCAATCCCTACGCCGGCCAACGTCGTCGAATGGTTCCACGCGTGGCTGCTCGTCAGTGGGGCCCTGTTCGTCGGGTGGGCGATGCGGCCGCGGTGGGCGTGGGCCGACTGGCGATGCGGCTCTTGATGGCCGGCGCCGTCGGTCATGGCTGTGGGAACGCTGCGCAACTGCTCGTCGTGCAGTACGCCAGCGGCGACTTCGGGCCCGGTCTATCCGGCCTGGCCCTACCCCATGCACAAGAACTTCGCCGGGACGGTCCTGGGGCTCGCGGCCGTTGGTCGTCTATCTGCGGCCGAGCTGGTTCGGGTGGCGCACTCGACTCGGCCGACTGGCTCGCTCGTCATCCTGTCAGCCGGGGTCGCCGTGACTCTTTCGCGTCAGGCTCTGCTGGGCTTGGTCGTTGTCTTCTTCCTCGTTGTGGTCCGGCCGTCGCGTGGACCGGCGGCGCTCGCGGGCGGTCCTGGTCGTGGTCGGCGCTGCCGTGCTTGGGGTCGTCGGGGTCATGGTGCAGGACCAGCTGCAGTCCGGCGAACCGGTTCAAACTCGACGC